>VFGZ01000027.1 GCA_009392215.1 SAR202 cluster bacterium | reverse complement strand
TTTGATCGTCGAAAGTTGATTATAGGTGTTTCTGCGGCGTCTACTGCGCTGTTGATGTTGCTTGCCATACTGGACGCAACTGGCTTAGTGATGATTTGGCATGTTGTTGTTATTGCTGCGATTCAGGGACTTGTAATGGGTTTTGATGGTCCGGTACGCAGTTCCTATTTTCCGCTTTTGATTGAACGTAAGCATATGACGAGTGCCGTGGTCCTAGGTACCGTTATGTGGCAATTCAGCCGCCTGGTAACGCCCGTTATCGGAGGATTTATCATCAGATATGGTGGGACAGAATCGGTTTTCTTTGTGGGGGTCGTTGGTTGGGCCAGTATGCTTTTGGTGATGATTTCCTTAAAGATTAGTTCGCCTCCTTCGGATAAGGCTCGGAATGTAATAAGCGATATCGTTGAAGGTGTACGTTTTATCCGCTCAAGGCATGATTTTGTTCTTTTGATAGGACTTACCTATGCGACTCATTTTTTCGGTATGCAGTACTTACAGTTAATGCCATTTTTCGCTAAACGGTTTGGAAGAGAAGCCGACGGATATGGAATCATGTTGTCAGCACTAGGCCTAGGCGCTCTTACCGGCACGTTTGTGGTGGGTCGTATAAGAGGTAAATCCAGTATTGGGTATATCATGCTCGGCGGATCTATTGTTTTTGCTGGTGCTGTTATCGCTTTCGCATTTGCCAGATCGTTTTATGTGGCCATCGGATTCTTATTCATAGGTGGCCTAGCAAACACTATTTTCTTTGTTGTCGCAATGACTGTTTTACAGTTACGAGTGCCCGAGCATATGCGAGGACGTGTAATGGGTATTTATACGATTACATTTAGCTTCATCCCGCTTGGGGGTGTCATGGGTGGAGTAGTTGCATCAATTTACGATGAGCGCATTGCAGTTGCGCTAGGGGCATTAATTCTCGCTTCGATTTTCTTGATAATTGGCATTACGCAACCTGTTATCCGGAATCTCGATGGTACCGACCTGGAAAAAGCGTGAGTAATCCTGATATTGGCTTTGATCCGTCCAACGTACCTGGTGCGGAGGCGGTCGATCGCCCCATAAGTGCATTGGCTGTTCGAGCATTCAGGATTTATTTTGTTGGCACAATATTGGCGATGAATGCGCTGCGCTTAGGGGCGGTGGCTCAAGGTCTACTGATGTGGGAGTTGACAGGTTCTACCCTGAGTTTGGGTGGAGTTGCGGCTGCTACAGCTATACCAATGGTGTTGGTTAACATCTTTGGCGGGGTGCTTGCTGATCGATATGAAGCGAAATTCCTTCTTGGAGGGTCATCGCTGATCGGGGCGTTGCTTCTGGTTGTTCTGGGAATTCTTGATATAACCAACACAGTTCAGACTTGGCACGTGTTTTCGTTTTCTTTGATTTCTGGGTTTGTGGCTGGTGCCGACCAGCCTTCTCGACAGGCTTATTTCCCGTCTCTCGTACCTGCGTCAGCGATTAAAAGTGCAGTGACAATTAATGGATCACTCATCGCATCAGCATCGGTAGTGGCTCCGACACTCGGAGGGTTATTGATTGCCGCGCTTGGTACACATGTGGGCTTTTTTGTGGCTTCAATGGGCTGGCTCGCCATGTTTGTTGCAACTTTAATTTTGCCAAGGCGTGGAGCGTCTTCATTTCATCGTAGCGTGCTACGAGATCTGGGCACAGGATTTGGGTTCATATTCAGGAATAGAGTTTTATTTGTTTTTATGATCTTAGCTTTCACGAACATGTTGATGGTATTCGGATGGATCGGGATGTTGCCGGCGTATGTTGATCTATTCGGCGGAGGAGCCAGAGAAGTGGGATTTATGTTTTCTTCTGCGGGTATAGGGGCTTTTAGTGGGATTTTGGTTGCAGGAAAAGTTTCTTCCGGTCGATATATGGGTTGGATGATTCTAGGTGGGGCCGCTTCATTTTCTGGCATCATGTTGGCAGTTTCTAATTCACCTTCGATTGTAATAGCGATGGTGCTGGCTGCGATGGCGCACTTTGGAAATGGTCTTTTTAATATTTCCTTGATTGTCGCGGTTCAACTACGTGTTCCCGAAGATATCCGCGGTCGTGTTATGGGTGTGTTTGCCATCTCACAGAGCATTGGACTACTTGGTGGATTATGGACGGGTGTTCTGATGAGTTTAATTGGTCTTAGAGGCGGGATGATGGTTGGACCATTGATCCTTTTGACCATGATAATTACTATCTCGTTAACGCAGCCAAAGATTAGAAAATTGCATGAAGATCCAGCACACGATAGGTGATCCTATTAACCTTTGCATATAGTCTGTATTTAGATAATTATGATTCCGAAAGATATGCAGATCGATCTTAATTCGGTTCGTCGAAGGCTCGAACGCAAAGAAGAGTCCTTGTCATCATATGCAACTCGATCAATGGGTGCAGTTCGTCAGATCACAGAGTTGCCTTCAGCAACGCGCACGGAGTTTCAACGCGATCGTGATCGGGTTATTCATGCGAATTCGTTCAGACGTCTCAAGCATAAAAGTCAGGTGTTCGTTGCGCCTCAGGGAGACCATTTCACCACTCGCCTCACTCATGTTATTGAGGTATCTCAGGTTGGTCGTTCTATAGCGCGTGGATTGAATCTTAATGAAGACTTAGTCGAAGCTATTGGTCTTGGTCATGATCTTGGGCATACCCCGTTTGGTCATATTGGTGAGAGTGTGTTAAATCAAGTTTTGAGTGGTGGTTTTCATCATAGTAGGCACTCTGTAAGGCTCATTACCCAACTCGAGAAAGATGGTAAAGGGTTGAATCTCACTGAAGATGTTATAGAAGGCATCAGACATCATTCGAAGCCCGAGGGGAAATTTTTGTCACGTGATGCAGTGGGGAATCTCTCATTGGAAGCCCAAATTGTACGAATTTCAGATGCGTTAGCTTATCTTGCTCATGATATTTTGGACGCGCTGCGATCAAACTTTATTCGACTTGAAGATCTACCCAGCGAAGCCGTGGGCGCATTGGGTGTACGTCATTCTCAACGTGTGAGCACTGTCATAGAAAATGTCATTGAATCATCTTGGGATTGTTCTGGAGAAGTAGATCTTCCAGATGATGAAAAACCGTGGATACGTATGTCGCCTGAGTTAGGGAAAATAGTCACGGATCTACGTGTTTTCATGTTTGAAAACTTTTATCACCCAATTAGTGCGTCTATGGAAGGGCGAAAAGCGGCGGCGATTGTTGGCGTGTTATTTGAGCATTTCAAGTCTAATCCTGACTTAATGCCTGATTGGTTGCGTGACATATCTGGATCTTCTGAGCGCGCTGCGGCTGACTATGTCTGTGGGATGACTGATAACTATGCCTTGATAATAGCCGAACAGATTAAGCCAGGATTGAGTGACGGGGTGTTTCAGGGCAGAATTTGAAATTCGCCAATAATTGCCCACTGGGGAGCATCGTCAGTGATTAGTTTGCGTATACTCATCCTATCCATTTGGGCTACCTGATTGCGTGTGGGATTTTCTGTTGGTTCCATCGATGATTTTGTTTCCAAGTGGCATGCTCTAGGATTGTCAGAGACTGGTAGATATGGCTTTAGTTGATGAGGTAAAAAGCCGATCCGATATTATTCAAGTTATTTCAGATTATGTTGACTTGGACGTTTCGTCGCGACCACCAAAAGCCCTTTGCCCGTTTCATGCTGAACGTACTCCATCTTTCGTTATATACCCAGATAGTGGGAGTTGGCGTTGCTTTGGATCATGTTCTGAGGGTGGGGATGTCATTTCGTTTGTGATGAAGCGGGAGAACATGTCGTTTGCTCAGGCATTGGAAAACTTAGCAGATCGTGCTGGCATCAAACGAGAAGTTTTCGGAAAAAATGTTTCGAAGCAACCAGTTACCAAACTTTTGGATGCTAACGACATTGCTGCTGATTACTTTTTTTCCAGACTTAAGGCTCCCGTTGGCGACACAGTTCGGGAGTATCTCCTTGATCGCGGTATTGATATAGAGGCGGCTGCACGTAGGGGTCTCGGATTTGCTCCGAGAGGTATTGAAACGCTTTCAGGTCATTTGCGAACTAGGAACGTTCAGGGACGAACCGCTCGCGATGCAGGTCTTGTGTCGCGGAAAAGTGATGGCGAATGGCGAGACATGTTCATTGGTCGCTTGACTATTGAAATACGTGACAGTCGGGATCGTATTGTCGGATTTGGTGCCCGCACACTTGATGGATCAGATCCTAAGTATTTGAATACTCCTCAAACTGATGTTTTTGATAAGTCTTCGATTCTTTACGGTTTGAACTGGGCTGATGAGTCAATTCGTTCTATGAATGAAGCGATTGTAGTCGAGGGCTATATGGATGTGATTGCAGCCCATGAGCACGGATTTACCAACGTTGTTGCATCCATGGGGACAGCGGTGACTCAACATCATCTTGGCACATTGGCTCGCCATGCTTCGTCGGGTGAAAAAGTGGGGACAATTGTTCTTTGCCTTGATTCTGATTCTGCTGGTGAGACTGCAACCATGCGTGCACTTGAATCTGTTACGGAAGGAATAAGTGTAGGAGCGATACGTGGAATCGAGGTTAAGGTTGCAAGGTCTGTGGGCGGAAAAGATCCTGATGAGGCTATTCGAGCTAATCCTGATCAGTGGCGTGAATCTTTGTCTGAAGCCGAGCCGTTACTAGATTATTTAATAATTGCAAAGTCAAAGCTTTATGATCTGTCATCTGGTGAGGGGAAAAGGAAGTTTGCGAATAGTGTTGCGCCGATCGTTTACAGAACTAATTTCTATGATCAAGAGCGCTACTGGTCAATGATCGCTAAATTGGTTGGCGTCACACGCGAAAGGCTAAAGACCTTAGTCGATAAGCCAGATGTAAGAACAAACATTCTCCGGCCTGGCAACGTGGGTAGTGAACCCGGTTCAATTTCACCAAGCCAAGTTGATGCGGCTCTGGTACAGGGTGATTCACTAGAAGAGCATATGTTATCTCTTGTTATGCAGATTGATGATCTACGCGAGTACGCCCTGGAGATGCCCGATGAATATTTCCATGAATCCGATAATAGAGCTTTGTTTACTGCGTGGAGGGAGTTATCTAAACTCGGTGAAAATATTGATGAATTGGGTCAAGATTTAACGGAGAAAGCCCAAAAATTGCGTGATCGTAAACTTCCTCCTTCGAATCAGGCTAGACATGTAGACGATATCACTCAATGCATCATGCGTTTGAAAGAACGTCATTTCAGACTGATAAAACAATTAGAAGCCGAAAGATTTAAGGAAATTCAGGGACAGGAAACACAAGATTTATTAGACCAAGCTATATTCCCTAATGAGAATCTTCGAACAGTGATGACAGGGCGGCAGTAAATATGTCACAAAACACAGATAATGAAGGACAACTTGAAGATTTGGTGGGTTCATCGGATCTCTTGGTGCCCATTATTTCCACTCACCTTGACGAGGAAGAATTAGAGGATGGGGAGTTAGGTGAACGTACGGCGTCTGACGTCATTAGGTCAACAGCCGTAGCTGCTAGTGCTTCCGAGCTTGAAACTTGGGGAACCAAACAGTCTGAAGGGTTTGCTGAGCTCAATTTCAACCCACATGTTGAAGATTCTGAAATTTCTGATGATCCAGTTAGGATGTACTTGCGAGAAATTGGGCGGGTCGGATTGCTCACAGCGGCTGATGAGAGGTTCCTCGCGAGAGGGATGGAAATTTCTCGGCGACTGTCTGAAGTGCAAGGGGGTATGGCTGAGCTTACAGGACAACTTCCTACAGCTGCTGAGACAACACTTGAGTTGCTCAAGCGTTTAGGTGCTCAAAGCGAAGTTGCAATCAAAATAGCTGGTTTTATTGGATTGCCACATGACTTGACTCTTGGGACGTTACTGGGGATACCTGAACTGCGCCAGTTAATTGATGGTCCTCATGATGAAACGCTTTTGGCTTATTTGTCAGATGCGTTTAACTGTGAACTGCAACAGGCGGAAGCCATGGTCAAGGATCTTTCCATTGACTCTGCTCTAATTGCATTAGAGTCACTTGATGCTCTTAATGCAGATCCAAATCTTGATGAACTGGCGAATAATGTTGCGACCAAAGTTTATCGAGATAAATTAGAGGTATATGAATTTTTGTTCGCAGCCCATTTTTCTAGGATTCTTGACAATGCGGAGCGTTCTGAACGGCATCTTTCTGAAGCAAACCTTAGATTGGTTGTATCAGTTGCAAAAAAATATCTAGGTCGTGGTATGTCGTTGCTTGACCTTGTTCAGGAAGGCAATATAGGACTGATTCGTGCAGTTGAAAAATTCGATTACCGTAAGGGCTACAAGTTTAGTACTTATGCCACTTGGTGGATTCGACAAGCTATAACTCGTTCCATTGCAGATCAGGCTCGTACGATTCGAATTCCAGTTCACATGGTTGAAACGATTAATAAACTTTTGCGGGTTAGTAGACGACTTGTTCAGGAGCATGGCCGAGAACCGACATCGGTAGAAATTGGCAAGGCAATGGATATGCCGGCTGATCGTGTAAGAGAGATTCTTAAGATCTCCCAAGAACCTATTTCACTAGAAACTCCTATTGGTGAAGAGTCAGATTCTTTTCTAGGTGATTTCATTCCAGACAATAACAATCCTGCTCCCTCAGATGTCGTCTCATATCAACTGTTGAAAGAACAGGTTGGTGATGTGTTGGATTCCATCAGTCAAAGGGAGAGGAGAGTGCTTCAACTTAGATTTGGACTAGAAGATGGTCGCAGTAGAACATTAGAGGAAGTGGGGCGTGAATTCGGCGTCACTCGTGAGCGTATTCGGCAAATCGAAGCGAAGGCCTTGCGCAAACTTCGGCACCCAACACGCTCAAAGAAGCTGAGAGATTTCTTAGAGCAATGAATTGATTCGGGACAAAAAGAGTATTTTGCTATAGCTGAACCATATCATTAAGTAAATACTTATTAACTAAACACATATTATATTTGTGTATTGGTGTTGGGTATTGATACGATGAGGTGGCAAGCTTTATTGACCCGTGCGGTTCAATTCAAAAACTTTTTCTAAGTCTTATTTTCGATGACATTTGCCGAAACGCTAACCCAAATTAAAGATATTGTCCTAATCGGGTTTTTGCTGTTCGCTTTTTTCCTCATGGTGCTCGGCGCAATACTGGCGATTCGGCTATACAAACGTGTTAGCAGGTTTATGGATCGGATGGAAAATGTTGCAGGTAACCTTGAATCTACTTTTGATCGTCTGACTATCGCGCGGGAGGCGGTTAAAGATGCAGTTTTAACTCTTCGGCCTGTAGCAGGGGCGATTGGGTTATTAAGGATGTTTGAGGGTTTAGAACGTATGTTTGGTAAACGTGGTCGTGAGTCTAAAGATGACTAGGTTTTCATCTTAACAACGATTTGGGAAATTCTAATCTAGAGGTTTGTAATGGCTGAAAACGAAAGAAATGGTGGTGGCGGATTCCTATTTGGATTATTGATGGGAGCTGTGGGAGGGTTTGTAGCTGGAATGGTTTTTGCTCCAAAGTCAGGAGAAGAAACTCGCGCTTTTATATTAGATCAAAGCCGTGAATGGCGTGACAAGGCTGACGAACTCACATCAGCAGCTCGAGAACGAATGGCTAGCGCGGCTAGTGAGGGCAGATATGCAGCATCCCAACTGCGTGATGCGGGCTCATTTAATAACCTCGATCTAGATGATCAAGAATTGTAATTATTATGGATTGCAGAACGTTTATTTTGTCGATATATCTGTAGCTCTCAGATAAGTTCCCAAAACTTTGAATGTTGCTGTGTGATTTTTCAGTGTAGAAATTGCTTCTTGAACATGAGGATCGTTTATATGTCCTTCAAAATCAAGTAAAAATATATAGCTTCCCATTCCTTTACCGGTTGGTCGTGATTCTATTTTTAAAAGGTTGATACCACGATCTGCGAATGGGCTTAATGCTCCATAAACTAAGCCAGGTGCATCTGGGCTGTCAAAATCGAATGCGATAGATGTTTTATTGCTTGCATTGTCAGGTTTTCCACCAGTGGTGAGAACTGCGAACCTTGTCACATTATTTTCGCGGTCTTGTATACCTCCGACCAATATAGGTAAACCTGCAAGTTCTGCGGATCTCCTTGGTCCTATAGCGGCAGTTCTATCATCTCCTTCTTTGAGATTAGTAACTGCTAATGCTGTACTTGTAGTTGCTATTTGTTCTGAATAACGCAGCTTTTCAGACAGAAATTGTCGACATTGTGTCAGTGCTTCTTGTTTTGACATGACCACCCGTATCTGACTCAACTGCACGCCCGGACGCGCGATCAAGCAGTGATCGATTGGAAGGAGGATTTCACCTTTTATCCGTGCTTTTGTTGAGGTAACAAGATAGTCAACGACTTCGATCACAGTACCACCCAGTGAGTTTTCAATAGGGACCACAGCTTCGTCAACTTTTCCTTTTTCCAGTGCACTTGTTACAAGTCCGAGTGATCCAAAAGGAACGCGACGTGCTTTAGGGGCATACAAATAACATGCTTCGTCGGTATATGTCCCTTCAGGCCCGAGGAAAGCTACTGTTTTAGGCATGTTCACCTTAATTCTGTTAGTAGTACCCACAGTTCTGCTGTGGAGTTCGTTGGAGACAGAGCGATTATTTCGTCTTCAGATTCAATGCGAATATCTGGATCGGGTTTTTTAGATTTGCCATCCGATGTAATTATTGAGATTACGTCGGTTCCATAAGGTAGTGTTATTTCTGAGAGTTTACGTCCAATAAGCAAACCACCGGCTGGAAGTTTTATAGCAACAAGTTCTTTAGCATGATCTCCAATCGGCATTAGTCTGATAAGGGGGTGGGATGGTATGGTCGTTGCTAGATTGGCGAGTATTAAGCCTGTAGCGTTTACTACCATGTCGATTCCGGAACGTTCAAATAACTCGGCGTTTTCTGGCGAGTGAACTACCGCGATTGTGCGTTGTATATCGAAATGGTTGCGTGCTAGTTGGCAGGCAGCAAGATTATCTTCATCAAAATTTGTAGTGGCTATAAGTACATCTGCCCGTGAAGCTCCTGCGTCACTCAGATCACGAATTGAAGTTGCGTCGCCGAGAGCTGCTACCATACCGAGTTCTCGTTGTAGAGTTGTTACGGTTTCATGATCATCATCGAGTATGAAAACTTCATGACCAGCATTGATGAGAGATGATGCAAGGGGTTCTCCTACTTTACCTCCGCCCACGATTACGAGATACAATTGCCCGCTAACTTTCTTGTGTTAATAACTCTGTAAGCTGATCGCTTGCCAAAGCTGTTTGATTAATTGTAGTGACGCCGAGTGAATCATAAAGATTTTTGGCATCTTGGTCTTTCACGACTGTCATTGCATGTTGGATTCCGAAGATGGTTTTTGCTTTTTGGGCCGTGAGTCCATTGAGTGAATCTTTACCTGTGGCTGCAATGAAAACTTCTGCGTTGTCAATATCGGCCGCAATCATTGCGGATGCAGTAGATCCGTCATCGTGAATTACTCTAATTTGACCAGAATTAATCTGTCCACGTGGCAATGAAGATGTAGCCCTTATATTCTTCTCAATAATGGTTACTTTGTGACCTAGAGCACTCATTTTTTGTGCTAGTGAGCTGCCGAGATTTCCAGATCCTACAATTATTATGTTCATTAAGATCTAAATTCCATTGTTGATGTCGGTGTAGTTGTTTTAATTGTTTCGGGTCGTTCTCGCAATAGAATCACATCGCAAGGTGCGTGTTCAAGTACGTATGGGATATCGCTGCCCAATGAAAAAGCTCCGTAATTAGTTGGATATGAAGTGCCTATAACAATTGCATCGGCATCACGTACTACTGCTTCGTGAACGACAGCAGGACCTAATTCCCTTGCTTGGAGAAGCTGACAGTCGATATCGTTGCGAGGGAGGCGCGCTAGTCTTTCTGAACGGTTGAGTACCTGTTCTCCGCGTGCTAAATGTTCTTTGATCTCGGCGTCCAGCGGTAGCGATCGTTTAACCTTGATTACATAGATGATGTAAAGGTGGCCACGATAATACCTGACGACATCTGCAGCTCTTTCGACTGTGTGTATATCGGATGGATCGTCAGTTACGACAGCAATTACGCGATTAAAAGGCATGTGTCTTGGTGAAACAAAGGATAGGCTTCAGTATGCGAAAATAATTAGTTTGTTATCTGGTTAATGTATTCATCCCGCCCCGCGACTACCAGTACATCGCCGTCACGTAATTTCTCCTCCGAATCGGGGCTAAGTATGATTTCATCCCCTCGCTTCAATGCAACAGTGGCGATTCCATACTTGTCCCTAGCGCTGGTGAACCCAGCTTCATCGAGCGTCATGTTCCAAAAACGGTCTGGAACCTGGATCCTGCTGACTCCGAATGCATCGGCTAATTCCATGTATTCTTCCACATCCGGGTTAAACAGACTGTGGGCCAGTCTATTACCCATTTCTTCTTCCGCGTGGATTACCCTGTGACAACCCAAGCGATCTAGTGTATTGCCGTGGAGGGTACTATGTGCGCGAGCGACTATGTACGGCAAGTTCATCGTTTGGAATAAGACACTAACCATGATGCTAGCCTCAATATTTGCACCTATTCCTACAATCCCAATGTCGAAATTGTGTACTCCCAGTTCACGGAGTACGCCTTCTTGAGTTGCATCGCCAGCAACCGGGTAAGTTACCTCACCCATCAGGGTTTGTACTCTTTCTTCATTGATATCGATTGCAAGAACATCGTGTCCGAGTTGGTACAAGGTTCGTGCAACATTGCCGCCGAATCGGCCTAAGCCGACGACTACGACCTGTTGCTTGGTTTTCATACGGCACCGAGAATCATGTTTTGTCTAAGCACTTCGATTACACGCAAACGTTACACGGAATCAATATCCGGTAAAGCTCCCTAGAGGTCTATGCCTATTCTACTCGCCGTGTCATATAACGATTAGATGCAAAATAGTGCGCTATCATTTTAATTCGATGATTTACCGGATCGATTCTATGAACTTATCAACAAGATGCCAGCGCAGAATTTGTTTCTGACTAAATTTTGCCATTGCTTGCCAACTGTATTTTGCGCGAAGTGTTGAACTGGATTGGCCTGCCAGAAATTTTTAAATTAGGGATAGTAATTGCAACCGTCGGGTAGTGCATCTCAGCACCTTTCTGCCATGCTGGAAAACACTGATCGATTTTTGACTACTGTGGAAATCGAAACATCGCGCGGAATTTTGATGGGTGAGGATTCTAGAAAAACTATGGATTCGGCTCAGTCATTGGCAGAGTTTGACAGGGTCGATTTTGTATCACTTACGGATAATCCCGGTGGTAATCCACACATTCGTCCAGAAGTTCTTGGCCAAGAACTGTTGTCACGTGGGCGCGAAGTCATGATCAACTTGTCATGTAAGGATTACAACCGTAATAGCGTAGAAAGTCGACTTTGGGCATTGGATAGCCAGGGTTTTTCAAATGTCTTAGCTCTTTCAGGTGATTACCCCGTAGGCGGGTTTGAAGGTCAAGCGCAGCCGGTTTTTGATATCGATTCAGTTGGGTTGATTGAGATGATGGCCCAGATGAATGAGGGCTTGCGTAATAAGACATTGGGATCGTCGAGTTCCGGACACCGCTTGGAAGAGACAAATTTCTTTACAGGTTGTGTGGTGAGCCCGTTCAAAAAACTTGAAGGTGAGTTGATGACTCAATACTTTAAGCTTGCGCTTAAAGTTCGTACTGGGGCCAAGTTTGCAGTCACACAGATTGGTTATGATTCGCGCAAAGCTTCTGAAATTCACAATTATGTTGAATCGAATGGAATAAATGTTCCAATGATTGGTTCAGTATTTATTCTCACGGCTCCTGCAGGACGATTTTTCAACAGATGGGGTGTGCCGGGCGTATGTGTTTCAGATAATTTGCGAGATATTGCCAATCGTCACGCAAAGTCAAAGGATCGAGGGCGTTTATTTTTTTCAGAATTGGCAGCCAAGCAGATAGCCATTCTTAAGGGGATTGGTTATCGGGGGGTGTATATATCTGGGCGTCCAGCGCTTGATCGTGTTCAACAGATTATGGAATTGGTTGATTCCTATAGTAAAGACGACTGGAGAGAGTTTGCTAAAGAAATTATCTTTTCTCAGCCCGGCGAATTTTACTACTACGAGGCTGATGAAAATCCTGGGCTTAGTTCCAACACTATAAACAAGGATTACATCTCATCCAGATCTAAGTATGCCAGGGCGAAATCGCGTATTGGAGTTCCCGCACAATACCGGATTGGTAAGTTTGTTCATGATCGGATTTTTAGTGAAGGTTCATCAGGGTTTAAGCTCGGCAGGGTTGTTTACAAACAGATCGAAAAAAACAAGATGCTTTCAGATCTGGCCCACCTCGCTGAACAGGTATCAAAGGTACCGATGTATAACTGCCGTGATTGTGGCGATTGTTCACTTCCTGACATTGCGTATCTATGTCCTGAATCTCAATGTGTAAAGAATCAACGCAACGGTCCATGTGGTGGAACCAAAGCCGGGCAATGTGAAATATTGGATAAAGAATGTATTTGGATTCGAGCCTACGATCGTATGAAACCTTATGGAGATGAGGTCAGGATGCTTCAAGGTCCTGTAATTTTCAAAGATGGTGCGCTCCAGAATACATCTGCTTGGGGTAATACGTTTTTGGGCAGAGATCACCATGCAAAAAAATCCGATGCTGTTGATGAACTATAATCGACAGTAATTATTTCATTAGTTATAAATCAATCAGTTCAAGGTTTTTTAATGCCAAGAGCGATTCACAATGCGGAGCAATTTACCGTCATTGGCGAAAATATTCACGCTACCCGTGTCGTTAAGCGAGGTGGTGTACGTGGTCATGTTTTTGAGGATGGTTCAGAAGCTGTCACGTACAAAGTAAATGGTGATCAGCGGTTCGTAATCGTTCCAGAGTACTTCACTCGTACGCAACCATATGAACAGGGCAATCTTAAACATTTTATGATTGCTATGTGGCAAGGCCTCAACGGGACGTCTGAGGAATCCACTCAAGGTAAGGATTACATAAGGTATGAGGTAGATCGTCAAATTAACGCTGGTTCGCATTACCTAGACCTCAATGTTGATGAATCCTCTTATCGGCTTCCCGAGCAGAAGCTGACCATGGAGTGGGTCGTTAAATTTGTAGAAACTGTTTCTACGGTACCTCCAAGTATTGATTCATCGAATCCTGAGATTATTGAAACCGGTTTAAATGCTTACGGTGGATCTCAAGGCCGCCCAATGCTTAATTCAATAGCACTTGAGCGTCCTGAAGCTATCGATATGGCGTTAAAGTATGATACTCGCGCAATAATCATGGCTTCAAATGAAGTGGGTATGCCTTCTGATTCTGATGAGCGTGTTGAGAATGTAGGCAGAATTTTGGAAATGGCGCTCACCAAGGGCATGGCCAAAGAGGATATTTTTATTGATCCCCTGTTTTTTCCTATCGCTGTAGACGCCAATTATGGTAGGCATGCGTTAGATGCGATATCGCGTATAAGGGCTGATTTTGGAGACGAAATTCACATTGCTGGAGGTATGAGTAATGTCTCTTTTGGCATTCCTAAGCGTCGACTTGTAAACGACGTGTTTTTGTACTTGGCAATCGAAGCGGGAGCCGATGCAGGTATTGTCGACCCGATTACCACATCTGCAGAGCGGTCTTTGAGTATAGATCTAGAATCTAGATCTGTTCAATTAGCGATGGAACTGCTTCAGGGGAATGATGATTTCGCTATGAATTACATTAACGCCTTTCGGAATGGCGAGCTTGAATGATCAGTACTTAACGTTCCAATCGATCATACTGATGGGTAATAACCTAGATGTGAGACCGCTAATTCGGATAAACATTGAATTGCAACATCTCCGGAGATATAGGCACAATGGTGTGATATGTCTAGTCTGATCCTATTTATATCTCGATTTATTGTCAGTAACTTCAATGAGTTCCTTGGCAAAAATGGACCATATATGTCAGCGGCTATAGCGTATTACGCTTTTTTCGCTCTTTTTCCATTGTCATTGGCACTTATAGCGGTGTTTTCTGTTGTTTTAGGCATAGAAGGATTTGAAGAACAGTTGATCGAGGGTCTTCGGATACAGATTCCAGTACTTGCAGAAGCTGACGATGAATTCTTGGGCAACTTTTTTGAAAGCATTTCAAGAGGAAGAGCCGTGGGGAGTGTTATTGCTATTGTTGGCTTGTTTTGGGTATCTCAGCAGGTATTTAGCGCCATAAGAAAAAGCATTAATGTTATTTGGGGTATTGAAAAAACTCGGCCATTCCTTACTGAGCGATTGATGGATATAGGTTTGATGTTCGGGGCAGCCACTCTTTTGTTTGCATCGGTTTTTATAACAGGGTTGCTTACTTTCTTTGAAGAATTATCAGCAATATTGTTTCCGGATGCTCCAATTAGTGACCCGGTATTGTGGCGTCAATCTGCTGTACTGGTACCGTTGCTTTTATCGTTCACTGTGTTTCTTACCCTTTATTGGTGGCTTCCCAATACGAAACTACGGTTCCGAGATGTATGGCCTACTGCTCTGGCTGGTGCTGCTGCATTTGAAATATCGAAAGTGGTATTTATCTTTTATTTGCGGAATGTGAGTGGAATAGCGACTTCTATTTATGGTGGTCTAAGTACGATCATCGTATTGATGATTTTTGTTTACGTATCATCGATTATTTTGCTGGTTGGAGCCATGCTGACCTCTCGCTATGCTTTTTACCTATCTCAGTCAGAGCAAACAAAGCGAAACCGTTCTTTATCTAAGAATTTGCAGCGAGTTCGTGGGACATCATCTCTACCCGGAATGCCTGATCCAACTCCCGCTGCATTGGATGAATCGTAATTTTGGTAAGTTTCGGGTGTATTGCTTGATCCCAGCGATGGATCCTACCGCAGGGTCTATTAACCCTAGCGACTTCTAGGACTCGGTCTTTTATATTTATACTTTTTCGAGAGCTATAGTTATTTTGGTGTTGTCATCAATATTGATTATCTCTGTGGCTGAGCCCCCCAGGGCGTCGTCACTGAGAAGGGCACCAATGTCTAAAGTATCCGCGAGAGTTTCTGTTGCGATGTAGTCTGAGTGTGCCTCTAGTGATTCTCTGACTTCATCGGAACACATTATCCATAGATTGATTCGATCTGAAATTTCTAAGCCGGAACTTTTTCTGAGATTCTGTATCACGCGGACGATCTCACGTGCGGTTCCCTCCGCCTTTAACTCGTCTGAAATGATTGTTAGAACTGCTCCTGCATATCCGGCATCAGTTGCAACAGAATAGTTTTCTAGCGCTACTCTTTCGACAATTAATTCATCTGGTTCAAGTTTGAATTCACCAATGGAGATAGTTTCATTTGCTTCGCAAGTTTTCGCGATCTCACTTGCATCTGCCATTTCAAGAGCGGCACGAATTTCACCAATGCGCTTTCCGTATTTGGGCCCGAGTAGCCGTAAATTCGGCTTGATATCAAATCCCATAAGCCCGCCTATTTCACTAGCATTGCGGACTGTTTTCACGTTTAGTTCTTCTTTTAAAATCGGTTCGATCTCCACAAGAGCGAAGTGCTCCCAATCATGCCTTACTTCGGCCACGAATTCAGCTAGTGGCTGTCGGACTTTTAAGCGTGATTGAGCCCTGGCTGAACGTCCCAGGGATGCCAGACGAATGGCAAGGCGACCTCGGTTCATAGCGTCTTCGTCGATAAGTGACTTATTGGATTTAGGCCAAGACGTTAGGTGTACAGAATCAGGAGAGCTATCAACACGATCGGCTACAAGGTTGCGGTACATCATCTCTGCTAGAAACGGGGCAAATGGTGCGAGTAAGCGAGAAAGGGTTGTCAGGCATGTATAAAGTGTTGAATAAGCAGCATTCTTATCTTTGTCTCCTTCTGTTTTCCAGAAGCGTCTACGAGATCGTCTGACGTACCAATTGGAAAGATCTTCTATGAACTGTTCAACTCCTTCGGCTGCATAGGGTAGTTGCCAATTTTCTAGATTCTCCGTCATTTTGCTGATTAGTTGATTCAACTCAGAAAGGATCCAGCGATCAAGGTCAGAGAAGCCTTCATCTTTTGGCATGTTCCATGATGTATAGGCGTCGGGGCTACTCTCATCTGCAAATCTTAACTCCGATGGAATAACGCATTCTGATGGAGTCCAATTATCGAGATTTGCGTAAGTAGTAAAGAATGAATAAATATTCCAAAGTGGAATTATGAATTGGCGTCGGACTTCATCTCCGGTCTTGTAACCAAAATTGAGATTTGAGGCAGGGTTATGTCGGCTGAATGTCCAACGCATTACGTCAACCCCCATTTTTTCTGCTGCTTCCTCAAACCATATAGCGTTGCCCTTGGATTTATGCATCTCTTCACCGTTCTCATCCCGCATCAAAGCGTACGTGAAGACATTCTTGGCTGGCAGAGAGTCCTCAAGTACTGCCGCCATAACGATTAACGAATAGAACCAATTGCGAAATTGGCCAGGGAAGCTTTCGGAGATCCAATCGGCTGGGAACCAGTCTCTCCAGTACTCAGGGTCTTTTTTGTATCCGATTGTTGAGAAGGGAACGATTCCCGCATCGAGCCATGCATTTCCAACGTCTTCGATTCGTTCAACCGTATTTCCGCATTTTGAACAGCTGATTTTCACTTCATCCACCCAAGGTCGGTGTGGTGATGCACCGCTTGATTCGAACTCATCCCAACCTGCAACAGCACGGCTTTTAAGCTCTTCAAGTGAACCGATTACATCAAAATTACCGCAGTTACATTCGTATATCGGAAGGGTAAGACCGTAATATCGTTTTTTCGAGATCATCCAATCCTGCATGTTCTTGAGCCAATCGAGTTCCCGTGCCTTTCCGAACTCTGGGAACCAGTTCATTTCGTTAGTGGCTTTTTCCATCTTTGGTCGTATTTCGTCCATAGATATGAACCATTCGTCCACTAATCGAAACACTAACTCAGTGCCGCATCTCCAGCAGACAGGGTATCGGTGTGTGTATTTATTCACTCTTATGAGTAGTGATTTTTCTTTAAGTGAATCGAAGACCATGTCTTTTACATTCGCTGCTGATTTGCCCGTGAATTCACCGAATCCTTCTTTATAGATGCCGTTTTGATCTAGTGGAGCGATTGGCGTGAGATCATTTTCGTTGCCGAGTTTAAAATCTTCGGCACCGGCGCCAGGAGCGTTGTGAACGATTCCGGTTCCTTCGTCTTCTCCGACCTCATTCCAAGCCAATACGCGGTGTTGGTCTATGGTTTCTGCTTGTGCAGGGAGCTCATCAAATGGTCCCCTGTACCGCAGTCCAACCAGATCGGAACCTTTCACTTCCCCGATGACTTTAGCCTGTTCAGAAAGGACCTGATCGTTTTTCAGTGTTGTTACAAGAGATTTACTTAGGTACATGACTGTACCGTGATCTTCAACCTTAGCGTATGTGTATTCGGGGTTTACAGCCGCTGCCACGTTTGCTGCAAGCGTCCAAGGAGTCGTGGTCCATATCAGAAGATTTTCACCTTCGTGATTTTTGTCAATGAGTGGAAATATTAGGTATGGGCTTTCGTGAGTGATTTCCTGATATCCCTCCGTAACAATTTCATGCTGTGAAAGACCGGTGCCGCATCTAGGACACCAAGGCATAACATCTCGACCTTTATAGATCCAACCTTTTTCGTCGCAAGTTTTTAAAAAGTGCCAAATGGTGTAGTTATTTTCATCTGATTTAGTGTGATAGGAATTGTCCCAGTCCATGAAATAACCGAGACGTTTTGATTGTTCGGAAATCCGCTCTGCGAACCGATCGACTCGGTTGCGGCATTCTTCAACGAATTTTCCTATGCCAAAAGCTTCGATATTACGCTTTGATTTGAAGCCCATGTCCTTCTCGACTTCAACCTCTATCCACAAGCCTTGTCCGTCAAAGCCATTTTGAAAACGTTGTCTGTATCCTTGCATGTTGCGGAATCTCAGGAACAGATCTTTGTAAGTGCGTCCCCAAGCATGGTGAACACCCATAGCGTTATTGGCCGTAATCGGGCCATCAATGAACGAGAATTTTTTCTCTTTATCGTCGTTCAGATGACGGTACCGAGCAGGAATGTCGTTTTCATCCCACCATTTGAGAATTTCTTCTTCCTTGGCTATGAAGTTGACTTTTGGATCTACGGGTTCGAAGTGGCTTACCACGTTTACTATTCCTTGTACCAGCAGGACTTTTATCTTTGATGTTCTACATTTGCTTTGAACTTAAAAACAAAGCCCGTCCCTATAGTTCAGGGACGGGTGTTTCAAGATAAAACGGTCCCGCGGTACCACCCTGGTTTCCTAACTGGCCATTTGCTAGAAAGGACACTCAGTTGACCGATGTAACGTTCGGCTATAACGGTTCAGCTTAATGGCCGGTGCTTACCGACGTTCAGTTGAACGGTTTAGGAGTGATAGTTGATTCCAGTCCCATGCCCGCTCCCACCATTATCGGGCTCGCTATGAAGGGATATTTCAGATTCAGTCTTGTCTCCATCATTACCTTTGGCTACCCAATACTAACTCAACGCTTGTTATTTAGCCCAGTTCATAATTGCCGAGTTGTTGGTAGAGAGTGCCTTTTTTGTCGTGTATATAGCTGCGGTAAAGGGCTATGGATTTGATAGAAATGGCCTTTCCAGTGGAGTGAAGTGGGGCATGGCGCCAGGAGACTCCTATATCTTCAGCGAATCGTCCGCGTATACCAGGGCGAGTACGACCTGTGGTTACGTGTGCTTTGAAAATACGTTCCCCTGGCTCGAACCCAAGAGCAACCATGGCTCCCTCAACTCGACCCTGGAGTTGTTCTAGTCTTCGAAGTTCTCCGTTGAAGCCTATCCAGCAAATTCTCGGATCGCGAAAAGACGGGAAACAACCTGTGCGTCCGATCCTGATCGAGAATTTTCCGGTTGAATTTGCAGCATTTTGTAAGCTGCTCATGATATTTGGGATCAGTTCAATCGGCGTGTCGCCAAGGAACTTTAACGTTAGATGCATACTATCTTCATCTATCCATCTGACACGTTCATGCTCTCGGGGACGGAAACTTTTTGCAAGACCAGCGAACTCTCGTTTTATAGCGCGTGGAAGTTCTATTGCGATGAACAAACGTTGCGTGTTGCTCGGGGTTTCGCGGGCGCTGGGTTTTTCGTAATTTTCTTCGCTAGAGTCAGGAGAAACATAAACTTTGGGTTCCTTTGGGACGTAAGTGGCTTCGGAACGCGGGATGAATCTCCGGTCTGATAAATCTTTATGACTGGCGTAAGGTTCGATATCTGAATTATGTCTTTTCTTGGGAATATTTGAGCTTTCGATTTTTCTGATTGAATTTTGTGAAGATTTTGGTTGCTATTCTGAAGCCGGAAATGTGGCTTGCACCACTTTGGCTAGAGGCCTAATTTCTCATATTGACCTTGATTCAACCTACCCAATGGAGTTCATGCTCAGGTTTGAGTCGAGATTATTAGAGATCATCACATCGAATTCTTGAGATTGGTTATTTAAGTTTTTTTGTTAGTTGTATCCATCACACGTTTGGTTTTATACGTATGATACGGGGCATTGTCTTTAAACGTGATACAGAAAACAACTTAGGGTTTTTTGCTTACCACGCTACAATCTGCGTCCTGACCGAGTGCATACCAATTTTCTGAGTTCTTAAATCATATTTTCAAACAGGATATTTCTTGTGCATCTTTGGTTTATGAACAGTCACAAGAACAGGGGATAGGTTTTGAATTTGATTTCACACTTTAGGGTTAACAAACTGGGAGGGATAGTTTTCTAGTGTCGGTTGTTCGTCCATAAGTCATCAGCTTATTAAGCCGTGAGAACTTCGGTTCCGTTCGGCCCCAGGTATATGGAATGTTCCTTCCATCCGATTTGTGCATTCGATACTTCTACTAGTGGAGGATACTGTCGAAGTGCGCCTTGTTTAATTAATTCTTTTAGAGTCCGTTCAAGAGGTTTTTTAGGCAGGTGATTGAAGTATCGACGGGCTATTGGCAATCCGTTCCAAGACTGAATGGTTTTCAGGGTCTCGAGGTCGATTTTATTAGATGGTTTTGGATTTCGCTCTAACATGAATACTTCAGGCTTACCTTTATCTTCAACGTAGCCTTTGCCTGATGTAGCAAATGGTTCGATAGCGAAAATTGAACCAGCCTTGAGCGAACCTTTTAGTCCAATTCGTGCATTTGGAATCTGTGGACTATCATGGAGTGTCCATTTTCCGAGGCCATGCCCAGTGAGATTAAAGATTGGGTTGAAGCCCGCACTAGTTATCACTTGTTGAACTCTCTCGCCGATATCTTCCACATCAACGTTTGGCGCGCACATATCGATTGCAGCGTCAAGGGCGTCAGAAGCTGCTGCGATTAGGGTACTCCACCTCTGGTCATTGGATAGATCAACGGAAATCCCGCTATCGACTATGAGGCCATCGATATGTGCACCTACATCGATCTTCACCAGATCATTGTCCTCAAACCGTGTGTTGTCAGATGGTGACGAACAATAATGTGCTCCGATGCTATTCCGACTTGTTTGGGCTGGAAATGGGGGTATTGCTCCTTCTTCTCGGATAATAGTTTCCATGCCCTCTTGCAGGTCGCGCAGCAGGTAGCCTGGTTTTATTTCTTTGCCGGCCCAGCTTCGAGCTTTGGATGCAATGCGACCACATTCTCGGAGAGTTTCTAATTCTGTAGGGGTTGGATTCACGCGCAGAAACATCCAGTGTTTTGCCGGCATTTATCTTCCGCTGATCGAAATATAAATAGCGCGTGTTGTATCAGGTTACTTGCTTGCCTGATCGGCACTGACTGAGTCTGCTTCAACGCCAAGGCCTTGTGCAGAATTTATGGCTTTTCTGATGATGGAAAGAGTTATTTTTATCAGGTTGGTCATATTGTTGTTTAGGTTTGTTTGATGAATCGGAGGGAAGTTTCATGGCAAAAAAAAACCCCCGTTCATAGCAGGGGTTAGTTATCGTTTGTGTCGCTGTGTGGTTAGTTCAACAAGTACAGTGATTTACAACACCAATAACCCCTGAGGGGGTACACGTACACATACAGGCGCAGCCCGGTGCGTTGGTAGATGTTGTTGGAGTCGAGTTATTCATGTCGTTGCATCTAAATATACTCTCGTAACAGGCGTTTTCGCAATTTTCATTTGTGAAATTTTCTCAATAAATGACTGTATTTATGGGTTATTTTTTCAAATATCAAATAATTGTGCAGCGTTATCTGCAAGGATTTTATGTGATTGTTCATCAGTCATTTTTGCGGCACTAAACTCTTTCAATGATCGTTTTTGGCTCACAATAGGAAAGTCACTGGCAAATAATATTTTTTCGGATCCTATGGATCTTGCCACGACTTCGAAGATCTCCGGCCGATATAAGAATGGGAATGCAGCAGAGTCGAAGTAAACATTAGATAGGGCTGATTTGACTTCGTTCATTAGACCGTAAAAGGGCAACCCGCCTCCAAAATGCCCGAAAATTAACTTATTGTTCGGGTAGGCGTTTACAAGGGTCATCAAAAGTTCGGGTGTGACGGTTCCTTTTCCGGGATAGCTGTGTCCAACAGGTTCGGACGCATGAATGAGAACGGGCATATCGAGTTGCCTTGCTATGTCTAGAACCGGGGCGAGTACCGATATATCGGCATCTAAAATACCTTGAGTGTCCGGGTGGAGTTCACCAATTCCTCGGGCTCCGGCTTCATAGCAACGCTGAACCTCACTAACTGCTTCTTGACCCCATAGAGGGTTTACACTACAGAACGGAATTAAGCGATCTGGGTGCAAGCCCGACACTTCAATATTGTAGTTATTTGACTCACGAGCGACTCCTGGATCAGTCCAACCGAAGCCTGCGCATACCGATGTATCAACACCGGAGTTGTCCATGGAGTCAATTAGAATTTGCGCGTCGATGAGTTTTGCTTTTGGGTTGGCAAAAAGGCTTCTGAAAGTGCGGTCCTTACGAAAGATACTGTCACGGTCAGAGGCAAACTGAGGGGGCATAGCGTGCGTGCAAGTATCGATGATCCTCGTTATTTTGTTTTTTTGATCTTGTTTCACAACAGTCGAACCAGACATTGGCATGTTGAATTGAGCCAAAGATACACTGTGAGTGTGCCGTTAACTTGTGGGATGTAATTATCTTTGTTTGTTGTACATGTGTCGCTGAAGTTATTGGTATAAAAACCCATAGGGGGTTAATGATTTATCGATGGTCTCTATGATAAGTGACGTGGGGCGAGTTTTAACTCAGCCCGACATTCCGCATGCCGAACCTAAAATGGGTAAGGTCGCTGTTATTTATACAACACCTGAGACGGTAATCAATGATTATGCACGACTTCTTGATTTGGCTCATTACCAGACAGCACTGACGCCGGACATTGATACGTTTTTGAAGGTCAATATTTCTTGGCAACATTATTATCCTGCATGTTCCAGTGCTCCTTGGCAGATAGATGGAGTTGCTCAAAAACTTAAGTGTGATGGCTTCAACAAGTTGATAGCTGCCCACAACGGAACTGTGGTTGTGGATCCCATTGAGGGGCGAGAGAATAACAAGCATCAACTAGTCGAAGACCGTCTGGGCCTTGATCATGTGGTACTCGATGCCCCGCCCATAAAATGGGTGCCATATAGACCCACCGCTAAGATGTTAGTGCTAGACGACGTTTACAAAGATGGCCTGTACATTCCTGAAGTATTTCCAGGGACGAATATAGTCCAGTTGCCTACAGTTAAAACTCACGTTTTTACCACAATGACAGGAGCATTGAAGAATGCTTTTGGAGGCTTGCTTCATAGGTATCGTCATTGGACGCACTCGGTTATTCACGAAACCCTTGTGGACTTATTACAGATTCAGAAAGAGATTCACTCAGGTCTTTTTGCCGTGATGGATGGAACGTTTGCAGGAGACGGTCCCGGTCCGCGCGCTATGAGGATTCATAACAAAAATGTCATTCTTGCCTCAGCTGATCAAGTTGCGATAGATGCTGTTGCAGCCAAGATGATGGGACTTGATCCCATGTCTATACCCATGATCCGTATAGCTCATGAAGTTGGCCTTGGTGTTGGGAATCCCCGTGAAATTGAAGTTGTCGGTGACGACATAGCCGATGTCAATTGGAATTTTGCCGCAACAGAGAGCACTTTGGCTTCGCGCGGGCAGAAGTTGATTTACCATGGCCCTCTCAAACCTTTAGAGGGGGTACTTCTGCGTTCGGGTATAGCTCCGTGGGCGTATTTGGCTTCAAATGTCTATCACAATAAATTTTGGCTACCTTTGATCGGGCGAAAACGGGTAGCGGAGGCTATGAAGACCCCCTGGGGTAAGCTTTTTGAGAATTATTAGCTTTAACTGGATCTGAGTACTTTGGCTGATAAGTTTGTACTGTATTTCATTCTGAAGTGGGTAAAACAGACTTCAGAATTTTTGAATGATCCGTATTAAATATTGGTAACTGTTTCTTTCTAGTACTTGGTAAATAAAGATGCGATTAGGATTTAATTTCGTTAATGGACTGCTCGATACACCA
>VFGZ01000026.1 GCA_009392215.1 SAR202 cluster bacterium | reverse complement strand
AAGGAAATCCCATTTCTTCTGCTTCCTTAAGATCACGAACACCGCCATCAGTCACAGCACCGACGCAGCCGAGTCCTAGGGCAATATTTCCTTGAATTTCACCCCAGTAAGAACCAATCGTTGCCGGGTAATCGAGGTCGTGTAAAACGACCATACGCGGTGTCGGTATCGCCTCTATAGCTTCATAATAATCTCTCCGTTCTAGGGCATTTGGAGACTTGTGCCGGGCTGAAATTACACCCGTCACAGCATATCCAATGTGTGTTTCAGTGACAGCAGATATGGATCTGATCTCCGGCCTCATAAAACCTTCGGTACGCGGCCGAATTTCCATCAGTTCGAGTGCATTAGCGATGGTCGGAGTATCGATTTTCTTGAGTTGATCGAGTAGATCTTCGTTTAGCGGGCCTGTAGTGGCACCCATGTTGGGTCTCCCATGTAGAAATAAATATTTAGAGTTTAGAAATGAGGTTTTATCCCAAAACCCACAGCCATTCTAACCAGTTGCCGACAGTTCTGATCACATCTCAGCACACGAGTAGTACTGTAAAGACACAGCATCGAAAAGAAGGGTTGGGATAACAAGGCAACGTCGTAAATAAATACAGTCGAATGCAAAAATTATCCTACGACCTTTGAAGTAATCCATTAATAAGTCTAGAATTTCTTCGCGCCAGACGACTGCGATTCGTGTTGTAACCTGGCCACTAACCCGAATATTCACGGAGATTATTGAATGAACGGAACAGAGTTCATAGCCCAAATTCTCAAGCAAGAGGGCGTCAATGAAATGACTTGCTTCCCAAGCAACGCCCTGATAGAAGAAGCTGCAAAGATAGGGATCCGTCCTGTCATGTTCAGACATGAGCGTGGTGCGGTGATGGCAGCTGATGGCTACAGCAGAATGAGTGATGGTAAGAGATTTGGCGTAGTGGCAATGCAACACGCTGGTGGTGCCGAAAATTCTGTCGGAGGCCTATCGCAAGCTTTTGGTGACAACGTGCCAATATTGGTCCTTCCAGGTGGATATCCACTTGAACGCAGGAATGTGAGACCCAACTTTCTTGCAAATGAAAACTGGAAGGGAGTCGTGAAATCGGCCGAAATAATCCATACCCCCACCCAAATAAAAGATGTTATGCGAAGGGCATTTCAGGCACTTAGAAACGGCAATGGCGGACCGGTAGTGGTGGAAATGACACTGGACGTATGTGCTATGGAGGTTCCAGACCACGCTCTTGACTATAAATCTCCCGTAGCAACCAAGTCCGCTCCTTCTGAAACCGACGTTAAAGACGCTGTAAAATCGTTACTTGAAGCAGACCGTCCATTGATATGGGCAGGGGCAGGGGTCCTAAGTGCAGATGCCACAAAGGAACTCGCTGAATTCGCCCAACTTACTGACATTCCCGTTTTCACAACAATGGAAGGCAAATCTGCTTATGATGAACGACTACCTCTGTCGTTAGGAGCTGGTAGTGGCGCCACGACTGGGCAGGCTTATGAATGGATAAACGAAAGTGATGTTGTAATAGGAATCGGTACCAGCCTGACTATCAACAACTATACAAGAACCCTTCCCTCAGGCAAAAAGACAGTCATTCACAACACAATAAATACAGAAGATGTCAACAAGGACACGCCATCGGATCTCGGCCTGATCGGCGATGCCAAAATCACACTGCAGATGTTGATCGAAGAGGTCAAAGCCCAGATCGGAGAAAATGGTCGAGATACTGGCGTGGGGACACACATAGCGGCAGTTCGTGAAAAATGGATGGCAGACTGGTTACCTATGTTAAATTCTGACGAAGCCCCTTTAAACCCCTACCGTGTTATCAACGAGATTAACAATAACCTCGATCATGACAACAGCATTGTGACACATGATGCCGGCGGCCCACGAGACTGCATGGTTCCCTTCTACATCGCCACTACTCCCCACAGTTACATCGGTTGGGGCAAGACAACGCATCTTGGTTTCGGAATCCCGCTAATGATCGGAGCAAAACTTGCAGACCCAAGCAAGTTTTGCCTCAACTTTATGGGTGATGGTGCCTGGGGTATGTCCGGCACCGACGTCGCTGCGTCTGTGCAATCTAATCTTCCAATCACGACTGTTTTACTTAACAACGGTGGAATGGCCACATATCCGGGAGGATTCCCAACTGCCCAGGAACAATACGGAGTCTCACACATGGTTGGCAATTACGCGCAGATCACTGAGGGCATGGGTGGGGTCGGCATCGAAGTGAATAAACCCGAAGAAATGGGTCCTGCACTGAACAAAGCGAAACGGTTGAACGACGACGGACGCACGGTGCTGATAGACGTGAAATCCAATTTCGAATCTCGCAAATCACGCTTTACTTAGGGCGAAGCGGTAAACTCACCAGTCCGAGTTACAAAATTTAATATCGCCGAAGCACACGTCGTAACTTTGATCCTACGTACTCGCTGCAGGGGCCGCCATAATTTCATCTGCATTTCCTGCAATATCGTCGAACGACGTGTAATTTGTTTGCCATAACTGGGAGTAAAGACCACCGTTTGAAACCAATTGTTCATGCGTGCCGATCTCGGCAATCTCACCATCTTGAATCACAACGATCCGATCCGCGTTTCGTATGGTCGACAAACGATGTGCTATGACAAGGGCTGTACGCCCTTCAAGTAATTTCTTAAGAGCGTCCTGAACGACACGTTCCGTATAACTGTCTATATTGGCCGTCGCCTCATCTAGGACCAGAATTTTGGGATCAGACACCAGCGCACGTGCAAAACTCAATAGTTGCCTTTGCCCAACAGACAGATTGGAACCACGTTGTTCAAGAATCGTGTCATATCCATCTTCGAGTTCCATGACAAAATCGTGAGCTCCGATAACCTTGCAGGATTGCACAACCTCTTCACGTGTAGCATATGACGTGTTATAGCGAACATTTTCCAGGACAGACTGTGAAAATAAAAATGGTTCTTGTAAAACCATTCCCATAACTTCACCGATCGACTCTTGAGTCACGTCCCGGATATCTTGCCCATCGATAGTGATAGATCCGTCTTGCACTTCGTAGAATCTATGTGCAAGTGCTGTAATAGAAGTTTTGCCTGAGCCCGTCGGTCCAACGAGAGCAATAGTCTGACCTGGGCGGGCAGCGAAAGTAATATTCCTAAGAATAGGCCGGTCAGGGTTGTACCCAAATGTAACATCATTAAATTCCACTCGCCCTTCAACTTCACCGATCGGCTTAGCACCGGGCTTATCCTGTATCTCGAGTGGGATATCGAGTAACTCGAATATCCTATGTCCAGATGCAACAGCCCTCTGAAGCGTTGCATACTGCATGGTCAGAGAACGTATCGGCTCCATAAATCTTTGCACATAAAGCAGGAAAGCAACCATAGTTCCTACCTCTATGGCACCACTCAGCACGCGATTACCCCCAACAATCAAGACAAGGGCAAGAGCAATACCTGTCATAATTTCCACAGTCGGCAACATCAGACCACTGAGACGAGATGCGCGCACAGCGGAGCCAAAAAAATCTCGAACTTTGCCCCCCATAATGTTGTGATTTTCCCGATGCCTGTTTAATGCCTGAATCACCCGGATACCAGTTACGTTCTGGTCAAGATAAACACCGACGATAGATGAATTACGTCGCATCCTGAGAAACGCTCGCCTGGCAATCGGTTGCCACACTAGCCTGACGAAAAGCAGCATGGGCAAAATCGCTAGGCTTACTATGGCAAGCTGGACATCGAGTATGAATAGAATAACCACTATCCCAATTAAGGTCAGGAAATCACCGATTATCTCTATTGAGGCCTCAAGCATTTCCTGAAGGGCTCCGACATCACCGAACATCCTTGCCATGAGAGCACCAATAGGTGTCTTATCAGAAAACGACATAGCCAAGCGTTGCAACTGAAGGAACATGTCTGCACGAATGTCATAAAGAACTGTCAAAGCTACGCGAGTTATGAGAATGTTTTGCAACATGTTCGTGAGCCAGTACAAGGCTGCGACGACAATAAGAGCGATAGCGACCACTGCAAGCAGATTTGTATCGCCATCCTGGATCGCGCCGTCTATGGCCAACTTGATGAGAAGCGGCAAAGAAAGATTTGCGAGTGTGAATCCAATCACCGCCAAGGTGGCTACAACCATCGCCTTTTTATACGGAGACGCGTAATACAGAAACCTTTTGAACACCGTGCTGTCTAACTGAGCAAAAATCTCCTCATCAGACTCATGCAGGGTCGTGTGTTCTTCCTCTACATTGGCTGGTCTCTCGCGAGTATTTGCAGATGATGATGTTCGGGTTTTGAAAAATCTAAACATCGTTATTCTTCCACAGTTCCCAAGTCGCCCCGCTGAAGGTCCCATAGCTCACTGTATCGTCCACCAAGTTGAACGAGTTCGTCATGCGTACCTCGCTCTATAACCTCCCCGTTATCCAAAACCAGTATTTCTTCTGCATGCTTAAGGGAGCTGAGCCTATGAGCGATAATAACTGTAGTCTGACCTTTGGTTAGTTCCTTTAAAGCCAACCTAATACGCGCATCTGTTCCAGCATCAACTGATGAAGTGGAATCGTCAAAGATCAATATTGGAGAGTTGGTTAGAAGTGTTCTGGCTATGGCAACACGTTGTCTCTGGCCTCCAGATAATCCAACTCCACGCTCACCAAGTTCAGCGTCGTATCCTTCAGGAAGCCCTTCTATAAATTCGTGTATTTGAGCGATGGTTGCAGCGGCGATAACTTTTTCTTCGGAAGCATTAACGTCCCCATACCTGATGTTATCTCGTATGGAACCGTCGAACAAAAACGGATCTTGCTCAACTAATCCCACAGATTCTCTAACCGATGAAACTGTAACATCCCGAATGTCTGTTCCATCAATCGTGATGGTACCTTGATCAGGATCATAAAATCTAGGCACCAAATTTGCCACTGAGCTCTTCCCGCTTCCTGGAGCGCCAACGATTCCGATGGTGTGATCTTTGCGGGCCTCAAAACTCACTTCTTTAAGTGCCTTGACATCACCGTATGAAAAAGAAACATTTTCGAACCGCAGTACCCCATGAGTTATCTCGATGGGTTCAGATCCGTCTTTACTACGAATTTCAGAAGGAATGTCCAGTACTTCGAAAACACGCCCACCTGCTGAGGTTGCCCTAGCAGTCGCATTGATAATTCCAATCAGCATTCTCACCGGCATACGCAATAAAGACAGGTAAAAGAAGAATTGCGTCAGTTCACCTATGGTGATGTTACCGTCTATTGCTTTTTGTCCACCGAACCAAATAACAATAGCCCAGGCAGCTATAAATGTGAACGATATCGCTCCGCCTCGACGGGCCTGACTCCTGGCGGCATCCATCCTGAGTTCGACTACTTCCCTAGCGGTTACATCAAATTTTTGTTCTTCATATTTTTGGGCAGAAAACGACCTTACTACCCGAACGCCTGCAAGGTTTTCCTGCATTGTCGTCGTCAACTCACCCAGAGCATCCTGAATCTTCAGCCAGACACTTCTCAACTGAAGTCTTAGCCTTGCAGAGTTATAGGTCATGAAAGGGACAAATATCAGACTTAACAAGGCAAGTTGCCAGTCAATCAGCACCATAAATACGGCTGCACATGCCACAGTGAAAAACACACGAAAAACCTGAACAAAACCCTGTTGCACAAATATCCTCACACCTTCGATATCAGACAAACCCCTGGACATAAGCTGTCCGGTATGAACACGGTCATGGAAACTGAAACTGAGAATCTGAAGCTTGTCGAAAAACAACATACGTAGCCTGTTTGCTACTCTCTGGCTTAGGGTTTCTCCGAGATACATATATATGAAGCCCGTACCACCACGGAGTGCTGCAACTAACAAAACAATGCCTGCTGTGTTCAGTAGCATAGAACGTATTTCGGCACTCTCGTAGTTACCCTGATTGAACAGAGTAAAGGCCTCATCGACTCCCTGTCCCAGGAACTTAGGTATAAGAACAGAAATCGCAGCCGTGATACCCGCAAATGAACAGGCTGCGAGCATATGCCAAAAATACACCCGTGTAAGATCGAAAATTCGTCTTACGACAGCTACACCAGTGGGGCCGCTGTCAGTCAAACGATCTCGCACGCTCCAGCGCTCACGATGTGATTTAGTTGTGTCAGGTTTACTCGCCGATGACTGCGTGGCAACTACCTCTTAAATTTTTCCAAAGCCCAGTGGGGAATGAGCATATTAGGCGTCAACCCAATATTTTATAAACCAATGAAATTTTTCAACAGTGTTCAAGCTAAAAAAGAGTGGGAGGCAATACAAGATCGCCACCGAATTAACTTGTTGAGTAATTTACAAACTTGGGCAAAGATCAGGGAAATGCAACGTTCACTACCATTTGTTTGTCCTAAGTCAAAAGATGTATTTAGTAATTCACAAGCCATTGCGTAAAGATACGGACTTATATATGTAACATATTATCAAAAATTTGGAATAAATGCCACTTGTAAACTCACGTGAGATAACATCTCATATACTGTCGAGTACCGATAGAAAAGAATAAACTCTCAAGTCATTTTCAATGCAAAAGAAGTTTTGGAGCAGGCGATGAAATTCCTAGGTGTTGACCACATTGACATGATTGTTGAGGATCTGGGGAGGTCGATAGATTACTACAGAAAATTTGGAATGCAGGTTGAAGGAACAGTAGATGCCGGTGACACCGTATTCCTATGGAATGGGGACCATGACTATCCCGTGCGGATCGAATTACACAAACAAAAAGCCGGTGAAACTCTTGGAATCGATCATCTGTCTTTTCTAGTGGATGATCCTGTCCAAGCCCAAAAAGAAGTCGAATTTCTAGGAGGGGTCGATTTTCTGTTTGAGCCCTTTGAAAATGAACAATCAGGACGAACTATTTCAAACAGCTACGACCCGGACGGTGTACAAATTCAAATGGCACGCCAAACCGGAGCAGGCACGTACAAAAACTGGGAATAAACTTAATTGCGTGAAACGCCTGAAAAAAACACATCCCGTACATTTTGTGGTGCAGCCAAAGCGGTTATAACGCCGCCAGTAGGCTACCCAATGGGCAACTGGGGTTTAAGGCAAGGAAATGCCAGAGGCGTGCACACGGAAATGCATGTGCGTTCGGTCGTGTTAAAGCACGAACAAACGGTAATCGCGGTAATCTCCTTAGAACTTGCCGGGCTTCCTGGACAAACCGTTCAAGACATCAAAACAAAAATCTTGACCCTTACGGGGATCCATTCTGACAGCGTTCTCCTGAATTTCACTCACAACCATACCTCGCCTGATACGATTTTTTCGCTACCAGAACAATGGACTGTTTGGGCAGCCTGGCTCGCTGACCAGATTGCCGGTTGTGTCTCGGCTGCGCTACACAGATCCGTACCCGCCAATATCGGAACCGCCAACGGATCCTTTCCCGGATGGACTGTTAATCGCCAGTATCCAGAAAGATCTGTTGACACCGAAATTGGCGTCATGTGCGTTGAAGATGATCACGGTACCCCCATTGCGCATCTTGTGAATTTCGCATGTCATGGCGTGGCTGATGGCGGTCAATACCTCGAATGGTCTGCAGATTTCGCAGGAGAAGCTTCAAAGGAAATCGAACGAGTAATGGAAAGTTCCATCGCACTATATATACAGGGGGCTGCCGGTGACATTCATCCGTTCGACTGGTGGTTTGGAAACAGGGCATCTGAGCATCTACATTCACATGAAGACACTGAAGCGATGGGAAAGGCACTGGCAACAGCAACTGTAAAGTTGGCAAACACTGTAACGACCTCATCAAATATACCCCTCGGTTACGCAACCGATAATATTGAACTGCCAAGGCATCAGGTCAGTTGGTCTGTATCGGAAGCACTGGAGCACCGTGAAAATCTGATTAGCACGCTAGGCAATTATTCTGGGGATACATGGCTTCCGGGAACAACTACAGCAAACGCTGCCGAAAACCACCCAGAGTTATACGGATGCGGAAATAACGAGGTTAACCTAGCGAAAAACCAAAACCTCCAACCCGTCCCTGTAACCGTCCGCGGTTTCCGTATTGGTGAAACCCGCATTTCCGCTCACCCCGGTGAACTTTTCAATGAACTTGGCTCAAAAATTAAAAGAGCATTCCCTGAGAACAGACCATGGGTAGCCAGTTACTGTGATCATTACATCGGGTACATATCGTCACGAAAGCCCTATGAGGAAATCGCAAACATCCCATTAACTGAAATAGTTAATATGGACAAATACCGACGTTATTACGGAACCACTACGAGTCCGTACAACCAAAATGCCGGCGATATCCTTGTGGATTCAGCTGTCAAAGTGTTGAAAAAACTTTAGTCCCATAATCGAAAAATATATGAATGTACTATTACTAGCCGAATTCGGCATACCTTATTACGAGAATCTTCGAGCAGAGCATCCTGACATTAATCTGATAGAGGCTTTCTCTGATAACGAGATCATCCGACAAATCGGTTCAGCTGAGATCGTGTTCGGTTATCTGACTGATGCGCAATTCGTAAAGGCTAAGTCCCTCAAGTGGATCCAAACACTGGACGCAGGGATGGAAGGACTGTTCAACGCGGTCCCGGAAATAATTCAATCCGATGTCGTAATAACCAACTCACGCGGTGCCGGCGCTCCAATGATCGGGGAACACGCCATCGCTTTAATGCTTGCCCTTGCAAGGCAGTTACCACGCTTCTGGGATGACAAATCAGCACACAGGTGGGATCAAGAAGGAGCGTTAAATGTAGTCGAATACCTTGGAGATAAAACATGCGGAATTATCGGTTTGGGTAAGTCAGGAAGAGAAATCGGATGGAGAGCCAAAGCTCTAGGTATGCACGTCATTGCAGTAGATGAGCAACCTGTGGACGGAGATCCGGTAGTGGAAGAAGTCTGGGGACTTTCCAAATTGGATGACCTGCTCAAACAATCAGATTACGTCGTTGTCACGGCCCCATATACTCCTCAAAACGAAAACCTGATCAGTAGTGCTCAACTTTCAAATATGAAACCATCGGCAAGGATCGTCGTCACCTCACGTGGTCGGATAGTGGACCAGAACGCACTACTATCAGCATTACGAGAAGGCCGTTTAGCAGGAGCGGCCCTTGATACAACCGCACAAGAACCGTTACCGGCGGACAACGAATTATGGAAACTCCCTAACGTCATCATCACCCCTCACATCGCAGGTAATTCAGAAAAGGAACTTCTGGATAAACGTACGGTTAATATATTTGCTGAAAATTTACGACGATATTTGTCCAAGCAGCCGCTCATCAACATCGTCGATAAGCAGTTGGGCTACTGAGCATTTAGAATCGGTCGATTTTCAACAGATCAATGTTGTGTTCTGTCTCACCATTTATAGCGAGGTCAGCCAGTATTTCACCAATGACGCTGGCAAACTTGAAACCATGTCCGGAGAATCCAGCAGCGACAACTACTTGCGAGGTTCCGGGTAGCATATCGACAATGAAATGTTCATCGGGGGTATTCGTGAACATACACGTCTTAAGAGTCATAGTTGCGCCATTAGCTTTGGGGAAGTATCTTTCGACCGCTGAACGCAATACAGCTTCATCCTCACTATTAACCGTTTTGATAGCGAAGTCAGGATCAATTACCTCCTCAAGATGGTGGTACCGTCCCACCTTGAAACCTGGTATACCGTAAACAGGAAACCCGTAGTACCTTCCTTCATCAAAATACGCGTTAAAGACTGGAAATACGTCCGGAGTGTACAAAGAGCCATCTATCGGTTGCAGCCACGCCAGCACCTGTCGCTCCGGAACCGCTAAATCATCAAGAATCGTGACCATGCCTGAAGTCCATGCGCCGGCTGTAATAACAAGGCGCTCAGCCGTGTACTCACCTCTATCCGTGAAAACCCTTACGCCGCCTTGATCCGGTTCCCAACCTGAGACGACCTCTCGGGCATGAATTTCAGCACCTGTTGACATAGCTGCATTTGCGTAGGCGACAATTGAGCGTTCGGACAGTACAAAACCGCCGTCCCCTTGCAAAAGCCCCATATGACCAGGAGGTAATTGATATCCAGGGAATTCTTCGTTGATTTGAGCGTGATTAAGCACACGGTGCGGTATATCGTGCAGCAAACATGATTCCAAAGACCCTTCAAATACCTCGTGACCCGAAGGGGCTGTGTCGATAGAGCCGGTTTTATAAAGAAGTTGTTCCCCAGTGACAGACTCAATATCTGACCAGAGTTCGTAAGCTCGTCGCAATAAAGGGACATAGGACGGATGTTCATAGTAAGCCAACCGTATGATCCGGTTCACCCCATGAGAAGATCCCTCAGCATGAGGAATATCAAACTGTTCCAACCCAAGAGCCCTTCGACCTCGTTTGGCTAGGTTGTACAGTGTGGAACTACCCATGCCTCCAACCCCGATGACGATGCAGTCGAATTCTTGAGACAACGAATATTCTCCTTAAAGGATTGAAATCTGCACGACGACTCTCTGGCGAAAGTACCACAGTATTCAATTAAAACGCACGGATAACCCTTGTATACAAGAGTAAAGTTTTCTCGCAACATTTTTCATTCCATAACCCAATCACGAATTCACATAAATAGCATAAAGAAACCGTTAAAAATGAATCAAGGCAACTCACAGGAAGCAAAACAGCCCAATATCGTCCTGATAATGGCAGATGACCTAGGATGGGCTGACCTGGGATGCTATGGATCTGAAATTCGTACACCGAACTTGGACAAACTGGCAGCACAAGGCGTCCGATTCACACAGATGTATAACTCTGCACGGTGTTGCCCTTCACGCGCCGCCCTCTTGACTGGGCTAAATCCCCAGCAGGCAGGTGTCGGACACATGATAAATGACCTCGGCGTTCCTGCTTACCAGGGTTACCTTAACGAGAACAGCGTAACTATTGCCGAGGTACTGAAAACGGCCGGTTACAGAACCCTTATGGCTGGGAAGTGGCATGTAGGAGGAGAACAAGGGAATTTACCTGAAGGATGGCATCCAGATATGCCTGGGTACCCTTCTCCAAACGGCCGAGGTTTCGATCGTTTCTATGGAATACTGTCTGGTGGTGGCAGCTACTACAATCCGAACATGTTGATGGACGATCTCACCCGGATCAGTATAGAAACAACGGACTACCACCTCACAGACGCCATCGCGTCTAAAGCCACGCAATTCGTCGACGATGCAGTCCATCGTGAAGAACCATTCTTCCTCTACATGGCTTTCACAGCCCCTCACTGGCCTCTGCATGCATGGCCCGAGGATATCGAAGGTTACCGTGGAAAATATCTAAAAGGGTGGGATGAGACGCGTCAAAATCGTCACGAAACTCAACGCAGCCTCGGAATGGTAGATCAATCATGGGAATTGTCACCACGAGAAAATTCTATTACCCCCTGGAATGAATCACCCAACAAGGAATGGCGGGATGTCCAAATGGCCGTCTACGCAGCTCAGGTAGAACAGGTAGATCGGGGAATCGGACAGTTGATGGATAAGATAGAAGAATCGGGCGAAGCTGATAACACTGTAGTTGTTTTCCTTGCGGACAATGGTGGATGCGCTGAATTACTTGCAGAGGACTCACCTATCCCAGACCCGTCACGGTACAACTATCCAACCGTGGATGGCAGGGTGGTTCGAACTGGTAATTCACCGTCAATCGAACCCGGGGGACCAGATACATTCGCAAGTGTCGACATTGCATGGGCCAATGTAAATAACACACCATTCAGACTGTTCAAGCACTACACACACGAAGGAGGCATATCCACGCCCTTCATTATCAGTTGGCCGGATCATATTGCAGAAAAAGGGTCTATTTTCAATAATCCTGCTCATATTATTGATATCAACGCGACTCTTTTGGATATAGCAGGTGCAACCTACCCCAGCACATTCAAACAGAACGACATCAAACCCCATGAAGGAGAATCCTTTTCGAGCGTGTTGTCAGGTCAAAATTGGGAACGTAATCAGCCCATAGCTTGGGAGCATGAAGGTAACAGGGCAGTCCGTATGGGAGACTGGAAGCTTGTCAGCGAGATCGCCGATCCATCCGATCCTGAATCGACAGCAGTCTGGGAGTTATACAACATCAGGCAAGACCGCACGGAACTGAACGATCTGATCACGAATGAGCGGGAAAGATCTCTGGATATGATCCAGTTCTACAACGATTGGGCAGAGCGTTGCGAAGTCGAAGATTGGGAAAAACCTGGGTTCACATTGAAACCTAATCTTAGGGTTATAAGCAGGCATAACCACGGCGGCCCAGTTATACCCGCCCGTCTTGGCCCAAGAAGAGATTTACCAAAACCTTAGATTTATTCTCAAGAACAATGGGTTTAACAGAGGTGGAAACTCAATCAGGTGTCGATGGACCGCCAATTTGAGGATAAACTCCATCTCGAATTCAAATTTCATCCTAAGATTCGGCTGGTCTAACCATGCATTACAAAACGATTTACGAACTGGCTCCTCTCGTTAAATCAGGTGACCTATCCCCGGTAGAGCTAACACGCTCACAACTTGAACGTATAGAAAAACTTGACGGAACTCTTAATGCTTACGCCACCATTACTGCTGAGCAGGCTATGCAAGATGCGCTACAAGCAGAACAAGAAATAGCCAAAGGAAATTATCGGGGTCATTTACACGGTATTCCTATAGCGGTTAAAGACCTCTGCGACACAAGCGGAATCAGAACAATGGGCGGTTCGTATGTATTTCGAGACAACATTCCCAAAACCGATGCCACCGTCGTTGTAAACCTACGAAAAGCAGGAGCTATATCTCTCGGAAAACTGAACATGACAGAAGGGGCTGTGGGTGGTTACAACCCAAAGTTCGCAATACCGGAAAACCCTTGGCGGAAATCACACTGGTCAGGCGCATCTTCCAGTGGTTCTGGTGCCGCAACTGCGGCTGGTCTTGCATATGGGACCCTGGGAAGCGATACCGGAGGATCCATCCGCCATCCCGCAGCAGTATGCGGGGTTGTGGGACTGAAACCCACTTGGGGGCTTGTAAGCCGATATGGAATCATGGATCTCGCCCCATCGCTAGATCACGTGGGGCCATTAGCCCGATCTTCTGTCGATGCAGGGATAATGCTGCAGGCAATTTCCGGCGAGGACCCAAATGACCCCACTACACTTACCGGTGATGTGCCAGATATGCTCGCCGGGATTGGACAAGGGGTCTCACAACTCCGTATCGGTTGGGACGAAGATTATTCATCAACTGACATGGAAACTTCGTTCTATGAGGCCGTGACAAACGGTGTGAAGATACTGGAATCACTAGGTGCAACAATCATTCCCGTAAAAATGCCTGAAATAATGCGAGATGCAATGGATGCCTGGCCGGTCATCTGCACCACTGAAGCTGCCCTCGCACATTCATCGACGTATCCAAGCGAGTCCGACCATTACGGTCCGTTCTTTAAGGAATGGCTGGAAATAGGATCCGGTTATTCTGCAAAGGACTACGCTGAGGCCCATCAAACGAGGCTAATGATGAATGGAGAACTTGAAAACACAATGGCGGGAATAGATGTCCTTGCATGTCCTTCAACTGCAAGAGCATCTTATCCGGTCACACCCGAGTTGTTATACGGTCCCATCCCACCTGACAGAGACCCTTGGAGTGGCAGGTTCACTGTTCCTTACGATTTTGCTGGTTTACCAACTATCGCCCTACCCTGTGGCCTCAATACTGATGGGATGCCTGTATCACTACAAATAGCAGGTCATCATCTTTCCGAACCGTTACTCGTACAAATCGGCGATGCATTTGAATCTGCAAGTGATTTCCACAATTTACACCCGGCTATCTAGGAGGAAGCATGCCCAACACAATATCGAATAGATTTGAAGGAAAAGTCGCTCTTATTGCCGGCGGTGCACACGCCATTGAAACTTCTCTTATGGGATTTGCCGGTCTTGCTGCACTAGAAATTGCTCGCGGCGGTGGAAAAATTATGATCGGTGACATCGACGATATTGCCGGCAAGCAATCCGTAAAAAACATGCGTGAGGCGGGCCTGACAGCAGACTACTATCACTTGGATGTCACTTCCGAATCTGATTGGATATCGGTTGTTGAGAAAACCTCATCACTGCACGGACACCTAGACATAATGATCATGGCGGCTGGTATTAACAACCGCGGTGAAACTATAGAAACCGTGAGCGTGCCGAAATGGCGTCAGGTAATGGACGTTACAAACTTGGGGATGTTCCTAGGTGTCAGATCAGTTGCCCCTAAAATGCGTGAAAACGGTGGCGGTTCAATCGTGCTCATCTCCTCGATGATGGCAAAAATCACTCATAATCAGGCCAATGCGTATGCGACTTCTCGTGCTGGCATGACTCATTTTGCTCGCTCAGCCGCCGTCCAATACGGGCCAGATAATATTCGGGTGAATTGTGTGTTGCCTGGCTGGGCTGTAACACCATTCACCGCAGAAATGTTTGACGATGAGTGGATGAAACAACATGAAAAGCGCGTTCCCCTCGGACGTATCGCTGATGCGTCCGACATAGCCGGAGCGATTCTGTTTCTGGCATCAGACGAGGCAAAGTATGTAACAGGTTCAGAGTTACTTGCAGACGGTGGAGTAACAGCCTGGCTAGGCCCAGTCGATTAGCACAAACAACTGAATATCCGAGGCAATATTTTATGGGCGAAAATCTTAATGTCCTTGTAACTGGTCTTAACGGGGTCGTAGGTAGGGCACTACGTGGCACTCTCGAAAAGCGATATAACCTTAGTGCCCTTTCCCGCAGCGGGGTCAGTGGGCTACCGATAGAACGAAATCATCGTGCTGACATCGCTGATTTCAAAAAGATAAAACCCGCTTTTGATAACGTGGATGTCGTTCTAAATCTCGCAGCAGACGGCGGTATGAGCAGTGCCAATGGGATGGATGCAAGCTGGGATTCGATGCTCCGAAACAACATCGTCGGGACATATAACGTTCTGCAAGCTGCGAAAGAATCCGGTGTCTCCAGAGTGGTCCTCGCCAGTTCAGGAGCAACTGTGAACGGGTACGAACTGGAAGAACCATACAAAACGCTGGTATCACCCGAATCAGTCGATCTTCCTGCATCATGGGAAATGATCGATGAATTTTCTGAACCAAAGCCCATAACGATCTATGGAGTCACTAAGTTATTTGGCGAAGATCTGGGAAGATACTTTGCCCTCACCTCTGAAATGTCAGTCATTAACTTGCGAATCAGCAGTTGCACAGATGAAGACAAGGCAGCACCTGGCCGAGCACAGGCAAACTGGTCCAGTTACAGGGATCTTCAACAGTTAACGGTCAAGTGCATTGAAGCCCCACAGAGGTTGAAATTCGATATATTCTGGGCTACATCAGACAATAAAAAATTGTTCCGAGACAATTCCCACGCAAAAAACGTGCTCGGGTACGCGCCGCAAGATGGCATACGTTGATCTCCCACTAGGAGAAGATAAATGGCAATAGACAACATCACGGTCTACTCATCGAACATGTGTGGTGCATGTGAAATGGTCAAGGCATTTCTAGCAATTCGCAAGGTAACTTTTATCGAAAGAAATGTTTCAACAGATCTTGAGGGTCGTAAAGATCTCATGAAAATGGGGTATGCCACGACACCAGTCACAGTCGTAGGAAACATACATATTTCAGGGTTCGACGCCAAACAAATAGACGAAGCATTAAAAGATCTAGACACCAGTAAAAATGAACAACCCTAGATCCCAAAAATGGTTCAAGGTGCGGACAGACCCACTTTCCCAAAGAGCGTTGAATAACCTCAATCTAAAAACAATCCGCTCGAATCGGAAAAATGACGCAGGGAAATTATTTGTTCCGTTATTCCTCGTAGGTTTACTGCTAACAATATTAACCTCCGCATGCAGCGAAACATCCGATACGAACGATGAACAATCTCAACAATTTCCCAAAATAACAGATACGGAAAGACTGTTTACTGCTGAAGATTTCCTATCGATCGGTTTCAAACAATCAAAGGAATACGATGTTGTAGAGCTACCGGGAGCAATCTCAGCAATCTACGGATTCTGGAAGCCAGGTGGCGGCGAATCAGTCGATTACGAAATTCGTTTCTACACATCTCACGATGACGCAGTCACAAAAGGCACTTTTTTCGCAGATGAAGTTACGGGGCCAGATGGAGCTGTATCAGATAAAGACGTCACATGGAAGGAAGGGACACGAGATCGTCGAACATCTGGGTTCACCAGCAATGGAGGTGGAGGAAGCCTCGCAGTGAAATATGCTGACTACATCATTCACTCAAACATCATCATGCTGTGCCAAGGACGAGATAAAGACCAATCATTGGAACGTTGCGAGTCAATCATCAACGCAGTTACTGAAGGACCCCGATCGTAAGACATTTCGTTTCAGAGCAAGAAATTAGGAATGTGATAATTTGAATTTGACACCTAGTTCCTTACACCAAACTCAGATTCAAATTCCTGCCATACGGTCTCGGACACGTCGGTAGTAGCACTCTCGTACACCTCACAGAATTGCTGCAAGTTAGCTGATCCAGTCAGAACGATGCCGTTACCTTTAACCGGAGCATTCAAAACGAATTGCATCGCTAGGTCTCGAATATTCAACTCCCTATCCTGACACCATTCCCACATGCGATGTGCGTAGGGAATCACTTCTGGATCTGTCGGGCCTCCAATTGCGGCTGGTGTGAGAATCCCATCGGAATTCGACGTGTCTTCATTATCCCCGTGGAATACCGGCTCGGGGCCTGCCAGAAGTGAGGCAGCCAACGGACTACCCAGAATAATTCCTACATCATTTTCCAGGGCTAAAGGAATCGTCGTGTCGGCAACTGATTGAGAAAGGAGGGTGTAATCGAAGAACGTCAACACAATATCAATAGCGCCGGTTTCTATCGCTTTACGGTGAAATTCGTGCTGCCTCACACCGATGGCGATATGGCCGATCCGACCTTTAGCTTTCCAGTCGACCAAGACATCCAAACAAGCTCCCAAAGCAGCATCAATATCGTACCGTGGTCCATGTATGGACACCGAATCAACGTAATCTGTCTTGAGTTGCTTAAAACTGTTCTCAAGGCTCCAGGTCGTAGCCTCTTTGGAGAAATCACGAAGATACCTGGGATGAGAACCTACCTTGGTCTGTAGGTACACCTTATCTCGCCAACCGTCGGCCAAGGCCAAGCCTACCCTAGGCTCACTCACACCATAATATGGGGACGTATCAATAAAATTAATCCCCATATCAATAGCCCCCCTAACCGTTATCACAGCTTCCTCATCCGTTCGTTGAGGATCACCAAGATATCCACCGCCCAATCCAAGTGCCCTTGGCTTCATTTCCGTACGGCCCAACCTCCGTACTTCCAAATCAGGCATCTTAAAATCCTTTACGACCGTATCCCAAGCGTCTCTGCGACTCCAGCCAAGTTAATATCGCTAATATGGACGAGATACATAAACAAACATTCATTAATTCCGTAAAAACAAATCTGGATTAAATTCTTACTCCAAATTCACCTTGAAAATCCTGCCACACAGTTTCCGACAGTGGCGTCGTGGCCGCAGCGTAAATCTCTTCAAACTCAGTCGGATTCGCCGAACCAGTCAGAACAATACCATTGCCTTTGAGTGGAGCGTTTAACGCAAACTGTATGGCAAGATCACGGATGTTGAGATCGCGATCCTTACACCACTGCCACATTGCATGAGCAGGTGGATACACTGCGGGATCCAGATAGCTGCCGACTGCTGATGGAATAATTCTTCCATCTTCATCGTGGAGACCCGTAACAGTTGCCCCAAACGATTCCTCTTTCTGGATAGGCTCGGGGCCGGCCAGTAGGGAATTCCCCAACGGGCTGCCAATAATGACCCCTACATCATGTTCGATCGCATAGGGAATCGTTTCGTCGGCAAGGGTTTGATCGAGCAATGTGTAATTCAGGAAAGACAGTACGATGTCTACCCCCGCTTCAATCGCTCGTTTGTGAAATTCCGGCTGCCGTACGCCGACACCGACGGCGCCGATACGTCCCTTGTCTTTCCACTCAAGCATAACCTCAAGGCAGGTTCCCAACGGCTCTTCTATGTCGAAACGGGGACCGTGAATCAGCACTGAATCCACATAATCTGTCTGCAGCGCTTTAAAGCTGTTCTCAAGACTCCAATTCGTTGCTTTTTTCGACCAGTCACGTGTGAATCTCGGATGAGACCCGACTTTAGTCTGCAAGTACACCTTATCTCTCCACCCGTCTGACAACGCCATACCAATTCGCTTTTCGCTGAGACCATAGTCGGGAGCTGTGTCCACAAAGTTGACCCCCCGCTCGATTGCCGTGCGAACCGTCGCAATCGCTGATTCGTCTGTTTGCTCCGGTCCAGCGAGATGCCCCCCGCCCAATCCGAGAGCCCTAGGTTTCATCGCGGTACGACCCAATCGACGCACTTCAAGATCCGGCATTTGTGAACTCCTTGAGTATTACGGTGTTAAACCGGACGGCAAGTCTAGTTAATAGTAAAACTAAATGTACAGACATCATATGGCTTGCAACTCATACTCAATACAAACTCAACTAAACAGATTTGACATCCTATTTGAAATCCTCAGGGAAGTTATCCACCCAAGGCCTTGCATCTTCAAAGGCCTTAGAAGCAGCTATCACTGTTGCTTCGTCACCCCAACGACCCACAATCTGCAACCCGATCGGAAGTCCATCACTTGAAAAGCCAGCGGGTGCAGTAGCAGCAGGGTTTCCACTCCAGTTAAATGGATAAGTGAAGGGAGTGAAACCCCATAATTTATCTGGAACCTGTATTCCGTCTATAAGAGCAGGATGTTCACCAATCTTAAAGGCGGGTGTAGCAAGAGTTGGTGTCAACAACAAATCGTATTTTTTAAAAAATCCCTTTATGTAATTTCTGTAAAACTCCAGGCGAGAGTAAGCGTGCCATAGCTGATCGCCGGTCACCTTCTGACCACCCTCAAGACCATCGCGGAAATAGTCCGTTAAAAGTTCTCGCTGGTTCAAAAGTCCACCATTCAACGCGTATGAGCGACAGCGCCAGATGGTCATCAGGAGGTCAAGCATGGCTTCAGGAGAATCGATCCTAAACCCAGGTTCTTCGACCACAGCGCCCATCTCCTCAAATGCCTTCGCCGCCTGACCAACAATCTCGCGTACCTCGGGGTCTACGGCTACGCCGCCAATATCTGGAGAATAAGCAATCTTGAGACCTTTAACGCCCCGTTCTAAAGCACTAACATAGTCCGGAGGATCTGCCTGGATAGTCAGGTGTTCGGCAGCGGGATCCGGCCCGGATAGAACATCTAGCAATATGACCGCGTCAGTCACGTCGCGTGCCATTGGCCCGATGCTGGAGTAGTTAAACCAGTGCCAGCTTTCGATACCTGTAGAGTAGCGAGGCACCCGACCCTGAGTAGCTTTTATACCGAAAATGCCACAGAAAGCCGATGGTATACGAACTGAACCAGCTCCATCACTCCCCTGTGCAAATGCTGTGATTCCAGCCGCCACGGATGCCCCGGCTCCTCCACTTGATGCACCACTTGTGCGCTCTGTGTCCCAAGGATTCCGGCACGCGTCACCCAACCGATTTTCGTTTGTGCCGATATGACCATACTCCGATGTATTGGTCTTACCAAGAATCAATCCACCTGCATCTTTTATACGTTTTACGGAAAGTGAATCACTTTCAGCAATCCGATCTTTGTAAATTAGAGAACCAGAGGTGAAACGGACACCCGCCATCGGTTCTAGATCCTTTATAGATGTAGGAATTCCGTGCAATGGACCAAGGCTTTGGCCACTCATAACGGTCTGTTCAGCTCCGCGGGCCGATTCAAGCGCCTGTTCAGAGATAACGGTCAAAAACGCATTCAACTGACCGTTGAATCTATCGATGCGATCCAATGAAACCTGTGTAAGTTCAACCGGCGATATCTGACGAGATGCAATCATCTCGCGCAATTTATGTGCAGGCATCCATACAAGTTCGTCCAACCCAGTCATTGCTCTCTCCTCGATTACTCGATTATTTGACCGCCTATTATGAGGCCATGTGAGTTTGAAAAGGAATCCAACCTAGAACCTATCGGTTATGGGAAGTTGAAGAAGTCACTGAAGGAGTGCCTGCAAATATCGCTGCCATCGCCGTCATGGGGGGAATCAGCAAATAGATTATTAAACCCGGGGTATAAGAGTCAGTCAGATCAAGTGACAACGCAAGCGGCAGTGGACCCAGAGCTGAGGCGGTCATAAACCAAAAGTTAGTAACACCTCGGATGCTACCGAGATTCGTCCGTCCATAATAGTTGGGCCAAATAGTCACAACTGCGTTCATAACCAAACCCCAATTTAGTCCCATAACAGCACCATAAAGATAGATTTGCCAGATATCCGTAGCCGTAAGCAATAAACCTATTGTGATCATCATCATAAACTGGCCTCCCGCGAGTAGATAGCGCTGCGGAATTCGACTGGAAAGATAGCCGCTCAGGAACTGGCCTGCAATCAGCATTGGCGCCATCACACCAAACACACTTGCCCCAATTGCAGACGAAAAACCCTTGCCAGCCATTATCGACACTTGATGAAACATAAGACCGGTTCCCACGAGAGAATGAGTAGAACCGGCTATGACCAAAAGCCATAGCGTCCGTGTACGAACAGCTTCCTTTAGAGTCCAGGAAGGCTCAGGAACATGCTGATTAATTTCATCACCATGATCTTGTGACTGTGATCGGCTATCGGCTTTATCTCCGTCCGGGAGAATGCCTATCGATTCAGGAGTGGAGCGAATGAAAATAACTACTGGCAATATAAGCAGCACGCAAACACTTATGCCTATAAGTATCCATGCGTCCCTCCAACCGACGGCTTCGATCAGCAACGCGCTATAAATGGGAAAAACTCCTGTCGCTAATGAACCGCCAAGTGCGGAAACTGCTATGGCGATGGCTCGTTTTCTTATGAACCAGATAGATACCACGTTACTCGAAATCAAAGGCAGAGCACCTTGTCCCATAGTTCGCATGATGACAAAACCAACATATAGCTGCCATGCAGAACTGACGGACGACAACCATAAAGCCCCTAAAGCCAAACAGATCGTGACGAATACAAACATCACACGCGGACCAAATAGATCTAGGTAGCGACCCACAAAAATAATCAATACCGCTGCAGTCAGAGAACCTAGCAAGTAAAGAGCAGCAATTGAGGTAGCGGAAATATTCAGGTCAAGAACAAAAGATTCTTGGAAGACTGAAAAGGTGTAAGTCTGGCCAGCAGCGGAAGTGAAATTCCCGAGAGCGGCTACGGCCACCACCACCCACCCAAAATAAAATGGTGTGCGCGCCACGCGTGGCAATGGATTTGAAAGTGGATTGGATTGGTTACTGGGAACCACGGAACCTAGACTTAACAGTTGAGATCAATTAGAAAACGTAAGTGTTCAATTTCCCACTAACTATGTGACAGCAATTGAACTGTTCGGAACAGCTGAACAAGTTGTTAAATCAGATTGAGTCAAATGACTTACTGGCAACAAACTCCATGGGAAGACGCCATCACCAGAACAGGCAGAGTCTTATGTATGCGATATTATTCTTCAAACCACACAAATGATCGGAATATGCTTTTGAATTGTGCTTTGAATCTTCTTGCCGAATCGTTGGATTGTAGCTTGACGGTTTCAACTGCGTCTTTGAATGATGTTGGTCGAACTAAAAGTATTAACAGCTTTGAAGTGGAAATGCGGAATTGGGCAACTGCATTCTTTCTATATAGCGATTCAGCAAGTGTTCACTTCGAAAGATGCTTTGTTAGGCACGAGGATCAGGGCGCTACCCCTGAATTCATCACCGGTCCATCTCGCTTATCATTTGATTATTCTGTAACCAAGAATCTACTGGATCACAGCTTCTCCTCAATAATAAATTTAACCCAGGAACTATTTGACACTCTCCAACACGAAGTACAGAAAAGTATTCTTATCCCGCGTGTCAAGAATCACCTGGCCCTTGGAACTACAAAAATCAGAAGTGGATTTCTCGACCACCACGAACTAATAATCGGCCTATCGACGCACAATCTAAATAATTTCGACACCTATCATCAAGGCCAAGTTTGCACAACTGAGTTATTGCACGGTGAAGCTGATGGTGGTAAATGGATCTTAGACTGGATGAAAAATCACCTGAAAACGGAAGCGATAGAGACAATCAATGCAATGCAGTTGTCCCAGTAACCAAACTTCGCATTGATAAACAATCATGTCAGTTTCAGACCACTCAAAGGTTGATTCAAATATCTTTATGAAAGTTGATTCACATGCCATTATTCTCTGATGAAATACGCGTACTAGAGAGCCCAATAGATGTGATGTACCTAATGCATAAAGCCTTCATCAAACACTCAGAACGGACCGAACTACTAGCTGAAAAAGCACAAAGTGGCGGAGATTTAACAAACTTAGAAAACTCAGTAAACGCTTGGGTTGCGCAACTTCTCTACCACACCAAAATAGAAGATGATCACATGACCGGCCCGCTAAAAGACGGCCTACTTCAGGATGGGCGCATGCCATTAAAAGAAAACTTAATAGAACATGAAGAACTAAGGCATCAAGGGGCAACATTAATTGACCATTTACAGCAAGGGGACAAGCCATCGATACGCAAACAGGTTGCCGCTTCAATACTGTCTATGGACGATAAAGATCACGCTGAGCTAATGGATAAGATAGAAGAAGTTGAAACGGTTATCAAACAGGCCATTGGCGAAAAAAAAGTTCTAGCTCGAACTCGTAGACATCTGTATGAGAGTGTTGTTTCTTTCAAAGTAACCGAGTTTGATCATTTTGAAAATGAAGAGGCCTTCGTATTGCCGCTTGTGAAAGATCAGATGAGTGATTCCGAAGAGTTGGAATGTGTGCGAAAACTGCTCTTCGACGATGGGTCATCGGACCCTCGGTGGATTATAGATTTCGTAGCCGAAGAGTTGGAGCCCAAAGAGCGAGAATTGTTGAACGAACTAGAGAAAAAGATCCAAAACCAATCCGGATAGGAAGTCGATACTGATCGATTATGGCGCCAGTATAGAGGAGATAAACCATAGTCGTATGGACCATATGTAAGGCGGCAGTTAGCGCAGAGTAATTTGCATTGCCGCATGATGAATCAAAGAACGTAGTGGCAACATCCGCGACCAATGCCAGTTTTAAAAATCAACATGGCCAGGGCACAGATTGAGATTGGTGACGGACCGGGGACTCGAACCCCGAACCTAGTGATTAAGAGTCACTTGCTCTGCCAATTGAGCTAGTCCGTCCTTGTTAACAATTCAATCGAAGCGTCTGAGATGTGTCAACGGAATATCTCTCACGTTTCCACGAGTCTATGACTCAGAAGCCATTACGCCACCGTCGGACCAGCTAGATTTTTCGACATCCTGAAAGATAATCGTGGTAGCTGAATCCTCAATTCCTGCGGTCTTAGATATAGCCTTAGTTATGGCTTTAGCAAGATCTGCTTTCTGCTGATCTGTACGACCTGCATATAAAGCAACGTTAACTACGGGCATAATGTTTTACTCCTTCGAACCGTATATAAGCATTTAATCACTCGAATTATATGTCGTACCGCATCCATTGAATTAGCAAGAGATATAGTCTCTTAATCCAATCACAATATAATTATTGCCATGATCCTACCCAGTCAAAATATTGATGGCCAAAACCCGAGCGAATTTGAGCTAATTTCACACTTGTCCGAATTGTGTCACGATCAGAATAAAAATGGTATCGATTCAGTTTTGACCGGTATCGGTGATGATGCGGCGGTCGTCTCAACAGCAGCTGGTGAAATTTTACTCACGACTGACGCTATGGTGGATGGCGTTCACTTCCGGTCCGACGATAAACGATGGCAGGATATCGGATGGAAATGTGCGGTATCCAACCTCAGCGACATAGCAGCCATGGGAGGAGTTCCAGACCACGCTCTGGTCACCCTTGGTATTCCCTCTGGTTCATCAGCAAATGCGTACGAGAAATTATATAAAGGGATGAATGACGCTTTTTATAGATTCGGAGGGAAGATTGTAGGAGGCGATGTTGTGTCTTCTCCCGTCATGTTTATCAATCTAGCACTAACCGGGCATGCATTGGCAGGCCATGATGGAAAACCAGCATGGATGACACGCGAGGCCGCGGGTATAAGTGATCTGGTATGTGTCACTGGACCCCTCGGGGGGTCAAGTGGTGGACTTGAGGTATTACTTTCAGGTACAGATCAAGCCGAAAAAGACGTATTAATCAACCGACATTTCCGCCCTACCCCGCGTATAGAACTCGGGCAACAACTTATTCAACTCGGTGTCAAATGCGGAATGGATATCAGTGACGGACTGGTGGATGATCTCAAGAAGCTTGCAAGATCAAGTAAAACATCAATTCTGATAGACATCTCTGCAATTCCGGTCGACAGTAAATTACTGCCTATTTTCGGTACTGAATCCATCGAACACGCGCTCAACGGTGGGGAAGACTATGAATTACTCTTCACTGCCCCCGATGGCATTGTTCAAGACATACGTCGGAAAGTACAAAGTGAAATCTCAGTGATTGGTCTGGTTGACGCAACCGGTATCCAAGAGGGTAAAGTAAAAGTTCGGGACGCGAACGGCTTTGCATATGAACCACAACGTAAAGGGTGGGATCACCTGAATGGTTGAACAAAAATCCACTAATGGACCAAATCCAGCCTTGTTACTTATATCTGACTCAGAATCAGAAACAGTTCGCATAGGAAACGCAATTGGACACGGGCTTCGCACCGGTGATGCAGTGCTTCTTTCAGGTGATTTGGGAGCAGGAAAGACACGGCTGGTTCATGGAATAGCCGAGGCTATAGAAAGTCCCGTGCCTGCAAGAAGTCCCACTTTTGTAATCGTAAATGAATACCCAGGGCGGTTACATATAAGTCACTGTGATCTATACCGGATCGGCTCTCCAGCAGAGGTAGAGGAACTGGCACTCGACGAACGGCTTCGAGAAGGTGCACTGGTAGTCGAATGGCCCGAGATCGGAGCCCAGATACTGCCGGAAGATGTTTTATTCCTAAAGTTTACAAATGGTGATCACGAGGAACAACGAGTAATCACTTTCACCGCAACCGGGCCAAAGTCCGCAGGACTACTCAGTCGTTCGGCTGCTGTTTTCGAGGCGTTAGACGCAACGGTCGGACTCGAGCCTTCTTCAAGACAGGATAGGTTGAATTAAGTGATTCTTGTAGCTATCGACACGTCAACTCGTTATGCCGCTATAGGGGTGATGAACGACACAGGGGACAGAGCATGTCGCAGATGGCGATCAAATCAAAACCATAGTCGAGAGTTAATGCCAGCTATCGCTGAATGTTTCACTGAATTGGAGCTTGAATCAAACCAGACCACCCACGTAGCCGTTGCGATTGGGCCCGGTGGATTCAGTTCAGTCCGAGTCGGCATTAGTACTGCCCTAGGTCTGATCACGCCTCGAAAATTACCAGTTGCCGGAATCCCAACTCACGACATCGAGGTAATGCCTTTGTTATCAGAAATTAAATCTGATACTCCTGTCTATTCACTTATCCCCGCAGGCAGGAATCAAATTTCATGGACACGCCATAGTAGGGACGCAGCAGTTGAAACAGGTATCGCAGATCCTAAAGAACTAGCAGATATGGTCGAAACCAACGCCTTACTGTGTGGTGAGGCCTGCGAAATAATGAAGGGGATCGTTAATGAATCTCAACTGAAAACCACAAACTTGCCAACACGAGATCCCAATTCGCTGATCGACATTGCCCAGAGACTGTTCGAGGCCGGTAAAGCCACACCGTATGAACAACTCCGACCAATCTATGCCAGACCACCATCTATCAGCCAACCGAAGCGAGCAAAGTAAGGCCTGAAGGCTCTGCATAATGATCAGTTCAAGCTGCACAATGTTAAAAGACAATTTCTAAAGACGTTTATTAGGAGAAAAGATGACAACGGAGCGAACACTGGTACTGGTAAAACCTGACGGCGTCCAACGCGGCCTAGCCGGTGAAATCATCACCAGACTTGAGAGAACCGGCTTACAAATAATAGGCCTGAAGTTGATGCAGGTATCCGAAGAACTTGCCAGTCAACATTACGGCGAACATCGCGATAAACCGTTTTACCCAGGGCTTGTCAGTTTCATAACATCCTCCCCAGTGATAGCACTGGTACTGGAAGGGCCAAGCGCAGTTTCAACTACTCGCAAAACCATGGGAGCAACTAATCCTGCCGATTCATCACCCGGCACGATACGCGGAGATTTCGGTGTCGACATGGGACGTAACCTGATACATGGTTCAGCCAATTTGGAAGATGCGGCGAGAGAAGTTTCGTTGTTTTTTGATGACTCTGAATTAACTGATTACAGCCGTTCGACCCAACAGTGGATCGTCGAATAAAAAAAATCGCAATCTCTGACGAATCACTGGATGCGAACCACCTCTGATGCACGAGACCAGAGTTTTTCAAGTGCGTAACGTTGCCTTTGATCCCTTGTAAACAGGTGAACAACGACTCCCGTGAAATCGATCAACAGCCATCCGCCTTTACCAGATCCCTCGCTGTGACTTACCGAAACTCCCATGTCCCGTGATCGACGACCAATATCGTCTGCCATGGACTCGATATGACGGTCTGTCTCTCCGCTGATGATTACAAAAAAGTCAGTGAAACTGCTTACACCTCGGGTATCCAACAGGACAATATCAGAACCGAGCTTTTCCGATGCCTCATCGAGCGCTGCTCTGGCTATGTCTTCGTTTGACGGAATCGATTTTGTTTGGGGATTGTCAGTCATGAACATTGAATTATAAAGAGGTACCCGAAATTCGATCTTACCACCACTGGATAGTTAGCATCATTTTGTTACTCTGGAGTTATGGAAAGCATTCGCAATAACAAGAAACGAGTGGTTGTGGCGATGAGCGGCGGAGTTGATTCCGCAGTCTCAGCAGCCCTGCTGGCGCAGCAGGGATATGAAGTCGTTGGTGTAACTATGCGGCTCTTCAGCGCCCCGAATGAAGCAGTTGCGCGCCTCAACAAATCCTGTTGTTCAATTGAAGATGTTGAAGATGCGCGTTCAGTATGTCGGAAAATTGGCGCTAAGCACTACCTGTTAAATTTCGAAGAAGAATTTCAAAAACATGTTATCGACTACTTTGTCGGTGAATATGAACGAGGCCGAACACCCCATCCGTGCCTGGCATGCAACGATCGACTTAAGTTCCAGTTCCTGATGCAGAGGGCTGAACTTATGGATGCTGACATGGTTGCCACGGGTCACTATGCTCGTATACAACAAAATGGAGACCGATATCAACTACTCGCAGGAAGCGATCCTCTAAAAGATCAATCGTACGTCCTTTTCACACTTTCCCAGAGACAGCTAGCGAAATTGTTATTGCCGATTGGAGATTATTCCAAACAGGAAATCAGGAATGTGGCCAGTGAAATTGGTCTCTCAATCGCGGATAAACCGGATTCTCAAGATATATGTTTTATTCCGGATGGTGATTACAGTCAGTTCATAGAACCGCGCTTAAAAAGGAAATCACCCGGGGAAATCGTGGATGCAACCGGAACAGTACTTGGTATCCATGATGGAATACACGATTTCACAATCGGACAGAGAAAGCGCATTCCCGCTGTAAACAACACATCTCGCCCTCTATATGTAACAGACATTGACGCATTATCCGGACGTATCACAGTAGGCCCTGCCGAAGGGCTTATGAAAACACGTCTGTATGCTTCTAAAGTTAACTGGGTCAACCAACCCCCATCAGATGGCCCGATCCCGATACAGGCCAGAATACGTTATAACGGACACAACACCCCCGCGACTGTACGTGTCGTACCAAACGGCGCTGAAATTGAATTCAGCAAACCAGTGCGTGCGATCACACCTGGACAGGCTGTAGTCTTCTATGATGACAACATCGTACTGGGGGGTGGCCTAATAGAGACTTCTCTTCCAGAAGGTGGTAGCGAAAAAGCCTCGATACCGTCGGCTCTATCGGTCTGATTTTCCCAAGCCCGCGGTATCCTTCCTTATCTACCCGAGCTACAGCACAACGATCTGGTTCATCGGACAATGCATAGCAAATACACTCAATCAAAATAATTTGCCCAACGCGCTTAAAATTCTTCCGGATTTCTCTATAGAACTCAAAATCTCTGGCGGTTCAGAGATGCTGGTAGCTGGCGTTGACGAGGTCGGTCGTGGCACTCTAGCTGGACCTGTAGTCGCAGCTGCTGCAATACTGCCTGGACCTGTACCCATTGAGCATGAATCGCTGGTAAATGACAGCAAAGTTCTTTCTCCAGCTATGCGTGATAAGGCGTTCTCTTGGCTCATAAAATGGTGTGTCAGCTACGGAATCGGCGCTTGTTCAGCTGCTGAGATCGACTCGATCGGAATTGTCGCCAGCACGAAACAAGCTATGCTACGCGCAATCGCGGACCTTGAACCCCAACCGGAGCACCTGATAATAGACGCCCTACAGTTACCTGCCGTTCCGATATCTCAGACATCAATTGTGAAAGCAGATTCTCGCAGCCAGAGCGTGGCCGCGGCTTCGATAATCGCAAAAGTGACCCGGGATAAGCTAATGACTGCCGTGTTTGAGCAGGAGTACCCAGGTTATGGATTTGCATCCCACAAAGGCTACGGCACAGAAATTCATATGCTGGCTCTGAAGGAACTGGGCGCATCTCCCATACACAGGAAAAGCTTCAAACCAATAAGGGAACTGCTCTAATACCAACTGCTCACGACATCCAATTGGATCAAAAAAGATTCAACTAAAAAATCACAAGAGGGTTCACTGGAGATCCGGTCACGCTCGGCATTTTCAGAGGCAGAATTGAAATCATAAACTCCCACTTACCTCGCTCAAGGCAGGCATTCGCCAGATCATCCAGCCAGGCATTGTCAAGAATCCAAAGTCCCATACCGACTATTCCAACTTGATGGACCGGATTGGTAAATAGATCGTAAGGATTAGGTGCTATATCGTTTCCTGTGTCGGAACCAATTACTGCAACCTGACGGTCCTGTAATAAGGGTAATATCTCGGGTGAAGGTCCGGATGAACCTCCTACTGCGATATCCACCGGACCAGTAATGTCTCGACGACCTAATTGCCCGGTTCTGAGTAATAAAACATCACCCTGCTCAACCTGAACTTCGTGTTCACGCTCAGCAGCCTCAATATCAGCCATTCCGACCCCGTCTCCCCGCTCTATATACTCGACACCTCGTAATCGTGGGGCGTCCACCAAAACTCCCTTAGTGACGATACCGCCGGTGGCCGGCATCACGTCAAACTCAGTGGCCCCTTCAGCAGTAGACACCACACTTGACGGTCGTCCGTTATAAGTTTGACCGTTCCAGAAAAAATGAGCCAGACTATCGATGTGAGTTACCGTATGCCCATGAAAGATCATGCCAAAGTAATCCATGGCGACCTGTCGCTCATGAGATTCGTTTTTCCTGTAAGTATCGCCAGCCGAAACCATGAAATGCTGAGGAGGGCGTGGCACATCTACAGAGGCCTTAAATTCCACTGGTCTGGCACAGCTTACGGCAGCACCTTCCGAAACAAGCGCGAACGCCTGCAGAGTTTTTTCCGCAGACAGATGATTCAAAGTTCCTTTTTGATCATCCGCACCCCAACGACCCCAGTTATTGATATCACTTTCAATCCAAGCAAGTAATTCTTTTTGAGATGGCCACGAAACAGTCATTTTTATACATCTCCAGTATTAAGGCGTGCAGACCACAGTAAGGATCATGCAAGCTTATAAGAATTTTGAATCGATAATGCTAGAATTTCCACGCCCAGCAAAGGTCGTTCAAATTAGACTGATGCTCAGTTCACTGGATGCAATAACGAGGTAATTCCCGCATGAGATCCGAAATAGTAGAGAGAATGCGAGGCATCTATGTCATCGTCGACCCTGAACACACCAACAATCGAAATGTAATAGAGGTCGCAGAGGCCGCTTTTAGTGGTGGAGCCTCAACAGTACAGCTACGCGATAAGGTTTCACCTAAAAGAAATATTGTCGAAACAGCGACGGAAATTCAGAAGCTCGCAAATGACACGGGAAGATTATTTATTATGAATGACCACGCTGATATAGCTCGTATAGTTGCCTCTGATGGGCTACATCTAGGCCAGAAGGATATCTCCGTAGAAGACTCTAGAGTTGTTCTAGATGACAGACAGATAGTAGGAACTTCGAATGCCCTGGTGACAGAGGCCGAGGAATCCGAAAGAATCGGAGCAGACTACCTCGCAGTTGGTGCTATGTTTCCCACAAATACCAAAATCGGTACCCGGCTGGCCGGCTTGGAAACATTAAGAGAAATTCGAGCTACTACGTCGGCTCATATCGTAGCAATCGGTGGGATCAAAGAGTCCAACCTTAATGCAGTCTTGAGGGCTGGAGCGGATTCGATTTGCATTGCGAGTGCGATCACCAAAGCCGAAGACGTGGAAGCAGCTGCTCGTAGTTTAGTCAACCTTTTCAACCATTCAGCAATATCCAAATCCAAGACCTAAGCAACACTTCGTTCTCAAAAAGCCTGCCATAGATTCTCGAACGGGCAAACATATCCTGCCATCCGTGAGAGAAGGGTGCATTTGCCATAATACGTAGCTCGTTTCGTTGACTGGATCTTAGCCCGATGCTAGCGTTCATTGGTCAAACAGAAGTTGGGGGAGTAAATCGTGTTTGGTTTTCGAAATGTGATTTACGCGTTTTTACCCAATTTCTTATTCTGGACCTTCACAAGGCTTTAACGCTGCCTGATAGTGGAAGGCTTTTTCGCGGAGATATGTAAATGGATACGATCTTGCTAGCAATCGCAGCAGGAGGCATCGGCATTATTGCTGCAGCCCTACTAGCCATGCGGGTTCTAAAACAGCCACAAGGCGACGATGAAGTTAGAGATATAGGTGCACTTATTCAGGAAGGTTCTTCTGCTTTCCTGCGCAAGGAATATTCAATTCTTGCATTATTTGTTTTGGCAATTTTTGTGATTCTGGCCGCATTCATTGATTACAACGTTTTAAACAATGACATGGTCAACTCTCTTGCTCAGGGAGGTGCAGTAACAGCGAATGGCCCATGGACTGCGATCGCATATGTAATTGGAGCAATTGGTTCCGGACTTGCAGGCTTCGTAGGCATGAACATCGCCGTTAGAGGCAACACCCGAACCGCCACCGCTGCCCAATCAGGTTTAAACAAAGCGTTACAAGTCGCATTTAGTACCGGTGCTGTAATGGGATTGACTGTGGTAGGTATTGGAATTATCGGCGTATCCGTCCTATGGATAATTTTTGAAAACCCGAATGTAATTGCTGGTTTCGGTTTTGGAGCGTCTTCGATTGCACTTTTCGCTCGAGTAGGAGGTGGAATTTACACGAAGGCCGCTGACGTCGGGGCTGATCTAGTCGGCAAAGTGGAGGCTGGGCTTGATGAAGATGACCCTCGCAACCCTGCCGTAATCGCTGATAATGTAGGGGATAATGTAGGGGATGTAGCTGGCATGGGTGCCGATCTATTCGAATCATACGTCGGCTCGATCATAGCAACAATCTCGCTAGCGTTCCTTGGTCTGGCCTCAGGGGCATCGTATTCCTTAGAGGATCCGAAGGCAGTATTACCCCTGGTGATCGCGGGAATCGGAATTATTTCATCAATCCTTGGAATGTTCCTCGTGCGAACTGGTGATAACGCCGATATGGGCAAATTGCTATGGACCCTGCGATATGGAATATTTGGAGCTGGGGCTTTGGCTTTAATTGGAACAGGTCTCTACATTAACTCGCAAGAGACTCTAGGATTCGATCTCTTCTGGGTAGTCGTTGTCGGCATTGTCGTTGGACAGGTCATCGGCACATCAACCGAATGGTTTACATCTTACGAAGGTCTCAAGCTAGGATCTTGGGAATTCAATCCCGTGAAGTGGATAGCACAGCAATCTGAGACGGGTCACCCGTCGACGATCATCGCAGGAATATCTGTTGGTCTGTACAGCACCGTGATCCCGGCGCTGGCCATTGTAATAGGAATATTCCTAGCGAACGAACTCGCTGGATTGTACGGAATTGGCCTAGCAGCTGTCGGCATGCTATCAACTCTAGGCATCACCCTTGCAACGGACGCATACGGCCCGGTCGCTGATAATGCAGGTGGAATTGCGGAGCAAGCGCACCTAGATCCTGACGTACGACAAAGAACAGACGCACTGGATGCATTAGGGAACACAACAGCGGCTACAGGGAAAGGCTTCGCTATCGGATCTGCGGTACTAACCGCTCTCGCACTGCTGGTAGCCTACTCGCTCGTAACAGGGGTGACAAAACTCGACTTACTGGAACCCAAAGTCCTTATGGGCACTATAATCGGTGGATTACTTCCCTTCTTATTCTCAGGTTTAACCATGCAAGCAGTCGGTACCGCTGCCGGTGAAATGATCGAAGAAGTTCGACGCCAATTTCGCGAAATACCTGGTCTTAAAGAAGGAAAACCAGGAGTGAAACCCGATGCAGCACGAGCAGTGGCCATCAGTACACAAGGGTCGCTCAAAGCGATGGTTATACCAGGTCTGGTTGCTGTGTTGGCTCCGATTGCAATCGGAGCAATCATGGGAGCGGAAGCCCTCGGAGGCATGCTAGCCGGCTCAATTGTTTCAGGTTTCCTGTTGGCAATTTTTATGGCTAACGCGGGTGGAGCATGGGATAACGCTAAAAAATTCGTCGAACTCGGAAACTTCGGTGGCAAAGGTTCAGATACCCATGCAGCGGCTGTTACGGGTGACACAGTCGGAGACCCTTTCAAGGACACTTCCGGCCCAGCTATCAACATCTTGTTAAAGTTAATGGCAATCGTGTCATTGATCTTTGGACCACTGTTCATCTGAGTACCGCCATGTAGAGTGATAGTGAAAGCTAGGGCTCAATTGACTCACAGCCCTAGCTTTCACTTAGATATCAGCACCTAGAATCCCATTACTCGTAGATGATAACCATGATTCCCAAAAATGGTTGATCTATTGAACATGCCTGAATAACAACGCGAAACCAAGATGAGACCATCAGCAGATATTTTTCTTGATCGACTAAAATCAATCGTTTGGGACATTCAGTTGTTCTTGCAGTCTGGCCAATGCGTTGATCGCATCCAACGGGGTCATGTTTTGTAAATCAAGATCTCTCAACTCTTGTAGTGCTAACTGGTCCAATTTACGCTCTTCATGATCTCCTGCCAACATATGAAGTTGATAGCCGGTATTGGATCCTGAAAACTCAGCTTCACTTTCGAGTTCTTTTAAAAGATCCCACGCCCTACTAACGACATCACTCGGCATTCCGGCGAGACGTGCCACGTGCACCCCGTACGACTGGTCGGCTCCACCTGGGACTATCTTGTGCAGGAAAATCACGTCCCCTGATTCCTCTGCTACTGAAACACGCAGATTATGAGCCCGGGGAAGTTGATCTGCCAGTTGGGTCATTTCGTGATAATGGGTAGCAAACAAGGTTTTGCATCCCAACTTGGGTGAATTATGGATATGCTCAGCGACTGACCGAGCAATGGCGAGACCATCATAAGTAGATGTGCCGCGGCCTATTTCATCTAGGACAGCTAGGGAGCGAGCTGTCGCCTGATTAAGGATCGAGGCAGTTTCTACCATCTCGACCATGAAAGTCGACTGCCCACCTGAAATGTCATCAGTTAATCCAGCCCGAGTGAAAATTCTATCGATCACCCCGACTCGCGCTGTCGAGGCCGGGATAAAACTTCCGATCTGAGCCAAAAGCACTAATACAGCAGCTTGTCGAATATAGGTTGACTTACCAGACATATTAGGACCCGTGATAATCACGACCTGACGATCAGCGTTAGAAATATCGAGATCATTGGGAACAAAACGTCCAGGACCAAGCGAAGCTTCGACAACGGGATGGCGCCCATTTTCGATCTGTAAATCGGTCCCGTCATCAACTACAGGCTGAATCCAATGGTTGTCAATCGCAGCCTGAGACATAGAAACAAGAGAATCGAGTGTCCCGATGGCTTTTGCCGTCTCCATAATCCGATCGCTTTGTACCGCAACCTCTGCGCATACCCGCCTGAAAATTTCTCGTTCCAACTCACTTATTCGATCACGTGCAGTGAGTATTTTTGATTCAAGGTCCTTTAATTGAGGTGTTACGAAACGCTCAGCATTAACAAGGGTCTGACGGCGTTCGAATGTTTCTGGTACAAACTCAAGATTGTTTTTGGTGACCTCTAGATAGTATCCAAACACACGGTTATAACCGATTTTCAAGCTTTTGATGCCTGTCGAATCCCTATGCTCTTCCTCAAGCGCAGCGATACTGGCACGGGCATTTCCTGAAAGCGATTTAGCTTCGTCCAAATCTTTATCAAATCCCTCTCGAATGGCAGATCCTTCTCCCACCGTTATTGAAGGATCATCGGGTATAGCTGCTTCGAGTAGTTCTACCGCTGCAGTGGAGGAATGCAATCGACCAATCACCACACCGCCTGGGGGGAGTTCTTTGGGTAAAACGTTTATCAGGCCGGGGATAACAGTCAAGCCCTCCCGAATAGAAGCCAGATCCCGGGGATTAGCACTATTAGTCCTGACCCGGTTTACGAGACGCTCAAGGTCAGGAATGCTCCTCAAAAACTCCTGCACCTTCAGGCGAACACTGGAGTTATCCGAAAACAGGGCAACAGCACCCTGTCGGTTCCGTATTTCATTAACATCAAGCAAAGGACGAGTAAGCCATCCTTTAAGAGTTCTGGCACCCATGGCGGTCTTCGTGTAATTCACTGTCCTGTAAAGTGTCGGGGCCACCGATTTACCCGTAGCTGAATCAAAGACCTCCAAATCACGTAAAGCTTTAGCGTCTAAACGCATATACGAGTTAATCGACTCAGTGCGAAGTGAGGTTAATTGTGGAATCGTTCCAAACTGTGTTTCACCCACAAAATCAAGCACAGCAGAGGCCGCAACGATCGCCAGCGGCATATTTAAGCAGCCAAATGCTTCAAGTGTCGTCGCTTTAAAGTGATCTAATAAATGTGCACTCGCAAGCTCTGAATCAAGCCGACTTTCATCTAAAGAACGCACTACGATAGAAGAGGGTTTGTCTGAGGACAACAGGTCTATAGATACTGAATCAGCAATTAATTCAGCAGGGTTCAGCCGTTGAAGTTCATCTTTTAGATCCGAAGCCTTGAATTCCCCAGTAACGAATTCGCTCGTTGATATGTCGACATAAGCCAACCCTGCACGCACTCCATCACTGACAGCTGCAGCCAAAAAATTATTGGTTGATTGATCCAGGAGTGCCGGTTCAATGACCGTACCAGGCGTAACCACCCTGACTACAGCCCTTTCGACCAGACCTTTGGATTTTGCGGGATCGCCGATTTGTTCTGCTATTGCAATTTTCAGACCTGCAGCAACCAGCTTGCCTAGATGATTGTCGAGTGAATGATACGGAATCCCAGCCAACGGGGTTTTTACACCAGATCCGGATTCTCGAGATGTCAATGCAATTCCGAGCACCTTCGAAAGAGTATGAGCGTCATCGTCAAAGGCTTCGTAGAAATCTCCCATCCTGATGAGTAATAGTGGATCGGGATATTTGGCTTTGAATTCTAAGAACTGCCTTCTACCAGGGGAAACTCGTTTTCCTGTCGCAGCCTTTTTTTTGTTATTTTCATCAGGCGTGCGATCACCACCCGTTGAGACGCGGGACATCGGTCTGTCAGAATCGTTCGGGACTACCATAATCACCAGATTCTAGCGCGTACGCTAACCTTTTCTAGTGGATGAAGTCGGTTTACTGGTACTTAATGACAGCAGTATCTGAGGCAGCCCAACGTAGTTCAGTGAACGAACTCCCCTCTGGTAGCTCGAATACTAACATGCCGACCACTTGCTCACCCTCATCCAGAGTTAACGATCCCCACATCGGCATGAATTCTGGCGAATTAACTTTACCGACCGCTTCTGCCTCAAGTGTCCGATCGATAGTGTTCAAAGGAAGGTAGGTAGTCCGATCACCATCCAGCAACTTAGCTGCTTTTTCATCAATAACCAAATTGACTGAGCCGGAAGTCTCATTAAACAAACTTACCTTTACATAAACTAGATCATTCTCTGATTCATTTTCTGGATTAATTACCCAAGTACGAAAATCGCCCTCACTATCAAGTCCGGTGTAGGTTATGAATTCACGAGATTCAGGTCGTTCAGCCCGTATCCAGAGCGTTCGACCCGCTACATACAACGGATCTCCGGCTTCGGGTTTTAGCCAAGTCATCAAACTTATAAAAATCACGGCAAGAATAATCGAAATTCCAGTTATTCCGATCAGCAGAACAGGCGTGTTTTCTTTAGGAATTCTAATCTGACGCCGGGCAAGAATACTGCCATTAGCATCCACATCCATGTATTCAATACCCGAATCACCTCTAAAACCAGAGGCCGGAGCAAATTCAACCCTCACCCGAACAATATCGTCTGTCATCGATTCTGCAGATACAACATTCCATGTCAGTTCTGCGTTACGAAGGCGGGGGCCATATGCATATTTATTCGCAGCAGCGTACTCTAAGGCTGAACGCACTTGAGTGGGGAAACGTTGGCCAGCCCGATCCCCTAAAGCAACAGTTTCTGTATCCGTCACCGGCTCGATTTGTTCTGCAGCTGAGAGATCCTGGCCTGCAGATTCCTCTTTCTCTCTGTTATTTTCAGTCATCCATTGCTCCACGGTCCCAGTTGAATTCGGAACGACACCTGAGAGTACATTAAGTACCTGAGTCAATGCAGCAGTTTTACCAATTAGAATCAGTAATTATTACTACCGAGCCGAACCGTATTTTTCAAATAGAGTCTTTAATTGTTATAGCAAATACCTTGGTTTAAGTAGACGAAGGGAACGCCCTGAGCTGTTTCAACACAAGGGGTAAAGCCTTCAATACATCTGTAATATCCTCGTCGGTTGTCTGGCGACCCAACGAAAATCGCACACTTCCAACTGCGAGTGACGGTTCTTGCCCCAATGCTAAAAGCACGTGAGAAGGCTCAACTGATGCAGAACTACACGCGCTACCACTGGAGGCGGCTATACCCTTGAAATCCAAACCCAAGAGTATAGATTCACCCTCGACTCCTTGAAACGAAACATTAATTATTTCTGGGACGTGGGACGAACGTTCACCGTCAATAATTGCTTCAGGCAATTTTTCAATAATTCCCTTCACTAACCTATCGGACAAACGCTGCATACGTAATCTAGTGGAGAGTCGTTCTGATTCAGATAGAGTCAAGGCCTCACCGAAACCTACGACTAATGGGACGTTTTCTGTACCGGATCGTCGATCACGCTCCTGTCCTCCGCCAGAAATTAATGGTTCCAACACAACTCCACGCCTGACAAATAACACCCCGACCCCTTTAGGACCGTAGATTTTATGTCCTGACAAACTCATCATATCCACCCCAAGCTCATTCACATCCAATGAGATTTTTCCTGCGGCCTGTACGGCGTCGGTATGAAACAACACGTCAGCACCACAAGACATGCCGGACTCACGAGTTAAGTCTGCGATATGCCGCACGGCCTGGATCGTTCCGATCTCGTTATTAACCAACATCACACTCGCAAGAAATGTATCGGGGCGAACCGCCGATGCAAATTCCTCCGGGTCTACTCGACCAGTGTTATCGACCCCTATATACGTTGCGTCATATCCCATTTTTTCCAGCTGTTCAACCGGATGAATAACAGCATGATGCTCTATTGACGTCGTGACGATATGGCCCTTGCCTGGCTCTCGAGTAAATGCGAGACCTTTGATCGCCGTATTGTTGGATTCGGATCCACTACCAGTAAACACTATCTCGTTTTCGCGAGAATTGAGAACATGAGCTATTTGCTCTCTGGCCTCATCAAGGGCGTATCTTGCTTCTCCCGCCATAGAATACAAACTTGAAGGATTACCAAATTTTTGAGTGAAATATGGCAACATTTTCTCGACTACTTCATTACGCATCGGAGTCGTAGCTGCATGGTCAAGATAGTTAATACGATCGTCGCTGGAAGTCATTATTCTCAGTATTTACCAACAACCCGAAATACGCATCGAATACATGTAGCCGTTGCGATTCAGCTTGGATAAGATATTTTAGTTTGTGAGCAGCGGGAAAAAAAGTGTTCCACTTATTTCACGCTCAAAACAGAGTGCTTTTCAGTCTGGCAAAATGGTATTTTTGTATCGCTAATAATCAAAGTTACGCTGAAATTGGAGTCAGCTATTGATCAAGATTGAGCATATGTCTAAGAATTACGGTCCCTACCCGGCCGTGATCGATGTCTCTTTCGAAGTTCTCAAAGGCGAGATAGTCGGTTTTCTAGGTCCAAATGGTGCTGGGAAGACTACGACTATGCGAGTTGTGACAGGATTCACCCCTCCAACCGAAGGTGAAGTAACCGTCGGTGGTTACGATGTGGTATCCCATTCCCTGGACGTAAGGCGCCATATCGGGTACCTACCGGAAACTGTTCCTCTTTACCTAGATATGACTGTAACCGATTACCTTACCTATATGGGTGAAATAAGAGGGATGAACGGCTCTTGGGTTCAAGAACGGCTTCCAAAAGTGATCGACATGGTCAAGTTGGGGGAATATCGGAACACATTAGTAGGACGACTTTCGAAGGGATACCGTCAAAGGACTGGTATCGCACAGGCAATATTGCATGAACCTGACGTACTTGTTATGGATGAGCCAACAATTGGCATCGACCCAATACAGGTGGTGGAAACTAGAGAACTGATAAGCAATTTGGGAGAAGAGCACACTATGCTCTTAAGTTCTCACATACTTCCTGAGGTCAGTGCCATTTGCAAGCGGGTTCTGGTGATTAATGATGGTCGAATCGTAGCTGACGATAAGCCAGATGACCTGTCTGAAAAACTCCAGCATGCTGAACGAATAGAAATCAGCGTCCGTGGTGCCGAAGCTCCAGAATTCATCAATTCCATGCGTGAAATTTCATCCGTCATAGATGCTCGCTCCGATCTCAGAGCATCGGTGGTTCAGAAATCGGAAAGGGAGGGCTTCAGCCCTTTCATCGTTGACGCTAAACCGAATGTTCAAGCAACTGAACAAATTGCAAAATCTATAATCAACAACGGTTGGGGCCTGACAAACCTGACACCCCTTCCCATGACACTTGAAGAAATCTTCCTAGAACTTACAACAGAAGAGAATTTAGACGAGTAAACATTGCGCTTCATTTCCGTTATAGCAATCAAAGAGATTCGAACATATTTTGCATCCCCGATGGCCTACGTGGTATCGGCAGCATTTTTGGCCATTACTGGGTTCTTCTTCGTGGCATCAGTGTCCGACGCATTTGCTGAAGCCAGCATTCGCGGGTATTTGGCGGGAGCAATTTTCTTCATGATCTTCATGTCCCCGGCCCTTACCATGAGACTTATCGCAGAAGAACAAAAACTGGGGACTCTTGAATTACTGCTGACATCCCCGTTACGTGAGTTCGAGATCGTTTTCGGTAAGTTCATCGCTGCATTTGCAATGACGCTAATAATGATCATTTTGTCTCTTTATTTTGTGTTAGTTTTGTTCGTGTACGGAGATCCTGATATCGGACCGTTGCTGAGCGGCCTGCTGGGGCTCACAATGTATGCAGGTGCAACGCTTGCAGTCGGCCTATTTGCCTCATCGCTCAGTAGTAATCAAATTGTCGGTTTGGTTGTCGGATCAGGAATCCTAACCGCTCTCACCATTATCGATTTCGTAAGTGCACGTCTATCGGGCATAGCTTCTGAAGTTCTGAATGCTTTCCAGCTTGGAGCCTCTTTTTCCGTGTTCGATTTGGATAGTTTTGGTGTAGCTGAAGGAGGCCACTTCGCAGACTTTGCTAGAGGAATCATTTCAGTCACGGATATTGCCTACTACATATCAATAACAGCAGTGTTCTTGCTTCTAACGGTCCTTGTGCTCGAAGCAAGACGATGGCGATAGGCCTTTACTTATATGTCAACAGAGCAACATAACAGTCCGACAAGCCGACCCACACCAGATTCACTTCGCAAGAAGACTCCTTTTCTTGCGAATCTGAAACGCAACACGCAATCTATACGACAAGCACTGGCGTTTGCTGGAATAGGCGCGGTCGTAGTAGGTGTTCTGATATGGATTTTCCTCAGGGGTCTAGAAGGTCCATCTTACATTGTCATTGGTATTGGTTTCACCATCCTTCTCGTTGACGCAATCATCTCATTGGCTACAGTAAGACAGGCTGTTTTCGGTCGCAGAGGCCGTTACGGACTTAATACTGCTATCGTTTTTATAGTGTTCCTCGCAATTGCCGTTATAGTGAATTTCACCCTGCACTGGGCAGTCGATCGTCCGAATCCAGCAGCATGGTTACGTGTAGATACAACAGCTACCAAACAATTTCTGCTCGAAGAACAAGTTGTAAACACTTTGGAAAATTTGAAGGAGCCTGTGAAAATCACAGCCTTCTTTGCTACTAATACTGCAGCCGACGCTGCAGCCTGGCGCGACACTGAAGATATGCTAAGTGAATTCAGGCGTCGCTCAGGAGATTTTGAACTTACATACGAACTGGTAGACCCTGAAATCAACCCAAATGTTGCAACAGGATTTGGAGTCACCCAATTCCCCGCTCTTGCGATTCAAGGTACTGAAAGCTTACGCACTGAGATTGTCGTCGGAGGCAACCCAAGTGAAACATCAAATGTGTTCACTGAGCAGCAGGTAGTTACTGGTCTGCTTGTGATAAACGAAATCCGCCAGAAGAAAGTCTTATTTGTAACAGGTCACTCTGAACGCGATGTCCTCGACATCACCGAAAACACAAGCATCGGGCTCGCGGGAAGGGCTTTGAATCGCGAAAACTACGTTGTTCTTGTAGAAACGCTTCAAGAGCTCGCTACACGTCTAGCGATCGGTGATCCTTTAGAGATCCCGGCTGTAATCGTATTCGCAAATCCAACTCAAGAATTACTTCCAATAGATCAAAATGCTCTCCTCGAGTACGCAAGATCTGGTGGCAGTATTATGTTCATGCTTGAACCGGATGACACCCCTGATAGTTTCAAGCAATTCCTCTCACGCTATGGAGTTGCCGTGGGAGATGGGGAAGCTGCAGACCGAGCTAGTTATGTCGGCGGAAACGAGACATTCATCCAGGTCAAAAAGAGTAACCAGCAGATGCCGCCCCACCCTATAACGGGTGATTTTGAAGTTCTTTACATGCCAGGGGTTACACATTTCGGATGGACGATTGATCCCGCTTCTGTACCGCTGGTAGACGATACCACCCCCGTTGTACAACAGGCAATGCTTGCCTCAACTACCCTATATAGCTGGTCGGAAACAGATCCTGACTTTATAGGGTTCGATCAAGGTGTAGATATTGGTGGCCCCCTTCCTATAGCTGTGGAAGTTGAGGCTATCGGAGAACTGGCAGGTGGAACATATAGCGATGGTGAGTCAACTATTTCAATGAGCATGGTGCTTATCGGTGATACCGACTTCGCTACTAATAACTACTTCGGGTCCGCGAATAACGCTGACTTGTTCATTAACTCAGTTAACTTCCTAGCTAAGGATGTCGAACTAATCTCAATTCGTGCGAAAACTGAAGCAGATCGTCAAATGTTCTTGACGAGAAACGAGCGAGATTTCGTCAGGTGGTCTGGCTGGCTGTTGATGCCAGCGTTAGTTAGCATCTTCGGTTTCTGGACTTGGTGGAGGAGGCGCTAGACAATGAATCTGCGCCTTTTATTGGTTCTGCTGACGGTCCTTTCCTACGTAGCTATAGGAGTAACGTGGTTTTTAACAAATCCTTCGAAAGAAGTTGAAGAAGCTGAACCCCCTTACTTTTATACCGTTTCACCCGATGACCTCCGTAACATAGAAATCTCAACAGCTGACGGGAAGGCCAGTTGGTCACTAAGGGAAGATGAGAAACAGCGCCGCTGGTACTTCGATAATCTAAACGACATCCCGGCTGATCCCTATCGCTGGGGTGGAATTACCCAACTACTAGGTGGTCCCAGAACCAAGCGCGTGCTAGGTGGGTCCGATAACGCCGAGTCTCGTTATGGTCTGGATAACCCGAGTACCACCATTTCGGTCACCCTGCGTGACCAATCAACTATAAAACTGATACTTGGAGGCCTTACACCCGACGGGATCAATCACTATGCCCGCCTTGAGCGTGTAGAAGGATCAGAGCTGGTTCTTGTAGACGCGTCGTGGGGTGGCGTACTTGAACGTCTAGTCTACGATCCTCCCGTACCGGAATGGTATTACACCCTCGATGGAAAAGTCCGTGAAGTCATTCTCTTCACCAACAACGACGTTCTTAGAGCCTACGGATTCAATCGTGATGAAGAACTTTGGTACATATGCAACGTACCGCTGGAGACCGACCCTTGTACCGGTACTCAGTTAGCGGACTCAGACGCATTGAACAGGGAAATCGAGCATTTCGGCAACCCCATTATTAACGGTGCAATCGCTTTAGGGCTTGACGACGATGATGAATATATCCCCTTTGGAACGACCGTTGATTCGCCATACATTGCCATTCGCGTGGAGAACAAGAACGCTAACAATGTAACCGAAGTTACTCGATTAACAATGACTATCGGCGATAAAACCAACGACGGCAAATCGCGATACGCTGTAGCAAATGAAACATCAGATGTCATAGCCGTTGACCTGCAATGGTCAGACCGCGTACTCGATTTGTTTTTCGGAGAACTATTAGAAGCGGACAAGTAATACCCGCACTTCTAGACTCAGAACCTAGCCAATCTATGTCGTGAGATTACGATACAACTGGGGTAAGCGCTTGGGAAGCAGATTGATATCCGGCAAAACTTCGTAACTGAAATCATCCATCATTGTTTTCATGTAATCGTGACCCGCTTTGTCTACAGTCAGACAAAATGGCGTTATCCCCTCTTGGCGAGCTTCAATAAGGGATTGTCTAGTGTCGTGAACAGCGTATTCTTTTTCAACGCCCTCTCGAGAATAACCTCTGTCTTGTGGTCGCCCGTCAGATATGAGGAAAAGAAATCTGGAGCGAGCCTCGACTTCAGATAATTTGGCTGCGGTATGTCTAATTGCTGGTCCCATACGTGTAGCATGCAACGGTGCAATACGATCAATTCTCCTCGGAACGATATCGGTAAATTTTTCATCCAGATCTTTTATCGTGTAAAACTCAACATTCTCACGACCGTAACCTGAAAACCCAAATATCCCGTATGTATCTCCGAGAGTTTCAAGAGAATTGACCAGCAGCGTTATACCTTCCTTCTCTACATCAACAATTCTTTTGTAAGTACGGCGCAAACCTTCTGACCTTCGTGACCTAAGCCACACCATGTACTCAACTGGATCATCGGGCGCACCCCAATCATCAGATGGCTTTTTTGCCTCATCTATAGCTTCTGCTGTGGAAGCTGACAAGTCGAGCAAAAAAGCCACTGCCACAGAACGTTCATTCTTATTTCGGCGCCAAAAAAGTTTTTCATCTGGAGATACGCCAACTCGTAAATCGATAACTGCTTCTAGCATTGCATCCAGGTCATGTTCTTCTCCATCTTCAAGCCGTTTCTGTTTCCGATACATTTCTGGAATGACTAATTCAAATTGACGCTTAATTTGGACTAATAGAGAGGAATTTTCTGCAAGTGTTTCACGGAAAAAATTAGGCTCCCCATCAGTCATGATTTTTTCGTGAATCATGCACCAATTGGGTTTGTATTCATTAGCCCTAAAGTCCCATTCGGGGTAAGTGTAAGTACCAGGTTCTGTGGCTACCAAAGGCCCACCGTCTTCATCTACATGCTGCGATGGTCCCGGCTGAAATTGCTGATTTTCAGGATCGCGTTTCTGGAGTTCTTTCATCAGGTTTTCTATCATCTCGGAGACCTGTTCATCACCACCCTCCTCGCCTTCCACCTGCTCCATTTCCATTTCAGGAGCGTTTTTCATCATCTCTTCGAGTTGTTCTTGAGTTATTGGCTCCATTTCGCCTGTCTCAGACAATTCTCCACTCTCCATCATCTGCATCTGAGAAAGCAATTGAGATAGTTCTGGTTTAAATTCACCCCGGTAGTCGACCTCCTGAGGAGATGAGTAGTCATCTTCACCCTGGTCTTCTTCCTCTTCCGTGTTTTGGTCTGACTCACCATCACTTTCGCCTTCAGAAGACAACTGATTCATGAACTTTTCAAGAATTTCATCCCTGTCGACTTCATTTTCCTCTTGATCTGAGTCATCCGACTCTTCTTCCTCTTCCGGTTCAAGTTGCTCGTAGTCATCATCTTCAAGATCGTCATTACTGATATCAATCAACAATGAGTAAGCCCGTACAGCGGCCTCGGCTGCGTCTTCAACATTTGCCTCTACAGTGGTGACCTTCCGAATCAACCTGCGCAACCTGCGCGCAGCATCTTTATGCTCTGCCGGAACGATCATGTCATCGGTCTGCCCAAGGCTCACACGGATCATAAACTCAACCAAAGCCTCACGAGCTGGTAGATCCTTAACGTCGGGTCGGGATTCCAGCGCTGCGTCTCTTACCAAGTCATACATAACCGTAATACCTGGATAGAGTTCTGAAACATATCCATCAATCCTTGAACTCTCAAGCACTGTGAAGACATCTAAGGCCAAACGTCGTTCTTGAAAAAGATCGAAAAATCTGCTCATATCAGTTAAGAATTCGGGCTTGGTCTCATCGCCCTTCTCTGCAACTTCTTCAGTTAGAGCAGAAGTGACAACGTCCGACAGCGCAATCCCTGACGAATTTCCTGCAGATTGAATTGATTCTTCATCGGCCTTGGCTGCCTGGAGTTCTGCTGCTCCAGGTAAGTTCGGTCGAAGGTCTTCGAATAAATTCGACGGTACATTGAAATCAAATGTGAATGAACCGAATTCAATATGTCCGATTTGGTGAGTTGAAATGACTTTAAAGAAACCGAAGTTCTCGTCTTTAGAGGCATATCTGTTAATCACTGTCGGCATATAGATAGTGGTGCCTTCAGTCGTGGGCAACTCGCCTTGAAACCAACCAATATTTTTTTCGGCAAGCTGCTGTGATGCTTGAACTTCTATAGCGTGACCGGTTAGGGCCAGACAATACATCTGTATGATCTCCCTAACTCTGGACAACTCTATCGAAGATGAAAGCGAATCCAACATTTCCTGAGAATTCGATGATTCGAGTTTAAAATAGGCGATAGCTGCTTCTTCACTTTCACTGGCAGCCTTAATCCCTTCAGATTGCCATTTCACCATCTGTTCGAACGTAACTCTTTCCAAAATTTCAGGGGCAATTCGCAAAAATTCAGGGGCGGCGGAAGCAGATACAGCAGCAATACCATCGGTCATCTCAAGTAATCGATCGCGTGTATCGACTGGGACCCGATTCACAGCATTGGAGCCATCCTTCAAGACCCCCGCAGCATCGCTAACACCGGTTACCGCCAGACGTCGCGCTAATGAGATCAGGGGACCACGGTGAGTTGCCCCGAGTTCTACGAGAGAGGCCGTAGCGCAATCAAAAAGTTCTGCTGTTTCTCGCCAAGACTTCTCAGCAACAATATGAGCTAGTTCAATAAATCTGTCGGCATCATCGGCAATTTTAGGAAACAGTTCAATACCAGCGCCCAGTGCATCGCCTGCCTGATCGTAGGAGCGCCGAGACAATATTTCCAAAAACCCACCGAAACGGCAAAATTCTTCGAATGATAACGTCTCCAGAAGTTCTGGGGTCGCCTCGAATAATCTACAAGCCAAGGCAGAAGATTTCCAAGTACCTCGATAAAGTTCGCGGCATACATTTGACCAGTCATCTATATAACGCGGACGTAATCTAAGCATTGCCCTAGGAGAGGATTTGAAATACGCCACCGCCAATGAAGGTGAATCTTCACAAAGTGATGTGCCGGTCTTTCCCCATTTGAGGAACTGTCCCGATGGCAATTGACGCTGCACAGCGACCGAAGCATCAAAGAATTCAGCGGCGGCTTCCCAGGAACGAACAGTCTTACTGGCAATCTCTAACCCCTCACGCGCCCACTGATCGCAAGTCTCCTCGGCGAGTCGTTCCGTTAATTTTTCAAGTGCCAACTCATACCGTTCAACAACCACTGATGGAAAATTTTCAAGGTCTTTTCTTACAGAAAAAGTAACGAGGTGTTTTTCATTTTCAGAATTGGTCAATTGTTGGCCTTCATCAAAATCTGTTATACCGAATTCATCACAATATCGAAAGTATTAGAAATAATTCTCGCTGAGGCTCCCCAGATTATGCGATCTTCATAAGCATAGGCAGACATTAACCTGGTGTCCCCATTACGAATAAGAGTTATCGTCCGTTTGGACCTATCATCAACAAAAACTTTCACTGGGATCTCCACTACTTCCTCTACTTCCCGTTCTTGGAGCTTAAAAACCGTTTGGTCAGCAACACGCCCAGCGAACGGCCACACCTTGAAACCTGTTGAAGTTTCTACGGGAGCCATTCCACACCACACATCAATATCAGCCGGATCGATACCCAACTCTTCGTTTGTCTCGCGAAGAGCAGTATGCATAGGCGATTCATCGAACTCTTCACTCATTCCGCCCGGGAACGCCCATTCACCACTATGATGAGATAAAGTGCTCCCCCGCTTTATCATCAACACACAAGGTTCCCCTGCCTTCATGCTGAAAAGAACACAAACGGCAGCGGGAGAACTCACACTTGCGTTGTCATAGCTCCCTGAAGAGTGCGACATCAAGGCAATTTCCATCTGGTTAAGCGTCGGTTTCAAAGCAATGTACTCACGCGAAGATAGAAGTTACAACCTCATCAATACTGCGCTGCACCTGTGGATCATCAGTAATACCCCAAGTGACAGACACTTGACAAGCTCTACGATGTGAAACACCTTCCTTGATGAGGCGACCGGCGTAAATGAGCATACGCGTACTCGCCCCTTCTTCTAAGCCATGCTCGCGAAGGTTACGAATTTTCAAACCAAGCCGGGCGAGTTGTTCGGCCACATCCAGTTCACAACCCGATTCATGTGCAATGATCTGAGCTTCAGTCTCTTCATCAGGGAAATCAAATTCAAGAGCAACGAATCTTTGACGGGTACTGTGCTTCAGGTCTTTCAGCGCATTCTGGTAGCCAGGGTTGTATGAGACAACAAGCAAAAAGCCATCAGCAGCATCAATTACCGTGCCAAGTTTATCAATCGTTAATGAACGACGATGATCTGTCAGTGGATGAATTATCACCGTAGTATCTTTCCGAGCTTCAACGATTTCATCCAGATAGCAAATCCCACCAGATTTAACTGCTCGGGTAAGTGGCCCATCTATCCACCGTGTTCCATCTGCATCCAGCAGATATCTCCCAACTAGATCGCTAGCCGTCAGATCCTCGTGACACGCTACTGTGATCAATGGCAGTTTTTCTGAGGAACCACTTGATGATGCACTTTGGGACTTGGTGTTTGATAGCGTTTCGCTTAGGCGCCATGCCATATGCTCTACAAATCTGGTTTTCCCTGTCCCGGTAGGGCCTTTAAGGAGAATCGGAACTCGTTGACGATAAGCCGATTCAAATATTTCTATTTCATCTGACGTAGGGACGTAAAATGGTTCGTCAGACACATAAAATTCTTCGATGTTGCGTTCGGTGTATTCCTGCTTTGTAGCCATTAGTACTCACGCCCTAGGGGCATTTCCTCACCAACTACTGCTGGTGAACTAATTATTAATCGCATTTTGTATCTCTGGGTTTGTCCGCCAGAGGTTTGTTATTCGCTCACGGAGATCTACTAGTTCCGCACTATTTTCGATCAAGAGATCAGCTCTTTCAGCCCGTTCCCATTTAGTCATCTGCGCTTGAACCCTTGCGTTTTTTTGTGTTTCACTCAAATTTGATCGGACATTAACGCGCTGAGCTATGGAAGCTGATGGTGCTTCAACAGTCCAAATCGAATCTGCAAGATCTTCCCAACCTGCTTCAAAAAGTTTGGGAACTTCTATCACAATTATTTTAGTTCCACGCTCCTTTTCCTGTATTAATCGTTCTGTGATACAACCACGAACAGCGGGCCAAACAATGGTTTCGAGTTGAATTCTCAAGTCTGGATCAGCAAAAACCAAACCGCCTAATTTCGCGCGATCTATAACTCCAGAATCATCAATCACTTCTTTACCAAACTGCTCGACAATCTCCTCGTATGCATCTGTTCCAGGGCGATATGATAGATGTGCAACCTTGTCGGACTCGATAATCACAGCACCGAGATCGCGTAACACATGAGTGACTTCGGTTTTTCCGGTACCTATACCGCCGGTCAGGCCAATGACAAACACGCTTACTCCAAGATGCAAAACTAACTAACCGGGTAATCTTACGCTCACTCCGCTATTTTGGAAGTGTGATTTTCAACAAGATTAGAGTTCAGAAGTAGTAAACTTTGATACCGAGTACACGGTCAAACGTACCTAGTACCGCTAACAATTGAACTTTCAACCACACACACAGATGTTGGAGTGTCATATTGACCGAGTCCGCATATCGTCCTCTACCATCTGTTGACGCTTTGCTCCGAAATGATGAAGTGCTAAGACTTATAGAGGATTTTCCTCGCAGTGTGGTAACAAACATCGTACGAGGCATTCTCGATGAAGCTCGTTTATCTATCAGCAATACGGGAGGGTCACAATCATTCGATCAATTAACCGCCCAAATAGTCGAGCGAACACGAACAATATCGCGAAATTGGCCTAACGCAGTAATAAATGCGACGGGAGTGATACTGCATACGAACTTGGGCCGATCTCCTTTAAGTCAGCGAACCACAGAGGCAGCAACAACCTCTGCTTCACTCTATTCCGACGTCGAATTTGAGCTTTCGACTGGTAAAAGAGGCAATCGCAATACGCACATTTCAACTTTGATCGCACAAGTAACTGGATGTGAGGCAGGAATTGCAGTCAATAACAATGCAGCTGGTGTTCTGCTAACGCTCGCCGCTATAGCTGGTGATGAACAGGATAAAAATGAGGTAATTGTTTCAAGAGGAGAATCCGTAGAAATAGGTGGCGGTTTCAGAATTCCTGACGTCATGCGGCAATCTGGAGCGACCCTTGTAGAGATAGGTACTACGAATCGCACATATGCCTCGGACTACGAATCAGCTATCAATTCCAAGACTGCCGCTATATTAAAGGTTCACCCCAGCAATTTCGTTGTTGATGGTTTCACTCACACGCCGGAACTCAAAGAAATAGTCGCCGCGGGCAAACGACACAGCGTGCCAGTTCTCAATGATCTAGGTTCAGGCTGTTTACTAGACACTCGACAGTACGGTCTTAAACAAGAACCGCAAGTACAGTCTTCGATCTCGGATGGAGCTACCCTGACTCTTTTTTCAGGCGACAAGTTAATCGGTGGACCGCAAGCAGGCTTAATCGCTGGAGAACAAAAATGGGTCGATCTTGTATCCAAACATCCATTGGCAAGAGCCGTACGAATCGACAAGGTAACGCTGTCAGCCATTTCAGCTACTTTGACTGCTTATTTAAACGGCACATATCAAACAGAAATTCCGATATGGACTATGATCTCACTAAGCGAATCTAAGGTGACTGCCCGAGTTGAAAAATGGCGATCCAAGATTGGTGCAGGAACCGTTGAGAGGTCTAGATCAACGATTGGCGGCGGATCATTACCAGGTCAGACATTACCAACATCGGTCTTATCTATAGACCCAGCAGGAAAGATCGAAGGTTTCGTTCGCGCTTTGAGAGAAAGCCCAGTTGCAGTTGTAGCTCGAATAGAAAATAATCGGGTAATACTTGATCCCAGAACGGTTCTTCCCGATCAAGATGATGCGGTAATCGAGGCAATCAAATTCGCACTCAATAAGAGCGAATAATGAGTCCTAAACGCCGAAGACGACCCAGGCCTATATCTGAACAGCAATGGTCACCAAGTCCAACTACTGGACTGGAGCCCGTCGATATTGAAGTTGATCTGCACGGCATGCGCGTTCATGAAGCCATTCCAGCGATTGAAGACCACCTACGAAGATGCCATAACGCACGTTTACACATCTCTAGAATCAACCATGGGCAAGGCACTGGTGCGCTCAAACAGGTAACAAACGAACTTTTATCGAAAAGTGCATTAGTTGCTCGTCACTACCCAGCTGCACATGGAGACGGGAACGATGGCATCACGATTGCAGAATTGGATTATGGTGGTCACCGTGCCTTCAACCGACGCGCTAATAATTTTATAGTCCCAAAACCTTTACCACGAAAATAATAGGTGACCCATTCAACTCAAGAAACTGCCCAACAAGCGAAAGCTGTAATTATCTGCAATAAAGCTAATTTAAACATGACTATTTCAACACAAAAATGACTTTATTTGACCATCGAAGGCAAGAGATCCAGGAACAAATAGCGCCACTAGCTACTCGCATGCGACCACGAAATCTCGAGGAATATTTCGGTCAAACGCACATCTTAGCCCCTGGCAAAGTACTTAGGAGGGCGATCGAAGAAGACCGGTTGCCATCTATGATTCTATGGGGTCCTCCCGGCAGCGGGAAAACCACCTTAGCAAGACTTGTAGCCGGGGCAACAGGTTCGCATTTTGAACAAATAAGTGCCGTGACATCTGGCGTGAAAGATATTCGAGAAGTGATAGCAGGTGCAGCGGACCGACTTGGGGGAAACAACCGACGAACAATACTGTTCATCGATGAAATTCATAGATTTTCTAAATCACAACAGGACGCACTACTACCTCACGTCGAGGATGGGACTATAACGCTGATCGGAGCCACAACGGAAAATCCCTCATTCGAAATAATTTCACCCCTTTTATCTAGAACTCGGGTTTATACCCTAGAACCTCTAAGTGACGAAAATCTAAAAGAGATAATTAACCGAGCTATTTCAGATAAAGACCATGGTCTTGGACTTGAAAAGATTTCTCTTTCAGAGAAGACGATGCACTTTCTTTTGCGAGTAGCGAACGGGGACGCTAGATCAGCGCTGAACACTCTAGAACTTGCCAGCAAATCAACTAGCCCGGACGACTCTGGTAAAAAACATGTAAATGTTGAGACTATCGAGGAATCGGTTCAAAAACAATCACGTTATGACCGACTTGGTGACATGCATTACGACACGATTTCGGCATTTATCAAATCTATACGTGCGTCCGATCCTGATGCGGCGCTTTATTATTTGGCAAGAATGATTGAAGCCGGTGAAGATCCAGTCTTTATCGCACGGCGTTTAGTAATATCAGCGGCCGAAGATATTGGATTAGCTGAACCAAATGGACTCACTGTCGCTATGGCAGCCCAGCAGGCCGTCAGTTTTGTTGGCATGCCAGAAGGTCGCATTCCGCTAGCAGAAGCTACTATTTATCTAGCGTGTGCACCCAAATCAAATTCAGCCTATAAAGCAATTGATAAAGCATTAGAAATGGTACGCTCATCCAGAGACGAACCAATTCCAAATCATTTACGTAATGCTCCGACCCCATTAATGCAAAAGCTTGGTTACGGTAAAGATTACGAATACCCTCACGATAAACCCGATCACTTTTTAAAACGAGGGAATTTACCTGAAGCGATCAAAAACCACCGGTTTTACAAACCAGGTAACCTCGGATCGGAAAAGGTTAGTCGCCAACGTTTGACCGAATGGTGGGGTAATCGTTACAAGGGAGAGTAAAAAATAGCCAGAATTTCATACTTCAGGCAATTTCTCTCATTACCCGATCAAGTGCAGATATAGCGAATTCATAATCGTCATTTGTTACACCGTAGTGTGTCACTATACGAAGATCAGAATCTCCACCATTTATGTACACACCTTCTTCTTTCAAGCGAGAGGCGATCTGATTACCTGTGTGCGGAGGCACTTTGAACCTGATGATATTCGTCTGAATATGCTCAGGGTCAACAGATATACCGTTCATCTCAGCCATTCTTGAAGCGATATGACGAGCAGAGTCATGGTCTTCCTGCATACGTTCGATCATTGAATCAAGGGCAACCAAGCCAGCCGCGGCAATTATGCCGACTTGACGCATACCTGAACCCAACATCTTACGCCAACGATCAGCCTCCTGTATAAACCCTTCGGAGCCAACCACAATTGATCCGATAGGACAAGACAGACCTTTCGAGAGACAAAAAGTCACACTGTCAACATGCTCTGTTAGATCGGCAACAGGCACATCTAAGGCTACGGCAGCGTTAAAGATCCGTGCACCATCAAGATGAACGCTCAAACCTTTCTCGTGACCAGCATCGGCCATTGCTTTCATCTGTTCAGCGTTGATAGCGCGGCCACTGGAAGCATTATGTGTATTCTCAATAGCTAAAAGTTTAGTCGGAGGCTTGTGATAATCCCGAGGCTTCACTGCGTCTTTAATGAGATCGGGTTCTAAAAAACCAAATTCATCCGTTCTGATCGGATAAAGAACAATACTCCCTAACACCATCGACCCACCAGCTTCACTATTCATAATATGACACTGGTCCCCTACTAACACTTCGTCCCCGCGTTGAGCATGCGCAAGCATTGATACGAGATTCCCCTGGGTGCCGGAAGAAACAAATAATCCAGCTTCTTTACCGAGTAGTTCAGCTGCACGTTCTTGAAGTTGATTAACTGTCGGATCATCACCATAAACATCATCACCGAGCTCAGCTTCATACATGGCCCTTCGCATTTCAGGGCTGGGATGTGTCACCGTGTCGCTGCGCAAATCTACTCGAACCATTTCGTTGATTCTCCAATTTCAAACAAATGCTAAAAACAATATGTACGGCATCGGATTCTAACCCTCGTGCAAGTTCACGCAAACTGTATGAACGTATACTCAAAGGTGATTTTATAGAACATCCACATACCTATAATTCCTATAATTCAATTATTCAAACATATTACCGATGAACAAAGATGTAAAAATTCGATCGAATTTTTTTGACCCAATTCCCTGGGCCGTACTGATATTTACGGTTCTCACTGACCAAGCAACTAAATGGTTGGTTATTGATAATCTGGCAGTTGGCGAGTCAGTGCCAGCAACTGGTTTTTTCAGATTCACTCATGCATGGAACACAGGTACAGCGTTCTCGTTGTTCCAAGGTTACGGCGACATCCTGACTTGGGTATCACTAGCAGCCGTGGCAGTACTAACTTGGATCTACAGTTCAATTAAGAACCCCCCCTGGGTGCTTAGAGTTGCTTTCGGACTTCAATTCGGAGGTGCTATTGGCAACATAACTGATCGCTTAAGATTAGGCCACGTAACCGATTTTATTGACGTAGGTCCTTGGCCAATTTTCAACATCGCTGATTCTTCCATTGTTATCGGGATCGGTATGTTGATCTTTTATTTCTGGTTTTTGAACGATGACTCTAGGGAAGACCCTCAAGATTTAGACTCTGATAATCCAGAAGCACCAGAAAATTCCTCTATCACCCAAAAAACTCCCAACTCAGTGGAATAAAAGATAAGACGTTTATGGAGTTTGTAATAAGTGATACACAACAAGGCCGTCGTCTGGATGTGGTATTAGCGGAAAAAACTAAGCCTTTAGAATCGCGGGCAAATATCCAACGATCAATACGTGCAGGGTTGATTTCAATAGATGGTATTACAACCATACGTTCTTCAACTAAAGTTATTAGCGGACAAATCATCCGGGTCAAACCACCAAAAGACTATCTAGCACCTGCGATAACGCCCAGTGAATTGAGCCTCAATGTAGTTTTTGAAGATGATGATATTGCCATCATTGACAAGCCTTCAGGAATGGTCGTCCATAGTGGAGCCGGGCATCTCACAGACACTATGGCTAATGCTGCCTTAACACGTTGGCCAAAAATTTCTAGCGTTGGTGACGCTGATCGGCCTGGCATCGTGCATCGACTCGATCGAGATACCAGCGGACTTTTGATTATCGCTCTGAACCCAACCGCATATAACAATCTGACATTAATGATCAAGAAACATGAGATCGAGCGAATATACACCGCACTAGTACATGGACACCCAACATCATCTGCAGGAACAATTGACGCACCCATAGGTCGGGATCCACATCACCGCACTCGTCAAGCAGTGAATGAAGGTGGGCGACCCGCGCTGACGCATTATGAAGTTATTCGCGAAATAGGTCAGTTTTCTTTTATAAAAGTAAGGCTTGAAACCGGTCGTATGCATCAAATTCGGGTACATATGACGGCGATAGGTCACCCTATAGCGGGAGACCAAACCTATGGTAAACGCGAGGGTATTGCAAACTTGAGTCGCCAATTTCTACACGCTTCAAAACTCACATTCAATCACCCGATTTCATCTGAAAAGATATCTGTTACATCTAAGCTTCCTGATGATTTACAAAGTGCAATCTCCTTGATGGAATGAGTAACATAATTCATATACCTCTTATCTGTAATCCCTCTGCTAAAGTTCTCAAATGACAACATCAATTTCTCCCGTACGCGTACGTTACGCCCCTAGCCCCACCGGTATCCCTCACATCGGAAATATACGCACAGCTCTTTTTTGTTGGATTCTGGCAAAAAAAACCAAAGGCCAGTTCATCGTCAGGATCGAAGACACCGATCGCAATCGCTATGACGCTGAAGCAGAAAAGGCGATTTTCGAATCACTGAACTGGCTTGGACTTGATTACGACGAAGGTCCAATCAAGGGAGGGCCTCATGCACCATACGTTCAATCTGAACGTAAGCAGACATATATCGCAACCGCTATGAAGTTGATCGAAACCGGGCAGGCCTATTTCGATGACACCACTCCCGAACAATTAGCTGCTCTTAGACAGCGGCAGCGGGCAGCAAAACAGCCACCTCGATACGACAATCGTGGGCGGTACCGTAGTAAAGATGAAATTGAAGCATCCCGCAAGGCCGGTCTACCAATAACTGTTCGGCTACGGGTCCCGGAACATGGTTCAGTTTCATTCGAAGATACTGTACGAGGAAAAGTCACATTCGATTTAAAGGAAATCGATGATTTCGTAATCCTTAAATCAGACGAAATGCCTACCTATCACTTGGCACATGTCTTGGATGACCACTCCATGGGCGTCACTCATGTAATCAGAGGAGATGAATGGATCTCAAGTACGCCACGTCACTTGCTGATCCATAAAGCGCTAGAGATCGAACCGCCACAATACGTTCATGTCCCGTTAATTTTAGGAAAAGATAAAGCGAAGCTCAGCAAACGACATGGGGCTACTTCAGCACTTGAGTACCGAGATCAAGGGTTCCTGCCCGATGCTGTATTCAATTTCATGAGCCTCCTTGGCTGGTCTCCAGGAGACGATACTGAAGTAATGAGTCGAGATGAAATCATCGAACGTTTCACAATTGAACGTATAAATGACTCCCCAGCAACTTTCGACAGTGAAAAACTCGAGTGGATGAACGGTGTTTATATAAGAGACATGGATACTGAACGCCTTATGGATCTGCTTATACCATTCATCGAATGCGCAGAGTCGGAAGGTGGAATGCCCGACTCAGTAAAACGGCCAATAGATCGAAATTATCTCCGTGAACTTATTCCATTAGTCCATGAACGTCTCAAACTTTTAACCGAAGGTACTGAGATGCTGGATTTCTTCTTTTCTGACGACGTCGAGCCAGCAGCAAAAGACATACCAGGTCGAAAGATGGACGTGGGCCTCACCATCGACGCAGTGGCGGCCGCGCTTAAACTATGCAGAACAGTTTCGCCATTTGAACCTGACCAACTAGAAACAGCGTATCGGTCTTTGGCTGAAGAAATGGGGCTAAAACCAGGTCAACTGTTTTCACCTATACGAGTTACCACTACTGGAAAAACATTTGCCCCGCCACTGTTCGATACCATGGCAGCTATTGGTCGAGCAAGGTGCATAACCCGAATGGAACGTGGTCTCGAAATACTTAAATCAACTCAATAATCTAGGTTGACTAAACATTTGCACCTAAAATCTCATTGACCGTAAGACACCCCAATACCTATACTGTTAGTCAACTCATCTACACTTCAGATGATTGTCCGAGCGGTGACACATTAATCTGTCACCTAATAATGAATTAGGAATTTCTTTGGTAGAACTACGAATCAACGATGGTGAAAGTTTCGAGGGCTTCCTGCGTCGCTTCACCAAGAGAGTGCAACAAGAATCAATAATTTCTGAAGCCCGACGACGGCAACATTTTGAGCCGCCCAGCATAACTCGAAAGAAAACAGCTGCTGCTAAGAAGCGTAAGAGTGTTAAAGCAACTTTGAAAAACATGTAAACATGCCCGATGAGCCAGATGGGCTGAACGGCAACCTTTATTCACACCTCGGATATTCCGAGGTGTTTTTTTTGAAATTGGCATAGAGGTTTAACAATTCACAATAATATTCCCGTGATTTTGGTTCGGGGAGAGGCGACAATAAGACAAGTTATAGTGACCCAAGTTTTGACTTCAGATGTTAAGCATCCAGGGAGGTTAAGCCATTGAAGTTCGGAATCGTTGTCTTTCCAGGCACCTGGAGCGAAAAAGACACTCAGTATGCAGTTTCAGGTGTACTGGGGTATGCGTCGGATTACATCTGGCATGACGATGACAATTTGGATCAATATGATGTCATCGTATTGCCTGGCGGATTCTCATACGGAGATTTCCTGAGATGCGGAGCAATCGCACGTTTTTCTCCAGTCATGGAGGCAGTTCGCATTTTTGCAGACAATGGCGGTCCGGTCATTGGAATATGCAATGGGTTCCAAATTCTTTGCGAATCGAATCTGCTACCCGGTGTGCTGATGCGGAATGATCACCTCGAATTCCGTTGTATATGGACGGATTTACGAGTGGAAAATACATCGACCATTTTCACTTCAAAAGCAACCGAGGGACAATTACTCCATATCCCCATGTCCCATGGTGAAGGTAATTACCAAGCTGACGAAGAAACAATTAGTCGTCTCGAAAACAACGGTCAGGTAATTTTTCGCTATTCCGACACTTCCGGGAACGTAACCTCTCAGATCAACCCAAACGGTTCTGTCAACAATATAGCGGGAATAATTAACGAGCGAGGTAATGTTCTAGGGATGATGCCTCACCCGGAAAAGGCCAGCGAAAAACTTATTGGTAGCGATGATGGAAATATAATTTTCAAATCCCTGATTGAAAACACAATAACTTCTTTGAAATGACTGTGTTTTGCACTATTAAAGTTCCTCGCAACAAGGGAGCAGAAGGCCCATATGACAGTAAGCCAGCAAACACTCGATGAAATTGCCTTGAGCCGAACCGAGTACGAAATGATTATTGACAGGCTCGGTCGTGAACCAGCTCCGCTCGAGTTAGGACTATTCGGAGCTTTATGGTCTGAGCACTGCGGGTATAAGCACACTAAAGCTCTACTTCGAACTCTTCCATCTTCGTCCAAACGTTTGCTAGTCGCCCCCGGAGCAGAGAACGCAGGCGTTATTGACCTTGGTGACGGTTTGGCTATCGCCATGAAAATTGAATCTCACAATCACCCGTCCGCCGTTGAGCCCTTTGAAGGGGCGGCCACTGGTGTAGGAGGCATCATACGGGACATCTTTGCTATGGGAGCTCGACCAATAGCGTTACTTAATTCTCTAAGATTCGGGCAACCTGATAATGCTCGAACCCGCTATTTATTGAATGGAGTGATAGGCGGGATATCGTCCTACGGTAATTGCATCGGTATCCCCGATGTTGGAGGTGAAATATTTTTCTCTGACAGTTACAACGGTAACCCCTTGGTCAATGCCATGTGTGTTGGATTAATTGAAAATGGAAAAGTGGCTAGCGCTTCAGCGAGGGAAGCTGGCGACTTACTTTTACTAGTAGGGGCAGATACTGGTAGAGACGGTATACACGGCGCATCAGGATTAGCTTCTAAAGGCTTTGAAGAAGAAGCTGAAATGCGATCAGCAGTCCAAGTAGGAAATCCATTCCTTGAAAAAGTACTCATAGAAGCCTGTATGGAAGCACTTGAATTACCGGGTGTGGTAGGCCTCCAAGACTGTGGAGCCGCAGGAATAACTTCTGCTGCAATCGAAATGGCAGAACGTTCTGGAATGGGGCTAAAGTTATTCATAGACCGAGTTCCCAGACGAGAAAAAGGCATGACCCCATATGAAGTGATGCTTTCAGAATCACAAGAAAGGATGCTAATTGCAGTAACCCCAGGCGGAGAAACAAAGGTATTTGAATTGTTTGACAGGTGGGATCTTGACGCAAGCGTTATTGGCGAGTTTGAATTGGGCAGTAACGTAAAAATATACGATGAAGGCGAACAAGTTTGCAGCACGCCCGTGATAACACTCACAGACTCACCGGAGTACAAATTAGCAAGCAGTAAACCTGCGTGGCTTGACGCACTTCAAAAAGTTAATATGAATGCGATCCCAATGCCCAGCATGCCTCCGACAAAGGTGATGTTAAAAATGCTTGGTTCGCCCAATATAGCTTCCAGATTTCCCATTTATCAGCAGTATGATTATCACGTTCAGACCAACACAGTTATAGAGCCGGGGGGAGATGCTGCGGTGTTACGGCTGAAAGGCTCTAAAAAAGGCATCGCCATTTCGACGGATTGCAATAGCAGAATCTGCTACTTAGATCCCAGTATCGGCGCATCTATCGCCGTCGCCGAAGCATGCCGTAACATTTCTGCCACTGGCGCAGCACCAATTGCACTCACTGACGGATTGAATTTTGGGAATCCAGAAACTCCAGATGTTCAATACCAATTAACGGAATCGATCGCAGGTATAACTCGGGCGGCTGACGCTTTCAACATACCGATTGTCAGTGGCAACGCTAGCATGTATAACGAATCCTTGGGCTCCGCTATATTCCCCACGCCAATCATCGGGTCACTTGGCCTACTCGAGGATGCAGAAATACACGCCACGGTCGGATTCAAATCCCAAGAAGATATCATCGTTTTGATCGGAACCGATTCCTGCTGGGATGAAATAAACGATATTGCCGGGAGTGAATACCTTGAACTGATACACGGCAAAGTTGAAGGTCAGCCTCGTTTAGACCTGGATCTAGAAGTACGAACACAAGAGGTTTGCAGAAAAGCAATAAAAGCAGGGCTTGTTACCTCGGCTCATGATGTCTCCGATGGAGGGATCGCTGTAGCGATAGCCGAGTGCTCGATTATCGGAGGAATTGGTGCCGTCATCACCAAAGCTCTCCCAAAGCGCTGGGATGCAGGCATGTTCGGTGAGTCTCAATCACGAATACTTTTAAGTTTGGATAATAAAAACATAGACCAACTCGAATCGATAGCTCTATCACACAACGTACCAATGACCATTATCGGTTTTGTAAAAGGCGATAGCCTCGAGTTTGGGGATTCACTGTCTATCCCATTGACGGTTGCCTCAGAAGCATGGCAAAACGGATTCAATTTAGCTACATCGGAATAATTTTCCATGATTCCAAGCTATATCGATATTGAGGCAATATTCGACCACTATGATGCCGTATTTTTTGATGCCTACGGCGTTCTGGTTGACGGTATCGACGCGCTCCCTAATGCTGAACAGCTCGTAAATATAATGAATGCGTCAGCAATGAATTATTTCATTGTTACAAACGATGCATCAAAGTCCATTGAATCGCTATCAAATAAATTCCAAAGCCAGGGTATGAGAATCCCTGTTGAACGAATTGTTAACTCGGGTTCATTGATTTCTGGATATTATCGGGATGAGGATCTTGTGGGACGTCCGACACTGGTCCTGGGAACAAAAGATTCCAGAACATATGTATCAGGTTCATGTGCGAAAATATTGAGCTTAGATAGCAATAGCGAACCCGATGTCATACTATTCACTCACAGTAGTCCGTATGACTGGGAATCCACGCTCAAGCATTTACTTAACCTTGTGTCAAAGAGATTCAAACAAAAAAAACCCGTACGTATGGTTCTACCCAATACAGACTTCATATACCAAGATGGCAAGGCTGATTTTGGGATGGGAGCGGCGGCATTCGTAGAAACGCTTGAGGAAGCGCTTATGCGCTTACACGGAAAACATGAGGTCCTACGAGCAGCTAAACTAGGAAAACCTCATCCACCAATATTTACCGAAGCCATACGCCGTGCCGGATCCAACAACGTTATTATGATCGGAGACCAACTTGAAACGGACATTCTAGGTGCAAATAATGTCGGACTAGACTCCGCCGTTGTAACTACAGGAATTAATAAGCGATCGGATCCTAAGGAATTCAAGGATATGCCGGATGACCTCACTCCTCGGTACATCCTCACCTCACTGGTATAAAATTACACTTCATAAGAAATATACAAAGGAACGCGAGTGCGACTGCACTCGCGTTCCTTTGTAGCAACACAATCCCCCAAACAATGCCAACCTACGTTTACAAATGCAATCATAACGGTCATGTTTTTGACCTGATTCAGAAATTCAATGACGAACCAAGAGCAAATTGCCCGACGTGTGGAAGCGAAGCACGCAGGCAGATCACATCACCGACCGTGATCTATAAAGGATCTGGATTTTACACAACAGATTACGGATCAGGCTCTAACTCGAACAATAAATCACAAAAGGATGACACATCCAAAACATCCAAATCCTCATCGTCTAAATCAGAATCTGCAAAATCCTCTAGCTCTGATTCAGCAAAAAGTAAGTCGGCAGACACTAGTGGGAGTAGCTCGAGCCATTCACATGGCGCGGGTGGGCACACTCACTAAACCGTTTAGAATCCTAAATGCGTTCCGTTATACAACGTGTAGATCAAGCGGCTGTTTCTGTCGATGGAACAACCGTCGGGCATATTGATCAAGGACTTTGCCTTTTCATAGGTATCACTCATGATGACACTGAAGAAGACATCAAATACATTGTGGATAAGACTCTGAACATGAGAGTGTTCCCGGAAAAATCAGGGGTGTCGGGTTTCGACCAATCAGTACAAGAAGTAAACGGCGGATTACTACTGATAAGTCAATTCACTCTGTACGCGTCAACTCGTAAAGGCAGGCGGCCTAGTTTTATCGATGCAGCCCATAAAGATGTAGCGCAGAGATTATTCGAGAAAACTGTGCAAGCTTTTCGCTGTAGTGGATTACACACAGAGACTGGGGTTTTCGGAGCGTCAATGCAGGTAAAAATCGATAACGCTGGACCGTTCACAATCCTCTTAGATTCGAGTGATAGAAATAGGCCCAGGCGGCGATAAACACAGATCCTAACGCATTGAGAATAATATTTTAGGCGGTATTGAAATACCTTTCCCGCCATCCGGAACCAACACATCGAATCTAGGTCTATGACGAAATCCACAACATGTAGCTATAGACGAAAGGTGTTTTAGCGAATCAGGTTATTTTTGTATGATAGTCAAGTGAAATATCGAGTGCCATAGGTGAATGAGTTAGTGCTCCAATTGAAATGAAATCGACTCCAGTACTTGCAACCTCAGCAACATTTGCAAGCGTAATCCCACCAGATGCCTCAACGATGCATTGGTCGGAAATTTGAGCAACAGCAGACCGCATATCATCTGGATGCATATTATCGAGCATTACGATATCGGCTCCGGCACTAGCTGCCGATATTGCTCCTTCAACCGACTCAACTTCAACTTCAACTTTCAGGGTGTGCGGAGCTTTTGAACGTGCCTGTTTTATCAATTGTTCGAGTGTGTTTCCCGTACTTCTAAGTGCGGCAATGTGATTGTCCTTGATAAGCACACCATCACTCAGATTCATCCTATGATTCCTCCCACCTCCAATATTGACAGAGTATTTATCGAGTCTCCGAAGTCCTGGAACAGTTTTTCTGGTGTCTACAATAGAAGCATTAGTTCCTTCAACTGCGGATACATAAAGATCCGTTAGGGTAGCTATACCACTCATACGCTGTAAAAAATTGAGTGCCGTCCTCTCGCCGCTAAGTATCGAGGCCATTGATCCCGAGACCGTCGCTAAAGTCTTCCCAACAGCTAAACGATCACCGTCTTGTAAACGACAAACGAATTTCAAATCCGGATTTACACGTTTAAATACAGCATCCGCTATGTGTATTCCGGCAAGAATGCCCGGTTGTTTTGTAACAAGTGATGCAGTGGCTTCAAGATTCGGTGGAATCAATGACAACGAAGTGGCATCAGACCCAACTGCATCCTCCGCTAGCGCACGGTTAATAATTGCGTCTAATTCACCGGGATCTGGAATCATATGGATTGCCTGATTGAATGCCGTCCGATTGTTTTAGCCGGCCATTTCCAGCATTCGTTCAAGTGCTATAAGAGCATTTAGACGAGTGTCGGGCTCAACCTCTATACGGTTTATCGCGAGCCCGGCCATTATGCCCTCAAGAACCCAAAGAACATACGCCGGGTGTATTCGGTACATAGTTGCACAGGGGCACACCACTGGATCAAGTGAGAAAATTTCCTTACTAGGATTTTCATCAGCTAGCCTGCGCACCATATTGATCTCGGTTCCGACTCCCCACGAACTCCCTGCCGGAGCAGTTGCTATAGTCTCAAGTATGAATTCAGTCGAACCGTATAAATCGGAGGCGTCAACTACCTCTCGGGTACATTCAGGATGAACAATAATATTCGTCTTCGGGTTACGTGCTCGCGCAGATCCAATCTGATCAACGGTAAATCGAGTATGAACAGAACAATGACCTTGCCAAAGCAAAACTTTGGTTCTCTTTATATCTTCGTTGGAAAGCCCTCCCATTGGCAAAGACGGATTCCACACGGCCATTTCATCCTCGGAGATACCTTTGGCAACTGCAGTATTTCGCCCGAGATGCTGATCCGGCAAGAATAAGATCTTTTCGCCACGATCTAAAGCCCAATCGAATGCTTTATCAGCATTAGATGAGGTGCAAACCAAACCTCCATTTTTTCCGCAATGTGCTTTTATAGCAGCAGCAGAATTCATATAAGTTATAGGTATGATCTTTTCCGTGGGTCCGAGAATAGAATGAAGGTCATCCCAACAATCCTGCACGTCTTGTGAAGTTGCCATATCAGCCATTGAACAGCCAGCAGCTAGATTAGGTAATAACACGTTCTGATCTGGCAGAGTTAGTATGTCTGCCGTCTCTGCCATGAAGTGGACTCCACAAAAAATGATCCATTTCGCTTCCTTAGTTTCAGCCGCCATTTTAGATAGCTTGTAAGAATCCCCAGTAAAATCAGCATACTGAATTACATCATCGCGTTGATAATGATGTCCCAGAAGGACTGCTTTGTCCCCTAGCTCCTTGCGGGCAAAAACAATTCCCTCAGCAATTTCATCAGGGGTAAGCTTCAAATATCGCGTCGGAACTTTCTGCCAGCGAACACCAGTTTGGAATTCTTCTTGGAGAGTCTTAGTCCGCAGGTTGCCGTCAGTCTGGCAAAATGCAGATTGCTCCAGTTCACTAATAGCGATGGTCGTTTGCTTGCTAAAGGCAGTCGTCATGCGACCGTCACCTTTTCTTTTTTCACCTGGATCTCAACTAACTGCGCTTCAAGAGACCATGGTGAACTCTCGGTTATTTCAACCTCAACCGTCTGACCAACCCTAGGTTCTTGTGATATCGGATCGGATGTCGTATTCAAGTACACTAGTTTATCGCCTCTGCTACGACCATGCAGCCTGCCTCTCTTACGTCCTTCAATAAGTACATCAAAACGACTGCCGACCATACGGGCGTTATTACGAGTTTGGATTTCCTCTTGGAGTTCTCCGACTGCAGCCTTGCGAGCCTTCTTAACGGACCTATCAATATCATCTTTCATTTTTCGAGATGCGAATGTTCCCTCCCGATACGAGTATTCCGAAACGTGCACTTTTTCAAATTCAACGTAGCGCAGCACGTCCATAGATCGTTCAAATTGTTCATCAGACTCGCCAGAAAAACCAACAATAAGATCTGTGGTCAGAGTGACTCCCGGAATCATATCCTTTATCTGAGTTATTTTCTGCAGGAACTGCCTGGCCGTGTATCCGCGTCGCATGTTGGCCAATATCGTATCGTCGCCAGCTTGGAATGGAAGATTGATCATTTCACAAACCTTCGGAAGATCACGAACAGCTTCCAGTATCCTCACAGACATATCGTTAGGATGTGAAGTTAAGAACCTTATTCGCTCCAAACCATTGATCTCATGAACCATAGTCATCAAATCAGCAAGGTCGATTCTTGGTCGCAGATCGTGACCATACGAGTCTACGTTTTGACCGAGAAATGTGACCTCCTTCACCCCACGAGCGACCATCATTTCCGCCTCATGAACAATCTCTGAAGAAGTTCGGCTTGTCTCCCTACCCCGCCGATACGGAATAATACAAAAAGTACAGAATTTATCGCAGCCATGCACTACTGGTATGAAGGAAGAAACATGAGGGGTCTCAGGAACCAAGCCGCTGAGACATCCTGAAGGGTCAAGGCCGTGCCGAAAGCCTGCTAATTCCAAAATGGGTCCAAACTCCTGAGGACCGGACCAAACATCCACATGAGGAAAACGACGTTTAAGTTGAGATTTTTCAGGTCCGACCATACAACCGGTCACGCCAATGATTTGATTCCCACTGTTCTTTTTTTCTTTGCCAAGCCTACCCAGCATTCCAGTGGCAGTATCTTCGGCCGACTGACGTACAACACATGTATTCAACACGAACACATCAGCCGCAAATGGATCTTCTGCCAAATCAAATCCCATTTGAGAAAATCCACTAGACAAACGTTCTGAATCAGAAGTGTTCATCTGGCACCCTACAGTCCACACATGGTAACTAGGCAATGTTTATGCAGTCCGTTAATTGGCTATTGAGAAAAAAAGTATGGCTTGAATAGACTTTTAGTTTTTCAGCAATTGAAAAGAACATTATGCATTAAGGATATAACCGGTGCATCGCACATACCAGATCCTAGATCAATTATGATGCACAAACGATCCACTCAGCGTTATTGCTCATCCATTAATAGTATCGCCCTGAAGAATTCGGAGTTATGAGTCTGTTGGTTAACAAACACCCAAAAATAGTGAATTTAGGTCTAATCGGATGTGGTGCCATGGGCTCAGAGTTGGCCAGATCTGTACAGCGAGGAGAAGCTGGACCCGCAAGTATTATCGCCCTATTCGACCAATCTGCCTCAGCTAGAAATCGCCTATCCCAAGAATTGAACCGATGCCAAGTCACACCATTGATTGAGGCGAATACGATCTCTGAATTAACCGAAATCGATAAGATCGACTTGATTGTTGAGTGTGCTTCCCAACAAGTTGTGACAGATCACGCTGTGAATATTGTAAGCGCCGGCAAATCAATGTTAATCATGAGCTCTGGGGCAATGATAGAACCTGGACTAATGCAGATGGTCATGGCATCCGCTGAAAAGTCAGGCGTTTCACTTTACATCCCATCCGGCGCTGTCGGTGGTATAGATGCACTCCGTGCCTCGAAACATCTGCTCGAAGAAGTTACTATCATTTCTAGTAAACCACCAGTCGCCCTTTCAGGTGCCCCGGGATTCGCTGGCTGGGAAGATGAGAAGATCGATGAACCTACAGTGATATTTCAGGGCTCGGCAGCAGAAGCTGTAGGTTTATTTCCTGCCAATGTCAACGTGGCCGCCACGGTAAGCTTAGCCGGTATTGGTCCCGATTCAACACAGGTAGTCGTCATCGCCGATCCGGACTCCCCGGGAAATGTCCATGAAATAAAAGCAACTAGTACCGCTGGGTTGTTTTCGTTCCGATTTGAAAACAAACCTCACGATAAAAATCCCAAAACTAGCTTCCTGGCGGTTCTCGCTGCAGTGGAAACCCTTAGATCTATTTGCCAACCTAGTTTGCGCGTCGGAACTTAAGAACCGCCAATTTGGGCAAGCTGCAGGTGTAATGGCGGAGGGTGCGGGATTCGAACCCGCGAGGGAGCTCAACACCCCCAAGCCGCTTAGCAGGCGGCCGCACTAGGCCACTATGCGAACCCTCCTAGGAAATCATCACAGTTGCACCCTGCTAAATATAGCTTCGCAAGAACCCTTCGCAAAGTGCTTGGAAGGGGATTGTTCATCATTAACGCACATTCAGAGGACTGGACGAAACATTTATTTGACGAGACGACGTTTTAACAAGTAAATCACTAAAGGCCACATCACAATAGTAAGTCCAATCATATAAACAGCGGCCCATAAGTGAGTTATATCCAAGTGCCCTAGGGCGAATCCTCGGGCGATATGAACTCCGGGTGTAAGCGGCATCAACCAAGCAATCGGCTCGACCCAATCTGGCAGAGTCGACAGCGGAAAAAATGACCCTGAAAAAAAATATAGTGGCGTGGCTATCAACGTAAATACGATAGTTAAAAAGGTTGTATGAGGAGCTATCGCCGAAAAAAGAAAGCCCATAGTTCCGAACAATACGCCCACCATTGCAGATGGGATCAGTATTCCGAAAGCAAGCCAACCATCTAACCAACCAAACGCCACGGCCACTGACGCTACACCTATTGTAGTCATGATCGATCTTGTAACTGCCCACAGGACGTCTCCGAGAGTCACTTCAACCACCGTGATCGGAGCCGTAAGAGCAGTCTCATAAACGTCATTCTCTATACGGTTGTAAGCATTCCAGGAAGTCTCAAACAAAGCGTGGAACATTGCTGATCCCATAATCAAACCAGGAGTAACGAACTCAGCATAAGAGTCAGCTCCTTCAACTGAATTCACAAGTTTTCCTATTCCAAATCCGACAGCTACCAACACAATCACTGGCTCAACCAAGACCCAGGTGATAACAAATTTCCAGTAACGTATGAATGCAACGGCATGACGTAACCATATTCCCGTAATGCTACGGAGTCTGATTTTGAAAACCTCATTTGATGAAAACGTCATCCATCTCTCAGTTCTCGTCCAGTTAGCGTCAAAAATACGTCTTCAAGGTTGCCGGCGCGGTAGGAGGCCTTAACTCCTGTTATCCCATTTAACTCAGAAATATCAGGATTAGCTCCTCGATCTCCCGTCACGCTTAAAAGAGCGCCCACCTCGCGAAATGGAATCTCATGTTTGTTTAGATAATCTCGCACACGCCTCAGAGAGCCAGGTGCAACCCTGATCTGCGCAACTTCTTTAGGAGCATACCTTAGTATCATTTGATCCGGCGTACCTTCATCAAGAATCTTGCCTCGATCCATGATGGAAAGCCGGTCACACAATGTCGCGGCTTCTTCCATGTAATGTGTTGACAAGACTACGGTCACACCCGATTCCTTGAGAATCGCAAGCTCTTCCCAAACACGGTTGCGACTTTGTGGGTCAAGTCCTGTCGACGGTTCGTCCAACACAATCACTGTCGGACTACTCATCATTGAACGGGCAATTGCCAGGCGACGCTTCATACCACCTGAAAGCTCGTATACATTAGCCTTAGACCTATCACGCAAATTGAAAAACTCAAGAACTTCATGTGTGCGTTTTTGAGCAGATGATTTGGAGAGACCTATCAAAAATCCGTATAGAAAAAGATTTTGGTAAACGGTAAGACCAGCATCAAGTCCGTCATGCTGAGTGACAACGCCCATAATTTCTCTAACAGACCGGCTGTCTTGAACCACGTCGATACCTGCAACTCTGAGGGTTCCGGAGTCCACAGGGGTAAGACCACTCAGCATACGCATCGTTGTGGTTTTTCCTGCACCATTGGGACCTAACAGACCATAGGTTTCGCCTGTCTCAACACGAAAAGAGATTCCGTCGACTGCTGCAATGTTTCGGTAGCTTCTGTAAAGATTGTTCGCCTCGATAAGGCTGACGGCCAGGGCATTTTTATGTTGGTGCCGATCCGATTCCGATTGTTCGCTCACTTTACCTCTTATTACACGAAATACATGTAAAACTACATGTCAATCATTTATACCAATTCTGGACGACGGTGCCGTCACCTGGGGTCTCTCCAATCCATACTTCTCCACCTTCAAAGAATTCTTTTTTCCAGATTGGAACAATCTCCTTCAATCGGTCAACAAAATACAGGCAGGATTCAAATGCTGGTCGCCGATGAGGAGAGGCAACAGCTATGACCATGCTCGTTTCGCCAATATTGACTCGTCCCGTACGATGAGCAACTGCGATCTTCCCAATTGACCATCTACTCCTCATTTCGTTGATGATTTCTCCAATCTTATTCTCAGCCATCGGTTGATAAGCCTCGTACTCCAAATATTTCACGATGCGCCCTTGGTTGCTATCTCTGGTCACTCCTAAAAAAGTCACTATAGCGCCATCGGCATCTGTCTTGACAAATTCGGTTAATACAGCAGCATCCAACTGGTCACCAGTCAAAAATACCCACTCAGAATCGTCAGGATTTTGACCTAAGCCCCCACTAACCGGCGGAATCACAGCAATTTCATCACCTGGTTTGACCGGATGATCATTCGCTACATATTCGCCATTCAGTGCAAGCATGACTGGAGTTTCGAGTTCAAAATGTGATGGAGCAGCCCTACAAGCAGTGTCAACGGCATCACTTACCGTCATACCATCAACTGCTACGACCTGCACGACACTAGCACCTGCCCGCTCACGGATGGCAGCAAAAAAGAGAACTGAAATCTCAGATATATGTTGGTTCAACGTAGAAAATACAAGTCGTAACTAATGGTTCCACTTAATATAGGTTACTGCCGCATGGCATCGAAATGGTCAATATCAATTAATCAATAATCTCTAATAGACTTCTCTAATTACCAATTTTAAGCGACTATGCAGCACAAACCCTTTGACTAATCACTATGAAGGTCAATACAATTTTACGTTGTAGTGAGTCGATCCACGGCTCGCAGCCAAGCTTTGTTCGAATAATTTTCGCTGGCAATAGCCCAGCACGGAGTATTTTCCCGCATGGTTCGCATTCGCCTTCGACGCGCTGGGGGTAAAAAGCACCCTTCCTACCGAATCGTTATCGCTGATCAACGAGCAGCTCGTGACGGCTCATTTATCGAACAGGTGGGAACTTACGATCCCTTCCCAGATCCTCCAGAGATCAACCTCAATGAAGATAAAGTCAAGGAATGGATCAAAAATGGGGCTCAGCCATCTGACTCTGTGACAACCTTATTACAGATCAAAGGAATCATCCCAAAGGCTCCAAGTAATGCCTGAACCATCCGAGCGCAACAAGGAAGACGACCAGGATCTAATTTACGCAGACGACGGATCGCCCGTGGATGCTATGCGTGAAATGATCGAATACATTGCCAGAGCCTTAGCCTCTAATCCAGACAACGTCTCGGTAACCGATGAAGGTGATGGTGATCACATATTTCTGCGCCTGTCGGTCGACGATGAAGATAAGGGCAAAGTTATCGGACGTAATGGCCGGGTAGCCCAGTCGATGCGATCTCTGTTGCGGGTTGCGGCTGTAAAAACTGACACCCGGGTCAGCTTAGAAATCGATTAACCACGTTTCCAATGACCGGTTCATTCAAACCATCGGATTATTTGAATGAAAATCTGATCGCGGTCGGACGCATCCGACGACCGACTGGAATTAGCGGAACCGTTTTGGTAGAGGTTTATTCAAATGCCAAAAATAGATTCCGTGTTGGCGATGTTGTATCAATCAACGGAGCGGAACATACAATCACAGAAACAGGGGTATCCGGCAAAGCTACAAAATTGACTTTCGAAAGCGTAGATTCGATTGAAAAAGCCAATTTACTGCGTGGGTTGGAATTATCAGTCCCTGCTGAATCGCTTCCAAAAAATCCACCAGGGATTTATTACCATTATGAAATCTTGGGAATAGATGTCACTACGTTGGACGGTAAACATCTTGGGTGTATAACCGAGATTATCGAAACCGGTAGCAATGACGTGTTCGTAATTACACCTGGTCACGATGAGCAGCAGCTTGGGCGTCCAGATATACTCATCCCCGTAATCGATGGTGTAATCATCGAGGTAAATAAAGCGAGTGGGGTAATGGTCATCGATCCACCAAGTGGTTTACTCTGAAGCCCATAAACCTAGTAACATTCTTCGTCGAGATCTCAACAATACTTCGAATGATGGGAGCCTGAATGTCTGGCCACTCTAAATGGAGCACAATCAAACACAAGAAGGGTGCGGCCGACGCTAAGCGTGGTCAACTTTTCACAAAACTGTCGCGAGAAATAATGGTTGCTGCACGTGAAGGAGATTCTAACCCTGAGATGAATTTCCGACTTCGACTGGCTATCGACAACGCCAAGTCACTAAACATGCCCAAAGACAATATAGACCGAGCAGTAGCCCGGGGGGCTGGGACCGGCGTAGACGCGGTTATCCTGGAACAAATCAGCTATGAGGCTTACGGTCCGGGAGGCGCTGGGATCATTGTCGAAGCTCTCACAGACAACAAAAACCGAACTGCTGCTGAAGTCCGAGCACAAATCACGCGCGCAGGCGGAAATTTAGCTGGAGCTGGTGCTGTCTCATGGAATTTTGAAAACAAAGGGTTGATAACCGTCGAAGTTACAAATGGTGATCCAGACGACGTCGCTCTTGACATTGTAGACGCCGGTGCTGAAGACGTAGAAGTAGAAGGAACCATTGTCCAAGTCACCGCGCCCTACGAAAGTTTTGCCGACGTGAAATCGAGCGTGGAAGCTCTATCTGGAATCAACGTCGAGAGTGGAGAACTGGCGCTCGTGCCGACGACATTGGTTCCCTTAGACGACAAAGGTGCAATGCAAACACTACGTCTACTTGATGCTTTGGAAGAACTAGATGACGTGTCCAAAGTCTATTCAAACGGTGATTTCCCTAGCAATGTCCTAGAAAAGTACGCAAACGACGAATAACAGGTCACCATCTTTTGAGTAATACCGCAGTAATTAGCGCAAAAAATCTCAGCAAATTTTACGGAAAACATCGTGGAATATCCGATGTAAATCTTGACATCGACAAAGGTGAAATTTTCGGACTTCTTGGTCCCAATGGGGCAGGCAAGACAACCTGTATAAGGATTTTATTAGACTTCATACGCGCCACTTCTGGGTCAGCAACAATCCTAGGTATGGATTCGCGATCCAAGTCGGTAGAAATACGCCGAAATGTAGGCTACTTACCAGGGGATTTTATTACCTATGAAAAGTTAACCGCAGAAGAGTTACTGCAATATTTTGCCAATCTGAGAGGGGGTCACCTGGAGAAAGCGAAAGTACTTGCCGAACGATTCGATTTGGACCTGTCAAGGAAAATTGGTGAACTTTCCCGTGGCAACCGCCAGAAAGTCGGAATAATTCAGGCATTCATGAGCGATCCAAAACTACTAATTTTGGATGAACCAACAACCGGGCTAGATCCGTTATTGCAACAGGAATTTCACGCACTCGTGTTAGAGGAAGCAGAATCTGGTAAAACTCTTTTTATTTCCTCTCATGTTTTGCCGGAAGTCGAGATAGTTTGCGATCGAGTCGGAATTATCCGTGCAGGATCCATTATCGCAGTAGAAGAAGTTGCAACCTTACGAAAACAAACGCTAACCAAAATCGCAATCGAATTCGGTGAGGTTGTTTCCAAGGCTGATTTCGAGAGCGTTACCGGCGTGAGAGAAGTAACAATAAAAGGTCACCACCTCTCATGCAGTGTCACAGGAAGCCTCGATTCACTAATCAAACTGGCAGCAGAGTACACCGTCGTGAATATACAGGCGGGACATCCCGCGTTGGAAGAAGTGTTCTTGAATTTTTACAACCAGCAAGACACAACAACAGAATAAATGTTACTTAACGTATACCTGAAATCCCTGAGAGATTCCAAGAAGTCAATTATTTATTACTCAATCGGAACTATGGTCCTGGGACTATACGTAACGCTGTTTTATCCGACGATACGAGACTCGACAGGATTAACAGACTTTTTGGAGCAGCTTCCCGAAGCTATGTTGGCATTCATAGGAGACGCCGATACATATACAACAGCCGAAGGATTTTTGAACGCAGAAGTATTCGGATTCATGGGACCAATGATATTTGGCGTATTCGCTATTATCGCTGGGGCAGGGGCAATAGCAGGAGAAGAAGAATCACATTCTCTGGACCAACTCCTAGCTAACCCTATATCTCGCAAAAACGTTTTACTACAAAAGGCCGCTGCCTTGATCACCGGTCTATTTCTGCTGTCAATATCTCTATGGATTGGGATCATCGTTGGAGCAAGAATCGCTGGGTTTAGTCTATCGCTGACCGGGACGCTTCAAGCAATATTCAGTCTCTGGCTGCTAGGTGGAACATTGGGTTTGATAGCGTTGGCAATTGGAGCCTCAACTGGCAAGAAAAGCCTTGCAGGCGGATTAACCGCAGCTGTCGGAATAATTGGGTTTTTGCTAGATACTTTCCTGTCTGTCGTAGATGCACTGGATCCATTTAAATTCATCTCAGTGTTTTACTATTTCAACGGTAACGACGTGATAATAAACGGCATTAACCCGCTACACAGTTTGGCTATGGTAGCCATATTAGTCATCGCTATGGCCATAGCTGTTTGGCGGTTTGAATCAAGAGATCTAAAAAACTAATTACTTCCTGATATAAAGCGGTAATTCAACCATCAACTAATATCACTTTTTGTAGCGTATATAACGGAATTAAAACTTCAATGTGCAGATAATGAACCGGCCACATGTTGACAATGGTCTGCAAAAGGAAAGACTGAACAGGAAGAACAAAAAGAGTTCAATAAGACCGTAATCTAACCAATCAGTGACGATGATCAATCAAGTTGATCGGCGAGTTCAGATGCGGTATTCACTGGTAATTTGCAAACATAGTCTGCGCAAACAAAAGCCGTCGGTTTACCGTTTAACATTTTCTTGCCGCGCAATAACGGTGATTGTTCTTCATCCGGGACATCGCATCTGCTACCTGCTAGCACTAAGTTCGGCAAATATCTAGAGCGTATTTCAGTGATTATTTCAGCGAAAGCTGGACTCTCCGGATTCCCGATTAATACAATTTGGTTAGAGTCGGTGTTATGAAAATCAGCTGCACTAATCCAAGAAGTGACAGACAAAGGTGCCCGTCGCATTTGGGGCACTATCGTCCTAACCGAAGATTCAGCTTTTAATCTATAGTCAGAGTTACCGGTTAACGAACTTAATCGAAGTAGTGATAAAGCAGCGATAGAACCGCCTGACGGAACAGCATTATCGAGTATGTCTCGAGGACGGACGATCAACTTCGGATGTTCTGGCGAAGTATCATAAAAAACCTCCGACTCCCCATCCCAAAATCGACGAACCATACTATCAGCCAAATCTTGCGCTGCTTCAACATAAAAATCATCAAACGTGGCTTCGTACAATGTAATCAGGCCATCGATAAAATACGCATGATCATCGAGATAACCCAGAATACGCGACCCGCCCTCGTAATCAGATGATGAGTTATCTATAGCCTTCCAACTATGCAGTAGCCGACCATCATGGTCTTTCATTGCGAATAAAAGAAATCGAGCGTTCTTTACTGCGATGTTGATCCAGTTGAGATTATTGAATAATGCCCCTGCCTCTGCAAAGGCCTTGAACATTAGAGCGTTCCAAGACGTCAATATTTTGTCATCTATTCCTGGAGGGACACGTCTTGATCGTTCCTTGAACAAGATCGCGCCAATTCTAGAGATATCCTGTTTTAATTCTTCGATTTCGTAATCTTGTTCTTGAGCGAAACTTTCTAAATCCACAGGAACGTTGAGAATATTAGCCCCATCAAAGTTTCCTTCATCAGTCACCTGCCAATACGCCTTAGCCAAAGAAGCATCTCGATCGTTCAGGGTTAAATCTAGCTCATCTGAAGTCCAAACAAAAAACTTACCTTCAACGCCTTCAGAATCAGCATCTGAGGATGAATAGAAGCCACCCATTGAATGGGTCATCTCACGAACTACATATCCCAGTGTTTGTTCTATTACTTTCTTAAATAACGGTTTTCTGGTCATCTGATATGCATGCGCATATAGCGTCACCAGCTGAGCATTATCGTAGAGCATCTTCTCAAAATGAGGCACCAGCCATTTGTCGTCTACCGAGTAACGGGCGAATCCACCTCCAATTTGATCATAAATACCCCCTTGAGCCATCTTTTCAAGCGTGAGGTTAACCACATGTGAAGCTTGAGAATTGCCGGTTTTTTCTGCGTAACGTAATAAGAGCTCATAGAGCATCGGCTGGGGAAATTTCGGAGCGCCCAAAGATCCGCCATGTTCTAGATCAGCATTGTCCAAAAGCTGATCGCAAGCTTTAAACATCAATGACTCATCAAATTCACCTTCGTATTGTTGGGGTGCGGAGTTTCCTCTTATAACCTCGAGCAATTGCTCACAACTGGATAGTAGCTCTCCCCTGTTGTTTTTATAGGCATCAGTGATGGCATTTAATACTCGCGGGAATCCCGGTCGATTGTGATGATCTGTAGGAGGGAAATATGTCCCTCCAAAAAATGGCTTACCATCCGGCGTGATAAATACCGTCAAAGGCCAACCGCCTGATCCCGTCATCGCTTGAACAGCCGTCATATAGATTGAATCGACATCAGGCAGTTCCTCCCGATCTACTTTGATATTTACGAATCCGTTGTTCATCGTTTGGGCTATAAGTTCGTCCTCAAAGCATTCGTGCGCCATGACATGACACCAGTGGCATGCGGAATATCCAATAGAAAGGAGAATAGGCCTGTCCAGACGCCGAGCAGTCTCAAACGCCTCATCGCACCAGGGATACCAATCAACTGGGTTGTCTCTGTGCTGAAGTAAATATGGGCTTGTTTCCTTAGTAAGTCGATTGAACATTTTCAATTCTTTCTAAAGGTTCGATCAAACAACGACTCAGAGTAAATTATGGCAAGCAGGTTGCCGCAACAAACCACAGCTCTAAGAACCAATAAAAACTGGTTGTGTCCAAGCCCTTGTACCACGGGATGAATAAACCGTTGCGCGTACATAACCATCAAGCCGAGTCGGTTTATAAGTCGGAGAATTTGTAGTGGATTCATATAACAGTCGACCATTCGACCCAGTAAATAGCGTCGTGTATTTAGCTTGAATCCCATCAGGTTCTGTTTCTGGGTCGATCTCTAGTTTAACCTCACGGGTATTCGAAACCATGTCACCAATTGTCACGCCGGTAGACGCGTAAAAATCACCGTCCGACATCGCTGTCAAAATACCATGCTCAGTAAGCTTATCGGATCTCACTTGCACCCACCCTCTGCCAGGATTGGACCGGGCAGGAGCGAATTCACCCGTGTAGTGATGGGAATCATCAACAGCTATACCCCATACCTTACGACCGTTACTTAGCAACCGATCCCAGATTCCAGCTGTACTAGTTTTTCCGCCCCCACCATCGTTATGAGTATTTGGATGCCCGTTGAATACTTCCATAAATTTATAACCTTCAACCTGCATCATCGCCCCATCATCAAATGCCCATCGGAAATTAGGATGGTTAATTGAAGCCATTCCGCCTGCAGCGATTATCCGTTGGACGTTTTCACGCATTGCTATGACTATGTCAGTAGAATTGGAAGCCTCGACCATTTCGGTGATACCGTATCCATTCACATGAACCGGTCCAACTGATTGACGTGAGGTAACCTCCTCACCATGCACCAGTAACGGCCATTTTGCTTTTTCCGCTTTACTGCCTTCAAGTATCGTCAGGTGATTATGATCGGACAAGCAAAGCCAATCATATCCATGTTCGTGGTACCACTCAGAAACATGTTCTGGTGATGCGTCTCCGTCGCTATTTGTCGTGTGAGTATGTAAATTACCCTTGAACCAAGTTTTTAAAGTCATAACCAGATAGTACAGACGATTTTGAGAAACGGACATCTTAACAGGCACTAAACATGGCAAGAGACTCACACAATGTCTCAATCTAACCTCACAGGCAACCCGCAATTGCGCACTATGTTTCCGGATTATTGGCGTCTTGACAGCCTAGTGCGAGCAGAAGTCACCGAATTGGATAATTCGATTTTAGATTGGACTTCAGATCGCTGGAGTTGGTCTGGTTGGTCAATTAGACAACAAACTAGCCACATGGCGTCTATCCCGATCCGATGGTTAATAGGTAAATGGGCTGACCAGCTATTCCCATACAGCATACCCATGACACCAGAACGTTATGCAATCTTCGATTCACAACAACATGATCGCAGACTCGACGATCAAGCGTTCTGGTGCATAGACGAAATATTGAGCGCATTAGACGAGGCACTATCGATATCAAAGCGCGTGTTGATCGACACAACCATTAAAAAAGCACGCACAATGGTCGTCTACCGTGTCCCTAGCGACGAGTGGGAGCTAATGCGAACAGTCCACCCAGATGGAATCTCTCTAGACCCCGCAACCGGAACGATGACGTGCAAGGATTTAGTCGCTACATTCAGGCATATTCAAAACGAGTTCTACACACATATATTTAACATACAACGCGCAAAAATCGCTCTGGGTATAGAACCGATTGTCAAGCTACCGGATGCCGGATATCACAAAGCCACTGGCTGGGATTCGAAAATTCCAGGATGGAATGAAGCACATTGAGATAAATTGGGGGCTCTGGAATCACTTCCTCGGCCGAATGTATACGTCACTGACATTAGAAATAACAAATTAGGAGCATTCGAAAATGTCAAAACGCAAAGTACTGATAACTGGGGCTAGCGGATATATTGCATCCTTGATGCTTCCCACCCTGCGAGATCATTTCGACCTAACTCTTGCGGACATTTCCGAAAGAGACAGAGACGGAAATAACGTCGAAGGTGTTGTCATCGCTGACTTTATCGATCCCGACAGATCCAAATATCAACATCTGTTCGAGAATATGAGCGCAGTGATTCATCTAGCGTTTAAACCCCATACCCCTAGGGGAGCTAAGACAGAAAACGCCTTAATTGATCGCTTCGACAATGAACACAAGAACATACAAATGGCGAATAACATATATCGATGCGCCTACGATGCCGGTGTTAATAGAATTGCAGTCGCCAGCTCAAACCATGCGGCTGACTGGTATGAACACTCTTTAATTCACCAACGCAAAATGGATATGGTTCGACCAGGTGATTTTCCTGTATCAGACAATTTTTACGGGTGGGCAAAAGCTGCCTACGAACTACTGGCGTGGCCATACGCATGTGGAATATTTGGTAGAAAACTAGAAACTGTCATGCTGAGAATCGGATTCACCAGACCCATCAAACTCACCGATTACCTTTCGGATTCACCTATGACAGAACAAACCAGTAGCGGAATCGCTGAATTCAAACGTAATCTTGGTGCCTACATAAGTCCTAGGGATATCACCCAATTGTTCAGCCAAGCAATTGAAGCACCAAACATCGAGAATGAACATGGTATTCCGTTTGTGATTGCTTACGGATGCAGCGATAACACGCGAAGATTTTGGTCGTTGGAAACTGGGAGAAAATATCTTGACTACCAGCCACAAGACGACACTGAGATACTCTACGCGAACGAGATTAGAGAGCTTCTGACTGGACCTGGAACTAAAATACGTGGAGGAAAAGTAGGCATCTAAACACAAGCAGATGAACTGTGACCAAACTAATCCTCAGGTCGAACACAGATGTGATTAGTAGAAGGAAAACTTACGCTTGATCATCTTATCTTCACCTATCTTGGCGATGATCTGCTCGTATAATTCGAAATCCCACTCGCCAATAAAACTTACTGCAGTACCGCGTTTTCCCATTCGTGCAGTGCGTCCAATTCGGTGAACATACTCTTCTATATTCTCTGGCATGTCGTAGTTAACGACGTGAGATATAGTAGGAATGTCTAATCCACGCGCTGCAAGATTAGTGGCTACAAGCATTTTCAACCTACCATCGCGAAAAGCAGCCATTACTCGGTTTCGTTCGGACTGAGACATACCGCCGTGAATTCCCTTAACTGCGAATCCTTCGCCAGCCAAGCCTTTGGATAAACGGTCCACACCGATTTGCATTTTGCGAAATATTAATATCTGTGAGCCTTCTTCAAGATCATCAAGGATCTCCAGGATGCCATCCGCTTTATCCTGAGATGCCACGTCATAGAAAATCTGATCGACTTCATCAACGGTCTCAAGTCCTTTGGTATCCGAAACCAGTTGTATCCAACGTGGGTTATCAAGATAACGACGAATCAATCCTCTTATAAAATTCGGAATGGTTGCAGAGAAAAGAGCGGTCTGTCGCGCGCTCGGAGTTCTGTTTAGTATGTACTCCATATCGTCAGCAAAACCAATGTCCAACATCTCGTCAGCTTCGTCTAGGACCGCCATACCCACAGATCCCAAATCAAGCGTCCTGCGGTTCATATGGTCCTTCACACGCCCAGGTGTTCCGACAACAATCGCCATGCCCTGTTCAAGTAATTTAATCTGACGGGCAATCGGTTCTCCACCATAAACTGCTACAACACCTACCCCTCTTTCCCTACCTATTAGGGACAATTCTCGTTGAACTTGCTGGGCCAATTCACGGGTCGGCACAAGTACAAGTCCTTGGACTTCACGAGAGTGAGGATCAACAAAATTACACATCGGGATTCCAAAAGCGGCAGTCTTACCAGATCCCGTTACCGCCTGAGCAACAACATCTCGGCCTTGCAGAACCCACGGCATGGAAGCTTTTTGTATATCTGACGGGTATTCATATCCCATTTTCAAAATGGAATTAACAATCGTCTTCTTTAGCTCAAGACCACCCCATAAGGCAAAGCTCTGAGATTCAGAATGTGTATCTGCTAATTGCTTGCTGTCAGAGCGGCGGGAGTTCACTCTGCGCCTGGGAGTACGAGTGCGATTATCCCTACCTGAACCAGTACGGTCAGAAAGGGATTTATCATTTGACCGTGGATGCGATTCAATTTGCTTCTTGCTAGTAGCGTTATGCTTAGATCGAATTGAGCGACCTCTGTTTGCCCCAGCATCCTCTTTGGCATGATCGGATGCCCAAGAGGATGAATCGGGTCGTTTCAAGTCACGAGCGGTACGGCTGCTTGCTGCAGCGCGAGAACCAGGTTCTGCAGACGTTGTTTGATTATTACGGTCACCTCGCCCGATGAGACCTTTCAGTCTGCCTAGATTACCCAGTGTTGTGTTGTCCTTGTGAAGTTCAATAAAGTTTAGATTAGTGATTTAGGTGTATTACTACTACCTAAGTGTACGACGGGCGTGAAGGTTTACGAAATCTAGCAAGCATTGAACAGTATTCGTTAAAGCCTGTTCAACCGTAAACAGGTAACAACAATAATAATTTGGGTAGGGTTTTAAACATGAACAGCATCCAAATAACAAAACAACTCAATTCATCATTATCAATCACTACCGCTCTATCCCAGGCATTGAGTTATCTAGCTAAAAAATGGGTCGCAACCGTCGGGTCTCTATTAGTCGGTGTATCACTTGCGTTGGCAGGGTTGCTAATTACTGAACATTTCTTCTTACTCGCTTCAATACATCTGATCACACTTTTAGGTTGTGTCTTTATTTACCTCGTCCTCTTGAAGAGAAATATAGATAACGCTAAACACATCCGAGTACTTAGGCATCGTATTGCAGGAGAAGCTAGTGCAACTAGAATTCTTCAAGGTGTTAAATTATTGAACAAGGAGGATCCGGGCAGTGCAGAATCCCGATTAGCAATATCCGCAAGAATAGCAACGAATTACGATGCAGTTATTATTTTCAACCTGCAACACACACATGGTGCGCTGATTCCCTCATATTGGAGTTGCGACAGCCAACCGAACAATATCGAAGCAGAATTTGAGCCGTTGACGGAAAGTTCACCGGGAGCATCAGCTGTCAGGCAAGGCGCAGCAATCGTAATGTCAACCAACCACCCCGAAGCGGCTCCAATACCAGGATGGGCCAAGCAATCAGGATTCCAGCAGGGTATAGTTTCTCCCATTTTTAATGGCTTAGACACTGTCGGTGTACTATATGCATTAACCAAGAAAGCCACATTGCCAACCATAGCTGAAATCGAACAACTTGAATTGATCCTAAGCTTCAGGTCCATCATTTCACCGAACAATGTATCCAACATGTTTAAAGAAGGGTTTCGGACTTCCGACATCAGAAACACTCCGGAGATCGAGAACAGGAATCGGGAAAATATAATGAAAAACCTGACAATTGGCAGTTTTTCGCTGAATGAAGAATTGGTTCAAATGAAATTATCAGGTACGGCAATTTCACTGTCACCAACCGAATTCCAGCTGATGCACACATTGGCCTCTTCACCTGGCGTGCCAGTTTCACCAGCAAGATTGTTGAGCGCCTGTTGGGGAGAAGGGACACAGCCGTCTGAACGTGCTTTGGATGTAGCAATATTCCGACTTCGCAAGAAACTGAAAACCATCCAGAAACATACAGGGTTAATCAAAACTGTGAGAGGCAGTGGTTACATGTTTGATGATACGACGATAAACCCAGATTCTGCTGAAGTAGGGATGTAACTACTGGTCGATTTTATCGACCGTCACCACGACGTTCGTAATTTGAAAATACACCCCACACCAAGACATATGATGCGGTTTTATGGCGTCCAACGTCTAGGGAAACAAGTCAATCAGAACATTTTCAAGCGCTTCTAGTTAAACCTGTTGGCAGCAATACTGGAGCACGTTTTCGAACAGGAGTAGGATTTTCAAAAATCAGTAATGATTTCTCACTTGATAAATCTCTGAATCTACTAATCTTCGTTGGTTCTCCGACGGGTTCCAAGTCATTCCCAATCAACATAGCAGTAACTCTAACGTCAAGGCCGTATAGCATTTCACGCTGAGTGGACGTGTTTATCTCAGCATAGGGTCCGACAATTTTCCGCACAGCACCAAAAGCTTCAGCCGCCTGCCCTGCTGAAAGCCCTATCCCTCCCTGAATGTGTAGATGCACATTCTTTATTGCATTAGGCATGACTGACAGATCCGATAACGCATTTAATGCTGCTGATCGGCCTGCATGCAAACCCGTTGCAGTTGCTGAGACTACAGTTGATTGATCGCTACCAACAAGATTACATTTCACCCGTTCGATACAACTTTCGGAAGCGGATAATAGGTTCAAAATATCTTGCACGATATTGGCCATATTGCGGCCTGCGTTTTGTAATGCCTCACGAACGGGAAGTTTATCGCCGTAAGGGTTACATAGTTCATCGTTTTTCATAACCAATACGGAATCTGAGATGATACGCAGACGCTTAAGAGCTTTTTTCGCGGCGTCTATCCTGATTTTACCTTCAAATTCAAAAGGCATATTGATCGACGATATGGTCAGCGCACCTGATTCACGAGCCGTCTCTGCTACTAAAGGAGCAACAACAGATCCCATCCCACGACCTAAGCCAGCAAGGATCAATATGACATCAGCTCCATGCATAAAACTACCGACCCGATCTGCCATTTCTGAATATTGTGATTGCAAATGATCTGTCTCAGCCCACCCTCCATCCCCTATCGGAAGGTACAACAATTGCCCGTCTCCAAGACGCTCCAGAGGTTTAATATTCCTGTCCAAATTCAGCACGTCTACGGAATTTGGGAAAAGTGCACTGAGGCGTTCTGAGGAATAGCAACCAGCGCCCCCAACGCCGATGACTTTAAGAGTTATTTTCTTTTGTGCTGAAGTTGAATTTAGGTTCGCAAGCATTTCCATTGTTCCATATCTAAGAGTCAAAAATATTGTCGAGCTACATGCCAAATTAGCACAAACGTTCTGCTGCCTGAAACGGTTTTTTGCACCAGTTACGAACATTTGTGCTGATTCACACGATCACAGGTAAGGTGGAGTTACCGCAGGTCGATTTGGAAATCGCCTGATAAGCAATAACTGAAAAAATTAAACCGATCTATGATCTATATTGAGCGCAATGTAGAGGTGGCAATCAAGTTACTAACATGCTTGAGGAGATATATTTCAGAACACGCGATGTAAATTGCATATCAGCGTGTACGAAATTACAAAATCTGTCGCAACCGTTCGATTGCTTCTCGCAAATTCTTCTGAGAGTTCGCAAAAGAAATACGAACGTAGCCGTCCCCGTATCGCCCAAATGCCGTACCTGCTAATAAGGCCACTCCAGCATCATACATTGCCTTTTCTGCAAACTCCTCAGAGCTCAATCCTGTCGATCGAATATTTGGGAACGCGTAGAACGCACCCTTTGGTTCTGGGCAAGTTATGTCTGGAAGTGAATTCAGCCCTTGGACAACAAGATCACGTCGTTTGGTAAATTCCTCCATCATCATCCGCACAGAATCCTGAGGTCCTTCCAACGCGGCTACCGCTGCCATTTGACTAAATACCGAAGTACAGGACACGCTATTAGTCATCAGACGTACGACAGGTTCAACTAGGAAATCAGGAAAAACTCCATAGCCCAATCGCCATCCCGTCATCGCATAGCTCTTTGAGAATCCATCTAGGATTACCGTTCGGTCACGCATACCAGGGAATTTGGTTATCGAGACATGCTCTTGATCACCGTAATACATGTCTTTGTAAATTTCATCAGCCATAACGATGATGTCATTCTCGATGGCAATTTCGGCAATTTGTTGAAGATCTGTTTCAGGAATAACACTTCCGCAGGGATTGTTAGGTGAATTAACTATGATGAGTTTGGTGCGCGGCGTCACAAGAGATTTGAAATCGTCAATATCCGTGTTATAACCGGACTCCTCATTCAATTGCATTGGTACGGGTGTGCCACCCATATACCGAATCATCGATTCATAAATGGGAAATCCTGGATTAGGGTAGATAACCTCATCACCCTTTTCAATCATAGCCATGATCGTAAAGAACATAACCGGCTTACCGCCTGGTGTCACGATGACATTATCTGGTCGAACGTCATAGCCTTGGCGTTCTGTCTGATGTTTAGCGATAGACTCGCGAAGTTCAAGTTGACCTGCCGAAGGACCATAGTGAGTGAATCCATCATCAAGAGCTTTTTTCGCAGCATCTCGGATATGCAAAGGAGTATCGAAATCGGGCTCGCCAATCTCAAGGTGAATAATCGATTTGCCTTGACGTTCGAGTTCTTTGGCTTTAGCAAGAGTCTCGAACGCTGTTTCAGTACCCAGTTTTGCTTGTCGAGATGCGAGCTGTGCCAAGAGTGAGCAGCCTATTCAGGTTGATATGTAGTGTGAAACCGATTTGAATTCATTGACTGATAACTACCCAATAAGTTGTAATGTGGATAATTAACGAAATCGTAACGAAACAAAAATTCTCTTCCAGTGGCAGAGTCATGTCAATATGCGATTAGACAATCTTATCTGTGCCTAATGATAATCATCGGATTTATTTTTGATAAAACATGAGTAATCACAGGCCTATTATTGCCAAAGTTATGTTTTCAACTGGAGCGTGTTAGTTTATGAGCCAAATTCGCCATAATCGGATGAAGCAGATCATCAAATCGGGTAAACCTGCATATGGAGTGTCCGTTCAGTTCCCATCACCGGATGTAGTCGAAATGATTGGGGAGTTGAACTTTGATTGGGTCATGCTTGATGCAGAACACGGGTCAATCACAGCAGACAACATAGGACCTATGATCATGGCTGCCGAAATTCGTGGAATTACACCAATAGTACGCCCGGAAAATAACGACCCATCGGTAATTAACAAATACTTGGACCGCGGTGCCATGGGCGTACAAGTACCCCACATAAATACAGCCGATGAAGCCCGCGCAGTAGCCGATGCGTGCCTATATCACCCGCAAGGAACGCGGGGTCTCGGTGGTGGAAGAATGGCTGATTTTGGATGGGGATCACCGGTATCAGAATATGTCAAAAGCGCGAATAATGAGATGCTGGTATGTGTTCAAATTGAAGACGTGGTTGCAGTCGAAAATCTTGATGAAATATTGAACGTGCAAAATATTGATGTCTTTTTCGTTGGCCCGACCGATCTCGCACAATCAATGGGACATCCGGGGAACAATGGTCACCCAGACGTTGTACGAACTATCAAGGACATATTCGACAAAATCCATGCCTCAGGCCATGCGTCGGGTACGCCAGGCTCAGCTGAGCAAGCACAACAACATACCGAAAACGGCGTCATGTACCACTACACGCATATCCCGACATTCATGAGTTCTTACGGTCGTCATTTCATGGAAACAGTTGGGAGAATTTAAGGCCATGCCGAAATCGTGGCGATGAACTACGCTGCCTGGGCGGATTGGTACGATATTTTTTACTCTGGATCCGATCCAACTGAGCTCAATTTCTACCATGACATATGTAATTCTTTACAAGGACCCATCCTAGAAATAGGTGTGGGCACCGGGCGAGTTTCTTTACCACTCGCCCAAGCTGGTATGGAAGTAGTTGGCATTGATCTGTTTGAGCCCATGCTCAGAGTGGCTAAGCGAAAAGCTTTGGCGGTTGCACCTTTAAATGGCAGTCTCAATTTAATACAGGCTGATATGCGAAATTTCGACTTGAAGCGTCAATTTCCAGTTGTAATAATGCCAGCCCGCACGCTGCTGTTGGCAACTACCGAAGAAGATCAGTTAAGTACTTTGTGTTGTGCTGCAACTCACCTCACTTCCAAAGGAACAATGGCGTTCAATATTTTCTACCCCGACCCACAGATGCTTGCAGAAGATCCTGAAGAAGAATTTCTACTTGAAGTGGTGGAAAGGCCAGATGGAGGCAGATACGTTTTAACGGCCAAGAATCATTTCGATACAGTCGAGCAATTAAACCACGGAACCCAAATAGTCGAAGAACTTGACCAAAATGGGAATTCATTGCGTCGGCAAGAATTAGATGTGCTGGTTCGCTATCTTCATCCTGAACAAGTTATTAAATTATGTGATCTAGTTGGTCTGGAAATTCTCGAAATGTGGGGAAATTTCGAAGGTGAGGAATTGAGAGAAGAAAGTGAAGAAATAGTGGTGCTGGCGAAACGTTCCGAATACCAAATATCAAGAACATAACCGATAGTGTAAAAGCTCTAACAGTTCCAACGAATAACGCTAGAAGCCTGCAGTTTTATCGCAAACGTTTTCTAGCGGATCACCAACTGAAAATTTTCGAAGGTTTGCCTTAAAAGCCTGGCGCCGCATCTCATATAATTCGGGAGTTAAAGCAGAGGAATGAGGAGTCAGAATCACATTCTCAAGACTCCAAAGTCTGGAAGTTTGAGCAAGTGGCTCTACCGCTGTTGCGTCCAAAGCTGCTCCAGCGAGATGACCAGATTCCAATGCATCACACATGGCATCTTCATCCACGATCTCTCCTCGAGAAATAACGATGATATAACTTCCTTTAGGCATCAATGCTATTCGACGAGCGTCAATCGAGTTTCGAGTGTTTTCTAGAACTGGTGCTGCGATCACGAGAAAGTTAGATATCCGGCACAAATCATCTATTCGATCTAGGTTCCAACACTCACGTACGCTAGTAGGAACGTTAGCCGGGCCTGGATCGATTGCGAAGGTAGTCGTTCCGAAAGCAGCGACGCGGTCTGCAACAGACCTACCGATCGCTCCAAGACCGAATATACCAACTGTTGTCCCCGTTAATTCAGTTATGCGCGAGGCATATTTTTGCGTGTCCCATATTTTCTTTTTGCGATCTTCAAAGGCCTCTTGAAACCGATGTGTCAAACCAATCATGGCTCCTATGACGTGGTCACCCATCGATGTGACATGGGTCCCCGGAGCATTGGTGATAGGCACGTCCGAGTCAACTATATTTTGATACGCGACAATCTTGTCGATTCCCATACCAGGACAGGCGATCCATTTTAATTGTCGAGCTGCGGAGAAAGCCTGACCATCTGGCCACCCAAAAAAGACATCGGCATCACGAATGGCCTCTTGATGGTTCTTGGGATCATATGCAGCTATGAAATCAATTTCAGGAAAGGTGTCAATTAAATCGTCAATGTACTGCCTTCCGACATGATCAGTTCCAATAACTACCTTCAATTTGGCCATCGATGTTCTCCAGTTCCTTTTTAGGCAAGTTCAAATAATCTCACACTAAGCAGAATGCGCAAATATCCAACAGTCATAACTTAGATATTAATTCATTAACCGGCGAAGTAACAAACTCCCACGAACTCGTCTACTTTCCCTAGATGAACGCTTTATAAAACTCATGCCAAGGATCACTACAGAGTAAAATTCCCATATGCCAAATAGCACTGGACAATTTGTAATAGAGGCCAGCTTCCAACCAACTGGAGATCAACCGACTGCCATCAGTGCACTTGCCGATGGATTGAAAAGAAAACTCCGTCACCAAACACTACTGGGCGTGACTGGATCGGGTAAAACTTTCACAATGGCCAAAATCATCGAGGAAGTACAGCGCCCAACTCTGGTTATTGCCCACAACAAAACACTAGCTGCCCAACTTTCCGCTGAATTCCAAGACTTTTTCCCAAACAACTCAGTTCAGTATTTCGTCAGTTACTACGACTATTACCAACCAGAAGCATACATCCCACAATCGGACACGTTCATCGAAAAGGAATCCGATGTCAACGAAGAAATCGACCGACTCCGCCATGCAGCAACCAGAGCAGTATTAACTCGGCGGGACACGTTAATCGTCGCAAGCGTGTCATGCATTTACGGTTTAGGTTCCCCCGAGGAATATCGATCCGTAGTTCTCAGTCTAAAAAAAGGAGAAGAACCTGGGTTACGCAGCGTCGTCCGAAAATTGATCGACATGTATTACGAACGAAACGACATGGAAATGATTCGAGGACGATTCCGACTTCGCGGTGACACACTGGAAATCATGCCTGCATACGAGGAATTAGCCGTAAGGGTGCAGTTCTTTGGTGATGAGATTGAACGAATCATTGAGCTAGACCCATTAACCGGTGAAGTGCTTGCAGAACTTGAACAAATCGATATTTTCCCTGGCAAACATTTCGTTACGCCCGAGGATGAGTTGAAAGAAGCTTTAAAAGATATCGAGGAGGAACTCGTACAACGTCTCGATCAGCTCAGATCAGCCGGTAAATTACTTGAAGCACAACGACTTGAACAGCGAACTCATTTTGATCTGGAAATGCTTCGAGAGACCGGGTCTTGCCCTGGGGTAGAGAATTACTCTCGACCGTTAGGTCGGCGCCCTCCCGGTTCTGCGCCGTGGACACTACTGGACTACTTCCCAGATGACTTCCTCATCTTCATTGATGAATCTCATATAACACTGCCGCAGATCCGTGGCATGTATAAGGGTGATATCTCTCGCAAAACAAATCTTGTCGACTATGGTTTCAGATTACCTTCAGCGATTGACAATCGACCTCTTGCCTTTGAAGAGTTCGAAGATCGGGTAAATCAGATCGTCTACGTATCTGCTACACCTGGCCCATACGAAAGTACACATGAGGAGCAACGAGTTGAACAGGTTATCCGTCCGACAGGGCTGGTTGATCCTGAAATCATCATCGCACCCACCGAGGGTCAAATCGATAATCTACTGGAAAGAATTCAGGCAACCACCGAGAAAAACGAGCGTGTTCTTGTGACCACTCTCACAAAACGTATGGCTGAAGAGCTATCTGAATATCTAAGAGAATTAGGGGTTAGAGTCCAGTACCTACACTCTGAAATCCAAACTATGGAACGTTCTGAAATTCTACGAGATCTGAGACTTGGCGTATACGATGTGGTCGTTGGCATAAATCTATTACGAGAGGGATTGGACCTTCCGGAGGTATCGTTAGTGGCAATCCTTGATGCAGATAAAGAAGGATATCTACGGTCCAGTACATCTCTCGTCCAAACTATTGGTCGAGCAGCAAGGCATGTGGAAGGCACAGTGGTTATGTACGCTGACAAGATCACAGAATCGATGCGATATGCAATCGACGAAACAAATAGGCGACGTGAAATCCAATCTGCACACAACGATGCTAACGCGATAATCCCAATCTCCATCGTAAAATCTGTCAAGGAAATCACTTCACATGCCCGTCAACTAGCGGATACCAAAACGCCACACGTCAAACCCGGAACTTTGCCAAAGAACGATCTTGCTCGCCTAGTGAGAGACCTCGAAAAACAGATGAAAAAAGCTGCTCGTGAGCTGGAATTCGAAAAAGCCGCATTGCTACGAGACCAGGTGGTTGACCTTCGCAAGGTGCTGGTCGACATGGGTGACTCACTAGATCCCGAACCAGACAAGGAAGTCGACCTTGCCCCACTCGAACAGGATGGTATCCCTGAAGAGCTTATTAACGCCGATTGACCACTCAGATCCGATGAACAATTGCCTGTCGCTTTGATAGGCTTAACATCAGTAAAAATTACCTGATTAGATCAATCTAATACATAAACCTTCACTGACTATGGAGATGCCGATGCCTGAAACTGAAACTTTAGAGCAGGGAACCGTCCTAGAAGCTCTTCGGGACGTTTACGATCCAGAAATTCCAGTTAATGTCGTAGACTTGGGCCTGATTTATACAGTAGAAGTTGCAGATGGTGACGTCCATGTTGAAATGACTCTTACAGCACCGGGTTGCGGGATGGGACCCTACATCGCCCAGCAGGCTGAATGGCGAATTGCTGAGATCGATGATGTTGAAGACGTACAAGTTGATGTTGTTTTCGATCCTCCATGGACCCCGGATATGATTACAGAAGACGGGAAGCGTCTTCTTGGAATCGACTAATCGTCCAATTACACCGGGCACAATTTGAAACAAAACTCGATCGTCAAACATAAGATGCAATGTCGTCACCCAGAAAATTAACCCCCCAAGAAGAAGCCCGTCTAGCGCAAGTTCGTAAGAATTTTGAAGAACGACGGCGTGTGACCCAATCACTTGAAGGGATCGGAACCAGAATCGGTGTTTACTCGGGCAAGGGAGGAGTTGGTAAAACCACAGTCGCAACCAACTTAGCCGTAACTTTAGCGAACCAGGACAAGGATGTTGCCTTATTTGATTGCGACATTGACTGCCCAAATGTAACTCGAGTCCTGAGGATAACTGAGGGTCCGGCCCAAAACGGTCAAAAACTCATCCCGCCTACGCGATTCGGTGTCAAAGTGATGTCAATGGCGTTCTTTCAGGAAAACGAAGATGAAGCAATAGTCTGGCGCGGCCCGATGATACACAACGCAATTAATCAATTCCTGCAATCAACGGAGTGGGGTAACCCTGATTACATGATCGTTGACTTACCTCCAGGAACATCAGACGCACCATTAACGGTCATGCAAACACTTAATCTCGATGGCTTCATCATTGTTACCACACCTCACGAACTAGCTGTATTAGATGCAAAACGATCAATCAATATGATCAAAAAAATGAATTTAAACGTCTTCGGTGTGATCGAAAATCTTTCAGGTGGTGTGTTCGGAACGGGCGGGGGGCAGGCGCTTGCAGAAGAAATGAATCTTCCATTTCTAGGTTCGATAAAGATGCGATCCGAATATACAAATTCAAAACATCCTGCATCACTCGAATCCAAATCGATTGACGCTGAATTCACAGCAATAACAGAGGAATTAAAGAGTCAGATCATAGCCTCAAAGCCTTAGAGGCTTAACCTCTTATCTCCACCTCAAAGAATGCATCACAGGCGCTGCATTTGAAAATATCAGAATCGTAATCAGCGATCCACTTCTGGCCACAAACAAGGCATATGGTTGGTAGATTTTCCATGAAAACACGAGTTGGATCGCGAGATAAAACCGCTGTGGTCCTCCGCACATCTTCTTTAGTTCTAGTCAATCTGTGAAGAACTGGTATAGAAACCGTTGCAGCCGCAATAAGAATCGAAAGCACACCCAAAATCCTTGGGAATATTTCTCCGACTGGCTCACTCCATATAGCTCCAACAATCAGAACTGAGAGAAGGCCCACTAGACAGTAAGCGATTTTTGAGACATTGAAATATCGCGGCTGTAAAACAAATAGCGAAATCAGACAAGAGTGTCCGGCGGCAATAGCAAATATTAAAACCGACGCGGTAACCTTCCAGAGTAGTTCCTCCCCAGATTCAAACCAAATTACGATAATCAACAGTGCAAAACCAGTAATCGATAATCCAATACCGATATTTGGTATGCCAGCGAGATGACCACGTACTCGCGCCGGAAACATTGCAAGAGACAGTACGCTAGCTGCAGATACGCTCAAGGATGTAAGAAGCACCTTGCCTTGCGTATCACCAAAATCTCCTACAACAAGAGCAATAATTCCTAAGAATGCATTAATCGTCACCGAACCGAAAAACACAAATACCACAAATTTACGAGTTGTCATATTTCGTGTTTTAATTCGGAGGCAGGAGCATAGCCGCTATGGAATCCTCGAGAATCCGAGATTTATCCAAGGTGTCAACTCTTTCGTGACCTATTGAAGAATCAGCAATCATTTGAAACGTTTTCGCAGCTCCGGTATGTATTTCAGATGGAAGTCCAACAGAGGCAAACGTTTCAGCAATTTCATGCATTTCTCCAATCCATCTAAAAGCCTTTGTAGAGATTGAATTCACACTATTCATAGCCTGCAAAGTTTCGGTTTGCGTATCCTGTAATTCTCCTAATAACTCACCAAGCAGTCCAAATTTTTCAGCTGACATCAAAGTAGCGGAGTACAAGGCGGCCGTACCTTTGGTAAGGGCAGCGTAAAACATTTTGATCGCAGAAGCATGGCCTACCGGCCCATTCATTACTGGAACTGCAATACCTTTACCGTCAAGTTCTGCCAAGATCATTGCATATTCACCCGAAGCATAAAAACGAGGTGTAGCGCCAGTTCTCGGGGATCCTCCAATAATTCCAGCATCAATAAACGTTCCACCTGCATCAGTAACAATCTCGCCGATCTTAATCCCAGTGGATGGAGATACTGCGTTACAGTCAGCGAAGGCTACTTGACTACCTGTACGAACAATGGATTCCCCAACGCTCTCAGCAAACGCAAGAGCCTCAGACGGCACCAGGATCGAAAGTATTAGATCAGAAGCTGTCACTAGATCGTCCAGGGACCCAACATCAACAATACCCTGTTCTGCGGCACGATTACTTGAGGCTTCGCTACGACCCTGCAGGCTGGTAATCACGCGCAGACCATTGTGCGCTAAAACTCCTCCAACTCCACTTCCCATATCACCTGGACTCATTACCCCCACTGTTTCAACTGTCACAAAAAACTCCCTCATTAAAAAATAAAACGCAACCAAAAAATTCCATGGCCAGCAGCACCCTATTATGGATGTGCTTCACTAGCCATAGATCAAAGCCCTTAGCGTTTACTAACCACACTTAAGACTTAGACGAAATTACCCGGTAACCGCGTCCGCAATCGCGTTGCCCACAAGTTCAGCCTGCCCGTCGCCCAAACCGAAAACATGGATTTCTAAGACAGGAGCATCCAAAGAAACCCGAGTCCAGATAGATGGATCACCGTCACGCAATTTTGCGACCAGATCATCATTTGTAAACCCCACCACATCTGGGTCCACGCTTACCAAGACACCAAAAGGCTGGTGCCCTTTAATATTGGTATTTAGCTCAGCGGTAACCCCAGGCAAACCCATAAGAGGTTTAAGAATGGACCGGGACTGTGCCTCAGCACTTGAAAGACGGTCCTCGTGGTTCAGAGTCATCCAGCGCCTGACAGCCGCAACAACTCCCATGATCTCCTGTCGATCAATCTTATGCGGACGCCCGACACCTCGTATGCGTCGACCTTCATAACCTACAAAGGAATGCCGTCCGATAGCGTCTATTACCTCTTTAGTGCCCAGCGCGAATCCCGTTGAATGGGGTGCTCCCATATATTTTGCAGCGATGCATTGGAAGTCAGCACCCATTCTTACATATTTGCCAAAATTTTCTAGTGGGTAAATCTGTCCAGCTGCGTCAACAGAAACTGGCTTACCAGCTGCATGGGTTATTTCAATAACCTGCTCAAGAGTCAGAACATTTGGATCAGTCGGTTTTTGTTCGTAGATGACCTGGTGCACAGCAGCAGTTTTATCTGATATAGCATTCCGTAAATCGTCTTCGGTAGTGCCATTTTCATCACCGTATTCTACAAGTTTAGCCCCAGCCAACTCGAGACAACGGTCATACCAATATCGCTGTCGCTTTTGAATTAAAATTTCGTTGGGCATCCCTGTCGTATCTGGCAATTGTTGAATTTTGTCGTCATCGGCACCCGCCATAAAAGCGGCTGTTGCTAGTGTTAAAGCGGAACCCGCACCAGAGGTTATGTACGCAGCCGGAACATCAAGCATCTCTGCAATTTGATCTCCCGCTACTTGTTCTAATTCAATCAAAGGGATGTATGCAGAGTCAGCAGCATCCATTGCAGCTTTTACCTCAGGCACCGGTGTAGAGCCGCCCAAAAGCGTCACGCTACCAGTCGCGTTAATGACAGGCTTCGCTCCCATTTCTTTGTAGATAGATCCCCAATCTGCAGTTGTCACTTCGGTACTCCTCTTTTATCCAATCGAGTCAACTATGTGAAATATCGGGTGGAATATTAATCTTGATAATCATATCCCTTGATAGCGCTCGCAAATATACCGCTGATTATGACTATATGCACCTATTGAAACGGTGAGCACAAGCTTAATCCTGCGCCCTAGTATGCGAAAATGATATTCTCAGCCCAAGGTATCAGATCGGTCGAATGGCAAGACAGGCGGAAACGGATAAGTGAATAGAGTAGAAAAGATCAGGGTGAGGTTACAATCTGGTTCCGCATTACAAATACACGCTTGGCCTGGCTCGGAATCAGCACAACCAGCAATAATAGTTGCACCAGACAGTTCTCCAGCATATTGGTCAGATTTTGTCTCTAACCTAAATAAATCGCATGCGGTTATTTTCGTTGAAGTTTCCTCAGCGTATGAACTGTTGATGTTGATTTGGGAAATTGGCGAACCAACACTCGTCTTAGGTGAAGGTTTAATGGCAGCAGATTGGATCAGTCAGGTGCTGGATATCGCGCCTGGCGCCATTAACGCAACAATAATCTGCGATGGAGATGTCCCTACTCATAGGATTAATACAATGCATGCCGTACCTTTTTTAATATTGCGAGGAAGACAAAGCACAATTCAAAGCCATGAACGTGCTGTTCAAATGCACGAACAACTCAGAAATTCTACTCTCGCCGAACCAGAAGGTTGCGGGAATTCTTTAACAAGATATAACCCCGAAATAGCTGCGGCAGCCATCAACTGGTTCTTAACAGGAACTCAAGTTATCTCAAACGATTTTCCGCATTCAAGTTCGACCCATACCGATACTTAAACCACGAATTTCTATGCTCAAAGATTTCCAGAGTGCAACGGCAGGCCCATGATGCCAATCTGATAGCGCTCAAGTGTACCCGCATCCTTAACTGTCACATAAAGATCTCCGCTATCTCTAGAGCCGAACGCAACATTGGTTGGTTGTTGACCACCAACGCTCATACGGTTCACTAGCAAACCATCTCTATCTACGACAGCGACATTACCTTGACCTAATACCGCACAGTATAAAAATCCATTTGAACCTACAGCCAATCCATCACCACCAGCAAAGCCTGTTTTGCGATTTCTATCAACCAGATCAGTGAATACTTCTCTAGGCCCCAGGATGCCATTGCCCTTCCACTCATAGCGATAAACCAAACCAGTTATGGTTGCAGTTACGTACAAAGCATCATCCAATCCAAACGCTAAACCATTGGCAAATTGCAATCCATCATCTAGGATCGTTGCGGTTCGAGTTGGCAGATCAATTCTGAACACTTTCCCATCAATATTTGGATACAAAAAACCTTTTTCACGCGCCTCCTGAAATTTAGGTCGAGAAACCCCCGAATCGGTCATATAGAGTGCACCATCTGGACCAAAAGCCACATCGTTCGGGAACAAGAAATTCGTACCATCACCACCAGTGATAATCACCTCTGACGAACCATCGAGTTCAACTTTTTTGAGTGATGGCGGATTCATTGATTCAGCCACCCATAAAACGCCTTGAGAGTCGATCAGCATCCCATTAGGACGACCCGTACGAGCCACAACATTTTTGATCATTCCATCTCTGGAAATAATTGACACACAGCCTTTTTCTGGACTCATTTCAACAACTGCCCATCTGCCATCAGAAAGAAGAACAGGAGCTTCCGGTTCGCCGAGATTTTTGTGGAAAACTGACGTGGCCTGCATAAACAAGATCCTAGCCTTAGGTCATAGCTTGGTTAAATAACCGAAATTACGAAATACTACTCAACTTTTATTGCTATAACCACTTAGATCCAATGAGAGACTGGATGATCATCAGGCATTGTTGTACCTTTAATTAAGTTGGTAAACAAGCAGACCGGCTTTTGTCGATGCTCCCTGTTTGCAAAATCAACATATAGCACAGTGAGTGTGATGGCAGTCACCAAATTGGGACTGGGTCGGCATGCTGACCCGCTGTATTTCAGTGTAAAACCTACCATCGGACGCACAAGGTGATAAGAAATTGAAAGTTCTATTTTTACAGGATGTCCGGCCGACCGCGCGTGCCGGCGATGTCAAGGAAGTAAAAGACGGTTTTGGACGGAATTACCTAATTCCACAAGGCTACGCAGTAATTGCAACGGAACATGAACTACGCCGGGCAGCTGGTCTACGCCAGCAAGCAGAAGACAGACGTCTATTAGAAGCCAAAGAGTGGCAGGAAGTCGCCGATGGCCTGAAGGAACAAAAAATTCGGATAGAAGTTCGAACCGGCCCAACAGGACGCCTGTACGGTTCTGTCACCAATACGATGATCGCTGAAAAACTTGGAGAAATGACCAACCGAGAAATTGATCGGAAGGGCATACAGATACCCGCACCTATACGTGCTATCGGTGATTACAAGATTCCAGCCAGGTTCGTAGATGGTGTTTCTACGACTCTCCTTGTAGAGGTCATAGCCGACGAGGCATCCATCGAATTGAACAAGCAAATGGAAGAAGCGACGGCATTACTCACAGAAGAAGAAACTAACGTTCTAGACCCGTCTTTTGAAGACGTATTAGCCGCAGCCGAAGCAAAAATCGACGAAGAAGCATCCGAATCTCCAGAGCAATCTGATGAGGTCGACGACGAGTCGGAATCAGAGGACGATCCGACAGCCGATTCCAACGAAAAATCCGAAAAGTAATTCCTGATTAAAGGTGAATATGATTCGCCTTTACACTGATCACTTTAGATTAACGGTTGTGGATTTATTGACGTTATAAATCCTGATAAGTTCGAACGAAATTTCCGATGGCTATAAAAAGGTCAGGGAAATTCAGCAATGCTACGTCGTTTGGGTCTTAAATTTAGCGTTCCATGCAAGGTATAGTGCTTGGTATCCATGCAAGCCAACAGACTACCACCACATGACTTACAAGCTGAAGAAGCCGTTCTGGGTTCTATATTAATCGACGGGATGACGATCACCCAGATCGCAGGCTTTCTTTCTGCGGACGATTTCTATCGCGAAATCAATCGCCAATGCTTTGAGGTTTGCTACGACCTATTCGAACGGGACGAGGCGATTAACCAGATCACGGTCACGCATGAGATGGAAAATCGAGGATTATTAAAAGACGAGGGGCCAGGGTACCTGTCGCACCTTGTAACTGTTACACCAACCTCTGTTCATATTAAACACTATGCTAATTTAGTGCACCGCACAGCTACTATGCGCAGGTTGATCGACACTGCTATAGAAATCGCTGATATCGGCTATCAAGACAACCCGGATGTAGATGACGCACTTTCTACCGCTGAAGATGCGTTATTCGGAATCCGCCAAGGGTCACAAAACCGAGATTTTGTTCCAATTGCAGATTCTCTAGTGCCTTATCTGGAAGAATCCTCTCCTCTCGATCAGATGGATGAACAACAGGATACTTCACCAATAGTCACTGGGTACAAACGCTTAGACAATCTACTTGTCGGTGGGCTACAGAGATCCGACATGATAGTCCTTGCCGCACGCCCGTCAGTTGGAAAATCGATGATGGGATTAAACTTCACCCTCAGTGCAGCCAAAGCTGGATACAAGGTAGGAATTTTTTCTCTTGAAATGGGTCGAGAACAGATTGCAATGCGACTGCTCGCAGCTCAGTCGAGAGTAAACCATCAAAAAATTAGAAGTCGAATTCAATCGCCTAGCGAAGAAGACCAGGTAATCAACTCCATCGGACTATTATCAGACTTAACTATTTATGTAGACGACACACCCTTCCAAACAGTTGCTGAAATGCGTGGTAAAGCCCGTAGACTGCAAATGACACACGGTTTGGATTTTTTGATCGTCGATTACATGCAATTAATCAATGGAGGTTCGAGCGGACGACGTGATGGCAATCGCGCTCAGGAAGTTTCTGAAATTTCCCGACAAATGAAAGGCATGGCGAGAGATCTCAAGATTCCTGTTTTAGCTATTTCACAACTAAGCCGAGCGGTAGAGCATCGAACGTCGCATCGGCCGATGCTTTCAGACCTAAGGGAATCCGGTTCGATTGAGCAGGATGCCGACGTAGTAATGTTCATCCACAGAGAGGAGAAATTCACTACCGAAGAAGAATGGAATAAATCACATCCAACGGAGCCATATCCACGAGATAGAGCAACTCTGATCATAGCCAAACACCGTAACGGACCAACCGACGAAGTAGAAATGAAAGTTCGGGATGCTGTAGGAATTTTTGAAGAGTTGTCGTATCAAACACAAGATACACCTTCATATGTGTCTGGGCTCGGAGTCGGACGGTGAAAGAAGGTTTCCCGCGAGGGGTTAATTTCACGCCAGTTCCTGATCCACTCCTAGCTTCTTTATTGGAAGAATTCGATTCCCTAGACGAGCTCAAGGTGATATTACGCACAATTCACGCGTTGCACCGACAACGAAAAGTTCCCGCATCGATATCAATTTCGGATCTTTATTCTGACCGAACGGTAGCGGCTATGCTTCATACATCAGGTCGGGAACTTGAAGAAGTAGTCCAGTCTGCAGTTAAATCTGCATCCAAACGCGGAATATTACTAATCTTAGAAACAGATGGTATAAAGAGTCAGATTTTTCTAAATACCGAACCGGTCAGGCGAGCTCTTGTGAGGCACGGATTGGATATTGCACAGAAGCATGACGAGCCAGTAGAGACGTGGGCAATCACCGAGGCAGCATCAGACAGGTTAGATGCAATAACGTTTTACGAACATAACGTGGGGCATATGACCCCACTGATCGCAGAAAACATTCGAACGGCATTGGAACAACACCCAGAAGACGAAGTGCTTTTGGCCATACGAAAGGCAACGGAAGCAAACGCAAGAAACTGGAATTATATAGCTGCAATACTTCGCCGATGGGCGATCGAAGGCAGGCCTGAGGAGCTTGAGCATGGAAGGAATGGAACCACTGAACGAGATCTTGAAGAGGATCGATCAGACCAGTTCTACGGTGAATACCTCAAACGACAGCGAGCTCGAGGAGCTAACTAACCCAGAGATTCGTTGCGACATTTGCGATGACAAACGGTGGTTTGTTGTCGCACCGAAAGAAAATTCTCCAGCATCAGCCCGGACGGTCATCCCATGCAAGTGTCAGGAAAGGGTCTGGGGGGTAAAGTCCTCCGATCGCATCAGGCAGTATTCAGACCTAGGACCGCTAGAACGACTCACTTTTGATGCCGTAGAACTCGGCTCCAAGGACACCTTCTCCGAGCCTTCCAGCTTTCGAGAAGCCTATCATGCAGCACAAAGGTTTGTTTCTGATCCACAGGGGTGGCTAGTCCTGTCCGGACCATCAGGCACCGGTAAGACACTCCTAGCAGCCGCCGTTGGCAATGCTCTAGTAGAAACCAACCAACCGGTGCGATTTGTATCCGTACCCGATCTCTTAGATCATCTACGATCAGCTTTCGACCCTGCAATAGGTGCACAATTTGACGATATATTCCTACAGGCGATAGAAGCACCGATACTCATACTTGATGATCTAGGAGTCCAATCAGGCACAGCCTGGGCAGATGAAAAACTAGATCAAATTCTTACTCATCGCTACAATCGTCGCCTACCGACGATGGTTACCACCGGACAGCGCTTCGACGAGTTAAACGATCGCCTACGCACTAGATTAGGGGATCCGTATTTTTCGAAACTGGTACACATAAAGTCGGGAAGTGGGACTCCAGACATAAAACACTCGGGCCTGGATATCCATTTGGCCGAATCAATGACGTTCAACAGTTTCACATCCAAAGGTGCCAGTGGAGCATCATCAGCCCAGAAACGATCTTTATCCGAAGCTGAGGACGCAGCAAGAGTATTTGCGGACCATCCAGCGGGCTGGCTGTACCTAGCGGGCCCAACTGGAGTAGGGAAAACACATCTCGCCGCGGCTATCGTCGGGGAAAGTATCCAGCAGGGCCGCAATGTACTCTTCAAATTCATTCCCAACCTACTTGACGATCTCAGAAGGTCATACAGTCCAGGTGGAGAACAATCATTTGACAGCATATTCGCTCAAGTGCGCGATGTGGACGTACTAATACTCGACGATCTTGGAGCAGAAGTATCAACGGCATGGGCTGAAGAAAAGCTTTACCAGTTGATCGTACACAGACATGACGCCATTATGCCCACCGTGTTCACCAGTCGCATAGCACTCGAAACTATAGGCGATTCAGCATCTCAAATCACGTCTCGGTACTCAGAAGCAATAGTTTCCCGGCTTACCGATGCCAAAGTAGTGGCAGAACGGTACTTATCAGCCCCTGATTTCAGACACAGAGGTGCTTCCCCTCGACCTCGGACAACGAAAAAAAAATCACGCCGAACATGAGATCTGATTTACCAGCGGAAAATTCTTGCGTGTTTTGCCAGATCATAAATGGAGACAGCTTCGCCAGATGGGAAAAACATGCGACCAATCAAACAGATGCGGTATGTTTTCATAATCGTTTGAAATGGGCAAAAGTGATGCTTTTGGTAGTTCCAGCCAAGCACATGACACAAGGAGAACTATGGTCTTCGAGCACACTGATGGAATGTGCCAAACTCGCCGTGGAAATGGGGGATAAACACTGTAGTCAGTACGGTTACCGCGTGATCGCAAACTTTGGTCGTAAAGCACATCAAAGCCAAATCCACGCCCACCTACATGTAGTCTCAGGTATCTCCCGTCAGATAAAAGAATCGACTTTCAAATCAAACATCAACAAAAGAAATGATTTGGTTACCGAAGAATACTCAATTACAGAGACGCCATTCACAGCAAGAATTTCGTCCAGCACTGGTACCAAACAAAGAGAAATGTGGAGTACGGAACTAATAAATACAGCAGCTCAGGAAGCGCTAAAACTTAGCAGACAACGTTCACCCGACGGGTATCGGCTGATGGCCAGTTTTGATCCGTCCAATAATTATGTTTGTGCGGGAAGCAACCCTTCTGAATTATTTTTTATGGGGGGTGGTCAATTGGGATTGTACATTTAGATTGCCCGTGAGATTAGTTGGCCTACATCACCTAGGGATCTAGTTCGGTTGCATCTAAATATGCTGTGCAATTGCCATGGTCACAACAGAGAGCACCACGAACAAAGCGGACATTTTAGAAGACAATACCGCTCTATTTTGCAAGTCCCGCAGTCCAGACCCATCTGAAGTTACAGCGCTGAAACCAATTATTTTCTTGCTATACCGCACGGATATGACTCCCAACCCATACCCAGCCAAGGCTGTAACAAAACCCGAGACGATGGCAATGCCCCAATTAGTCGACCAAAGGAAATCGAATAAAGGATCTCGCACCCGAAATGCCATAGCAAGACCGAAAATTATTGTCATCCAAGCGCTTGTATGGATCAGTGCCAGCATTGGTTTAAGCAAGCTCTCCATAACAGGTCCAAAATGTTTTGGTCCCGTTTTTATAAGTGATGGCTGCAGAACAAAAGCAAAGAATATTGTGCCGCCAACCCAGACGACCCCAGGCACTATATGTAGAAGTCTTAAAAATATAATCTCGGCGTTCACTGCGGTCTCATTTGGAATGTCACACAAATTTTTCGTTTACTTAATCGAACGTAACTCCAATTTTAACCACTCCGTCAACCCGTTCACTTGCAAGCTGAAATGCCCAATCTATATCAGCAATATTGACTCGATGAGAGATTATTGGTTTAACATCAATTTGACCTTGACTAATAAGGCGCACAGACTCTGCATAACTTTTCAGACCAACTTCATCTTGTGAGCCTAATACAGTAAAGGCATTTGCGCGACTCTTAAACATCTGAGAATAATCGAAAGGCACCGGGTTTTCGGATTCCGGAAGCCCGAATAGCACAACCCTGCCCTGATCACGAACGACATGAAATGCCTGAGATAATGTTTCAGTTGATCCAACCGCTTCAACTACAAGATCTACGCCAATACCGCCTGTCATATCATTGACCGCATCGATTGCATCATCTCCCGTTACATCAATTGCTTGGTCGACGCCGTACCTAAGGCCCAAGTCCCGTCGCCAGGACAACGGCTCGATTGAAAAAACTTTCTCGGCGCCAAGTAACTTCAATTGAAAATCCCAAAATAGTCCGGCACTGCCCTGCCCAATGACGACGCAGGATTGACCTTGCAGGCTTGCTGGTAGCCGTTTCGCTGCATAAACAACAGTGCCCAATTGCTGGGACAGCGTGATTGTGTCGACATCAACATCTGATGAAAGTTTTAGCACATGAGCATCATCTACGGCCTGATATTCAGCGAAACAGCGTGAGTGCCATATATGCGGGGTAGTAAGAACGATATCGCCTACTGAAAATTTCTCAGATTTCGATTCAATTACCTCTCCAACCGCTTCGTGGCCAGGGTGACCTGGCATCGCCGGAAAGGCGTGCATAGACCATCCAGTGTTGACCATATGCAGATCACTGCCACAAATTGAAGCCGCCATAGTACGAACGAGAACGTGATCGTCTGCCGGAACAGGAATAGATACTTCCTCACAGCGGACAACACCTTTTTCTATCGCAATTGCAGCGCGCATCATGTTCCTAGCATCAAATATCACGAATATGCAGCGAGTTCGTCGCCATGCGCTTCCCACATCTCATCGAACATCATCCTGATGTCACCCAGAGATAGGACTGCAGAGGTGAGTGGATCCAGAGCAATAGCGTGAAAAGCGGCCTCTTTGTCACCATCGATAATCGCTTTTACAGCCATTTGTTGCACAGCCTGATTAGATCGACTCAGAGCAGCAAGCTGCCCAGGTAGTTCACCAACCGCCATAGGGTGGGAGCCAAGTTTATCGATTAGAATCGGCACCTCGACACTACTCGAATATAGTAGATTATCGATGAATCCTTCGTTCGGAACATTCCCGTTGATCACTGTTGGACGGTCAGATTCCATCGCCTCAATAATCCGACAAGCATATTCCTCTGAACGTTCAGCTGTAAGCCGCCGGTCGGTATTTGCATCCTCAAGAAGGTCTTTGTAGTGGTCATCTACTCGTGCTGATCGCCTCTTGAGATCCTGACGAATTTGGTTCAATCTGAAATCTTCGATCGTTTGCTGATCAGTTCGAAAGTATGGCGTGTATTCAGACATATGACGGGTGGACTCCGTTACGAAATAACCGAACTGCTTCATTACTTCAAAACGAACAGTATCTTGAGAGAATATTTCAGGATCTTGCATAGCTTCAAAGAGTTGAGGATAGGCATCCCTGCCGTCAACTTCAAATCTGAGGAACCAAGCAAGATGATTAATACCTGCGACCCAGGCCTTAACTCGGTCTTTGGAAACTCCAACATAATTAGCAAGATCAGCCGTCGTATGCTGAACACTATGGCATAGACCGATCGTTGGAACGTCGGTCACTTCAGCGATCGCCCAGCATGTTATCGCCATCGGATTGGTGTAGTTCAGCAAAGTGGCAGTCGGTGCAACATCCGCTATGTCCTCACAAATATCAATAAGCACGGGGGCTGTGCGAAGAGCCTTGAAGACACCACCCGGTCCAACAGTATCGCCAACTGACTGATCCACACCGTATTTCAACGGTACTGCGATATCACGTTCATAACTGTCGCCGACTCTGATGGTGGTTAGAACATAGTCTGAGTCGCGGAGCGCTGATCGCCTATCAGAAGTGGTTTCAATTTTGATACTTGTGTCCGTGTCACGAGCAAGTTTATTAGCAAACTTGCTCATAAGCGCAAGTCTCTCTAGATCAGTGTCCATCAAGGAAATCGTTGCATCGGACAGTTCTGGGACACATACGATGTCCTGCAAAAGTCGCCGAGCAAACACGACGCTACCGGCGCCTATTAATGAAATTTTCGCCAAGGTATATATCCTTCTTAGGATTTATTTTATTCGATCAATTATCATCCAGATCAGGCAAATTAGCACATGAAATCAAGCTCCACCACCACAGAAACGATTAGGTAGCACCAAGCTCTTCGAGCAAAGTGACACTACGCTTTATCCCTCGCGGATCAAACGTCGCCTTAGCATCGAATGAACCACCGTATAAATTTGCCGCAACAATGGTTTTAGAATGTGGAAAATGTCGGCGCAGTCTTCTTGCAAATTTATTTGGTTGGGGTTTGTTTGTAGAGATAAAAAAAGCATCTCCTACACGCAGTACTTGTACACCAGTAGTCTCATCAGATCGAACTGCTATTTCAACATTTCTTCGCTGGACGGTTTCAGCGGCTGCGTTGTTTGCTTGAGTCGCAAGTAATAGGCCGAAGGCATGCACATCCTGAGAATTTCTATCGGCATGAGTTGGATCAGTGTTTTCAGCCCACCAGTCAAACGGGCGAATATCGTGTGACGGTGCTTGCGAAAATAGTGATAATCCACCACCATTTTGTTCAAGTGCCCAACAGGCGTAACCAGGATAATCTGCGGTCCACAAGGTAGATGGTCCAATTATGGTCGCGGGACACGCGAAATTAATTATCCGCGCTATCCCAGTTCTATCTGCACGATTTATCGCAACCACAAATAACGCAGGATTTCCAGGTAAACCGGGACCATCAATAAATGTCGAGACATCAGGAAGAAGAGTTCCACTCGATCCCATTGAGGCTGGCTCCATTGAATCCAAAGCGGCCAGCACGGCTCCACTCACCAGTTCAGGCAAGTAAGCGATGTAATTAGCGTATTGAGGCTCATCCCTCCAAAGTGGAGGAGACGTTCCATTGCCAGTATTTGTAAGCCAGATCGATTTTTTGTCTATAGCTGCAGAGATACTAACCGCATCTTTTATGGCTTCAGCTAATGACTCAGCTAGCCCCCATACGTCGAGACTAATTAATAAGACCCGGCTTCCTTGAGATTCGAGCACTATCACTCGTACCAGAAGGTCATCAGCGATACCAGTAGATAAACGTTCCGGATGTTCAGGACCGTGAATTACAAAGCCGATGGGAGGTGTAATTACAACCTTCCCGGTCCCTGCTTGGAACAAAGTTGGCTCAATTTTGCCTGGCATTTCCAAAACCACTCGAATACACACCTTTTTGTAAAAACTAATACTAATATTGACCAATGATATTAGCGTACAAGAGGTAGAAGTATCGTCAATCCTACTCGCGGATGATACGCTCGCAGTGTTGATAAATGACCATAATCGGTTCAGGAGAAATTCGCCGATGACAGCAGTAGAACAGTTTGAAATTTTCGATGATGAGTTTCAGAGAGCCATCGGACCGAATCCCAAGCTGAATCTACTTGTCGACGGACTGGCATTCGCTGAAGGTGTCTGCTGGATACCGGATCAAAATAAAATTATTGTCAGTGATATCCCAAATAACCGAATCGTTAGTTGGAACGAGCTCGAGGGCTTTGATATTTACCGTGAACCATCAGGATGCGCAAATGGAAATACGGTTGATAACGAAGGACGTGTTCTGTCCTGCTTAACACGTGGAAGAGCGGTAGTCCGTGAAGAGCATGACGGAACAATGATAACTATTGCTGATTCTTTCAACGGTGGAAAACTAACATCACCAAACGACGTAGCGGTTAAATCGGATGGTTCAATTTGGTTCACAGATCCAGATTATGGATTCTTACACCCCGAACTTGGACATGGAGAGATGCCCGAACAAGACCGCAACCGGGTCTTCAGGGTAGATCCCGAGACACTTGACATCTCAGTAGTAAGCGAAGATTTCGATAAACCCAACGGGATTACATTTTCGACCGACGAATCGATTCTTTACGTCGGCGATACTGGCCGTACCCATGGCGAGTTCAGGCCGCATCAGTTGATGGCCTTCGATGTAAGAGGTAATCGCTTGGAAAACCCCAGACTATTTGCTGAAGTTAACCCGTACGTCCCCGACGGGTTTAGATCCGACACGGACGGCAATATTTGGGTGGCTGTAGGAGATGGTGTGCAAGTCTTTAGCCCCGCAGGCACACTTATGGGTAAAATCCATACTCCCGAAGTAGCTGCGAATCTATCATTTGGCATGTCGGACAACCAAACACTATTTATCGGCGCTACAAGTTCAATATGGAGCATCGAACTTAACATTGCAGGAGCGTCTCGACCCCAAAGTTAATTGACCTACAATTTTCTAATGTGATCATTTTTCTAATCTAGTAAGTTCAACGAGAAATAACCATGACTGCGGAACCTAAGACATTTTCAAATCACCGGTCTACAAGAGCAGCCCAAGATTTACTGCAGGGTATAGAAGTGATCGATGATTTTTTCCATGAATTAATCGATGTAAACGCCCAAATTGAAAAGCATTGGGAAGGTTGTGAATGGGCTGAAGGGCCTGCCTATTTCCCGGAAGGCGATTACGTATTATGGTCTGATATTCCTAATAACCGCATACTAAAATTTGATGCAGGGTCAGGGGTCACTTCGGTATTTCGAGAACCCTGCAACAACACAAACGGTCACTTCCGTGACCAGCAGGGCCGACTTGTTTCATGCGAACATGCCGCAAACAGAATTTCGCGGACTGAACCAGACGGCTCAGTGACATGCCTTATAGATAACTGGCAGGGTAAGCGCCTTAACTCGCCAAACGATCTCGTCGTGAAATCAGATGGAACAATATGGTTCACTGATCCTCCTTACGGAATTCTTTCCAATCGTGAGGGTAATCAGCGTGAATCGGAGTTGGAAGGTAACTTCACTTACAGATTTGACCCTCAATCGAAAGAACTTTCCATCGTCGATGATGTCGCAGACCGCCCCAATGGCCTTGCATTTTCCCCAGATGAAACGATGCTCTACCTCGCCGACACCGGGGAACCAAAAAATATTGCGGTATTCGATGTGACCAAAGATGCGACCGCATTGTCAAACCGCAGATTATTCGCAGAAGTTCGACCAGGCGCCGCAGACGGTTTACGAGTTGATGAGCAGGGGAACATCTGGACCAGCGCCATGGATGGCGTGCAGTGCTACTCAGCCAGTGGGACATTATTGGGAAAAATTCTAATCCCAGAACAGGCAACAGCTAATCTCGTATTCGGCGATAAAGACGGAAAGCGTATATATATTTGTGGTGACACATCACTTTATTCCGTCCGGGTCAAGGTCGCAGGTGCCGGTCGTTATTGGTAGATGAAAGGGCAACAAAACCCAAATAATGAAGGCTTCGGGTAGCAAAATATGAAATTTACGACGAAAATGATTTACTCAATTAGGTCTTAAAATACCCGAACAGGCTGGACTGTAATGAAAGTGGCAATCGGCGCCGATCACGGTGGATACGAACTCAAGTCTGACTTAGTGAAACTTCTTGAAAGTCTGGGTCATGAGGTCATAGACCAAGGAGCGCACGAATTTGACCCGGAGGATGATTTTCCTGATTTTGCTGCTCCGGTAGCAGCTGCGGTGCAAGCAGGCAACGCAAAACGAGGAATCATCATATGTGGAAGTGGAGTCGGAGCGACAATAACAGCGAATAAATTCCCAGGTGTAAGAGCTGGATTGTGCCACGACACCTACTCAGCAGGTCAGGGCGTTCAGCATGATGATATGAACGTTTTATGCTTGGGGGCTCGTGTGGTCGGTGTGGCGCTAGCAGAGGATCTCGTGAAATCGTTTATCAATGCGCAATTAGAGGTCAACGAACCTCGATTCCAAAGGCGATTAGACAAAGTATCAGCTATCGAGAAAAGTCAGATTCCAAGTCAATAACAATCGCCTCTGCCATAAAACACTGCAACAGATCAACTAATAACGGTGAAACGCAAAAAAATATGAATAACATTCAATTAGCAAAAGAGAATGGCCAATCGATATGGCTCGACTCAATCAGCCGCCAAATGATCAATTCAGGGGAACTCGAAAAATTCGTCCGTCTCGGGGTAACCGGTGTCACTTCGAATCCTTCAATATTCGATAACGCCCTAGCGGAAAGCGATATTTACGATGAGTCACTAATCGAATATGCAAAAGACGGGGCTAGTCGAGAGATCATATTTGAACGCCTTGCAGTAGAAGACATTGGCGACGCTGCCGACGTGCTACGACCCGTATATAACCGTAGCCATACTAGAGACGGTTTTGTGAGCATTGAAGTTTCACCAGTTCTTGCGCATGACACTGAAGGCACAATCAATGAAGCTCGCCGATTGTGGGCAGCAATAAATCGCCCCAATGTGATGATCAAAGTACCCGGAACGCCATCGGGCATCCCTGCTATAAAAACGTTGATTTCCGAGGGCATCAACGTAAATGTTACTTTGCTGTTTTCAATCGATGCATACACCGCTGCAGCTCAAGCCTATATCGAAGGTTTAACTCAGTTTGCTCAATCTGGAAAAGGCCAGTCATCGACAGTAGCATCTGTTGCCTCGTTCTTCGTAAGCAGAGTCGATACGTCTGTCGATAACGCCCTCCCCCATGGACACGAGCTAAAAGGGAAAATAGGTACCGCCAACGCTAAACTTGCATACGCTAGGTTCAATGAATTGTTTGATCGAAATCTAGGCGGGGGAGGAACATTCTTCCCTCTGCACACAACGGGTGCGCAGGTCCAACGACCTTTGTGGGCATCTACTGGCGTAAAGAACCCCGCATATCCCGATACGATGTACGTAGATGAACTAATGGGTCCGGATACAGTCAACACTGTTCCTGAGACCACCATGACGGCTTTTCAGGATCATGGTAAACCAGGATCTAACCTAACTACTGGACACGATAAAGCCCGGTCTGAAATGAAAGCCCTTGCTGAAGCAGGAGTTTCTATTGATTCGATTACTAACGAACTTCTGATAGCCGGAGTTCAGGCATTCGCCGATTCATATGAGTCTCTGCTTAATAGAATCGATGGAAAATTGCAGGCCATAGGTTAGGAAAAAAGACCACTTCATTCAGCCAGCTGGAGATAGTCGATTTGGTTGACGAACAGAACTCGGCGAGTGTTGCGCTTGGATGTCTTGTGGACTCCTCATTTGCGTCTAAACTATGGAATCGGGATTCCAATCTTTGGCCCGAACCATCAGCAAGATCAGAACCGACCGAAAAAACATTAGGGTGGTTAGACTTACCAAATAAATTATCGGTTTTAGCTGATCATTTCCAAAGTCTGAATAGCCAGATTTTGGAGGACGGATTCTCGGATGTCGTCCTGCTCGGTATGGGCGGCAGTAGTATGACGTCGCTCGTCCTAAATGAGCTGTTCAAAGAGTCCGCACGGGGAAAAACTCCAAATTTAACATTCCACATTATAGACACCGTGATCCCCGCAACCATTAACGAGGTCAGCAAAAAGCTTGAGCCAAATAAAAGTCTGTTCTTTGTATCGAGCAAATCCGGCTCAACAATAGAAACCCTGTCACTGGAATCACACTTCCGCTCTTTAGATAACCCTAAGACAAACTATTCAAGTAACAGTTCCAATTTCATCGCTCTTTCAGATCCGCATACTCCGCTATCTGAAAGGGCACGGGAAGGTGAATTTGGCACATGGGTTCAAACTCCAGAAGACGTGGGAGGCAGGTTTTCAGCACTAAGTGCATTTGGAATGGTGCCAGCGGCGGCGGCAGGATTAGACATCCGGAAATTCGCTGAGTTTTCCAGGTCAATGGCCCTAAGATGTCGATCAGATTCCATAGATAATCCTGGATTGGAACTCGGAGCGTTTATGGCGTCTAATGCACTGATGGGGCGCGATAAGGTCACCTTGATCACTCCTAAAAAATACTCTGCCTTCGCGATGTGGGTCGAACAACTCCTTGCAGAGTCAACCGGCAAGAATCGAAAGGGACTTATCCCGATAGCAAACGAACCTTTCCTGAACCCAATTAGTTACGGAAATGACCGTCAATTCATTATTTTCGACCCCAATGGTTACGGGCCAAAATATACAGACTTTCTGGCTGAGATAAATAGTGCAGGACATCCCGTTTTTGTGGTCAAAACTTTTACTCCAGATATCCACGAAATTGCGGGTGAGTTTTTTAGGTGGCAGTTCGCAACAGCAACGGCATCTGCCCTTATGGGAATTTATCCATTTGATCAACCAGACGTCGAATCATCGAAGGTCAGAACACGAAAACTGTTGTCGCAAGATAGGTCAAATTTTGTGAAAAGTGATTTAACGCAAGCATTACAAGTGATCAGCGCGAATACTCCTCCACAATACGTCGGATTAACTGCTTTCATGCCAGAGTCGGACGCATTAACCGAAACCTTTATGGAATTACGCGCAGCCATCTCAGAAAAAACAGGAGTTGCAACGACCTTCGGTTACGGGCCTCGTTACCTGCACTCAATCGGACAGCTTTACAAAGGAGGTCCAAATAACTTGTCGGTTCTGTGCTTCGTGTCAGGGAAATACGATGATTTGCCTGTGCCTAACACAAATTACACCTTTGGTGATTTAACTAGGGCACTTGCAGAAGGTGATTTTAGTGCGATGGCTCACCAGGGACAAAACGTTAATCAGATTCTATTGGGGCACAAAGCAATCGAAGAACTCAGGTGTGGGATACGCGAAAGCTTTTAATGGAATTTACAACAAACAACGGCTGAACTTTTGACTAGCTCAATGAAAGAAACTCTCCCTTTTTTTGTCCTCACACTGGATGAACGAGTTGACTTATATGCAGATGTCCTAGCTATCACAGGCAAGCCCTCATCGGCAGACCGTGTGGAGGCGGCCAATTTGAAACGCGTCGTATTCGAAGGGGTCAAGGCCGCTATCAAGCAGGGAATTCCTCCATCCAATATTGCCATATGGGCAGACCGGGATCTTGGCGAGTCCGTTTTACTCCGGGCGAAAGCAATGTCAATAGCGACTTCCGCATCACCCGGAAGCGGGTTGGGAACCGTACAAGATCTATTCGTAGACTATATCGGTATACATCTTAGCTTCAATCCTGACAGCCCTCCGAATACTCGCCAACAGTTCTTGAAACAATTAAAGGTCTTATCGAGCAATAATGAAAAGGGCTCAATCCCTTTGATCATCGAGCTCGATAACACTCCAACCGCCGCCCAAATTGATACGTTTGGCAACTCGATGAAAGCTCGTGCAAACTTGCTTGTGAAATCAATACAGCAATTTCAGGATGTTGGAGTTGATTCTGCATTTTGGGCATTTGATCCACAGGGCATTGAATCCTCCACAGCAACACTCGCCGCTCAGGCACATATAGATGGTCGACCGACTAGGGTGCTACTGTCAGCATCAGATGATTTCCAAAATAGAAACTCTAATCAACTGACGGCAAACGAAAAACACATCACACAACTTGCCGCACGAACACATGGAATCGACGGTCTGCTAATAGGCCCAGGTGCCTACTACCATCAATTGGTCGAATTTACCCAAAAAACGATCGGGCGAGATGAAGCCATCGGTTCCATAGCAAACCATTTGATAAGTATGAGTAAGCTGTTTGAAGAGTCCCGAGCAACTTCCGCAGTTTTCTAAGAAAGCGCTCTGACGCCGTCGCAAAATAAAAAGGGCACCAACTACACTAAATAAGTAAATTATAATCGACCGAGTACCCAAAGATTAAAAGCAAACAGCACAAGTCTTTTGGGCAGACTAAAATATGTACTAGCGCAGAGGTCTTAAGGCGCTTAGGAGTAATTTTCGTATGGGTAAAAAGGCTAAGTGGATCCTGGGTTTAGCAGGGTTAATTATTGTGATACTGATAGTCCGTTCTGTGACATCAGGCAGTGAAGAAGAAGTAGTTGTCAAAGAAGAGTTTCCCATAGTCGAAATTTCATCTCCTAAACAAGATTCCTCAGATTCCGAAGCCGATAACGGATTAAACATCGAATCATACAGTGGTTCTGGTGACACAACGCTCAACGATGTAATGCTCAACAGCGGTGTACTGATAATACGTACTAAGCACGAAGGCTCTGGCGATTTCGGAGTGAGTTTAGTTGGAGCAGATGCTACCCAGGTCAGTTTCAAGGAGACAGGAAATTTTACTGGTTCTGTAGCGCATTCTGTATATAAAGCTTCTGATTTCAGCGGCGATCCCGGTGAAGGAGAACAGGGTCTATCTGAAGAGAGCATATTTGAGCTACTCGAACCCGGCGCAGTTTCAATGGAGGTCACAGCCGATGGGCCCTGGACCATCGATGTAATACAGGGCATTCCACCCGGGGGTAAGCAACCACCCATAGACTGGCAGGGTTCGGGGCAAGCCGTAATTAAATGGATCGACTTCGATAAAGGAAACTTCAAAATTAGTATGGAACATACGGGCTCAACAATTTTCCAAGCTTACTTGCTGAAGTCCGACGGAAGTCATACTGAAATGATGGTAGACATAAACATGGAGTCCAACCCGTCAGTTGTTGATGGAAAATGGTCTGGGGCTGAATTGATCAACTTCTCTCCGGATTATGTATTTGGGGTAGAGCCAGGATTATATGCCTTGGCGATTGTTGCCGACGGTGAGTGGAAAGTCACAATTCCCGCCACATCAACTCGAAGGTAGTACCGTCTCAAAAGGATCTCGAGCGTAACTGAATGCGGAGATTTGGTGGCATCTTCCGAGTATTGGCATTTTAGATCAGAAATAATAGCCGGAGATTCTAGATGAAACTTGGAATGATTGGGCTCGGTAGGATGGGCGGCAACATGGTGGAGCGACTGATCCGTGGCGGCCATCAAGTAGTCGTATATGATTCAGACGAATCATCGGTCGCCGCATTAACGAAAAATGGAGCCCTAGGCGCACGATCACTTTCAGATATTATCAGTCAACTAGTTCGGCCAAGAACTATATGGGTGATGGTTCCCGCTGGCGAAATTACGGAGAACATTTTAAACAGCCTAATAGAAATTCTAGACAACGGCGACACACTGATTGATGGAGGAAACTCCAACTACAAAGAATCAATTCGACGTGCCGAATTTGCAAGTCAAAATGGTATCGATTTCCTAGATGCGGGAACCAGCGGTGGGGTATGGGGATTAAGTAACGGTTACTGCCTAACTATCGGGGGGAGTCGACAAGCGTACGAACGTAACCGAACCATTTTTCAGACACTGGCGCCCGATAATTCGGAAGGTAATCTATACGTAGGGCCAAGTGGATCTGGACATTATGTCAAAATGATTCACAATGGTATCGAATATGGATTAATGCAAGCGTATGCCGAGGGCTTTGAATTATTAACAGCAAAAAAAGAATTCGATCTTGATATAGCTGCCATAGCCGAAAACTGGACCCGTGGGAGCGTGATACGGTCATGGCTACTTGACCTGACAGCCATAGAATTGGGAAAAGACCCGAGTTTGGAGTCACTAAGTTCATGGGTGGATGATTCCGGAGAAGGGCGCTGGACCGTGGAAACCTCAGTGGAACTCGCCGTCCCAGCACCCGTTATTTCAGCAGCATTACAGATGAGGTTCAGGTCCAGACAAGATGAGCCGCTGGGAGGTAAGATGCTCGCTGCAATGAGAAATGGATTTGGCGGACATGCTGTGAAAAAATCAGAAAATCAACATGACACATAACCAATATCCAGCCCCTCCTCATTACCCATTAGTCAACACACAGTTGATGACAGCGAAAGAATTACGGGTAACCTTGGAAGACCTATGGGAGTGGGTACACGAGGCAGAAATGGCACCAGAGGACATCGCTCCACCTGATGAGTTGATCTTTGAAGTGAGACAGCAGATGGGATCAATTATCTCAGAAAGAGTGGAGCGTCATTCTGATGAGCCAGGTCGTTCGGCTGAGTGAATCTCACCCGAGCAACCGCTTATATAACGCTGCCTGCCGCCCGCGGGCGTTTGCATAAGCATCTACATGTTCAGGCCTAGGCTGATAAGTTTCAGCAATTTTGGCTGGGAAGGCATCTAGCGTATCCCAAATTCCCAGAGCGTATAAAGAAAGGATAGCCGTCCCGCGACTAGTGTCCTGTTGTTCAGCAGAAACTCCAACAGGTACACCTAGAACATCGGACATCGTTTGCAACCACCACGGAGAATTCTGAATCGCTCCTCCGCTGGCAATGAGCTGATAATCAGATTTCACACCAGGCAACAAAAGATCAGCTACAAGCGCAAAGCGATATGCAACAGACTCTAACAATGCCTGCAGCATCTCTATCGGTTTAGTAGAAACCCGTATGCCCTCGAAAACACCAGACGCTGATGTCGACCATCCAGTTGCTCGTTCACCGGCTATAAACGGTAAAACGTTTATTCCGTGACCAGCAGGTTGAAGTTTAAGCAAATCTTGATTCAAATCAGTTATAGGAGGCAAATTCAAATTATCAAGTGCCCATTGAACTACATTTCCACCTTCAGAAAATGAGCCACCTAAAAGAGTTCGATTTGCGCCTAAGCGGTACGCCCAAAGGCCTGTCGGAACTTCCGGAGCCGGGTTTTCGCTCAGGACTCGCATTGCACCCGTCGTCCCCACGGTTAATGCCACCTTCGTTTCATCAATGCATCCGGTTCCAACATTCACAGCAGCACCGTCGCCCACCGCAAGGAAAAATGGAATCTGAGCTAAAAATGGCCACCGTACCGCGTATTCCCCAACTAAGCCTACCTCGTATTCATGCCATGGTGCCAGTTGTGGCAAGCTAGTTGCATCTAAACCTAGTCGCCCTAGTAAACGGTGATCCCAATCGAGATCGTGTCGATTAAGCAATCCGCTCCAGGATGAGACGCAATAACTGGCCTTAACGTTTTGCCTTCCAAACCAACGCGAATACATATACGTTGAAACATCTACATACTTGTAGACGTTAGCAGCAAGCTCCTTATTGGTTCTTCGCAACCAGCGAATTCGACCTGGCAGATATGAAGTATGCTGATTAACACCCGTACGGTCATAAATGATCGGAACGTTAAGTTCTTCTTTAAGTCTTTCAACGTCGTACGCAGATCTGGTATCTGCATATGTATAAACCGGAGTCACGGGATTGCCTTGAGGGTCCACCCCCAGGACAGTACTTGCCATACAGTCGAATCCTACTCCAATAATTTCACCGGCAAGTTTGCCTGATTTTTCCAATACCAGGTCGATCGCGTTTTCAGTTGCTCTCAGAATCTGCGCAGCAGCTTCTTCAGATGTTCCGTCAGATGCTACGCGCTGTTTATGTGCAACTGACACCTCTGTGTCTCCGACACTACGCGCCTGCGAATCAAAAAGTCCTGCCTTAACTGCTGAACTGCCGACATCTATCGCCAAAACATAAGGTGGTTCAAAACCAGCCACGTTGCCTCCTGCTCTTGTCGAAACCCTGTGCTACCCGACCAGATATTTCTCAACTAACGACTGATCAATCTCTATACCTAATCCTGGTTTGTCAGTCGCTTCAAAGAACCCGTTTTTAGGTGCATAAGGCGCAGATGTAATCGCATTCTTATATTCGTTAGCGTGATGACCGTGCTCCATTATCATGAAGTTGTTGCATGAAACTGAGTATTCAACTGTAGAAGCTACCGATAAAATTCCCCCGCCGCCGACATGAGGTGCCACGGGAATGTTGTAAGTGTCGGCAATCGTACCAATACGATGACCTTCGGTAATCCCAGTGCGAGCTATATCGTGCATCACGATGTCATATGCGCGCCTTTCGAAACCCTCACGCATTTCATATCGGGTACGACTCCATTCCCCTATTGCGACAGCCATATCAAGTGCCTCACAAAGCGCGACGGCCCCAGGTATATCGTCCGGGACCAACGGTGACTCTAGCCAGGTGAAATCCAGTTTCTCAAGATCTCTGCCAAGCTTAATAGCACTTGTAACAGACTGCCGCATGTGAACATCACACATGAGCATAATGCTGGGACCTACACGTTTACGGACGGCACAGGCAATTTCAGCAACACCCTCCGCATCCAAAAGCAGGTGTAACTTGAGTGCTTTGTATCCATAGCCAACATGCTCCTCAGCCATATCGGCAACTTTTTCAGGATCGGTACCTCCAATACCTGCGTAAAGCAAGACTTTGTCTCTATAACGGCCTCCAGTCAATTTATGAACTGGCTTGCCAGTCACTTTACCCACTATGTCCCAAAGTGCTATATCCGTGCCAGCTATAGCATCAACGTAGAAACCGGTCGGATGGCCACGTTCACGCATCGCTCCATGATTACGTGTCCAGATTGCTTCGATATCGAACGGATCTCGTCCTAGTACCAAAGGACGCACGAGATCCTCGACAATAACTTGGGTTGTACGAGGAGACACAGGAGACTGTGCCTCGCCCCAACCGACAACTCCTGTATCGGTCTCAATTTTGATTACAGTTGTTTCATGGTGCTTAGAATAGATTGACGTAAAAGCCTTTTCATCAACAAAATAATCGCCAAAATCAATTACTGGAGGACGCTCTTTCCCTTCTTCTACATCATGCCCATGAGGGATTCGTATTGGAAAAGCGTTTATCTCTTTAATCTTCAAATTACACACGCTACTTTCTAATCGGAATTGCTGACAATAGCTATTTATTCCTCCTGCATCTTAGCTGGAATCATCATCTCAAAGAATTCTATGTACTGATCTTCAATAAGTTCACGAACAGCTGCTCCAATTTCTAGAGCTTCTTTTGGGAGCGCCAAACCTTCCCGCATAGGGGATTCAATTGTTTCATCAGTCCACTCCATATATACGCGATTGTTTTGACCAGGAACTGTGCCACCATTGAAATACACGAGCACTTTAGAGCGTTGCCCAGCCGCTGTATAAACATCACCTTGACGCTGCACAAGGGTCGCTACCTTGCGGGCCAATCCCGGCTTAACGTCATAAACACGTCTAATCAGATACATCACTTTTTCCTTTTCGAATCTGTCGCAAACCTAATAATTGACCACAAAACAGGATACGCTCCATGAATTACGCGATATCCAACCGCACCAAAGTACAACGTAAAACTCTACTTAGTCGTTAATCTCACATCAATTTCACGTGTTTTCAATTCCACTAGAATATATTGCTTATATCATTAGCGAATCGCCCCAACCAATGAACCGGTGAACAAAATATTTTTCGAGCGGAGTAATAGATGAAAATTGGTGCGTTGCGGGAGTCCGAATCTGATGAACACCGCGTAGCACTTGTACCGGAGACAGCTGCACAACTGATTAAGGCAGGTCACAAGGTATGCATAGAACAAGGTGCCGGTCTTACCGCAGGGTTTCCTGATATAGCGTATTCGCAAGCAGGCGCTGAAACATTAACAGGAAATGAAGTCAATGAAACAGTTGATGTCTTCGTTCATGTCCAGCCACCAACCGTAGATGAAATACAGAAGTTAAAACCTGGTGCCCTGGTAGTGAGTATCATGAACGCCCGTAATGATGCCTCCCGCATATCGGTCCTTGAATCAGCGGGCGTCACTGCTATTGCAATGGAGTTAGTTCCCCGTATAGCGCGAGCACAGCGAATGGACGTACTTTCATCCCAAGCGTCAATATCAGGCTATAAAGCCGCTCTCCTCGCTGCGAATGCCTTAGGGAAATACCTACCCATGATGATGACTGCTGCGGGAACAATCCCTCCAGCAAAGATCTTAGTGCTCGGAGCCGGTGTTGCAGGACTGCAAGCAATAGCCACGGCGCGTCGTCTAGGCGCAATAGTCGAGGCTTTTGACGTACGAACTGCAGCTGGAGAACAGGTGGAAAGCCTAGGCGCTAAATTTATCCACCCACCAAAATCCAAAGATGGTGAGGGATCCGGAGGTTATGCAAGAGAGCAGACCGAAGATGAGCAACATCTTCAACGTTTATTCATCAAAGAGCATCTTGGCGACGTAGATGCACTGATCACAACTGCTGCAATCCCCGGGCGACCCGCACCGATATTAGTCACAGCAGAAATGATCGACGCCATGCAGCAGGGTAGTGTGGTGATCGATCTTGCTGCCGAATCTGGCGGAAACGTCGAAGGCACAACACCGGGAAAGATAATTAATATCAACGGCGTATCTATCCACGGACCAATAAACGTGCCAAGTTCAATGCCATTTCATTCAAGCCAACTCTATTCGAGAAATGTTATGGCCTTGCTTGATTTGATCATCGGCAAAAAAGATAAAACGTTGAATTTAAACTTAGAAGACGACGTCATAGATGCGACCTGCGTCGTGCATCTTGGCAAAGTCCGACATAAATTCAGCTCATGAAATTCTGCCGGTTATTGACTCAATAAGCGGCAGCAAAATCCTGAAACGAGATGAAAGGAATTTTGAATTAAATGTTTGATCTTGAAACGCTGATAGTAGCGCTAACTGTATTTGTACTTGCAATTTTCATCGGATACGAAGTAATTACCAAGGTTCCGCCAACGCTGCATACACCACTGATGTCCGGATCCAACGCTATATCTGGCATCGTGATCGTGGGTGCCCTACTAGTTGCCAGCAAAGCCGACGGATTGATTAGTCAAATTCTGGGAGCAATCGCGGTCGGCTTAGCAATGATCAACGTTATTGGCGGATTCATGGTCACGGACCGAATGTTGAAAATGTTCAAACGATCTGACGGAAAAGAGTCATGAACACAGAGGCATTATTCGATTTAAACGCAGCGGGTATCGCCTATATAGTCTCGGCGATTCTTTTCATCCTAGGGCTGAAGCGTCTAGGTTCCCCCGCCACAGCCCGCACCGGGAACAGATTATCCGCACTAGCAATGTTATTGGCAGTACTCGCAACCGTTTTCAGTAATGACATTGCATCATGGGAGTGGATCTTAGCTGGTGTAATGATAGGTTCTGGTATTGGAATCTACTCCGCTAGAAAAATCCAAATGACTTCGATGCCGCAACTCGTGGCAATTTTCAATGGCTTAGGCGGAGCAACTTCTGCTGTTGTGGCAGCTGCAGAGTTGATACGCCTAATAGATCTCGACGAATCAATACCACAAGATGTTTCGATAACAATCATGGCGAGCGTCATAGTAGGTGGGGCAACTCTCACTGGCAGTCTGATTGCATACGGAAAGCTCCAGGGTGTTGTCCCCACTAGACCATTGTTGCTACCAATTCGAAACGTCATAAATATTTTCTTGCTACTTTCCATGATCGCCTCAATAGCATGGTTCGTGATAGACCCCTCGATCGAACCATTTTTAACAGCAGCGATAATGGCTTTAACCTTGGGAATTCTCATAGTGATTCCAATTGGCGGGGCAGACATGCCAGTGGTTATAGCCTTGTTGAACTCGTATTCAGGCATTGCTGGAGCTGCCACAGGATTTGTTCTAGGAAACAACATCCTAATAATTGCAGGTTCGCTTGTTGGAGCATCCGGACTGATTCTGACAAGAATTATGACTAAGGCAATGAACAGATCACTTTTGAGCGTAATGCTTGGCGGATTCGGTGTTGAAGACGGAGCCACCGGCACAGTTGGCGATGATGAGCGTCCAGTCACATCAATATTTCCTGAAGACGCCGCCATGATGTTAGGCTATGCACAATCAGTAATTTTTGTGCCTGGCTATGGACTGGCCGTAGCACAAGCACAACACCAAGTAAGAGAACTGGCTGATCTACTAAAGCTAAAAGGAATTAGCGTTAGGTACGCTATTCACCCGGTTGCCGGACGAATGCCAGGCCACATGAATGTTCTTCTCGCCGAAGCAAATGTGCCTTATGACGAATTGAAAGACCTAGACGAAATCAACGGCGAGTTTCAAAGCACAGACGTCGCCGTGGTCATCGGTGCCAATGATGTCACTAACCCGTCTGCTCGCAACAACAAATCGAGCCCTATCTTCGGGATGCCAATCTTAAACGTGGATCAGGCCCAATCAGTAATAATGATGAAACGTTCTATGTCATCGGGGTTCGCAGGAATCCAAAACGATCTTTTTTTTCTGGAGAAAACCCAAATGCTTTTCGGAGATGCGAAAGACTCTGTGGAAAAGATCGTCCGCGAAGTCAAAGAACTTTAGGCGCATTAATTAATATCAATTAAAACAAAAGATCAGCGGTATCGACCGACACTAAGGAGAGTTGGTTAAAACGCTCCATGCAGATTATCAGGCGGGGTACGAAAATCTTTGTTCCACAACCCCTCAACCTGGTATCGCGGCTTCCAACCCAGCACCCGCTTAATTTTTTCATTATTGAATTTTCCATGAGGCAAGTCTGGAAAAACAAAAAATGTCTCACAACGAGTCGCCAAACGACTTTCTGGAACTTCGACAGCAGCCTGAACCGCCGTACCACAATCAGGCCATGCCGTACTATAGGGAACCATATCTTGGTGATACTGAGGTCCTCCAGGCTCCATTCCACTAAGATCCCAAGAATGCTTCATGTTGTAGTACAAGAGAGTTATCACTTGTATACCATGACGCTGGCTAAAAACTCGACATACTTCCTGACCTAGTGCCTTAGTGTGAGCATAGAGACGCGTCCCTGCCGCAGGTGGCATGTCAGGGTTAAGATCGAAATCCCAATCCTCATACTGTTGTCCAGCCATTTGGTAATGTGGCCCAGAATTTATCACACGTTTGATCCCGTGCTTTCTGGCGGCAACCATCATGGCGTAATTACCCATCGTGTTCACATCAAACGCGTCCTGTCTGTGTGGTCTCAAAACAGATAAATTAACGATCACATCCATGTCTTTAGCTGCTTCTACCACACCATCAACATCAGCCACAGAGAGCTGAAGATAATCACCCTGGTAATCAGGATGGCGTTCATTGATATCCGTCAGCAGTATTTCATGTCGGTCTTTCAACGCACGAACCGCCCATGGTCCGAGCATTCCATTTCCACCTAATATGAGAATTTTCACTGGGACAACCTACCCGCTAACTTCGGAAAAAATTTGGCAGCTGTATTAGTAATAAAGCGCTGGTGTTTTACCGGTGATTGCACATGGACATCTTGCCAAGGGCCAAGTTGGTCACTTAGCAAAGACTCAGATACAGTCGCGGCTATTAGATCATACGTAGTTGCTGCGGTATAAGATGAATCCGGTAAAACAGCTTCTACAAAAGGCCAACCGAATCTAAGATTAACCACGTCGACTAACCGGTCTCTCGCGAACTCTTTGCAAACAACCTCTGTCATGTGCGCTCCTAAAATGGCAACATCCTCGGCCGATGGATCCGTACGCCAGCGCTCAGTGACCACAAGATTTTCTTCATGGTTTTGGTACAAGCGAAGAGTGCTGATATTGATAAATTTCGATACACCAGAACCAGATGCAGCATATAAAAGGTTGTAAGTACACCGAGTGTGGTAATCCATTAAATGGGTATCCGTGCCATCTTGCCCCTCGAAACCAATATTGATAATCGCGTTGATACCGGAAACCAAATCGTCGGTCAAAGCGCCATGATCAAGATCGTTGGCAATCATGTCACCTTTTGCATTGTGAGAAAGGTCAGTCAGACGAATCATATGATTACCAGAAAGCGAGTCGGCTATGATACGTGCTGTAGCTGACGACGCCGCGGTTATCAAAATATTCAATATTCAACTCCTGCAAAAAAAGAGTTTTACAAAACTCAAAAGGTTCCTTCACCCAATAGCTAAATACTAACCCTGAAAAGACATCGAAGTGTGATAGGGAGACCCTAATTAATAGAAACACAATTTACTGACGCGGTATCTCATCAGCAAAAAAGTCTAACTTACTTATCGGGTCACACCATAATGTTTGGTACGCTAATCACAACTTTTGTTTGGAGAAGGAATCATTGAAAATTCGGATAGCGAACCATCTACACAAACGACCTCTAAAAGCCCTATTAGTTGTAGCTATCATTGGTGCTATCACCGCTTGCACATCACTTACAACCGAAGAAGACAACTTCCCGCAGATAAGTGATCCCGGGCAGGTCTTCACTTTAGATGACCTGCTAAAAACAACATTCAAAGAATCGAGTAACTACCCAACTGAAGGCCTACCAGGCTCTTCAGCTGTCAGTTATGGATTCCTGCGAATACCAGGCGGTGATCCTTACGAATATGAAGTACGGTTTTACGAATCACACCAAAAAGCAGTCGATCTCGGTACAGCGCTAGCCATCGAAGGCTCTGGCGATACCGCTATTTTGAATAAAAGCGATTCAACCTACAAGGAAGGGGTTAAAAATCGTCGAATGGCGTGTGGCAGCGGAGTCGGTGGCGGTGCCCGAAGCGGAATCTGTTCGAAGTTCGGAAGTTACGCTATCTTCGGCAATGTATTGATGCTCTGTGAGGGTGCAGATCAAACCCAGTCTGTTGAGCGATGTGGATTACTGGCAACCGAATTAATGAAAAATGAATAAGATAAGAGCCATCGTCGTTAGCTTTTTGATCTTACTAACCTTATTTCCCACCTCGGGCATTTTAGGCTGCACTTTAAATTCCGGGGTTGCTGAACCGGAACGGTCCATTGCCAAAATTGAAAACATCGATAGAGTCCTAACCATAGAAGATCTAGAAAACGCTGGATGGAAGCGAGGGAAAAAATATGACGTTGACGGCCTGACAGGGGCCGAAGCTGCGTATGTTGGATTCTGGACTCCACCAGGTCTAAGCAGTTTGAATTATGAAATAAGGATCTATCCAGACCACAACTTAGCAGTGGAACAAGGGACACCTTTCGCTGAAGATGCCTCAGGAGCAAACGCATCCCTCGGCTTAAGCGATACATTATGGAGTGAAGGAGTCCGGGATAGAAGAATGATCGTCGGAGGCGGATCTCGAGGGAGTCAAAACCCTCGGTACGGGGATTATGTAATCTTGGGCAATGTAGTAATACTTTGCGAAGGAAGAACTTCGCAACACGCCCTTGACCACTGCGCACCGTTGATCTCACGTTTACGAGGTAAAGGTGGATAATTACGGTATCTGAATATTACGAGATGACTATCGAGCTATAAAAAGGTATATTTGACGTATCTACCGCACACTATATTTTTCTACACTACGCTTGCGGTGGGATTCGCGCTTATAACGGGGAGCTTCTTATGAACCAAAGAAAAAGCAGCATGTTCCAATTACCGTTGCTGCTGTTTGCGGTAATAGCGTTGGCAGTTGCTGCGATCGCATGTGGTGGCGGTGGGGATGGAGAGGTTTCAGAATCTGAAGGACCTATCGCAAAAATCAACGATACTGACCGTATATACACTACAGACGACATCAAGAACGCGACCAACTTCAAACTAGATGACGACTACGATGTAGAAGGCCTAGACGATGCCATCGCCGCAATCTATGGCTTTTACGGCTCTGACCCGTACTCTAGACTTGAATACGAAGTGCGCTTTTATGCGGATCACGCGACAGCCATGAGCACAGGAGTAGACTTCGCTGACGAAGCCACAGGGGCTAATGCCGTCATTCTCAAAGATATCCAACGATGGGACGAGGGACTTAAAGATCGCAGACAGTGCGCGGGCAATGGTGGTCATCATTCTGGCAAATGTGACAATCCAAAGTACTTTGACTACGTGGTTGTTGGTAACATGATCATGCTTTGCCAAGGGAAAGACAGTTTGACATCGCATCAGGCATGTGCTGACTTAATGTCAGTGGTGCAATAGGTGATGTCCAGCCAACTCGTTTTAAATCGACCAATTACCAGACTACTAATCGGATGCGTGATTACGCTCATGTTGGTATTAACTGCCGCATGTGGCAGCGGTTCCGATAATGATTCAGAGTCATCCATCGAACGTGTGCTAGGCGGTAATCGGACCTACGCAATCGAAGATATCGAAGCCATAAAGGCCTCCGGAGTCAAGATAGTCAAGAAATACGAAATTGAAGAACTTCCGGGTGCACTTGATGCCAGAAATGTTATCTACAACAAGCTTGACTATGAAATCCGCTTCTACGCGACTCATGAGGATGCTGTTGAACAAGGAACACTTTATGCGGACTCAATAACGGGCGATGATGCGGTAGTGATCGGCGATGAGGTTTTGTGGGAAGAGGGTGAAAAGGATCGTAGAAAATGCAGCCGGGCTGCAGGCACCCCTCATTCAGGCTGTTCATATTCCGCACGGTATCTTGAGTACGTTATTCGAGGAAATATGATTCTCTTCTGCGAAGGAGATGAGTCTTCTGCAGCATTTGAGAATTGCAATAACTTGATAACTCTCTTAGAGCCTGCGTGACCCGACCAAGTAAAAAAATGATTGAAAAGCCCGATCAGAAAGAACACGGGCTTTTCAGTTGACATTTTGATGGCGTACTCATCATTCAGTCCAGTGCTTCGATCAATGCCTCGCAAGTGGAAAGCTGACGTTCGCAGAGCATAACTGTATTCCCAACCACAGCATATGCGGGATATAGGTTGACTACTGGTATGAGAAAATCTCGTTGCCCTGCCTTCTTGGCGATCACCTCTTCGGCCAGTTCAACGCCGAGTTCGACAGCCGCAGCATGCGAGTCATAGAACCGTATCTCGATATCTTTCTGTTGAAAAAAGCCGTACCAGATGTCATTCGCTCCTGGAACTTGATCCACTTCGAACTGTTTATTCTTCTTGTAACCAACAGCTACAAGATCATCAATCGTATATATGGCACCTGGCCGAACTGTAAGTCTTAAACCGTCTTCATCGATTGTCTTACCATCGACCAGTGTTTCTCGCTCCGTGCTACATCCAAAAAATGAAAGCAAGGTTGTGGAGAGCATGAGAAATAGGCACCAGTGAAAAAATGGTGAGTTCCAAAGACCGACTGACCCCAGTTGTGAATCAGATGCGGACCTCAGTTTTATTACAAATTGATGCATAAACTGAAGGATAGCCTAATGCAGCATTCTAAAGTTGCCGTTAACTAAGAGTGCCCCGCCAATTTGTTTGGCGGGGCACTCCGATCGCGTCTTTTATCTCAAGTAGCAAAAACTACATGAGTCTCGCTACTTAGCCTTAAGTGCATGCAGAACCATACCCCACGTGAGGTGCCAAGAGGCCTCATTCACGTAACCGTCGGTCTGTCCACCAAGAGGCCAATTTGTCCAGCGCTTCTCACTCATGACGATACGGTGGTAGAACTCTAGGATTGGTACGTCCGGAAGTTCGGCCAGCCAGATCTCCATGGCCTCATGCCACAGTTCCTGCATCTTGTCGATGTCGTCAGGGTGAGTCTTCGCCACTTCGTCAGTAAGCTCATCCCACCGTGCATTCTCCCAGTGGTAGAAGTTAACCTGGTGACCACCAGGAATGTTTACTGACGCTGACTGGTAAAGCTTCATTGTGAAGTAAGGGTCACGGACCGATCCGCCGTGTCCGAACATCAGACATTCGAAGTTACCTTCAGCCATTCGTGAAGAAGCATCGGGCGGCTGTGAGTAAGAAGCATTTATGCCCTGACGTCGCAGCTGCTCAGCAGTGATAGGACCTAGGTCCACCCACGGGCTGAATCCAATGATTTCACAGTTGATGCCATTACCCTGGGCGTCTACCCAGTTGCCATCGCCGTCCTTAGAGAATCCGGCACCTTCAAGCAAACCGTTGGCTTTTTCAACGTTGAACTCGGTGGTGTCGTAGACTGCAAGTATGTCGGCTACGGAATCAAAGTACTTCTTAAGTGGCGGGTAGCCAGGCATAGTCAGCGGGTTGAATGCTGCTGCACCGTCGTAGGCCACGTCACTCAGTTCCTGCCTGTCAAGGAAGTAACTGAATGCCCATCGTACGTCTTTGTTGTCGTAAGGGCCGAACTTACCTGAGTTGTTGAATCCAATGGATACGGGCCACCAGTCAACATAGCCGTAAGGGCTTTCTGTACCAGTGTGTGTCACAAGGTCTGAGTTCTTACCTAGAGTCTCAACAATAACAGCTGGTGTCGTCATTGCCGAGTAGTCTACGGTGTCAGAAATCAAAGCCTGCGACCTGACTGTCTGGTCAGGAGTCGGAAGGTAGACCACACGTGCTGGTCCAGGCATCTTACCGAACTGACCGAGGTCAGCCAAGCCATCGCCCCACCAAGAATCGCGGCGGTCGATGATCTTCTGTTCTGGTGTTCCAGATGTAACCTGCCATGGACCTGTTGTCAGAGGGAAACCCTTTGAAGGGTCATAGTCTTTGAAAGTGGTCCAGTCTCGACCGTTGTAGTGGTGCTCAGGCACCATGTATACGCCGATGTCGAACTTGTAGGTCAAGAGGAACATGAATCGTGGGTCTGGTCGATCCAGTATCACCTTTACGGTGTGACTGTCGACTTTTTCCGCACGGTTCATGGCGTTGTCAATGTCTGTACCCCATCGAACCTCTTCCTTGAGGTCCTTGAGAGTGTTCAACGTGTATACAACGTCGTCTGCGTTGAACTCTTCACCATCAGACCAGTTAATTCCGGTCCGCAGGTTAATAGTCAATTCTGTATAGTCGCCGTTCCAGTCCCAGCTTTCTGCGAGCCACGGAATCGTCTTTGAGTCGAATGCACTAAAGAATGCAAGAGGCTCGAAGATGATGTTTGGACCGGATTGGTGGTTTGCACCAATCGCATAAGGGTTCCAAAGTTCGTGGTCGACAAACCGGCCTTCAGCACCACCGAGATACGCCATAAGAGTGTCGTCTCGTGAGACTTCCTCTACAGGCAACGCCTTGGGAGCTTCCTCTGCGGGTTTAGCCGTGGGTTCGGGAGCGGCAGCCGGTTCCTTAGCGGCCGGCGCTGCTGATTCTGCTGGAGCATCGTCATCGTCTCCACCACAAGCAATCGCAGCTACAAGAGCAAACGACAACATGGCGAGGAAGAGGATTCTCCAACTCTTAGTAAAAGTCAATATGACCTCCGAATAAATGTCAGACGCGAATTACGAGCAGCCCCCACGCGGGAACTACTATTAAGGCAATTTTATATCGGAATTCATACATACAGTCAATATAAAAACGTTCTACGCGCAGCATAATATTTGCCTGGCTCAATAGGGCTCAGCTAATGCTGCACACCCGAAAACGTGTATTTATTCAGCAACGTATCACTACATCACGTATGGGTTGAAGCGCGACGCAGTGTTGAAGAAATACATTCACAAAGAATGCAAGAGAGTTAAGGTCACCATTCGTACAATAACCCCAAAAAAATGCCCTAACAGACTGAATACCGCCATAGCCACAAGCGTTAACAATTGTTACCTTTGGACGCCAGCCATAGTAATATTAACGTTATTAGAACTAAATAATTGTTGAATTGAGTTTGTGCCCGTGACAGAGCAATCAGAGGTCGCTGAAAACTCTTCACCATCGAAACTAAGTTCCTTTACAGGAACGTCCCTCCGTATCCTCTCAGGTATTCTGGGCAATTTCGTCGTGAAGCGGTTCTTATTTTTCCTTTTCGTCGTATGGATAGCAGCAACGGTGATTTTCATAATACCGCGCCTGTCCGGACAGGATCCCGTAAAGGAAAAGCTCCTCCTCGAAGCGCAGCGTGGCGGAGCAATGCAAACAGGACTCGATGAAATGGCGAAGACCTATCAAAAGAGATTCGGTCTAGACCAACCCCTTTGGACTCAATACACCAACTACATGATCGACCTGTCGAAGCTCAATCTTGGCACATCAATCGCCTTTTTCCCTCGAACCGTCAATGACATCGTTTTTGAGTCTTTGATGTGGACCTTGGGATTAATGGGAACAGTAACAATTTTGGCATTCATACTAGGGACACTGGCTGGAGCTTTTTTGGGTTGGCCCAGACGTCCGGGGTGGCTCCAATACGTCTTTATGCCTCTCCTCACCCTTTCCGCTATACCACAATATCTATTAGCGATGATCTTGATTTTTATCATCGCGTTCAAACTAGGGTGGTTACCGTTATTTGGAGGCTATTCTCCTTCGACCCTTCCAAATCTAAGTTGGGATTTCGTCGTAGATGTGCTCCGTCATGCAATCCTACCTGCTTTCGCCATCATCTTTTCAGCAATTGGATTCTGGGCAATTGGCATGAGAGGGATGATGATTAATACACAGGGTGAGGACTACATGATTCAGGCAGATGCCAAAGGGTTGAAGGGATCACGGATATTTATGAGATACGCAGTTCGTAACGCCCTACTTCCACAGGTAACCGGCCTCGCCCTCGTCTTAGGAACCATTGTCACCGGTCAGGTCCTTGTAGAAAGGGTATTCTCTTACCCAGGAATCGGAGACATACTATTTCAGGCGATTCGACTCTCTGACTTTTTCGTAATACGAGGAATCGTAATAGTCATAATTCTAGGAATTGCCGGGGCGACCTTCCTGCTCGACGTGTTATACCCATTGCTCGATCCTAGGATCAAAGTGAGGAATACTTAAATGACTGACTCAGTTGCCTCACCAACCCAAATGAACAAAGCTCCGAGCGGCGGATGGGATCAATTCAACGAAGAACGCATAGTTCCAATTAAAAAGTACGCTGTACGTAACCCATCCCTAATCGTAGGACTCGTATTGCTATTCGGTATGTTGTTTCTTGTTGGGATTGGGCATTTGATATGGGATACAGAAATGTTCAGACCACTTTCTACCCCGACACGCCTTGCACCCACCGCAGAACATCCGTTTGGGACAGACACTCAAGGACGTGACCTACTTGCGATCGCTATCTTGGGGACGCCGCTAACACTACGTATCGGGCTAATCGCAGGAGTCGTAGCGATCGGCCTTGGCACTGTCGCAGCATTCCTATCCGCCTACTATCGAGGCGTGATAGACGGCGCTATCCGTTCAATTGTCGACGTAGGCTTGGCGATGCCGGCCTTGTTGATACTGATTCTTGTCCGGATCAACGTTGGGCGAGAGCTATCGACAGATGAAATGGGAATCGCGATTGGTCTAACTAGTTGGGTATTCCCTGCAAGAACCATTCGATCACAAGTACTTGTAATGAGAGAGCAAGCCTACGTCGAACTCTCTCGCTTATCGGGCACGAGTGGGATGGGGATCATATTCAAGGAAATGATGCCCAACCTGATACCGTACATAACAGCAAGCCTTGTAGCATCGGTTGCGGGAGCAATCCTGGCTTCCATTGGATTGGAAGCCATAGGGCTTGGCAATTTGAGCGACCCTACTTTGGGGATGACGATCTATTGGAACATACAGTTCTCATCAATCACGCTGGGAATGTGGTGGTGGTGGGTCCCGCCTCTGGTGGCAATTGTAATCGTATTCGTAAGCCTGTTCTTGATTTCATCAGGACTGGATGAATGGTCCAACCCACGATTGAGGAAACGCGTTTGAGCACTGAACAAGCAATCAAAACTTACCGAGAGGGTGCTCGGATTACCGACGCCGATGCTCTCGTTGTAGAGGATCTTTCGGTTTACTACGAAACCGATAACGGAACCGTCAAAGCCTGCGATGACGTCACTTTCACTCTGAAGCAAGGTGAACGTTTTGCACTCGTGGGTGAATCTGGATCTGGTAAGACAACACTGGCAATGGCTCTCATGCGATTAACCCGACCGCCGGGACACATAGCAAAAGGCAGCGTCACACTGAATGGGCGCGACATTACCAAACTCTCGGATGATGAAATGCGTAAAACACGCCTTTCTGAACTAGCACTCGTCCCCCAAGGAGCAATGAACTCCCTGAACCCGGTAATGAGGATCGAGCGACAAATTGTCGATGGGATTATCGACCACCTCGACGATGATGATCCCAAACCCACCAAGGAAGAATTGCAAGAAACGGTGCGGGATCTACTTACACGCGTTGGTCTCAGACCATCTGTAGCCCGATTATTCCCTCACGAACTATCTGGCGGGATGAAACAACGTGTAGCAATGGCCATTGGCATTTCGTTGCGTCCCAAACTAATAATTGCCGACGAGCCAACTTCAGCTCTTGATGTCGTCGTTCAACGACAGATAATGCAAACGCTGGGCCGGCTGCAAGAGGGCCTAGATGCCTCGATCATGTTAGTAGGTCACGACATGGGGTTGGTCGCCCAGTTTGCAGACACAATCGGTGTTATGTACGCAGGTAAACTCGTCGAAATAGGTCCGGTCGAGGAAGTGTTCAGCGACCCTAAGCACCCGTATACAAAACTTCTGATCGGTAGTCTGCCATCTCTGCAAGAAAAACGGGAATTCCTTGGGATTCCCGGTCTGCCCCCCCAGTTGATATTTCTGCCAGAGGGATGTGCATTTGAAGATCGATGTCCATCTCGTTTTGAAAAATGCCAAGCTGAAATACCTGACTTGTTCGATCTTGGCGGCCGTAGAGAAGTAGCTTGCCATCTATACGAAGAAGAGGCCAAATCATGAGCACATTCCTCGAATTAGAGCACGTCACCAAAACCTTCGGAAGTGAAGGCATGTTCGGCAATGGCTCGGTGACAGTTGCAGTCGATGATGTTTCACTCTCGATTGATGAAGACGAATCTTCCATCACCACAGTAGCTGGCGAAAGTGGAAGCGGCAAAACCACCCTCGCCAGGCTTCTTTTGGGCAGCCATGTGCCAAACGCTGGCCGAATGCTATATCGGGGCAAAGACTTCACTCGGCTTACTCGACGCGAGCGTCGCAATTTCCGACGTGAAATTCAACCGATATTTCAAGACCCGTTTGAGTCTTACAACCCGTTTTACAAAGTCGACCATGTTTTAGACGAGCCAATCAAGAATTTCAGACTTGCTTCTTCCGCCTCTGAGAAACAACAGATGATCGAAGATGCCCTTGAAATGGTCGGGCTGGTACCAGAAGAAACTCTAGGCAGATTTCCGCATCAACTCAGTGGAGGCCAACGCCAGCGCGTAATGGTAGCCCGTGCTCTGCTTCTAAAGCCGAGAGTGATCCTAGCTGACGAGCCGGTTTCCATGGTAGATGCATCACTTAGGGCAACTATCCTTGATTCAATCCGCAGACTCAATCGAGATTTAGGAATTTCAGTCATTTATATAACGCACGATCTGACGACTGCCTACCAGATCAGCGATAACATAATGGTGATGTACAGAGGAACAGTTGTGGAAGCAGGTACCGTTGATGCGGTGATTCCCGACCCTCAACACCCGTATACCAAATTATTGATCGAATCGATCCCACAGCCTGACCCGAAAAATAGATGGGGCTCAGAACCACCCCAGCAAAATTGGGACACATCTGACCTGCAAATCACGGGTTGCAGGTTTGCCGATCGGTGCCCTGCTGTAATGGATCGATGTCAGGACACAAAACCTGCGCAATACCTGATCAATGATCACCAGCTTACGGCATGCCTCTTACACGAAGAAAATGGTGAGATGACCGACACGGACATCACCAGCACTTTCCAGACGGAAAAAGAGACTATTAAGGCCATCCCTGCCAACTCATAAATTCTGAGAACTAAAATCACAAGCCCAGAAGGCTCCGAAGGTCACTATATAAATCGCAGGTCCTCCGGGATTTCTGTTTTAAACTCCATAACCAGTCTTGAGTCGGCAGAGTTAAAAGTGCCCAGCCGAATGGAACTCAGCGCTGTCAAGATGACGGCACAGCGAAATCAGTTATAAATTCTGGTTTCCCCTGAATGTCCAGTTTCACCCGGTATAGGTCACCACCACGATAAGTGCTCATCTCGAACCCTTCGGGCTCCCAGCCCGTCTTCCCAGGATCGCCAGTCCCAAAACTGGCAGTTGTAACATAAAGCTCGTTCAGGTCTTTACCACCAAACATTGCTGACGACGTTTGGGCAGCGGGAATCTCTACACGACGCTCTTCCTTACCGTCAGGGTCAAATCGCACCACCATCCCTCCATACCATATCGCCGACCAAACAAATCCCTCCGCATCGACGGTCATACCATCAGGAATACCCCAGTTATCAGGAATGGTTGTAAACACTTTTCTATTAGTAATGCTACCGGTGGTGGGATTGTGATCCCATCTGTAAATCTCGTGTTTGGGTGAGTCAGTAGAATAAAATGTCTTCAAATCTGGGGAAAATCCCATCCCATTGCACAGGTCCAGACCGTCATCAATTATTTCAGCCGAACCGTCAGGCTTAAATCTGAACAAAGTGCACGAGTCCAAGTGTCCAGTTCCACCATAAAGGCTCCCGTCTGGACCGACACTGATGTCGTTTAATTTGATCGGACGACCATCAATATCTCCGCGATGCAACCAATGGAAATCATCATCAGAATTCCATAATTGCACTCCCTCCCACGTCCCGACAGCAAGTCCACCACCCTTGTTACGGGTAACACCGGCAACGTTGTAGCCTTGATGAAGTAATTTGTTCTCTCCATTAACGGGATCGTAATTCCAGAACTTACCGCCCTGAATATCAATCCAATAAAGTGTCTGAGATTCCACATCCCAAACAGGCCCCTCGCCGACCAGTGCATTCTCAGCCGCGAGTTTCTCTACTTTTTCTGCCATCGATAGCTCCTGTTGTCAGTACAAATACGCCCAGAGTCGAATCCCCGTTGCAATCACTTCTACCCATACAGTAACAAATGTGACCCAAGTAATGACGATACTTGGCAAATTAGCCCCGCGCAAAACGGTTAATATCGGTTATATTTTCGCAGCAAGACGATTTGGTTTTCAGAAAATTAGGATCCTGTAATGACATCTGACGTTTACTTCATGGACGCGCGGAGCGACTCGGCCGATACAAGCTTGATTGCAAAAACAGTAACTGTTTTCGACGCTGCGGGGCTAGACGAACTAGTTAAGCCCGGAGATGTAGTCGCGATAAAGCTACATTGCGGCGAATGGAATTCCAGCGCCTACCTGCGACCTGTTTATGCCAGAGCAATTGCTGACCGCGTAAAAGAACTTGGCGGACGACCATTCGTATGTGATACAACCACACTGACTTATAGTCCATTTTCTACTCGGGCAACGGAGCTTGACCTCCTGCAAACCGCCGAGCGGAACGGCTTTTCATCTGCAGTCCTCGGCTGCCCATTCATCGTTGCAGATGGTTACGTAGGAACAAGCGACTACCTAGTTGATATTCCTGAAGGCTATTTACTAAAAGAAGCGTACGTAGCGCAGGCAATCGCCGCAGCAGACGTGCTTATCGCCCTGACGCACTTCAAAGGTCACGGCATGGGTGTTATAGGCGGAGCGTTAAAGAATCTTGGAATCGGAGCACAATCAAAACGTGGTAAGTTCAACGTCCATATGGGCGGTCATCCAAAATACGGAGTAGGAGCCGCAGTAGAGTTCGACGAGAAATTCGTTGTGGACAAAGAAAAAGATGTCGAGTGGGAGTTGATAGAGGAAGCCTGTCCGATTGGACTCTTCGAGATACAAGAAGATAACACTATCGCCTGGGACCGAGACAAATGTATGACCTGTCTCGGTTGTCTTGGCGTAATGAATCCTCGAGGTATTTTCCAACCAAACCAGATGCTATTTGATGCTACCGATATTGCTATCGGAGATGCGGCTCTTGGAGTAGTGAAAACGGTCCCAAAAGTCGGATTCGTTACGCTCGCTATTGACGTTTCACCGAAATGTGATTGTGCTGGCTTCTCAGATATGCCAATCGTTCCTAACTTAGGTGTTTTTGCAAGCAAAGATCCTGTGGCAATCGATCAAGCCTGCGTGGACGCAGTTACTGGTTCGCCGGGAATCCCTGGATCTCTCAGCGACGAGATGGGTGTCGGAGATGCTGGTGAACGAAAATTCGATCTTGCAGGAGCAGCCATAGAAGGTCTCTCCGAACAGACCACGATCAACACAGCAGTAGTCAATGGCCTCGGTAGTAGAAGCTACGAATTGCACCACGTAGAACCTGTCGGGAGGGATAAATTCAGATTCCCCTACGATGAACGACCAACCCGGCAACGATTCGCGCGGATGTTTGAAAAATTCCAGCCGTTCCCATACGACCGTCACGACGGCCATGGCTACGATCGGCTACCTGAGGTGGATATCGAGGCAGTCAAACCGCACGACGGACCAACCGTTGGGACTCATTCACACGCACCTTACCATGGTGATGGAACGAGTCACGGGCCCAACGGTCACAGCGCCCCAGGAAATCAATGGCATCCCGGAGAAGAAGGGACGCGTTCACATTCAACCACCCACGAACGCTAATAAACAACCTTAATAACAATAAGATCAAATTAGGAGACCTTTGTAACAATGGCAAGAGCACAAGATATGCTCGATGAAGCAATAACCCTCATTTCAAATGCAGGACATAACGAACTCGCGGATCGTCTCTTGGCTCAACGCGAGAAATTCTTTTTTACCTCGCTTGCCGGCGTTCCACTTGCGAACAAAGTAAAAAAAGCCGGCACAGCGCTCAGTACTGATAGCTCAGACGCAAATGTCGCAGCCGTGGAAGCTCTTGTAGTGGAAATCGAAGACAAAGCCGATGCGCCTGGAACAGTCCTCACCTAATGGCATCCGTATTGGTCACAGGTGGGGCCGGCAGCATGGGCAGATTGGTCTGCCATAGGCTTGCTTCCAAAGGACACACTATAAGAGCTTTCGATCTGGAAACGGCAAATTTCGAACGTCTTCCCGATGGTGTTTCTGCACTGACCGGAGATTTGACATCCAAAACCAGTTTGGATTCCGCTATCGACAACATCGATGTGGTCGTGCATCTGGCAGCAATACTGCCACCGGTTGCCGATCAGCAAATCGAATTGGCCCGACTGGTTAACGTGCAAGGGACAGAGACTCTCATTGAAGTGATGCAATCTAATAACCCCACGGCAAGACTGGTGTTTAGTTCATCTGTGAGCGTTTACGGCAAGCCAACTACTGACGATGAAGTAACCACTTCCATGCGCTATAACCCAGACGACAACTACGCCAAAACTAAATGTGAATCTGAGCAGTTAGTCTTGAATTCCGGCATAGATTCTTGTGTATTAAGAATCTCAGGTGTTTCGGTTCCTGTATTCCAAGAGCCACCAGAGGCATGGCCCTTTCTGCCAGATCAAAAAATTGAGTTCATACATCGCGATGATGCGGTCACCGCAATCACATCAGCCGTGACCGCAGAATTGACGGATGCAACTAGAGTCATCAATGTCAGTGGTGGTGATACGTGGCGCATGCAAGGTTCTCAATACGTCACTGATTATTTCAAAATGATCGAAGTTGATCCTGATCAAGCTGTATATCAGTCATCTGAAGGTCACTTCGCCTGGTATTCAGATGAGGGAGGGAATAACGCACTGAAATATCAGAACAATTCTTATCTCGACTATCTTGAACAATTACAAAGCGATATTAACCGCCTAATGGCCGAATAAATATTCTGAACGCCTTTATAGGCGATCATACGCTCCTCTGTGACAGAAAATCGCAGCTAAATGACAGGAGCGCTAACAGTCAACCTTATCGAAGATGAATCTCCTGTGGTAACTATAGAATAACTGACACCCTTTTCGACATAAACGACATCACCTCGATCGGCAACGAATGATTCCTGACCTTCGACCGACCAGACTATCTTGCCTTGCAACACAACCCACCAGAGATTTTCATCAGGATTCATTTCCACACCAGAAGAGTGACCCGATAATTCATGAGTGTATGTAGCGTAATTCCGATTGTCAGAAACAACTATTTCAGTCCAGTCAGTGGATGTACCGTTACTATCAACAAAGGACTTCATTTTTGTATGTATCAAATTAGGATTGGTCTGACCGTCATCCACAGGGATTAATCGACACGGGGTCACCCCTTTTATATCGTGGTTACTGTTTGGATGAGTTACCCCTAGACGAATAGCCTGCACACCCTCTTTTGGACGAATATCGTGTGCAAATCCGGCAGGGGCCATGATTATGTCCCCCCAGCTGGAAACAACCGGTTCATACTGACCAATTTGCCATTGGGTACGCCCATCAAGGGCTATCCACCACTCATTGAAATCAGGATGGATATGAGGATCTGGCGGAGTACCAGGTGGCCCAGATATCCAAACTGCACGATTTCTTCCATCTTCGAGCAACTGTTCTGCCCAGGGGGTACCTTCAGCATGTCGTCCCATAATTTCTGAGTGACGGGCTATGCGCGAATTCATGGTCGGTACAGAAATCATTAGTAATTCTCCTACTTCAAATCTTGAGCCTGAGTCGATATAGCCGCCTGCATCATGGCCCTAGCATACCCGACAGTGTAGGCGAATCCTGTATATGTCGTAGCTGATATTCCGTCGAAAGGAAATTCTGTATCAGCATCGTTTGCAGGAGGATGTTCGGGATAGATTAGGCGAGGATATTTCTGCCTAACCAGTTCACTCATCACAGCGAACATATCTACCTGACCTTCGTCAATCCAAACTTCCGTATAGTCAAGATTTGGCACGCGCGAAACAACATTGCGGAAGTGCACATGGTTGATCTGATCCCGCTCACCAAAGTACCTACATACTTCAACAGGATCGTGCCCCAACTCTTTTGTCACTCCACAATCAAAAGTTATCCCGTTGTATGGGCTGGGGACAATATCTGTAAGTTTCTTCCATCCGTCCAAGGTACTCATTATCTGTCCTGACCCTCGGCTTAACGGAGCGGGCGGGTCATTTGGATGCAACGCGAGACGCACATTAGCCTCTGCAGCTACCGGAATCACAGCCTTTAAAAAATAAGTGACGTTATCCCACATATCAGATAATGAATGCTCACTCTCCCCAACGAGAGGCGGTAAATTTTTCACCCGTTCATAATTGAAATCCATCAACCCTGAACCACCCCTTCCAGCCACGACGCGATAACCCTCAACTATCCGATGAGCATAAAAGTTATATTCCATCACTGGTAGGCCCTGCCTGCCTGCGATTTGAATAGCGCGGTTTATGGTTTCAATGTCCTCGTCGCGTCCTGGCTCACCAAATCGGACCCTCGGTGAAGGGTTAAACATAACGTTCCGTAACTGAAGATCAGCAGATGCAGCCCGTTCTATATGTCGCTTCAAGTTATGATCAGTCCAAGTCTCGAGTCCGCCAGTATCAAGTCCGGCCATGCTAACGCCAGTCACCCCCAGTTGCTTTACGCGACGAAGAGAGCGATTTTCAAGATTCTGAAGGAACAAAGTGAGTGTTGGAGTATCAGGGGATTCAGGCCAGTGGCCCTGATTTTTTATTGAATCATCAATCCCGGCAGCATCGTAAATCATTGCTTCATCCTAACCTCAAAAAATGGAGTCTCGATAACCACGACGCGACAGAATAACCTAATAAACAGCTAAGGACGCGGTAAAACTGTCCGAATTTATAAAAGCCCGAGTTTTCAAAAAGATTGATTCAGGATTTTGTTCTAAGAGTTAAATAATTTCTTGAATCTCCTAAAGTGAGCATAGTCGGAGTTTTATTCGGGGTACTCTTAAATAACAATTCCAAACATTGGACGAATTTATCACTAGCAGCAGAGGTATAAATGCCTGAATGGTGGATTGAAGCAACTTTACCTTCAGCCGTTTTCATCTGCCTATTTTTATTATGGGTGCTAATACCGGCTCCTGATGGAGAATCTGATTTTGCAAGCAGATTACGGGACAGGTTCCGTAAATAATGTTTGCATCAGCTGATCGCAAGAGACTTATAGTAGGCTTGGTGATATTAGCAGTCGTTCTGGGCTTGTTTTTGGCTTTCAACCGTCTACCAAAAATTGGAATAGTTGGTGAAGACTTAGATGCCGTCAACTCCCCTACCAGCCAGTGCTTCCAGGGATTCTGTATTGAACGCGATCCGGGAGTGAGTTTTGTAAGTCGGTGGCTGAATTTCTCTATCTCATACTTACGGCTCGTAACCGTTGGTATGACTTTCGCATTCGTCACTGCCGGTTTAGCTGAAGCTTTTCTTTTTTCAAAATCTGTAGGAAAAGGCCTACCAACAGCTGGGGTGTTCCGTCGAACCGTCCAGGGAGCTGCAGCGGGAGGAGTAATGAACCTCTGTTCTGCATGCATCGTCCCTGTGTCATCAGCCTTTCACAAACGAGCGAGCGTTGAGGGTGCCGTGGCAATGGTCCAAGGATCGACCACATTAAATATTCCGGCACTTGCAATGGTATTTTTTGTATTCAGTCCGGTACTTGGAATAAGTCGACTTGCTTTGGCTGTGATCGGTGCTCTAATCATCGGACCGATTGTTGTTTTAAGTATCAGAAAAGATCGAGCTAAAGCTGTAGAAATACCCGATTCCTTTGTAGACATCCCGGATCATGCAGGGTGGAAAGAAACGCTGGCACCCGCTTTTAGGCACTGGGGAAAAGCAAGCATTGGATACGCAATCAGGCTTTCACCTATCATGATCGTAGCAGGCTTTGCGAGTGGACTAGTCATTCAATGGCTAAATCCTGAAGTGGTTGCCACCTATCTAGGAAACGATGTCCGTGGCATATTGATCGCAGCAACATTTGGAATATTGATAAACGTCCCGTTGCTTTTCGAAATTCCTCTGGTCGCCTTGCTACTGCTACTTGGCATGGGAACAGCACCAGGCGCAACATTGCTTTTCAGCGCTGCCGCGGGAGGGCCTGTAACCTTCTGGGGTCTCGCAAAGTTAATGCCAAAAAAAGGGCTCGTTACATTTGCTACCGCGACTTGGGCAGTGGGGGCTTTAGGGGGTTTACTAGTGCTTTTTGGAGGCAACTATTTCTGGGAGAATGCAGGTCTCAGTGACAGGATTAAGAAACCTATAGAACAAAGATCAATCCAACAGTTATTCCAAGCATCTGGCTACGTCCCTTCCGAAAATACAATTAACCCTGAAGTTTTCGACGGAATTCCTGCCAAGGACGAATTCGCCCCATTCCAAAATATCGCTCCACAAATTGGAGATGACGCGCTGATCGAAAACCGTTACCCGGGAGTGGCGATTTTTGATTTCGACAGAGATGGGGACTTGGATTTCTATGTAACATCCGCCGAATCGAATGCAGTGTTCCAGATCACTCGCGGCGGGGCCAATAAGCTATTCAGAAATGATGGAAATATTTACACTGATGTTGCCGTCTCAGCCGGGGTGGCGGCTAATGCCCACAACTCAACGGCAGTCGCTGCCTGTGATTTCGATAATGACGGCTATCAAGATCTTTATGTAGGTGCCCAAGGTCGTATCGGAGACAACCTCGATTACCGTTCTCTGGCGCAGCATCCTAATCTTGCCGTGGTAATGCAAGATCGATTATTTCATAACAACGCTGATGGCACCTTTACAGATATCACAGCGAGCGCCTTCTCTGAGCACGTGAATATACGGTCAACTGCGAGCGTAGCTTGTGGTGACTTAGACAACGACGGCTGGCTTGATGTATATGTCGGTAACCGAGCAGATCAGGATTTCGTACGATTCGACACTTCGCGTCATCACGGACATTACAACACACTGTTCCAAAATAACGGTGATCTCACGTTTTCTGATCGTACCGTCGAAGCCGGATTGATATCGCCAGAAATTCGAATGCTTGACCAGGAAGGTAATCCAATTACGTTCCCACGGGCGGATGGAGCATCTCTAGAGGGATTTGATACCAATATGGTGGATGGAGAAGGGAATATAGTAGGAGATCCTGCCGGGCAAACTTGGGCAACTGCAATGTTCGATCATGATTCAGACGGAGACCTCGACCTTTGGGTTGGAGACGATGGGGACAGGCTCAAGGTCTATCGCAACGACTCTACGGACGACGGTATGCTGTTCACCCCTATAGCAGAACAACTAGGCATCGATCAGATTGGTCAATGGATGGGTTTCGCAATCGGTGATTACGATGGCGATGCTGATTTAGACGTGTTTGTGACCAACATGGGATTCCAACCACTTACTCGACCTCGACCGACGACACCTTCGGCCGATTGCGCCTACTATCACCCGACTGACTATGGGACGTGTTTCCATGCGCTTATAGAGAATCGGGTTAACGAAGGTTCCAACCCCGATCGACATGGAGCATTCCGCTTTGTTGCCGGAGAGACAAAAGTCGTTGCTAGTCCAATTCTTCCACCAGCCTCTCTAGGGGAGGAATTTCAAGCAGCCAACAATAACGGCATAACCGGCATTGAAGCCTATGAATTCGGTTTCGGCACGGCCTTTTTTGACATGGACAATGATGCAGATCAAGACCTCTACTGGTTAGGGTCATTAGGATCCAGAGGAGAAGGTCCAAATGGAAACATAGCAATTGGTTTTGGAAGGATGCTGCAAAACACCGGAGATAAATCTTTCAAAGACGTGACCGTCGAATCTAGAACTATAGACGCATTGGCAGTGGACTATTCAATTCTCGATTCAGACAACCACAATTTCAACGGTTCCAAACATCGACTCGGACCGGAATACCACGAAAACGGTAAAGGCGTCGCTGTGGGCGATTTGAACGCTGACGGCTTTATCGATGTGATCGGAACCAACAGCAATGGAGAAACATTTAATCATCATGGAGAACTCGAAGTAGCAAGCGGACCCTTATTTGTATGGATGAACGGAGGCGGTGATAACAATTGGGTTTCGTTCAAACTTCAGGGACGTATGGCTGTGGATGGAACCGGCTCAAACGCCGATGCGATTGGAGCTAAAGTTACCGTCGTTCATAGATCTGAAAATGAAAACCTAATTACCCAGACGCGGGAAGTGATGGGATCGTCGAGTTTCCTCTCAATGAGTTCACTAGATGCTCACTTCGGAGTTGGTTCATCCAATTCCGTAGACGTATCCATCGAATGGCCCAGTGGTCGAACCACAACAAAAGAAAAAATCACGGTTAATCGCGTGCATGAAATTACCGAGGATGCGAATTAGTTAATCGGTCAAAGCAACACGCTCAGGTTTCGTAAAAATCGCTAATGCCAATCCCATAAGTGAAAATACCATCACCAGGATATAAGCAAGTTTCCATCCATCTAAGAATGATGCGCTTGCAGCATCGTTGCCTGTGATTTCACTCAAAGGGATATCAAATCCGTCAGCTGCCATAACTCCTACTACCACAGCCGATGCAACAGCCTGCCCTGTCACGTTCCCGACATTACGTGTGAGATTCGTCAATGCACCGACCACTCCAAAAGCCTCTCTAGGAACACTGCCAAGAATCGTACTGTTATTCGGCACTCCCCAGAGTCCCATGGCCAGCCCGTTTATCAAAAGCACGCTCATGACAATCCACAGCGATGTATCTCCAGTAAAAAACGTGAAACCAATGGCGGTAATTACGACAATCGAGAATCCAGCGATAGTGAACGGTCTTTCTCCAATGCGGTCACCCAGACGCCCCGAGGAACTGGCTGCCACAGCCATCCCAAGTGAAGTCAGGAAGAGCATCCCCCCAACGGCTGCTTCCTGGATATCCCTCAAACTGATCAAATAAATCGGCATTAGGAATCTAACAGTAGTTGTTCCCAAAAACCCTAGAAACCTTGTCGCTACCGCCATGGACATAACAAGGTTTTTGAACATCCTTAATTGCAACATTGGAGAATCGGAGTTGAGCTCCCACCATACGAAAAACGTAAATAAGCCTATGGCAGAAATACAACCACCAAGAATAAAGGGAGAGAATATTGCGACGCCCAAGGGGTTGTTAATCAAAATCACTAAAACCGTGATAATCATTGCAGAAACAACAGCACCTATCCAGTCAAAAGGTTCATGAGAATCTTTCCTGTGTCCACTTACGATTTGTTCATTGAGAATGAAATAACCGGCAACAAATGCAATAACAATTGGTACCGTGAGCAGCAAGAAAAGTGCTTCCCAAGGCAAAAATTGCAGGACTAAGCCTGCAATAACCGGACCCATCGCTCCCCCAATTGCTACAGAAGTCGTTTGAGCACCAATACCTTTACCACGTTCATGCGGAGGGAATATTGAAAGAACCATAGCGGTCCCAACTGACTGTCCCATGGAATTACCAATTGCAGCGACAATTCGTGCAACTATAAGCAGGCCAAATGTCGGGGCAAGCGCAGTGAGCACCGATCCAGCAGCAAATAAAACCAGACCCATGAGATGAACTTTCTTTCGGCCGATGATGTCGGCCATTCGACCCATTGGCAGCATAAAAGCCGAGATTGTCAGACCTTGAGCAATAACCACCCATGATGCTGAACGAAGGGTGACACCAAAAGTTTCTGCGATCTGAATAAGAGCAATAAACACCATACCCATGCTCGCCACCATGGTGAAAAATGAAATACCAATTGCTGAGAAGGCTAACCACTTATTGGTAGAAGAGGCACCCGGGTCAAAATTTGGGGTTGCCGGCATATGATTGAGATCGCTCAAAGCGGATAGCTCTGATCTGTTACAGCGTTAGATCTCAACACGACAGAAATATTACCCTCACTACTTAAAACAAAAAACAAACGTTGGTGGAATCTAAAAAATAGGCTTCCTTACGTCGATCGCTGTTCGATCCAATCAAGTTCAAATTCAAATCCAAAACCCGGAGCATTGGACGGAGTCAGATAACCGTCTTTAATAATCGGTGTACCTGGAAGAACTACTAACTCTTCTAATGGCACACCAGGGGGAGCAACCCCTTCGGAACGTTCAGCCCACATCACAGCGGGCATGGCGTATGCGAGATGTTGTCCATAAGGATAGTTTGTCGAAGCATGTGGAATAACTGTCAAACCATGAGCTTCCGCTAGATGGCAGATCTTGATCCCGGCCGTAAGTCCACCGACCCATTGCAAGTCTGGTTGAAATATATCAACCAGACCATGGCTCGCAGCCAGAGCAAAGGGATGTATGGAATACCAATGCTCACCGGTTGCTAAGGTCTGATAAGGAACCCTCTGACGCAGATTAAAATAACTATCCAGATCCTCAGGAAGCATATAGTCCTCAAGCCACTTTATACGATACGGACGCAGTATCTCAGCAAGCCTCACCATGTAATCGGTATTCATTGACATCCAACAATCAACAGCAATTTCGATGTCGCTGCCCACTTGCTCACGTGTACTTGCAACCAACTCCTCTGTCCGATTAAGTCCAGCTATACCAGCATCCGGACCTTCTCTCAAAAAAAGTTTTACGGCTTTAAACCCAAGTTCCAAAAACCAAGCAATTGAGTTGTGAGTGCCATACGACAGGTCTGTGTTACTTGCATAACAGAATATTTTCTCTTTCTGTGGCCCACCGATCAATTCGTAAACAGGTTTGCCTAATAATTTACCTTTTAAATCCCAAATGGCATTGTCCACGGCGCTAATTGCAAAACTGGAAATTCCAGCCGTGCCATAAGGAGAGGTAGCTTTTTGCATCAGATCCCAAATTCGCTCCGTGGCCATACAGTTTTCCCCTTCAACCATCGGACCAATATGGTCGTTAATCAAGGAAACCGTGACACCACTATGCAGAGTCAATCCGAAGCCCCAAGTGCCGTCATCCGCCGTTACCACGCAGGCAGTCCGCTTCCAATCATTAGCCCAATCTGACCGGTTCATCTCGGGGTACCTCTGCATAGGACTCACAAAACCATCTGTCTCAGTCTTGGGAACACGTGGCACAGTCTTGACTTGAGGCGTCGCATCAATTTCGACTGCTTTCACTGATCTGATCTTCATTATGTTTTGTCTCGTATGTATTTATTCGGCATCAATTAGTTGTCGGCTACGCAGAAATTTACATTCTTCTAATCCCCGCAAAACTGCTTATCAGAATTTGATCGCATAAAGTCCATGTTCATCTCAATCCCAAGACCTGGAGCATCAGATAAATGCAACTTACCATCTCGAACGTCCAAGGGGGTTTGAATAAAGTTGTCATATGCAACTAATCTGTGACGAGCTGTTTCGAGTTTGTAGAAGTTCGGGACAGTCATCATAACCTGAGCTCCAGCGAGTACATTAATTGGACCACTGGCATCATGAGGTGATATCGGAACATAGTAGGCCTCAGCCATAGTGGAAATTTTCTTCAACTCCGATATCCCGCCGGTCCAAGTGACATCTGGCATTAGAAAATCGGTTAGATCCTGCTCGAGAACGGCTACAAATTCCCAGCGGGTATGAAGCCGCTCACCGACAGAAATCGGAAGATCGATCTGATCACGTACATTTTTCAGCGCGTGCGTGCTTTCGACGGGGACGGGTTCTTCCCACCAGTGAATGTTCGAAGAGGCAACGCTACGTGATAAACGAACAGTGGTAGGCACATCAAAGCGACCATGTGCATCAATAAGCAGTTCCATTTCAGGACCTGCGCCTTCACGAATCGCCGCTGTTATTTCATTGCCCTCTGCCTCACCTTGGGCCGTCATCTTTCCACTCAGATAACCGTTACTCTCCTCCGGCATATTCGGATACGGATCAAATTTCATAGCTGTATGCCCCGAATCTGCAATCTCCTTCGCCTGCCTCTTTGCTTCGTCAGGTCCGATATTGGGATCGGGATGCGTGTAAAGTTCTACGCTTTCTCGTACAGGTCCACCCAGCAAATTGTAGATAGGCTGATTTAATATCTTTCCACGAATGTCCCATAGGGCTATATCAATACCACTGATGGCATTGGTGGTAGCTCCTCGGGAACCCATATAAGTAAACCGCCTGAAAATTTTGTTCCAGATCATTTCAATGTGAAGGGGGTCATCACCTTTCAACATGGGTTCCAATTGTTGAAGAACGGCACAAACTGCCCGATTAGCAGCCGGGTAAGTGGTTGTCACTTCCCCCCATCCGGTAATTCCCTCGTCTGTCTGAACCTCTACAAATATGTACTCACCCTGCCTACCAAAATTATAAGCAGCTGTAGCCAGAAGGAGCCAAGGGGTTATCTTTGTAATCTTCATAACAGTTTTCGAGTATAAAAATAATGTTTGTGCATTTGCATTAGTGAAACAAGTTTCACAAGGAATCAATCGTGCGACAAGAGGTTCATCTCTGTGTTTAAAACCCCAAAGATGCAAATCCTTCAATAGGATTATCAGCAATTACAGTCTAAATTGCTAAATAATTACTAATAATCACGTAGTGGTCACAAGAGAACGATCAAACCGAGATGACACAAGTTTGCCTAAGCCAAAACGTAAACAGATGAAAACTGAGAATATTGTCGTTGTGGGTGCAGGGTCGGCCGGTCTAGCGACAAGTTACTGGCTCACGAGAATGAAACTGGACCACGTTGTCATCGAGCGAGGCGATATCGGTAATACATGGATCAAGGAAAGATGGGACGGATTTCACCTTGTGAATCCAAATTGGGCGTTGCGTCTACCGGGATTTCACTACACCGGATCTCAACCAGAAGGATACTTGTCTAAAGACGCGACGATCGCATATTTACATGATTACGCGAAGTATTTCGATTCGCCAGTCCTCACCGATGTTGCAGTCGAATCCTTAGTGAAAAAAGATCACTACTACCTCCTTAATACCTCTAAAGGACAAAACATTAGTGCTCGATGCGTAATTATTGCAACTGGTGCATTCGGCATACCAAAGATCCCCGATTACGCGTCGGAGATTAGCGCGTCCATAAAGCAAATGCACTCATCAGAGTACAAAAACCCTCATACCTTGCCTCGTGGTGGAGTATTGGTAGTTGGCTCTGGCCAGTCTGGCGCTCAAATAAGTGAAGAGCTTCTAGAGGCAGGACGAAAAGTTGTTTTATCAGTTGGGAGGGCTGGCAGACGACCACGGCGCTACCGGGGGCGCGATTCATCTTGGTGGAATTACGCCATGGGCAATTTTGATAAGACTATCGAGGACGTCGAGTCGATAAATAAATCAAGATTCGGTTCCTCAGCCCACACTAGTGGAACTAAAGGAGGGCACGATATCTATCTGCGCCAAATGGCCAAAAAGGGCATGCAATTAGTAGGTTCTGTAAGCGGGATAAGCGGAAACAATCTAACGCTCGAGCTTGGACTAATAAAAACCCTAGAGAAGGTCGACGACCATCCGATCACTTGGAAAAAAAACGTCGATGAATACATTGAACGATTTGGCATCAAAGTTCCGCTGGACGACACGGTCGAACCCAGCGGAATCCAACAGTGGCCTAGATCCGACGGCCCAACATCATTTAATCTACTTGACTTTGGCATAAAAACAATCATCTGGTCAACGGGCTTCAAGTACGACTTTGATTGGATCAAATTACCCGTCACAGATGAATACAATTTTCCGGTTCAGCAACGCGGCGTAACTGAATTCCCAGGTTTATATTTCATGGGCCTGCAATGGATGTACGGATCGAAGTCAGCACAGTTCATCGGCGTCGGTGAAGATGCAAAGCACGTATGTCGGCACATTGCTGGTATCTTCAAGTAACGGCTAAAACCGATTACACATTGCAAAAGGATCAGGCCTTTCAAGTAAAAGCCTCTTTTATTTTGTGCAAACAGCAGCATTAAAGTTTGTTAAGAAAACCGCTCGTTGAATACATCAGGTAAAGTGCGCCACAAATTACATTCAGATAGATTACGAGGATCATCTCAAAATGACACAAATGTCTGGCGCCGCCTTTCTTGCTGAAACCATGCATGGCTATGGAGTTACGCATTTCTTCTTTATGCCGGTCATCGTCGATGATGCCATGCCGCACATGGAAAAACTTGGAATAACCCGAGTAATGGTCCACAGCGAAAAGCCTGCGGCTTACATGGCCGACGGTTATGCACGGGTTAAAGGATCTGTCGGTTTCTGCGGGGCACAATCGGTTGGAGCTACAAATCTTGCTGCAGGTTTGCAAGACGCATACCTGGCAAATTCCCCAGTTATTGCTCTGACAGGTCGCCTGGCACAAGAACAACAGGATCGAAACGCCTATCAGGAAGTCGACCACAGTAGCCCATTTTCAGCGAATACTAAATACAGTGCGAGGGTAGACAAGACCGATCAATTACCCATGTACTTGCGACAGGCCATTCGTGAGGCGACCACAGGAACACCAGGACCAGCTCACCTTGACCTGGCAGGTATTGCCGGTGGAGAAATCACCAAAAACAGCGCTGACATGGAAGTGGTGATCGAAAATCAATTCTCTAGTCTGCCTCCGTTCAGACCTGAACCGGATGCAAGCTCTATTAATGCTGCACTCAGCGCTCTCGGAAGCGCTAATAAACCGGTGATTATTGCAGGTGGAGGCGTGAAGACATCGGGCGCTAGTAAACAGCTGATTGAACTTGCTGAACGGTTGAATATCCCTGTAGCAACAGCATTGAATGCTAAAGATACATTCCCCGCAAACCACCCACTCGCGATCGGCGTCCCCGGATCCTACTCACGAGCCTGCGCGAATCAAGCGGTTGCTGAAGCCGACTTAGTTTTCTTCATTGGCAGTCATACCGGCGGACAGGTCACAAATGACTGGAAGCTTCCACGGGCAAATACAAGAATCATCCAAATGGATATCAATGCCGCTGAACTGGGAAGGTCATTCCCCATTGAAGTAGGTCTTCAATCGGACATTCAGGCAGGACTTCAAAAAATGCTCCGTTCGACAGGCGAAGTTGGAAAAGCCAGTGATGAACAGGATCGGGCGGCATGGGTAACCCACGTTCAAAACTTGGTGGATGACTGGAAAGCTAGCGTAGATCATCTGTGGAACTCTGATGACGTGCCTATGCGAACTGAACGATTATCTAAAGAACTAGCCGATCACCTTCCTGACGACGCAATCCTGGTGGCTGACACGGGTCACTCCGGTATATGGACAGGAACAATGATAGATTTCTCTAGTCCCGATCAGTCATTCATCAGGTGTGCGGGCTCCTTAGGTTGGGCATTCCCTGCTGCCTTTGGAGCTAAAGCAGCGGCCCCTAACCGACCTGTAATCACGTTCGCTGGCGACGGAGCTATGTGGTATCACTTCATGGAACTAGACACCGGCGTCCGTTATGGCTTGAACACGGTAACAGTTGTAAACAACAATGCCTCACTCAACCAAGAGCGTGCATTAAATGAACGCAATTACGGCGGCCCTCTTCCAGGTTCAGACGAACTATGGAAGCTGACCAACGTTGATTTTGCAGCTATGGCAGAACAGATGGGTGGCTTAGGCATAACAGTAACTAAGCCTAATCATTTTGAAGGTGCGCTGGATCAAGCATTAAATACTGGCAAACCCGCAGTAATTGATGTGAAAACCAATATAGACAGCATCGCACCAAAGGCTTGGGACTAGCGATCTTAGCGAGAACTACAATCAGGCACCCATATGGGTGCTTCACAGCGTACTGTTCTCATAACCTGATTTGACACCACAATGACTAGTAACATCACGGAGAAATAAATGCTCGCAGCTGGAACAGGACGAGCCGACATCACACCACCAATCGGAATAGCTCACGCCGGCTGGGGGGCACAATCCCATGAAGGTGCCGAAGGTATCGACATGCCTCTCACGATCACCGCGCTAGTAATCGAATCAAGTGGCAATGCAACGTCATCAGAGCGCATCGCAATTCTTGATATCGACACTTGCATGCTTGTAGATACCTATGACGACATGATCAGGCGTGCAGTGAATGAAGCAACTGGGATTCCCGGCTCCAATCAACGCATAGCTTATACACACACACACTCCGGACCGATCGAAGGTCTATCGTGGATAGCTGAGGGGTCAGAAATGATTAAGCCCTGGTTTGACTCGATGGGGCCCGCCTCAGTCCAAGCAGTCGAAGAGGCGATATCAAACCTCACTGATGTCAGAGTCGATTCAGGTGCCGGACACTGTGAAATCAACATTAATCGTCGACCTGTCAGTGATAACGGTAAGGTTTTCACGGGTCGAAACCCCAGTGGATTTGTTGATCATGAAGTGTTGGTCACCGCGATCGATAATCTCGACGGCAAACCGATCGCGACTTTAGTTAACTACGCCTGCCACCCAACGATCATGGGACCTGAAAACCGTCTAATTACCCCAGACTACCCGGGGGTAGTACGAGAAACTGTCGAAAATATAGTGGGAGGAACATGCATATTCCTGCAAGGGGCTGCCGGCAACCAAGGACCAATAGAAGGATTTACCGGAGATACTGCAGTTTACCGACGACTTGGAAAACAACTAGGAATAGAAGCTTCCAGAGTTCGTCTTAATATTGATCCCGTACCGAGAGAAGAAAATCTTGAAACGATTTTGCCGTCTGGAGCTGACATAGGCATCTACTCCTTCAATCAGGTCGGTGAATCGGATGATTCTCTTGCCTCGGTCAGTTCTGTCGCCTCGCTAGCCATCAAGGAAATGCCTCCAGAATCAGAGGTACAAGCCAATTTCGACCGTATAACGGCAAACCTTAATAGCGTGAGGAAAAACGGGGGCACCATTGACGAAATAAAACAGGCCGCATTCCCAGCAAAACGCGAAACGCTTCTACTACGCCATACCCAAACATTTGGAAGAGGGGGTGGAACCCACGATATACCGATCCAGGTCATTCGGATAGGTAATACCGCTCTGGTTGCAATTCCAGTAGAGCCTTTTGCCGAAATCGGCACAGCGGTCAAAGAGCGATCTCCTGCTGACTGGACATTATTTTCTGGGTATTCAAACGGATATTACGGATATCTACCGATGGCATACGCCTACGCGGAAGGAGGATATGAAGTTGGACCTACTGCACCTTTCGAATCCGGAGCCGCGGAACAGATGATTGAAGACTGCCTAGACGCAATTAACAAACTATGGAATCACGGCTAACACACTTAGGAGTCCTAATCAAACTATGACCGACACTTCTGATGGACCAAAAATCGGAATATCAATAAGTAATTTCGATGATTCAACCCTCAGGCGTGTGCGCCAGTTGGGAATAACCACGGTCCACTCTAGTGGCGGCATTCCGAGCCCAAATACAAACTTTGGACTTGATAAGCACCTCCCATGGACGGAAAAATCGCTTAGATCCGAAATCCTGGCCCTTAATTCACATGGCATGAGGATGGGAGCTAGGATGATCACTGGGTTCCCAAATACCATCTACGGTCGCCCTGGCAGAGACGAGGAAATCGAGGCGGTAATACAATCCGTCAAAGTTGCAGCAATATTAGGTATACCAGTGATCGAATATAACTGGTACGCCCATCGAGCTACCGAAGGTTACTATCTCGAAGAAGGTCGTGGCGGAGCTAAGTATCGGGCATTCGATTATCAAATGGTCGAAGGTTTACCACCACTGCCGGAGGAGGGCGCCCACACAGCAAGTGCGATGTGGGACAACATCACATACTTCCTCGAAGCTGTAATACCAGTCGCATCGGAAAACGGTGTTCGGTTCGCGTTGCATCCCAATGATCCACCGGTACCAATCAGTAGAGGATCCGAACAAATTATGGGCAGCGTTGCTGGCTGGAAGAATCTGGTAAACATCATTGACAGCCCTTCAAATGGAATAACTTTTGATTGCGGGGTCACTCGCGAGCTAGGTGAAGATCCTGTAGAGACAGCACGATATTTCGGTGAGATAGATCGGATAAACCACGTGCACTGGCGCAACGTGATTACTCAAATACCGGGACAAAAATATACCGAGGTGTTTTTAGACGAAGGTCAAGTTGATATGCAGGCCGTAATGGAAGAATTGGTCAGACAATCCTACCCACGAATGGTCTACCCAGAACATCCGCCGATCATTGATCACGACGAAGAGTTCAAGCCCAAACAATCCAGTGAGGGATACGCCGGTTTGGCATACACAGTCGGTTACGCTAGAGCTTCTTTGAAAGCAGCACTACGGGCGTAATCCGCTTCTTTACGTTCGATGAATCAAAAAGATAGTATCCGCTTTACACAATTAACAACCAAACAAGAGAGTCGACGATGTATAACCTCAATCACATCCATTTAAAATCCAACGACCCAGAGAAAACAGCAAAATGGTGGGTTGAAACGTTTGGATTCGAGATAGTGGACGACTCGACACGGGAAACAGGCGACCGATTCATCAAATGCAGGTCGGGTAACGGCATTCCAGTAAATATATCTGGACCTTTAGACGGTCAGGTCCTACCTACAAGTGACTCAGGTCCGAACTTAGGCCTGGAACACTTTGGATTCGATGTAGAAAACATCGATGATGAACTTAAACGTCTTGCAAAACTAGGTGCTCCTCTGGTCGATGGTCCAAATAAATTACCCGACGGCACTCAATTTTGCTGGGTTAGCGCTCCCGACAATGTACGAGTCGAACTGATCCAGTGGCCTAAATAAGAGTTCAATTGGTCGGAACCCCTTGCATTGTCAACGGCGCAAACAGATACCGTGCCACAATATCCGGTTTACAAGAAAAATCCTCAAGGGACAACGAAATTAGGTCCACACGGGGTAGTTTTTGATTAGATAGCCCAATGCTTTGTGATATACAACGGCAAGCAGAGATAAACATTCGAATATCGTGACCCGGTTTCCAACAGGTTGAACAAAACGTAAATACATAAAAGGACATTGCATTGAAAGCGGTTGTATACAAAAAACCATTTGAAGTTGCAGTAGAAACAGTACCCGACCCTCAAATCGGCCATCCTAACGATGCAATTGTAAAAATCACATCTTCATGCATATGCGGATCGGATCTGCATATGTACGAAGGCCGAACCGCCGCAGAGCCTGGAATTGTATTTGGGCATGAAAATATGGGTGTTATAGTCGAGATAGGATCTGCTGTAAAAGACCGAAAAGTTGGTGATCGCGTTGTCATGCCATTCAATGTCGCATGCGGCTTCTGCAAAAACTGCCTTGGCGGTTACACCGGTTTTTGCACGACGGTCAACCCCGGTTTCGCAGGTGGAGCCTATGGATACGTTTCCATGGGACCATGGGTCGGCGGTCAAGCAGAACTAATGCAGGTCCCGTTTGCGGATTTCAATTGTCTCCAATTACCCGAAGGCACTGATTATGAAGCAGATTTCGCACTGCTGGCCGATATCTTCCCCACCGGTTACCACGGTACAGAATTGGCAGGAGTTACCCCCGGCGAAAGAGTCGCAGTATTCGGGGCAGGTCCGGTAGGATTAATGGCAGCTTACAGCGCCATTTTACGCGGGGCATCCATAGTTTTTTCAGTAGACCATGTCCAAGAGCGTCTAGATAAAGCGGCCGAAATAGGAGCAATTCCTATCAATTACGATGACTCAAATCCTGTAGATCAAATCAAGTCTCATCTGGACGGTGATGGCGTAGACAAAGGAATTGACGCGGTCGGTTACCAGGCCACATCGGCAGGATCATCAGCCGCCGGTGGTGAACAGGACGAAGTTCCCAACATCGTGCTAAATCAATTAATCGATGTGGTTAACCCTACCGGAGCTCTGGGAATACCTGGGCTTTACGTTCCATCAGATCCCGGCGGTGTCGATGAGCGTGCAAAACATGGTGCGCTAGCAATCAATTTCGGACAACTTTTTGAAAAAGGTCTTCGTTTAGGAACCGGACAATGTAACGTCAAACAATACAACGCGCATCTAAGGGACCTGATTATCGCTGATCGTGCAAAGCCGAGCTTCGTCGTTTCCCATGAGATCTCTTTAGATGAAGCTCCAGCTGCATACCAAAAATTTGATCGCCGCGAAGACGGCTATACAAAAGTTATCCTGCATCCATAACGCACTTGCATGGTCAGTACATGTGCCGCGACCTTACTCTGATCCTGGTTAAGGTTGTAGCGGTTTAACGCGATTTCGCCAGCTTTGTATAGCGACCGCCTATCAGCCACTCTCCGGAATATATATTCCCATCATTATCAATTGCTATGCCATGAGGGCTGTTGAATTTTCCAGGTTGTAAGACTCGGCTTCGTACGGGGTTACCATTATCATCAAGATTGTTTGGCCAACCAGGAATGTCGCCGGGGCTATTACGTTCGACCCTTGATATTGACTCATTCTCACCTATATATGTAACAAAGTTGTCGTCGAGATCAAACATAGCAAGCCGTGCTCGTAACTCTGCAACAATCATGTATTGTCCATCGACAGCGAACGCGCTAGGGCTTGTCAGTACTTGTTCACCAAATACGCGCTTGTGAACACCTTCTAGGTCATAAACTTGTACCCGCCTATTTGCACGATCGGCCACGTATAGTTCAGGATCGGCCTTGCGGTAGTCAACCCAAACTCCGTGAGGGCAGTCAAAGCGACCCGCGGCGCCCTCATCACCATTGATCGACCCAAGTAGATTTCCACTTGAATCGAATCTGTGCACAAAACTCTCACCATAACCGTCAGCCACCCAAAGGTCTCCATTACCGCCAGAACCAGTGTCAAAAACAGTCATAGAGGTAGGCGCAAAATTGCCATGCTCATATACGGGATGATCTGGTGTGGCAATAGTTCTCTTAACCTCCCCATTCAAAGAGACGCACAGTACCTGGCCTCCTCTTTCACCAGGCACAGGGTCATATCCGCTGGACTTAAGATTCTTTCTCCCTGGGTCCGCAATCCACAAACACTGCTCTCCATTATCCGTTGACAAAGCCAACTGATGCCCTTCTCGTACTGGAACGGTAAAGGAACGCTGCAAATCTCCTGATGGGCTAAACACTAAAATAGTGGGATTCGCAGGATGTACCCCTATTATTTCCCCAGTTTGCGTAACAGCCATACCATGATGGGCCCATCCGAATTCTGCGGAATCCGAATCAGGAATCGCTGCCCAATCAGATAACCAATCGTATTCAAAAGGTGGGGTTCCAATTTTCAAAGCTTTCTCCTCTGGCAAAGCCGTTCCGCATCAGATAGCCATTTGCTGTACCCACTGATCCTAAACCAATTGGGAGCCTCAAATCGCACGAAATAAAATTCTCTTCACAAAAAGATCTAACGCCAACCTATGCTATTCACTTATCCCAAACATTGTGGCTGTTAATTCTCAATTGTCGCAAAATCTTAACGACATAGCGCATGAATTCGTTATATTATCGTGCGATCGTAACAAACAACTGTTTAATCTGGAGTTGAATACCGTGGTCACTGCTAGTAAAACCTTTACAGAAGAATTTCTTGAAAACGGGTTTGTAATAGCTGAAGGCGTACTTGATCCTGAAACTGTTCTTGACCCAATCATAAACGAGTACCATGGCGTATTAGATAGGCTCGCTTCCGAACTCTATGAAACGGGGAAGATCAGTTCCAAATTTGAATCATTATCATTCGATGAAAGACTGATAAAAATCTATCAAGAAACTGGTCAAGCACATAACCAGTACTTCGACTTCTCACTGCCTTTCCAAGATGTCAAAGAAGACACTCCCTTCTGGGCGGGCCCAGCAGTTTTTAATGCATTCACCAACGAAAAGCTTTTGGATCGCGTAGAACAACTAATCGGACCTGAAATTTACTCCAACCCGGTGCAACATGTCCGAATTAAACCACCCGAAAAGCACCTGCCAACTGACGATCTAGGAATGCCAGTTATTGGAGCCACGGTGTGGCATCAGGATCATGGTGTCGTGACTGAAGAGGCAGACGAAACCAACATGATTACGACGTGGTTTTCACTGACCGATACACCCGTCGAGTCTGGCCCCCTTCGGGTGGTGCCTGGCAGTCATCGAGATGGCCTACTAACCCATTGCAACGACTATGAAGGAAATGGGCCAGAATTTAAAGGACGCCAAATCCCAGAGCGATTATTCGAAAACGATGAAGCAGTCCCCTTGCCCACTCGCAGAGGCGATGTTGTATTCCTTCATCGACAATTGGTTCATGGATCGTTACCAAACGTCGGTGACAACATCAGGTGGAGCTTCGATCTGAGATACAACCCAACTGGACAGAACACAGGTCGTAAGGCCTTCCCCGGTTTCGTAGCACGGAGTCGAACAAACCCTGACAGCGAACTCAGAGATCCAGTTAAATGGCATCAGATGTGGTCGGATACCCGAACCCGTATGGCGAGAATCAACCAGGCGGGTACAGATGAAATTCCTTTCAGTCGTTGGGAAGATGGACATCCTGACTGCGAAATGTAGTCACCCAAATAGTCTAGGAAATCGCTGATACTGCCCTTTAAAAGAGTGCCAATAGGACGCTGTCTGTAGATCTATCTGATTCTGTGTCTAAGACTTGGGTAACTAGGTATTCTTGTCAGCAAAAGCTCGCGGCTTTTCAAAATCAAAGAAATTCATCGCGGTAAATAGGTGTATTTCCTGACACTTGATAAATTCGTATATGTGCTTATCGACACGTCTGACCTAGGATCAGGTCCGCGAAGACTAAGTCAACGACAAGAATCGCGTATCTCGTCAAATCAAAGACTCGTCTACTCCACTCATCGCATACTTCTTTTGCGACGCCATCGTTGGTAACATGCCACATACAAACCAATGTGATATTTGTGAAGGAACATGAAAAATGGTGACCGCATCACGCAAGCCCTCACTAGTAGTGATCCAGTTGTCTGGCGGAAATGACGCGATGAACACGGTGGTACCGTATACCAACGGCATCTACCACGATTCAAGAAAAACCATACACCTCACCGAAGAAAATGTGATCGACCTAAACGGCACATTGGGTCTCAACCCAAGCATGGGTCCTATGAAGATTCTTTGGGACGCCGGCAAAATGGCAATTATCAATGGAATCGGATACCCAAAACCCAATAGATCTCACTTCCGATCGATGGATATCTGGCACACGGCTGAATCGGATCACATTGCTGATAGCGGTTGGTTGGGGCGCACAATTAGAGAGTTAGATCCTGCCGGGCAAAACGTTATCACGGGCATTAACTTCGGCCGAGGACTACCGAGAGCCCTCCATTGCAAAGGTGTACCCGTAGCATCAGTTGGCAATCTTGAGACATACGGCCTGATGCCGGATATAGCAGATCGCGCCACTCGGGATCTGGCAGTTGACGTATTTGCCCGGATGTATGGGCCTGATGATTCCCGGGATTCAGTCCTGCAGGCAATCAGTGAAACCGGTATGGGAGCGTATCTTGGAGCCGACATCTTACGAGCTGCTCCTGAGGCATACTCGTCGACAATCGAGTTCGAAGCAGATGTTCCGATTGCACAGAACATGCGGGACATATCACAAGTACTACTCGCTGATTTGGGAACACGTGTGTTTTACACTCAGCATGCCGGTTATGACACCCACGCGGGTGAGCTTGAGAACCATGCCCAATTATGGCACGAACTATCAACTGCCGTGAACGACTTCATGGCTGATCTGGAAGAGCATGGTCGTGGAGACGACGCCGTGATCATGATTTTCTCTGAGTTCGGGCGCCGTATCCAGGATAACGGAAGCGGTACGGATCACGGATCAGGCGGCGTGTCATTCGTCATCGGTAATGCGGTCAAGGGTGGTTTTTACGGTGAATATCCATCACTAGAATTAAGTGAGCAGGTGCAGGGCGATATGAAATTCAACAATGACTTCCGAGGCCTTTACGCCACACTACTCGATCAATGGATGGGTCTCGATTCGTCGACAATCCTTAACGACAACTACGAGCAGTTCGATCTATTCAGGCGGTAAATTATGAGTGATAAAGACGTCAACCTAATGGCCCACCTGATGCGCAGGGCGGGATTCGGTGCGACTAGGAAAAGACTTAATGAGATGGAAGCTCAGGGGTACGAGAATTCTGTTGAAGAACTTTTCAAGGCCACTGAAAACCCAAATCGACTCAGTGACAATCTCATACGCCGGTACCACCCTGAATACTCAGGAATGATGGGCAACCAGTCGCCTGGAGCAAACTGGATGTATCGCATGGTGTCCACTGATGCACCGCTTCGAGAAAAAGTCGGCCTCATGTGGCATGGGATCTTTGCAACTGGATATTCAAAACTAGCAAATGGCAAGGTCCTGCACGATCAAATCCGAATGTTCGAAAGACACGGCATGGGCAGCTTTAAAAATCTACTGATTGAACTGTCAAAAGACCCGGCAATGATTGTGTGGCTTGACAATTCTGAAAATCACAATGGCTCTGTAAACGAGAATTACGGACGTGAACTTCTTGAACTCTTCTCAATGGGCGTTGGCAATTACAGTGAAAAAGACGTCAAGGAAGCTGCCCGGGCTTTTACTGGCTGGACGATCGGCAATACCGAGTACATGACTCTAAAGTGTATGCGCGATTCCGTCTGGCCATATGGTCGCCTCTCATTCCATTTCGAATACAAGGAAGACGACCACGACAACGGCGAAAAGGAATTTCTCGGTCACAAAGGAAATCTAAACGGAGAGGACATTGTAGACATCATTTGCAAGGAGCCAGCAACAGCAGCTTTTCTTTCACGCCACATGTACAGCTTCTTCGTTGCAGACGAAGCCCCAGTCCCAGAATGGCCATATAAACCACCAAGAGACCCAGATGCTATAGACGCCCTATCTAAAGTTTATTTCGAATCTGGATATGACATTGCGGAAATGCTCAGGTTTTTGTTCAATTCAGATTTTTTCAAAGCTGAAGAAGCGCGGTATCAGCGAGTAAAAAGCCCAGCTGAATTAATGGCAGGGGTTTTAAAACTTACCGAAGAATTTGAACGACCCAAAAACGAAATGAATCCCACCCATCTTCAAGCCACGTATATGGGCCAATGGCTTTTAAACCCACCTTCAGTTGAAGGTTGGCACTGGGGTACAGAATGGATCGATTCAGGGGCACTTGTCGAAAGGGTAAATTTCGCATCGGAGCGACTCGGAAACCTCAGCAGCCCGGGTGTCCAGACAATAGTTGACCACATTGTTTCCAATAACAATGAAAGTGGATTAATTGCAGAAGACGTGGTCGAAGATGCACTAAGCGAACTATGCATTGACCAGGTTTCCGAGAGAACACGGTCAGCGTTGGTTGCTTTCACAAAAACACAACTGGATCAAAACGGCAGTTCAACATCAAATGGCAACTCAGATCGTGAAAAAGTTGCAAGCGTACTAAAGGTGATAGGTGCGACTCCTGAATTTCAAAGGGCTTAAATAGAAACGATGACCACTGTAATCACACCCTCAAAGACACGACTGAAATACAACCGCACAATTGGCGTTGCAGCAATGCAGGGCCGTGGCTTCTACTATCCCTGGTCAGGGGCTGTCGCAGAGAACGGCAAGATTTTTGTGCTGGGTCGAGGATCAGACAGTGACCCTAGAGGTGTGCGGGTCACAGTAATGAACTTGGAGGAAGAATACTTTGGAACTTTTGGTTCCTTCGGTAAAGGAGAGGGTCAGGCAATCTGGAACGCATCGATAGCAATCGACAGTAACCAGCGCGTATTTACCAGTGACGATTATCTAAACAGGATATTAATTCGCACGCAGGAAGGTGAACTTTTAAACACCTGGGGTGAATACGGGACTAAAGAAGGACAATTAAACGGTCCAAACGGAATCACCTTTAACTCCAAAGACGAACTAATCGTTAGTGACCATTTAAATGGTCGAATCCAGAAATTTAACTGCGACGGAGAGCATCTGGCTACCTTCGGAGAGCCTGGTTCAGGCGATGGGCAACTGAACTTACCATGGGAAGTTTGCACCGATATCGAAGACAATATATACGTCGCTGACTGGGGGAACGACCGCATCGTCAAGTTTTCGGTGGATGGGCAGTTCCAGGCTAACTTCGGTTCATCAGGTCGTGGCAACGGGGAGTTAAACGCTCCGTCCAGCGTTTGTGTGGACGCGGATGGCTACATCTACATCGCTGACTGGGGCAACCAGAGAATCCAGGTTTTCGATTCCAATGGAGATTTCGTTCAGTTACACAGAGGGCAGGCAACAATTTCCAAGTGGGCTCAAGATTTTTTGGATACAAATGTTGAGGAAGGTCAAGCACGAGCTAATGCAAATTTGGAACCTGAGATTGAATTCAACACTGATGACCCACACGAGGAATCAGCCCATATAGAAAAGTATTTCTGGGGTCCCACTTCACTGGCAATGGACAAAGACAATCACTTATTCGTGATCGATAGTAATCGACACCGACTACAGGTTTTTGACATTCAAGGGTGACGCTAAACAGGCTCACGTTATGTCTCGCATCTCCCCCTACGGCGCATCGTGAATCTGGGATGCTAGGGTAAGTCTCCCCTAAATAAATGTCCGTCGCTTTGGTCAACCCAAGAAATCAGCAAATACCGGACTGATCCATGCCATCTCCATATCCTGTTGCACAACCTTGACCCAGTAAGGATTGACTCCGGGTTGTACATCTTCATCAATTACCCTGAATTCAGATCTGTCCGAAACCGCTTCAGGTGCCAGTTCTAGAGTCACATTTCTATTCGAGTGGCCGAGATTGACTCGCATCGGACCATTTTGAAGCTGCGCTAAAGTGCCACTGACCCTGACCGAATCTCCGGTGGCATGTGCCATACGCCTAAGTGCATGCTTTTCGCCGTGATCTGCGAATGTTGGCCCTACAATCAGGGACGAATTCATCGCGAATGATATTTCTGAGTCCGTCGTTTTTGATAAATCAAAAACCAAACCGCTAGGATAACCACAGGCCCATCCATTCAAAGCAAGTTTAGAGGAGCTAATCCGCTGATAATTCGAACGAGGGCTATCAAACCTAATTGGCCTGACGTCTCCGATTTCTCCGCCTGTAACATCCACACTACCGTCCCAACGAATACCTGAATAACTTGACCAGCGGCTTGCTCCATCCCACAGAACGCGAATTTTGTTTCCAGTCGGAGGTCCTGAAATTACTTCGGTGTGGATCAGATTCAGGCCTCGGTAAACTTCGATCCGCTCAAGCGGCGCTGTACCTTCGACATTTACCTTAATATCACATTGATTGCCGCAGGAATATTTCTCACCTATAAAATGACCATCCACCGTTACTGCAGCTCTAATACGGGCGCCGGTTGTTGCATATAACCTTTTCGCCTTCATAGCTTCTAAAATGCTCTTCAATGTAAGTTGTTCAGCATAAATCCCCGTCAATCCGCCTTTCGAATAACGACGTTCCTGAAAACCCGGCCTATCGTCCCCCGCACGACCCGTATGGCAGTCATTTCCGCCAACAAAACCCATTTCGTAACCTTTCCCAATAGATTCCCTAAGAATCCATTCGAATGAGCCGTGCGTAGAGGTCACCTCAATCGCGGGTTCGAGAGTCGGATCATGCCATTCCAAATTGGCATGAGTGCCTCCAACATGCGGGGTTATCACAGTATCAGTCCCACGATAGTAGTTATGTAGATCTTTAACGTGAGGAAGATCCGACTCATCTGGCCTACCTAATTTATCCGCTCCTCTCCAGCGTTTCATTGGTCGGTCAAATCTACCGAAATAAACGTTATGGTGCCCTCCTCTCTCCACAGCGCCAGACCATTCATAACCAGGTAACGGTACAAATCTTCCTGGTTCGTGATACGCCTTTTCTTCTAGTTGTTGAACTTCATATTCATCGGTGGAATGAGCAGAGTCGTTACGCTGGTATCCGGCAAAATCTAATGCAGATACATCCCTTGCATAAGCAAAGTAGTCCCCAATCTTCGAGGCATCTCCAATTTGACCTGAATGAGGATCTCCCCAAAAAAGCTTGAGCGCAGGGAGTTTTTGAGTTATCCGTATTTGATTACTGCTGGCAATAAGATCGTTTTCTGCATCTTCTATTTCTATTCGAGTAGCACCCTCTTCTGTAAAGACCGCCCCTTCGATTCTACACACGCCTCCATCTTCTTCCGAAAACTCCAAACTATTTCCACCTGGGACAACTAACCCGGGGGCCTTTATTTCAACCGTCCCCCGATATTTTTCAGCAGGGTTACCCCAAATGTCCGAGGCCTTAAGCTGTAGAGCAAAACCAGATCCAAGTTCTATATCTGAAGGTGCAATCGCTGACAGATCAGAAGCGTCACCACCACTAATTCGAAGTACTGCTGGTATTGCACTACCTGTTGCTGAGCCCGGTTTTACGAAGTTCGGATCTTGTTGTCCAAGTTGATCTGCGTTTAAGCTATCTGACCTTGTTTCAGCACCCATAGGAGTCCAAGTGCCAGGCGCGGATCCTGAAGGGTTGACTTCGCAGAGGAAATTTCGACGAGGTTCATAAAACGTCTGGGCGCGTAAACCACCTCCACCACCACTCCTATCTCCGAGTATGATATCGATATAATCCCCCTCGGATAACCTGCCTGACATAAGCGTTATGACGAACGATTTGTGATCAGGTGTATGAATTGAAGCAGCACACCCGCTCGGCGGCACGAGGTTCAGATAGCCATCTGCAGTAGGATCTTCTACCTGTGGTTTAGCCCAGTCGGAGTCCGAGTCGGTCCATATGGTCAGGGTGCCTCCCTGTCGCAACCCAACACTTCCAGCCACGTATCGAAGGGTTATACACGCGAGCTCACCAGCCTCAATTTCTTCAGGTGAAACCAGTTTCAGCGATCCAAATTCAGCATCAGCACCCTGTTCCCCGTCACTAACCTCGATCATTTGCTACCTCCATCATGTAGGAATCTCATTTATTGACTTAGATGCTTTTAATAAACTTCCAGAAATCCTCGAACCTGCTACCGGTAAGGGGTTCTCTTGCAAGGATGGTGTCCATACCCCGTTTAGGGTAAAAGTCCTTTGCATAATCAAACACTGCCCGTAGCTGATCCTTTTGAACACCCATCTGTGAAGGACGGTACCGTACCTTACATTTATCGAGAAAGCCAATCAGCTCCTTATAATCATTTGCAGCCCAGGAAACTGCGACTCCGCCCAAAGCAGCAACCTCACCATGTATAAGCCCCGTCTGAAGAACTTCCTCTAAAACCTGCGTCAAGGAATGACCAGCACCCGAAGCAAAAGGCGAGGTCAACTGACGATCATCTCGTTCATGAATAGACTTCATAATAAATCCGACACTGTCAGCAGTTAAATTACCTTGTGAATCTAAAGTTTTAGGGAACTGCACAGACAAATCTCGGTAGTACTCTAAAGTCGGCCTGATCAATTCTTTATCTACCGGAGGGGTATCTCCAACACCAGCTTGATTTCGCCATTCTGAGATGCCTGAATACATACAAAGGACATCACCAATACCAGCGGTGTTCAAATACCACGGCGCCTCCAAAATCAGTTCATAGTCCACAAGAACATGCTCAAAATCACAGTATGGCCAAAACTCTGAATCCGCAACGATCGCATGCCCTTCCCACTTGGCAAAAATGCCATGAATTATCGCCCCAGTTGAAACAGCAGTGGGTACGAGACGTAATGGCACATCTTTCTTTAAAGCGACGTATTTAGACGCGTCAAGTGCTGTACCGCCTCCGATTCCAACAACCATTTCCGCATCATCAGGAAGCGCATTAGACACACTCTCAAGATGATCCCAATCGAGCATACTGACGACACCGACACCAGCCGGCTTCTGCGCTATGTATGGCAGCGCGGTTTTCCAGGCCGTAGGCGTGGTCACTACTACGTACCTTGGCCAGGCCGCACTTTCAGTGTTTACCAGCCCATGACCGTATTTAACCTCTACATCTCTCGCCGGGCGAAAATTCGGTCCGCCTGTCCATCCTCTACCTAAAGCCATTACGGATTTCCTCCCTCAGTTAGCATTGAACTTTTCATGCATTGCTACGAATCCGCAACATTACGTTACTTAGAATTATTTTAAGACACCAATCAACGCCAATGTGAAACTTGACTTCGTTTCTCGTAACCGTTTCCAAAAAATCATCAGGGCAACAAATATCAGCGCTATGAACACAGGAGCCCAGAGAAAATGAACCACCGACAGAACTAAGAAGAACAACAGCACACTGGCGGCGATATAAGGACTACCATCGTACGAATATCGACTCAAAGAAAGAAAAGTAAATATCGGGATGCTTGCGATGAACCATCCAACAAAATTATTTATCGGAACCCCATAATATCCCCCAAGGGATTCCCAGATCCAAGCACCCATTGGTCCGGTTGCAGCCGGCTCTAAAATCAAGTCAATGATCACCATCACAGGTGGTCCTACCAAAACCCACCATTTACGCTGGATCCGCAGATAAACAAGTACAAAAACCGCAAATGAAGTGACAACCATCCAAGATGATACGAGAGCATAGGGAACCCCAAACATCCCAGGTCCGAGCACCCCTGAGTAGGTATAGTCACCAAACAATACCCCTGTAGTCAAACCCAGAATCTCTATACCAAATCCGTAGATCCCAACCGCCAACAACAACAGACCTGAGCGAACTCCAGAACTTTTAAGTAAAAGCAGAGATGAAATATAAAGAAAAACTGGAGCAGCCCAACTGGCAGATGCCGGTGCCTCTCCCCACAAGAGAGAAGAAATAACACCCCCCATCCACAAGATGCCGTAAAAAAAAACGGATAAAAGTATTGCGATCCTAAAAGTTGTGTGCAGTATCATAATTTTGCAACCATGGCACTCACAATCTCCGCAGATAAAAGTACCGTAGGAGTTCCGCCTCCTGGATGTGTGCCACCTCCCACATAGAACAGATCTTTTACTCGAGAATCTTTAAGAGGCGGGCGGAGAAATGTCCCTCTCCATCCATGTGCAGCCCGACCATATATCGCCCCACCTGGCGATGCGTATTCACGCTCAAATCTTGCAGGGTTCCAGTATTCGATGAACTTGGCATGGGCCATAAAATCCGGCATCCCAGATGAGACCAATCGCGTTCTTACCCTTTGAGCAGCCTCTAATTCAAACTCCCGTGTCCAAACCTGAGAACCTGCAGGAGCGTTAGCCATAAGAAATACTGATTCTTTCCCCGCAGGTGCCATGGAGTGATCCGTGACCGTAGGGATATTGACATACACGGTCGGATCATCAGGAAATCTCCGTTCACCAATAATTTGTTTAAATTCTCTGTCGTAATCACTAGAAAAACATACAGTGTGATGCCTCAACCCCTCCACTTTACGATCCAGTCCCAAAAGCATCACGAAGCCCGACATCGAATGCTCTTCAGCTTTCAACTTCGTGCCTGCAACTCCATCCGTGAAATCAAAGACTGATGCTGGATCAGCGTTAGAGACGACCACATCTGCATCAAAAAACTGTCCGGAAGTAGTGCCAACGCCGGTAATACGCTTCCCTTCCGTCTGAATCTGGGAAACACGTGTCGACATTTCCATCTCCACACCAGCCCTTGTTGCCATCAGGACAAGTTCGTCAACTATCCGATACAAACCGCCAGGGACGTACCATCCGCCGAACGCTAGTTCCATGTATGGAATAAGCGCGAGGGTCCCCATTGCGCGATGGGGTGAGGCACCTACATATGTTGGATAACGTTGAAAAATTTGACGCATTTGCGAGCTCTTAAAATGACGACGAACTGCCATGTCATAGCTACCCCACGCGTGGAGTTTCGGGGCGGAAAGCAGCGATTTCAAGTCCTCAAAAGTTGGTCGGGACATCGGGGTGCTTTGAAAAAAAGTTTTCTCAGACAATTCAAACAATTTTGCGCCCATTTTTAGAAAACGGTACAAACCTTTTACATCATCAATAGAACCTGTAACACGTTCTATTTCTCGTGCTAGTTCAGGTAGATCGGAACTGTAAGTAAGTCGGTCACCGATATCGAACCGATATTCAAAAAGAGGATCTATCTTCAGAGGTTTGATTAATTTATAAAAATCAGAGCCGCTGACATTGAATAGCCGATCAAAGACATGTGGAAGCGTGATCAGTGATGGACCAGTATCAAAAGTGTAACCAAGATGTGAAAACCGGTTGAGCTTACCACCGGGCTGCGAGCCCTGTTCAATAACAGTTACCCTCCATCCAAGGCTCGACAATCTAATTGCAGTCGCTAACCCTCCAAGACCAGCTCCGATGATCACCGCTTTTTTATTCATCGTTAACTTTGGTTCCCGATGCAGAATATTGACGACCCTTCCAGGCAACACCAGAACCATGTGCATACCGCCACCAAGATTGAGTACCTAACACCAGCATCGCCATGACACTTACAGGATGAAGCAGAACCGACCAAAGGGAATGGCCAAACATAATCGCAACAATGGCGCGAGGCGCCAAAGATAATGCCGCTAGTAACAGATTGATATTTTCAATAAATCCTGCAATAACAGCACAACAAATGATCAAGGGAAGCAGAATAAATCCCAAGGCGAGATAACTCTGGAACAAGAGAAAAGAAACGTCATTTTCAAACGCCGGATAATAACTCTTAGAGAAGCCATTCCAAACAGCAGATAAACTTGAATACATACGGACAGAAACAAGACGACTGCCATCCATCACTTGTGAATTCTGACCATCGGATCGCCAAGACCGAGCTAGAGCCGTATCCTCGAATAGTCGATCCTTCACCATCCGATGACCTCCATTGGCCAAGTATGTCTCGCGGTACGCCAGAATGCACGCTCCATGGGCCAGGCCCAAGGATGGCCTGTCATTAAATCGTGAAATCGGCGCAGGGAAAAGGCTAAAGACCACAAAATTTAGCAATGGCATCAACAGTTTTTCCATCAGGGAAAGCATTTCAATCTTTGGCCAGGCCGACAATAGGGTCGCATCTCTATGTGTTGCTTCAATCACCATTGATTCGACAGCATTCCGCCTAAGTATCGTATCGGCATCTAAGAACAGTAGCCATTTACCAGTTGCCTTTTCGGCGAGTCTAGCGCAGGCGTTAGTTTTGCCTACCCAACCATGCATGATCTCTTGGGTAGCCACCTGTTTAACAATCCCACCATACCGTAAAAGCAGTCTGTCAAATGCTTCTTGAGTGCCATCAACCGAACGGTCGTTATATATCAAGATTTCAGCTACCACCGAACCCTGATCAAGTGCATGCGCCACGCATCGTTCAATGTTTTGCTCCTCATCTCTGGCAGGAATAAGAATCGAGACCAGGCTCTCTCCACAACGACCACGGGAGCGTCTTTTTGACCAGAAAAACAGATTGATAACTGAGATAAATACTGGGGGGACGTAAAGTAACAACGCGGCTATAACAAGAGCCATCTGAAAATTACTCATAATTAAATATGAAATTGCAAAGGATCTCACTGCGTTCTTCTATTGGAAGGTGACCAGCTCCTTCTATAACTCTCAATGTTGCATGTGGCCACACCCCACCTAACATAGCTGCTGATTTCTCCACTGCCCTAAAAGTGTTTTCACCAATAATTATGTCGATTGGCAAGGCTAAATCAGCATAGCGAGACGGGCCCTCGTGTTCGCCCATCATTTTCAAAAAAGAGTAAACGGCATCATGATCAACTCTCTCGAACGATGAAGTTAGGTCAGTATCAGCATCACGTTTGCCTGAGAGGGCCATATTAGTGAAAAATCTTCCGATTGGAGAAGCGAACGCTGTACGATAAGCCAACCGCCCAAAATTCCCGTTGAGAAAAAGAGTAAAGTACCAAGGTGAATATGCGAACGGATCGATCATCACCAAACGTTTGACTAAATCTGGTTTAATCCTGGCAATTTCAGCGCCGATAACGCCACCGGTGCAATTACCAATAATCGTAAATTCACTTTCAAAACTAATCGAATCGGAAACCATCTCTCCGATAGTTTCGATACGCCAGCGATCAGGTAAGGAAGACTGCCCACATCCAGGTAAATCAGGAGCTTCGATGACAACGCCATCAGGAAGATAATTTATCATCGGCACAAACGTCTTGTGACTCCCACCCCAACCGTGCAGACCAACAAAATTGGAGTGACCATCTCCCCATTTCGTCACCCATAAAGGTGATTTCATGCGACCATCTCTTTGTGCAACCATTTTTTGACTCTGTCAGCTGTCATCTTGCCGCTTAACACGCACATTGGCACTCCCGTCCCGGGTGTAGTTGAAGCTCCGGTGAAAAACAAGCCTTTGAATCGGGAAGAAAAGTTTTTTGGCCTAAAAGGACCGATCTGACGAAAATTGTGTGAGGCTCCAAAGGCCGATCCATCGTAGAGCCCAAATTGGTCCGACCAATCAATCGGCGTCATAGTTTGCTGGTGGATAATATCTGAATCCTCAATCGTCATCCGATGAACTTTTAAGCGAGCCTGGACTCTTTCCAAAAGCCTCGCTGACTCATCCTGCCAATTGACATGAACGGTTTGCGAAACAAGTGGAACAGGAACCAGTATGAACACTGCTGACTCACCTTTAGGAGCCATATCCGGATCGGTATTCGAGGCCACCGACACATAAAAGGGAAGATCATCTGGAATGATTCCCTTTTTCATCAATTGACGGTAAGCATGATCGGGATTATCAGGTAAGAAAACCGAATGATGACCTAATTCAGAAAGTTCTCGGCTAACAGCCAGGTAGTAGGTCAAAACGCCAGGAGTCATTTGTGGTGGCCTGTAACGTTTTATATCAGATTCGCCAACCAGTCGAGTCATGGTCGTCGGAACATCTACGTTGGAAACAACTACTTGCGAAGGTTCAAAAGATCCATCATGAAGAGTAATACCCGTTACGCAATCTGAGTCAGTTTCAATATTTTTGACCGGGCAAGCAGTTACGATCTCAACACCCAGCCGCTCAGCAGTACGTTGCATAGCCTGAACTAACGAATACATACCCCCTCTTGGAAGCCACAGACCATACTCGATTTCTCCAAAAGGAATAATCGAAAAAATTCCAGGTAAATCTGTTGGAGCTCCGCCGAGATACATACCGTAAGATCCAAATGCCTCACGTATACGCTTATTTTTGAAATGACGGCCTATCTCAGAATCCATAGACCGCAAAAGACCCAGACGCGGGAGGTTTGTCAACCCTGCTGCTGCAAACCAAGATAGAGGAGAATTTGTATTACGCGACACCAGGCGATCAAATGAAAGGCTGAACTTATTCCGAGCATCATGAAGAAAGCTGAATAATCCGGCAGTACCTCCACTATCGAGCCTCCGACATTCTGAAGCAAGCCGGGTAAGGTCTGAAGACACCTGAAAGGTTTCGCCGTCAGGCCAGAAGAATTTTATGGCCGGATCAACTCGGTTTAACTGCAACTCTTCTCGTAAGCTTGAGCCAGCAGCCCGAAACATCTCGTCAAATACCCACGGATAATTCAACAGTGAGGGGCCAGTGTCGAATCTAAAACCCTCAAACTCAAGTATATTGGCCCTGCCTCCACAACTGTCGTTGGATTCAAAAATAGTAACACGGTAGCCTTCCAATGCCAGATAAATAGCCGTTGAGAGACCACCCACGCCAGCACCTACAACTAATGCTCGATCTGCCGGCATTCTTTCTTACCTCTCCAGCACTAATGCGGCTGGCAATCGCCAGTATTTACTCATCGGCAGCACCGACAACTTTTCGAACATAGTCAATGATTCTCGGTCAGTCGTCGAAGGATTGCTTAGAATTTTTGTGTTGAGGCGGGAATATAAGCGGTGACAGGCTTGAATTGCCAAACGACTATCGGGGTGAAATGCATCGATATCCAAAACGGCTTCTTGGTACCATTTATCCGCCTCGCTGGCCAGAATAAATTGAGCTTCGGCCATAGTGTTCTGATCAAGAGAAAGCACCTGATCAACAAGCTCGCTTCCCGACGACGTCCCGTGCTGTTCAGGTACATAACAACGCTCCCTGAGGGCATCATCTACAACATCTCGGGCGAAGTTGGTCAGTTGAAGTGCGATAGCAAGAGAACGCGCACCTTTTAAGCATCTATCCAAATTTTGACCGGAAGCGGGACCATATATATGTGTCAAAAAATAGCCAACGACAGTGGCTGAGCCATAAATATAGTTCTCAATCAAGTCGTGCCAGTCACTAAACCTCTGTGAGTTAATATCATTTCGCATCGCATCGAGAAACGATATGTAATAAGCATCGGGTATCTGGTTGCGGCGCATCACATCCCGGAAGGCTGCCATTATCACTGATATTCCACTTGAAACTGCCGGTATGATGCCAGAATAATTTCGGGTCTGCTCAAAATCCTTCTGCCATACATCTAAGTAGGTCATCTTAAGATCCCGGCTCAAAGCAAACGTATCCACGACCTCATCCGGATACCTCACAGCCGCATAAACCAATTCGACGTCAGCTTTCTTATCCTGTGGCAAGAAGCGTGTTACTGCATAAAAGGAGGAACTATAAGAGCGAAGTACTTTTCTACCAAAACGCGCTGAAAGCAATCTCGCGGCATTTTCATCCATCACCGCTGAAACATCAGAAGCACTTCGCCTATGAAAGGTCTGCCAGTATGCCTGACTCCACACATCATCTGCCTGCAATTGAAATCCTCGAAAAACACGCTATAACATCAGCCAAGTAGATGTTACATCTTATTTATCTTACAACTGTTTAATTTTGCGGTATTTATACTACCCGACGAGTCTTTGCTTGTCAGGAGATAGCTAATGATAGCGCTCAATAACTGTGAGTCCATCAGGAAAGACCGCTGGACTGCGGGTATGAAAATATCTGCTCGCAACAGAATGGCAGCTGAGTAGTGAAATCGTGCAGGAAAACTTTCGTAATTCCTGAGATGAATTCGAGTTTGGTGGGCCCTGTGGGGATCGAACCCACGACCTGCGGATTAAAAGTCCGATGCTCTACCGCTGAGCTAAAGGCCCTCTCAAACTCAATAAATAAGGGTACGACAGCATCGAGACAATAGGGAGAGTTAAAAGCGGTTACATATATATTACTACTCAAACTTTAACAGTCTTTTATTAAACCCCCAACTTGAAATGTATTTTGTAGTTAACATGTTGCGAATAAATAACTAATTCATCAAACACGTTCAACAGACTAAGAGATCAGGAGCTTGTGACCGAAATGTCAAATGACCAATTGCGAAAATACGATTTACTTTTAAAGGGCGGACGCCTGATCGATCCCGCCTCCGATAGAGACGGCCAATTCGATGTAGCTACGTCCGGAGGTCATATTGCATTAGTTGATAAAGACATATCTCCGAACCTAGCAAGAACCGTCGCTGATGTTTCGGGATTAGTTGTCACGCCGGGTCTTGTCGACCTACACGCGCATTTCTACGGTTATACCGCTTCTATCTTGCCTGACGCACACTGCCTGCCTGAAGGGACGACGACTGCTGTTGACGCCGGGGGATCAGGTCATCTCACATTCGATGATTTCAACGAACAGATTATTGCTCCAGCCATAACGAATGTTTTTGCACTTCTGAATATTGCTGGCGAAGGAATGGTTGGTGAACCTGAGCAAGATCTCGACGGCATGGATTCAGAACTCACTGCACTGAAGATCGCCCAGAGACCGGATCTGATTGTTGGCGTAAAAGTGGCCCATTACATGGGTCCGGGTTGGGAACCCTTAGATCGCGGAATACAGGCTGCAGAAGAAAACGGCGTATACCTGATGGTCGACCAGTCACCGATCCATACCCGACCAATGGACGAAATGATGCTCGAGCACCTTCGACCAGGTGATATGGTTACCCACTGTTACGCTCTAAGTAAGCCAATGACCGACATCCACGATAAAGTCAAACCTCACTTTATTCAGGCCCGTGAGCGCGGCGTGCAATTCGATGTTGGGCACGGTGCTGGCAGTTTCTCTTTCAGGATCGCAAAAGCTGCAATCGAACAGGGATTTTTACCCGATACCATTTCAACAGATATGCACCGAGCAAGCATTTTGGCAAATCAAGCGACGATGCCGGAAACCATGTCAAAATTATTAGCTCTTGGTATGGAATTACCAGAAATCATCAGGCGCTCGACTTGGGACCCAGCCCAGGCTATCGGTCACCCCGAATTAGGCAACCTCGGTCAGACAGTTCCGGCTGATATTGCGGTATTGAATATAACTCAGGGCGAATTTGGTCTTGTAGATAACGGTACTGACAACAGGGTATACAAATCCGATAAGCGTATCGTCTGCGAAATGACGATCAAAAACGGACAAATTGTGTGGGACAAGAACGGTCGTTCCCGTGATGATTGGTCGTCAACTCCGCCAACCAATCCAGCTCTCTAGGTTGAGGGACGACCTGCTCCATGGCAAAGCCAAAATACGATGTGATAGTCGTTGGTGCGGGATCCGCAGGGGCTGCCCTCGCAACCCGTCTATCTGAAGATCCTTCTCGCCGGGTATTGTTAATCGAAGCAGGACACGATTATCCGAACATCGACGCGCTACCGGACGAAATCAGACAAGGACACGCTACGGGAGCCGATATGGCACTAGACCCTGAAAGTGACCACAACTGGGGATTAACGGCGAAAGCCACACCTTTTTATAAGGACATGCCAGTACCGCGAGGGAAGATAACCGGAGGCACCAGTGCAATCAACGGACAAGTCTACCTACGAGCGATCCCGGAAGACTTTGAATATTGGGTCGACGAAGGTAATGACGAATGGTCTTTTGAGAAAATTCTTCCATTTCTCAAGAAACTCGAAAACGATCTGGACGTCACGAATCACTATCACGGTAACGAGGGTCCAATAGTAGTTCGTCGTTACCAACCGGATCAGCTTGCCGAGGATCAGTCAGCATTCATCGCAGCAGCCACCACGGCTGGTTTTCCACACACCGATGATCATAACCACCCTGCCTCAAGCGGAGTCGGACCTCTGCCGCTAAACAACCCTGATGGTGTCCGGTGGAGTACCGCAATCGGGTATTTAACAATGGCACGCGATCGGTCTAACTTTACGATCTCACCAGATAGCCACACCACGCGCATTTTGATTAATGACAAGCGTGCTGTTGGAGTGGAGTACCAAAAAGCTGGATCTTCCATTCAGGTCAATGCAGAAGAAGTCGTGTTAAGTGCAGGTTCGATCGGCACCCCACATCTCCTCATGCTCTCTGGCATTGGACCTGCCGGACAATTAGAAAATGCAGGTATCATGGTTGTTAACGACATGCCAGGTGTTGGGCAAAACCTCCGTGATCATCCATCTGTCCACGTACGATGGAGCGCCGACGATAATTTCTCGATGCCGGATGTCAAAATAGGCCCACAAAAAGTCGCCCTACGTTATACCGCAAGAGGTTCCCCATTCCGGAACGACATGATTGCCGTGATGCGATGGGATTCACCAAAAAGAGAATTCATGATGAGCGCAGGTCTTTACTTAGCGAAAGCATCCGGTGAGCTTAGATTAAATTCCAATAATCCTTTTCAACAACCAGCTCTGGACTACCGATTACTAAATCATCCATATGATCTTTCAAGGATGCGCGACGCTGTTCACATGCATATCGAATTTGGCAGGCACGCAGCATTTCATGGGATCTTAAAAGACCTTATCGATCCGCTAAAACCAGATCTTGAATCAGATGAGTCCCTGTACAACTGGATGTTAAGGCGTGTCAGCACAATGCACCATATTTCCTGCACTGCAAAAATGGGATCGCAAGAAGATACTATGTCAGTTGTAAATCAATACGGCAGGGTGCACGGAATCGAAGGTTTGACCATCGCTGACATCTCCATCATGCCCGACTGCCCGCGAGCCAATACAAACTCGCCTGCAATCATGATCGGAGAGCGCATAGCATCCTTTATGATGGCCTGAAAAACCAAAGTACGAAGATCTTTTTGAGTAAGCGATAACCGAATCGAGCAACAAAAACAATTTAACTAAAGATTTGAAAGTCAGATGTCGGCCACAGAATAGCCCAGGCGCGACCCACTAGTTCATCTGACGATACAAATTCCCAATTACGCGAATCAATAGATACACGGCGGTTATCACCAAGAACATAGTATGATCCCGGCGGAACTTCCACGGGATAATATCCATCGCTTCTTCGCCTAGATGTGATGGCATCGACCCATTCTGTTTTTTCCCCGTTCACGTAAACAAACTCATTGTCTATGTCTATTAGATCGCCCGGGACACCAATGATTCTTTTGACAAAGTCCTTTTTAGACCCCGAGGGAGGATGGAAGACAACAATATCCCCTCGCTTAGGCCCATCGAATAAATAGTTTTTATCCCCAAACAAGCTGAAAGGCGCTCGGATATAAATGAACTTGTTAACTAGGAGACGTTGATTTTGCGATAAAGTGGGCTCCATTGAGGAACCCTCTATTAGAAAATTCTGCGTAGATCCTTGAAGAAACAGAAATATCACCACCGCAGTGATGATCGTTTCACATGTATCTCGGATAGCTGAGCGCATTGATTGCAGAAATATTTTCTCGAACGCCTGAAGCCTTGGCCTGGCTATAAATATAACCGACTGGCATTACGCCGTAATATTAAAGTCATATCTTGAGGTTTTCCCTCGCAGTGGTTCCGCAGTGTAGCTTTGCATTACTTGAGATTAAATTTCAAATGACCCCAAGGTAAATGAATACTGATAACTCATCGCAAGGTAAATGGAAATAAAATAGAGGAATACAACCATCGCAACTCTTTACGGGCAGTGCAATAAAATACTAAGGAATCGATTAATACTCCCAATGAATACCAGCATACCGATTAGATGGTTAAACATCGTTGCTATCACAATATTCTTGGTAGCCGTTGTTGCTTGTAACAATAGTTCTGTCAAGAATCCAGACGACAACCATGCTTCAATCATGGGACCCATCACTGATCCAAGGCCAATAATAGATAACGCTTCTCTTGATTCTGTTGTCACATCCATGGGTGCACCGGAAGGGCCGACTTCCAGTGTGTTTGTTTCAAGCCCCCCAACAGCTTTTCGAGCCAGCACTACGGGGTCTACCTCTTCCAACCAGGTCGCAGCATACAACTCCGGAATATGGGTTAATGGTCAAGCGTCCATTGAGATTCCAGCTGACATAGCCAAGGTTTCAATCGGTGTAGAAGTACGAAAAGAGTCAGTTGCAGAAGCACGTAACATTGCAGCCGCTACCATGGATAAGGTGGTGAAAGCTATCAAAAATAAAGGAGTTCAACAAGAGGACATTGTCACTACTCAATTCAGCATCTACCCTCAGACCACGTGGATTGAAGTTTCAGACTCCCTTGGCATACATACTGAGCCCCGTGTTGTGGGCTATACCGTCAACAACACACTACAGGTCACCGTACGCGACATCGATGAATTAGGACCTGTTATCGATAATGCAGCATCAACTGGAGGCGACCTAATTAGAGTCAATTCAATCCAGTTCACAGTAGATAACCCAACAATTTATGCTGATCAAATACGCCAAGAAGCGGCGGCTGATGCAGCAGCAAGAGCAGATCTCTATGCCCGTGCATTGGGCGTTACGCTCGGTCCACTCGTTTACCTCACAGAAGTCAATGGTCCGGCCCCAGTCGCGATGAGCTACGATGCCGGCATGCGCTCAGCCCCAATGATAGCCGAAGCGTTTTCTCCATCACCCATATCTGGAGGAGATGTCAATATCTCCGTCACAGTTCAAGCGATGTTCGCAATCGCTGACTAATTAAGTTTTTATAGGACTGAAACCATTTGAACGGTAACGTTATCAATACACCTTTGGATCGAGCCTTAAAACTTGCCAGGCAAGCAAAAGGCGGTGTAGCACCACGGCCGGCTGTAGGTGCGGTAGTCGTGAAAAATGGCATTGTCATCGGAGAAGGAGCTACTCAACGAAGACCGGGGCAGCATGCTGAAGCAATAGCCTTATCCAAAGCTGGAAACCAGACAAAAGGAGCAACAATTTTCTGTTCACTTGAACCACACGCATTCCAGGGAATGGCTGCCCCCTGCACAGAAGCAATCATCAACTCTGGGATTACAACCGTTGTATCGCCACTGGAAGATCCTAACCCGAGAGTTTCAGGAAACGGATACCGGCAACTTAAGGCGTCTGGTATTGAGGTCATAAGAGAATGTTCCCCAAAACAAAGGTTAGAGGCCGAGCATTTGATCGAAGGGTTCAGCCACCATATAAAAACTGGGCTCCCGATGGTAACAGTGAAATTTGCTGCAAGTCTCGATGGAAAAATCGCGACACGTACAGGTGATTCACAATGGATAACTAACGAAAAATCTCGTGAGAGGGTTCATGAGATGCGCCGTCAGTCAGATGCATTGATCACTGGGATTGGAACCTTACTTTCCGACAATCCACGACTTACCGCACGAGACCACCTTGGAAATGCTACGGGTCGACCGGCCTTAAGAGTAGTGATCGACAGCCACGGTAAAATGCCTGAATCAGCGTCATTATTAAGGGAACCAGGTGAAATTCTCTGGGTAGTAAGGAATGACGTCGATGTCAGGCCACCAACCGATTCTGTCACTATCCTCAAAGCCTCTGGCGCAAACGGAAAAGTCAACTTATCAATCGTAATCGAGACATTGGGAACTAGAGGACTCCATGAAGTCATGGTAGAGGCTGGAGCTGAACTCACAGCAGCCTTCATCAAAGGCAATCATGTGAATAAAATTGCAGCCTTCCTTGCACCCATAATTATTGGCGGGAAAGACGCTATTGGTGCAATCGGTGGAGAAGGAATAGAAAGTCTTAGCCATGCCCTATCGCTCGACCGTGTTTCCCATAGTCTTATCAACGGCGATCTCCTAGTCGAAGGTTACGTTTCCTCCAATACGGAGATTTCCTCAACCTCCACGCCTAAGGCAAAATGAATAAATGTTTTCGGGAATAATTGAAGAAATAGGTACAGTTGATTCATACGACGGTGAAAGGCTCGTCATACAGGCGAAACAAGTCCTAGATGACCTAAAAATATCACAGTCGATCATGATAGACGGAGCATGCCTAACAGTGTTCGAAATCTCGAATACGAACTGCACTTTCACAGTGGAAACAATACCCGAAACCCGTTATCGGACAAACTTCGGGAAATTAATTCCTGGAGACCACGTGAACCTAGAACGAGCTCTACGCTATGGCGATCGGGTCGGTGGGCATATGGTACAGGGGCATGTTGACGGTGTCGGGACCGTGCGCTCAATATCGGGGGATGCAAACTCAAATCTAGTAGTAATTGAAGCAGATCAGAATATAATTGCTGGCATCGTTGAAAAAGGCTTCATCGCCGTAAATGGAATCAGCCTGACAGTCGCAAACTGTAATGGCAATGAATTCAGTATTGCAATAATCCCTTACACTCTTGAAAACACAACAGTCCATGAACTTTCAAAAGACTCCCAGGTCAACCTGGAAGTAGATGTGACAGCAAAATATATTTCAAAATTACTCGAACGTTACAAAAACGATTTTTTACCCTGAACAATGCCCATCAATCCCAACATACCAGACATCGTTGATGCCGAATCCATTATGGATGTCGAACGAGGTATAGAGCAGATCAAGAAGGGTGGAATCGTGATCCTCGTCGATGACGAAGATCGCGAAAACGAGGGTGATATGGTCATGGCGTCTGAAGACGCCACAGCGGACAATATCACTCTCATGATGTTAGAGGCGCGAGGCCTAATATGCACTCCAATGTTAGGAGATGATCTTGACCGCCTTAATCTTCCGCTACAAGTTCAAAACAACACGGCTGCTCACAGGACCGCTTTTACAGTTACCGTAGACGCTGCAAGTGGGATAACCACTGGGATTTCTTCAGCCGATCGCGCACACACGATTAAATTACTGGTAGATAAACAGTCTAGTCCCAATGATTTTGTACAGCCCGGTCATGTGTTCCCCCTGCGCTATGAAGAAGGGGGCGTGCTTGTCAGGACCGGCCACACCGAAGGCTCGGTAGACCTAGTTAGTCTTGCAGGTAAGTATCCGTCGGCTGTCATTTGCGAAATATTGAACCCGGATGGAACTATGGCAAGACGACCGCAACTAGAAGAGGTGGCCAAAAAATACGACTTCCCAATAGTCGCGATCGCTGATGTAATTGCCTACAGGATGAGTCATGAAAAACTAGTAGAACGTGGTGCTGAAGCACGCCTGCCAACAGACTATGGAGTGTTTACAGCGATTGCATATGACAGCATTGTAGACGCCTCAGAGCACATCGCAGTGTACATGGGAGATATTGATGACTCTGAACCGGTAATAGTACGCGTCGAATCTGAATGCCTTACGGGCCATGTCTTTGGAAGCACCAGGTGCGATTGCGGAGATCAAGTCAATATGGCACTCAAAACCATATCTGATCACGGCCGAGGCGTACTGGTTTATATGCGGCAGGAAGGACGGGGGATCGGATTGCTTAACAAATTAAAAGCATATGAGTTGCAAGATAAAGGTTTAGATACAGTAGAAGCGAATCTTCACCTTGGTTTCCCAATGGATCTTAGAAAGTATGGAGTCGGAGCCCAGATTCTTCGTGATCTGGGAGTTCGACGGTTTAAATTACTAACAAATAATCCAAAGAAGGTCGTGGGATTGCAAGGTTTCGGACTGGAAATGTTGGAACAGATTCCACTCAAGGCACCCATCAACGATGAAAATCGTTTTTACATGAAAACCAAAGTCGATAAGATGGGACATGACTTAGAGGTCGATCCTCCTCCTAGAGATGAAACTCCATAATAATGACACCCCGAATCATTGATCAAAAACTCGATGGTGCAGACCTTGGAATAGCTGTAGTAGCCGCGCGTTTTAACAGCTACATGACCGATCAAATGCTGGAAATTGCCCTGAAACGGCTATCATCACTTGGGGTGCCAGACGAGAATATTATCGTAGCTCGAACTGCCGGCTCTTTTGAATTATCGCTGACTGCACGCCGTCTGGCAGAGCGCGGCGATGTCGACGCCGTAATTTGTATTGGAGCAGTGATACGTGGTGACACTGATCACTATGAACATATAGCTCGCGCGACGGCAGACGGAATTGCACATGCAGGAGACGACTCAGGTAAACCGATCATATTCGGTGTTTTGACGACAGACGATACGGATCAGGCAATTTCTAGGATAACCCAGGCAAACGATTACGCCGATACGGCGGTGGAAATGGCCAACACATTGCGTCAAATCCACAATCTGCGCTGATCTCCCAGTTATATGTGCCGCAGTGTTTGCCAAAATTTTAAAGTGCACGTGCTAACCTGCAAGCATGAAACAAGGGAATTCCAGACGCACAATTTTCCATGCCGACCTCGACGCTTTCTATGTGGAGGTTGAGCGCCAGTATGACCATTCTCTACTCGGTAAACCGGTAATTGTTGGTGGAATGGGACCACGTGGAGTGGTAGCAACCGCGTCCTACGAAGCACGAAAGTTCGGGGTTCATTCTGCACAACCCACAATCATCGCTCGCAAACTCTGTCCCCAAGGATATTTCTTGCCAGGAAATCATGCTTTATACAGTGAAGTCTCAAAAAAATTTATGCATATTCTTCGACGATATTCGCCAACCGTATTATCGGTGAGCATAGATGAGGCCTATATGGATATGTCAGGAACAAAAGAGATCTATGGACCGCCGATAGTGACTGCTGAAACAATAAGACAAAACATCCGGGATAGTATCGGCCTACCAGTTTCTATTGGTATAGGTCCTAACAAGTTGATCGCCAAAGTCTGTACTGAATACGCTAAGCCCGATGGAATTTTCCAAATTGAACAAATAGGAGCCGAAAGATTTTTCGCTCCGCAACCCGTTCGAAATTTACCTGGCATTGGCCCTAAAGCTCAAAAAGCCCTCAACAATCTAAAAATCTTCACGCTAGGCGAACTTGCGATGGCCCCCGACGGATTGTTGCGACGAGCACTAGGACCGAATCGCGCTGGCCATATTAAATCGAGGGCAAAAGGGATAGATAACACTCCACTTCAAGAACCTAGGAAAGCTAAATCTATGAGCGCTGAAACCACATTTGACGAAGATATATCTAGCCAATCTGAAATCGAACTAGCACTTAAAAGGCTGAGTGAACGTGTGGGAACAAGGTTAAGAAAATCAGGACACGTCGCTCGCGGAGTTAGCATCAAACTCCGTTACAGGGATTTTGCCACCATCACACGTCAGCACACGCTTACAACACCAAGTGATGGCGATCAAACTATTTATCTAACAGCTCAGACGCTCTTGCTCACCGAAATGCGTAAGAAAAACGAATCTATCCGTTTGATCGGAATATCAGTCACAGGTTTAGACCAAAGAGCAACACAGTTGTCCCTTTTTGATTCACATTCCAAAACCGACTCTGATACCAGCCTTGCCTTGGACGCCATACGTGAAAGATTTGGATTTGAATCCATATCTCGAGGAACCCAATAAAGGCTATTTACAGGTGAGGCAAAACGCCTTGAACCTGCCCAGCTAAGCTTATGGAGCCTCAAGCAGGCCAGCATTTCTTGCCGCTGCCAGAACAACAAGTCTCTGCTCATCTGTAAGGTCGGTAACCGGCGGTATAGGTCTGCCACAGTCAATACCCAAGCGTTCAGTTAAGATCAATTTAGTAACTGCTGCAGGAGCGCCAAACATCCGCACGACATTGACAATCTCAAGGACACCATCTTGCAAGCGTTGGGCTGTTTCCATATCACCCCGTTCCCAAGCATCGTACAACTCAGCATAATGCCAGGGTGCCAACGATAATGGCGCATCAACGGTCCCAACTGCACCCATTGTCAGCGCAGGAAGCGGCAGTGTCCCGTTTCCCGAAAAACATTTCAAACCCATGTCAGCAAATAGACGTATATCACCAAAATTCATTGCGGAGTGTTTCAGACCTACAACATTAGGGACAGCGTCTACTATTTTTTCCATAAGATCCGGTGTGATCTCGACCTGGGTAAGCTGTGGAAGGTTATACACAAAAAAAGGTAGACCATCAGATGCGTCTGCAACTCTTTTGTAGTGATCAATAGTCATTTGATCTCCACCACGAAAAAAGAAAGGTGGTACACAACAGATCGCGTCACAGCCATATTTCCGAGCCGCCTTGGCTCCTTTGGCAGCGCTTTCAGAACTGATCGCACCCACATGCATGATCGAAAGGCCTCTGCCAGAAATAGTTTCGCCAGCTATTCTAGCGGTGGTTTCGCGCTGAACTTCACTCATCACAGGTCCTTCACCGGTGGAACCCGCTATCCAAAAACCATCAACGCCATGAGCCAAGTTGTCTTGGATAATTTTCTCAAGAGCTTTTTCGTTAATACGCCCGTCAGATTTCACCGGGGTAGGGTTTGCAGGGAAGACTCCCTTAAATTCCAAGCTATTACCAGAAATATTTGAACGTTCCGCCGCGGTAGCGATAGTCGCCATTTAAAACCCTCCATGATCAAAGAGAAAGTTACATTAAGGCGCCAGTTTAAACAGTTTTTCAACAGCAATGTTTGATGGTCATCACCGTGAAGCCTCTAATATATAGAAAAACGTGATCATAGCCAGATAATCTCGTACAACGGCAGGATTAATGATTAGGCGAAATCCAATCACCTTGCTAGTATTTAAGACTGTGCGCTATTGCCGATTCGTCTAGCGGTAAGACACCAGACTCTGAATCTGGGAACCCAGGTTCGATCCCTGGATCGGCAGCCAACAAGTGGCCCCATCGTCTAGTGGCCCAGGACACGGCCCTCTCAAGGCTGAAACAGGGGTTCAAATCCCCTTGGGGCTACCACAATATAGCAAACAAAAGCGGGTAGCTTATTAGCTGCCCGCTTTTGTTATATGCTGCTAGACAACACTAGGACACCTACATTCCTGTCTGTATAAATCGAATATATTCCACGTGAGCTGAATGAAAGTAAGGAAGTATTACTAATGCTCCAACGCACCTCTGGTAAACAAGCACTAAAACCCGTGATGTGTTTAAGACCTCCAAATGACATCATGTTCGAAGAATCGTTCTGGGATGAGCTCGCTGAAGCTGGAATTAATGAAATAGCGTTGCAGTGGCTTTGCTTGCTGGATGACCCGGCAAACCACGATGGAGAAACCGGAAATATATACCCGCAATTAGAAGATAGCCACCCTAGAGGGTTGGCGTCCATTGGCAACAAGCGTTTGAATCGAGTGCCAACTGCTGCTTTTAATCCGACTAGCGAATTTTATGAAAATCTGTCATGGTCCCCTCCTACTATGCCTGACCATCTTGCCTCGCAGTCGCAAAGGCTTTCTTCGGCACTGGAAATGGGACGATCCAAAGGCTTCACTATCTACGCCGTCGATGACAAAGGGTATTTCCTGCTCGGCGGATTTGGATCAGGCAAGCTAGACCTTAATAGACGCGCCCCTAGTTTCACCGATCCCAGTATGCCTGCAATGACGGTTGCTCGTGCACGCGACACCGTCAAACACTTCCCCCAAGTAACCGGCTTATTACTTGACGGGCCTGATTTCAAATGGGAAATCAAACCCGGGCATCGTGACGATCTATGGGTTGAGCAAATTGATACTGCAGAAAACCGTACTTTCGCATCAAAAAACGGAATGAACTTTCAAAAAATCTTAGACGGCCGAGAGTATTTCAAAGACTTCTTACATGAATTCACGCTGGATTACGCCCGAAAATTTAGCAAGAATGCCCACGGAGCTTTAGCCAGCCACGAATGGTGGCGTCAACACCCACAGTTTTCAGCTTGGTACCAATTCAAACAGGCTGCAATCGAATGGAGTGTAAGCGCTTCTTATAACGGAGTAAAAAAACACCTGCCGCATATGCAAGTGGGAAACTCTTCTCGGTTGCCGTTCGCTGAACCATTGACGGGTCATAATTCAGTGCGAAAGCAACAGTACATCGATTTCCACCAGCCTAAGCAGTACTGGTGGTCGGGTGGAGTCGCCGGATTCAGAGGGACAGTTGTCAACTGGGTCAACACACTGAATGATTGGAATGATGAATTAGATCTCGAGCAAGCCGCCAACCTGTTTGGATCAATGTTTGACTATCCAATGCCAAAGAGCTACCCAGTCAGCAACTACAGTCAAGAAGCTACAGATGAGTGGTTCACAAGTTCGGTCCGCGATCAGACTGCAAAAATGATCTCCAACAGTGGCGGACAAGAGCATTATATTCCCTGGGTTGGGCTCGAGCATTTTGGCTCGAACTGGTTGACACCCTCAGAGCTGGATAGGCTTTTGGGCGAGATGCAATTACAAGGAGTAACACGATACTGCTATTTCATATACAACTCAATGAAGCCCGAAATCTGGAACGTGATTCAGAAATACAGCAGAGCATAGAAGCTATTTTCAGCTAACCGGTGGTCGATTATCACTCCAAGGTTGGGCTTCCTCGAAGGCAGCAGAAGCAGCCAAGACACTCACTTCATCCTTCATACCACCAATAATTTGTAATCCTATCGGCAGACTCGCTTTTGAGAACCCAGCCGGTACCGAAGCTGCGGGATTGCCTGTCAGGTTAAATAAATAAGTAAATGGCGTGAACCCCCACAATCTGTGTGGAACTTCTATGCCGCCAATAATTGCGGGAGCATCACCAATGTCGAATGCCGGAACTGCCAGAGTAGGTGATAACAGAAGGTCGTATTTACTAAAGTAGTTATTCACATAATTACGGTATGAACCGATATTGCTGAAAATATTCCACATACGCTCAGCTGAAAGTGTGGCTGCACGATCCATGTACGAGCCAAAATAATTGGTCATTTCATCACGATGATTATCAAAATCATCACGAGCGGCATCAAGACCTTTAACAGTGAAATAGTCAAAGAACGTCCAGAACACCTCTGTATAGGCAGACGGCTTGAAGTCAACAGTTTCAACTTTAGCTCCAAGTCCTTCAAATACTTTTGCGGCCTTTTCAGCAACGCTAACTACCTCAGGATCGACCGGATTACCCCCCATGTCTGCCGTCCAGCCAATCTTTAAGTTTTTGACACCTTTACCAAGTGCACTTAAATAATCAGGAACATCATCCGTGATCGTGCCATACTCACCTCTTGAGTCATGACCAGAAATGATCTTCAAAACTTCTGCAGCATCACGTACTGTTCTCGTCAGCGGGCCAGCCGTGGTGTTGTTCATGATGTTGAAACCGACATTTCTTGTGGAATTCGCAGATCTTGGCACCCTTCCCTGCGTCGCCTTGATCCCGTAAACACCACTAAAGGCAGCGGGTATTCGTATAGAGCCTCCACCATCACCCCCGGATGCAAAACTGGTTAACCCAGATGCGACAGCAGCCGCAGCACCTCCAGAAGAACCACCAGGAGTTTTAATTGGATCCCAAGGATTTCTTGCCGGTGGACCAAGTCGATTCTCTGTAGTGCCAGCGAATCCATTTTCAGGAGTATTGGTCTTCCCAGTAATGATCGCTCCAGCAGCTTTAAGCCTAGATAAAGGTAAAGAATCATAGTGTGCGATGTAGTCTTTATAGGTCAATGAACCATGAGTCCAGATCACTCCTGACATAGGTTCAGTATCTTTAACGGGTACCGGAACGCCATGCAAAGGACCTAACGAATCGCCCCGCATCACTGCGGCTTCAGCCTCACGGGCAGCATCCATAGCCATATCAGAAATACGAGTAATAAATATTCCAAGCTTTGGATCAAGCACATCGGCCCGCCTCAGATGTGACTCCGTCAACTCAACTGGTGAGATCGATTTCGTACGGATTAACTCACAAAGCTTGTAGGTCGGTGTAAAACCTAACTCTCGATCCGCTTCCATTTTCACGTCGCCCTTTCATGGCTTTGATCAATTTCTGACACGAATCGGTTAAACTATTCCATCTTGGATCCAACGAAGTTCGAAAGAGCACGAGATGTCGGATCAGTTCGAACATTCACAATCGCCGGCACACCCGATTCAAATGCTCGCTCAAACGCTCCTGTTAGATCCGCTGGATCCTCCACTAATTCGCCATGTCCACCCAACGCCTCGGCGATCTTGTCAAAACGGGTAAAACCCAATTCACGCCCGGGTTTTCTAATACCCTCTACACGCGCGGTCCAGCCTTCATTATTCGATACAACAATTATTATCGGCAGGTTATGTCGCACAGCGGTATCAAAGTCTTGAACGTTCATACCCAACGAACCATCCCCATGGAGTGCAACCACTTGTTTATCAGGCTTAGCCATCTTGGCACCAATGGCGTAGGGTAATCCGACACCCATGCAACCTGACGGGCCTGAATTTAGCCGGTGCCCAGGGACGTAAGTTGGCATCGACTGACGACCAAAATGAAGAATTTCATTGCCGTCTACAGTCAAGATAGCATCCCTATCCATGACATCACGGAGATCTTTACAAAGTCTCAGGGGGTGAATCGGTCTCTGGGTAGAATTCTCTAAGGGCGCCACCCTCTCTCTACGAGCTGCATCGGCCTCTCTCAAAGACTCGATCCACTCAGTCCCCGCCTTCGATTCAAACCCTGTTGACTCAAGTTGGTCAATCATCTGTTGAAGCACTATCTTGGCATCGCCTTCGATACCAACATCCACCGATCGATTGTGCCCAAGTTCGGCACCATGTATATCGATTTGGATGACTTTCGACTCCTCGGCAATTCGTTTACCGAATGTCATCATCCAGTTAAATCTAGTACCAACAACTAGGACAACATCGGCACGCCTGAAGGCTCCTGAGCGCGCCGCCGGGAAAGACATTTCATGATCATCTGGCAGCAAACCTCTAGACATTGGAGATGTATAGAACGGGATTCCTGCACGCTCTACCAGACTGCGTAGTTCGCTGTATGCCTGAGACCACCAAACGCCACCTCCAGCGAAAACAATCGGCCTTTTCGATTGCGACAAAAGTTTTACAGCTTGTTTTATCAGATCAGGGTCCCCCGCCGGGCGGGAGCGCCCAGACACACGGGTAGCAGATGGAACCTGCTCTTCTTCGACCTTACCGTAGAGAACGTCTTCATTGCAGTCCACGTATACAGGACCGGGTCGACCCGAAGTCGATAGCCTGAACGCAGTAGATATGTGTTCCGGATAACGGGCAGGATCGGTAGGACGCATAACTGCCTTGGATATGGGCTCGAATACTCCAACCTGATCTACCTCCTGAAACCCGTCGCGCCCAAAATCAGAAATCGGACCTGCCCCACCTAGCGTGATCATTGGAGCGCAATCAGCCCATGCTGTGTATTGCCCAGTAAGTAAATTCAAGGTCCCCGGACCTGAAGCAGCTGTGGTAACCCCGGGCTTACCAGTCACCCGTGCGTACCCATGAGCTGCCATAGCGGCTGCCTGCTCATGACGAAAATCGGTGACCTTTATTCCAAAGTCTTCAGCATTATTGATAATCTCGTAGTTTGGACCACCCATCAAAAAGAAAAGGTGCTCTACCCCTTCTTCCTTAAGCGTTCGGGCTACCAGATAACTTCCTTCTACTTCCATAATTTTTTCTCGATAATTTTTGAGTAAAGCAACGATAATTTATATTTCTATGTTTATCAGAATTTGCTGAACATTGGACTAAATCTCTGGCCTGTTTAATATCGACCTGTCACGCTTCAAGCGATCACCTTCCTTGATCGGGTAATCCAACAAACCCTCCAAGGTACCGAACTGTTCGGTACCCGCCAGTTTAGACGTTTCAACTATCAATAACGTTTCGCCTAAGAAATCATTTGTAGAAATAATCTCCAGTTCTACACCGGACTCTCCACGGTTATGCCAGCATCCCAAAGGTAATGCTAGTCCAGTTACTTTGTATCCATACGCCTTAAACGCCGCAGCCTCGCAGCCACCGGCACTCATCAACTGACGTTGCACTTTGAATCCTTGATCTGATGATCTTATCCTCTCTACCGCAGTGTTCAAATACACTTCCGCCTCATAATCAAAGGTCGCGGTGCGATCACCCGTTCTAATCACAACCCCCTGCCCGATTTCTGCGCCTGGCAATGCCGAACTCGTCTCAACAGAGACAATCACCGTATTCTTTGGGATCAGTTCATCCTCCGCCACTAAACGAGCACCGATTAATCCAACTTCTTCGGCCCTAGTGAAAAGTCCATAAACACTTCCCGCGAAAGGCGATTCCGCTACCATTTCGAGTGCTGTGAGAATAGCGGCACAGCCGGCTAGATCGTCAGCTGCCCGCATACGCACGAGATCGTCATCTAAGATGCAATCCGGCAGATCAGGAACCGCGGGGAGCGGCAACCTGCCGAGGTCATGATCTCCGTCAAGCCGCGCATATACGGTATCCGTTCCAAGCCAACCGGCCAATTCCCTTGCTTTCTGTAATTCGCCTTCTGTTTTCTCAGCACCAGTAACAGTTGCGTTAATGCGACGTCCAAAAGCATCGATCACCAAAATAGCAGTGCCCTCGGTTCCCGCAGCGATACCCATCCCTCCCAAAGTTTTTAGCACAAGTTGATCATCTCGCTGCGCCACGACCTCATATCCAGGGTGGTCCATGTGTGCAACAAAGGCGATTCCGGAGGACATACGGTCAGTGCCTGGTTTTTCCACGAGGACGTTTCCCCACTGGTCGACCGAGACCTCAAGGCCAACGCTCATGGCTCGGTCTCGAACATAAGCAGCGGGACCAGCCTCCCAATAAGACGTAACTGGGAATTTCGCTAGATCAGACAGTATTTCAAAGCTAGTGGATTTGATTATTGCAGTACGTAAGTCCATATAGTGATCACAAAACGCCAAGTGTTTCTAAAAGAAACCAGAATGATACGGGTCATAATCGTAAATCGCCGCGCTTGTTGCTGCGCTAAGTTCTACAATGCACACTATTCTCCAATGCCACTATCTATGACACATGGAATTGAGGTCGATATAAGATGCCTGATGTACTCGTTTTTTCTGGCCCCGCACTACCGCTGTTGGATATGGCAAAAGAGATGAAACCTGATGGGTGGAATCTGCATGTTTGCACCAGCGATTCGCCTGAAACCGAAGTGATAAAGGCGGCTGAGATTGCTGACTTCATTCTAGTCTTCGGACACGGCGTATCAAACACAGTATTACGGGAGGCAAAAAAAACTAAGCTAGTACAACTTTGCTCCGCGGGTTTTGATGGAATCGATCTTGAACTCGCCGGAGAATTAGGCATTCCCGTAGCAAATAACGGTGGCGCCAACGCTATCCCGGTCGCTGAATTTGCCATCACGTTAATGCTTTCTACCATTCGACATCTCACCGTTGCATCAAAAGATACTGCCGCGGGGAATTGGATGCGACCAGAAGTCGATGGACGCGACTCCCACGAACTGTTTGGAACCACTGTAGGAATCGTTGGTGCCGGGAAAATTGGAAGCACTGTCGCAGGCATGCTCCGTGGCTTCCAGACCACTATCCTTTACACGGACAAGATCCGTAGTGAAAAAGCAGAAAATTTCGGGGCATCCAAAGTCGGATTAAGTGAACTACTAGAGCGATCAGATATAGTCACATTGCACACTCCTCTCGATAGAAGTACACGCGGATTAATTGGCAAGGCCGAATTATGTCTCATGAAGAAAACAGCAATTCTGATCAACACCTGCCGGGGACCAGTTGTACAGGAAAAAGCTTTAAACTATGCTTTAGAAGACGGTGAAATTTGGGGCGCGGGGCTTGACGTTTTTGAACAAGAACCTGTAGATCCCAACAACCCTATCCTCAATCGCGAAAACGTCGTAGTAGCACCGCATATCGCCGGAAAGAGTTACGAAAGTTACCCAAGAAGAGTACGATTTGCCTTCGAAAACATGATGAATGTGTGGCAGGGAGGCACTGCCGAAAGTATTGTCAACCCTGAATAAAAAAAAGAGAATGATGAGTACAGAATCGAAAAATATTAAGGTGCTATATCTAGGGCCCAGTGGCCGCCCTGGTGTTTACACAGAAGATCTTGATCAACAAAGCAAAGCCGCAAGGGAAATGGGTGCGGAGTTTGTGGTTTATGACGGGAACAGCGAAGGGGAACTGATCGAAGCTCTCAAAGATACAGACGTAGCGATGAGCCAAGGTCATGGAATTTCGCCATCCCTGTTCAGACACATGGGAAACAACGGGCGCTGCAAGGGTTTGATCTCATTTGGTCACGGTTACGACGGCATGGATCTAGATACGGCTGTAAAGAATGGTGTAATTCTTGCCAACACAGCGTCATTCGGCACAGAGGAGGTTAGCAATCAAACAATGATGCATTTCCTCGTTTGTTCAAGAAAATTCGTTCTGCATGACAAACTGGTAAAAACCGGCACTTGGACTCGAGAGCATCTAGCCCCTATGGGTCACATCTCTGGCCAAACATTCGGGATCATCGGATTAGGAGATATTGGGCGGGCAGTCGCAAGAAAAGCACTTGCATTCGGCATGAAAGTTATCGCATATGACCCCTTCGTATCTTCTTGGGACGCAAAGGAATATAACGTCGAGATGGTCGGTACGCCGCAAGAAATAGCCAAGCGCTCAGACTACGTTTCACCCCATACATACCTAACTTCAGAAACGCACCACATGGTAAACGCAGAGTTCTTTGAAATCATGAAACCAACGGCGTACCTAATCAACTGCTCTCGAGGACCGGTGGTAGACGAACAAGCACTTATCGATGCACTAGAAAAAAAGAAAATTGCTGGTGCCGGTCTCGATGTGTTCGAACAAGAACCTGTCGATCCAGGCAATCCGTTGCTGAAAATGGATAACGTTTCAGTTACGAGCCACTATGCGTCCTATAGTGAAACCGCATGGAACCGGGCAAATACACAACTAGGTGAAGAAGCTATGCGAGTAGCTCTTGGCTATTGGCCAATGTCTTTGATAAACCCAGATGTTCGCTCAACCATCAAGCCCCGAAAGTGGGCGGTCAGCTGGGAGGTAATGATGGCGGAACAAGGTAATTAAATTGAGCTAAAACACAGATAAACACAATTTACACCCCGTTTTTTTCGTGTCAATTCACTTTTATGGAGCAATAAAAATGGCAAAGCAAAGAGTCGTGATTCTTGGACCTAACACCGATGATCCCTTGCATCACGAAAGAGCCGAAATGGCTGATCTAGATGTCGAATTCATCCAGGAGTCGCCTCAGTCAGAAGGTGAAGCTATCGAAGCTGTCCGGGGAGCCGATGCAATCATGATGCGGGGCGGCTGGGGAACCGAACAAGTTATCCGGGCGGCGGACCAAGCAAAAGTCCTCGCAGTCTACTCACACGGGTTCAACCATATAGATGTAGATGCGGCTACTGACATGGGCATCATAGTCACTAACGGCGCGGGAATGTGTGCCGAAGAAGTTTCAAACCAAGCCGTGACGATGGCACTTGCTCTAAACCGGCAAGTTGTGCAAACCACCAATCAGCTTCGAGACTCCGGCAACTGGGATCGGTCAGCTTTTCTACCTATCGAACCGATCGACGAACAAACTCTCGGAATCGTCGGTTTCGGAAACATAGGGCGACAAGTTGCTCGGAAACTCGGTCAGGGCTGGAGAATGGAAACGCTTGTTTACGATCCCTACGTGGCCCCATGGATCATCCGAGAATACAACGTTGAACAGGTTTTTGAAATCAATGAACTGTGTGCGCGATCCGATTACATCATCGTTGTGGTCCCATTGAACACCGAAACATTCCACATGATTGGCGCCGAACAGTTCGATCATATGAAAAAAACTGCCTATTACATAAACGTATGTCGCGGATCTGTCACTGATGAACCAGCAATGATCGAGGCCCTGAAAGCGGGGAAAATCCGTGGAGCGGGCCTAGATGTATTCGAGCAAGAACCTGTCGACCCTCAAAACCCGTTGCTGCAGATGAACAATGTAATTACCGCAATGCATCTGGCAGGTGCGTCTACCCGTTCAGCCTGGCTTGCACCGCAACGAGCGTCCCAGCAAGTCGCAGCAGTCTTGAGAGGTGAATGGCCCAGTGCCGGTCAAAATCCAGAGGTAACGGCGAAACTTGAAGCCAAAAGTCGAATGCCTGGTTCAGCAGGAAAAATCAACGGTCCCACAGGTTAGTCTATGCCGATCGCTAAAAGCTAGATCGGCGCAGTCTCAGGCTGCGCCGATCTATTTATTTCATAAAATCACTACGCTCCTCCATCTAAATAAACATACAGCCCGTATCCAGACATGCCAACCAAATTTCGCATCGCCACCCTTGGGATCCACCACGAGACAAATACATTCGCCACCAATAAAACCACCATGGCGGCATTCGAAAAATCAGGTTTACAAACCTATGCGGTTCAACGCGGACAACAGTACTACGATATGCATAAATCCGCCCAAACATCGATGGCCGGATTCATACAGGCTTCAGAAAAACATAATTTCGAACTAATACCGCTAATTTTTGCAGCAACCGATCCGGCAGGCACCATCAGTAAACAGGTGTTCGATACGATCAGCGGTGAAGCTTTGCAGATGCTCCGAGCACAAGGTCCATTTGACGCAATACTAATAAACCAAATGGGAGCAGCCGTTTCAGAAGAATATCCGGACATGGACGGAGAACTGGCTCGCCGCGTGAGGAAAATAGTAGGTCCAGATATACCTGTCGCAATGACATTAGATCTGCACGCTAACGTGTCACAATTAATGGCCGACATGACCGATGCTCTGGTCATCTACAAGACTAACCCACATATAGATGCGGTACCTAGAGCCCTAGATGCCTGCGATCTGATTTTAAGAATGATCACCGAAAACTGGCGACCAGCGAAATGGCTTGAGCAGCCGCCTATGATAGTTGGAATATTTCAACATGACACACGCGTGAGACCAATGAAAGCTGTAATCGACGATCTAGAGTCAGTTCTTGGGTGGCCTGGCGTCGTAGGTGGTTCGGTTGGGCAAGGATACCCCTGGTCTGATGTCTACGAAAACGGTCTCGCATGCTATGTCCTACACGAAGATTCAGTCGACCAAGCAAAGAAAGCAGCTCAATGGGTTACGGGACGCGCTTGGTCAAATCGAAAAGAGCTATATAAGCCTGTAGGGCCCACACCATCAGAAGCAGTCGGATACGCATTGAACCAAGCCAGTGTTAAATCTGAAAAGTCGGGTCCAATCGTACTGTTGGATGTCGGTGACAACATCGGGGCCGGAAGTTCAGGAGACAGCACTTTTCTACTGGCGGAAGCTCTGAAGCAGGGTGCCAAGTCGTGGCTGCAGACCATTCGTGATCCTGAAGCAATTGACGCCTGTCTAACCACAGGTATAGGAAAAATCATTACAGTGAACGTCGGAGGAAAGACAGACTCAATACATGGTAAGCCAGTGCAATTAACTGGGAGAATCACGCGAATATCGGACGGTCAGTTCGAGGACGCAGGCACCGTCCATGCGGGCTGGAGATTCTTTGATGCAGGACCTACCGTGGTGATCGAATGCGAGGAAGGACCGACGGTTGCTTTGGTTACAACCAGAGTGGGAAATATGAGCCGTGAACAATTTTATTCTCTAGGTTACCGTCCCGAAAATTTCGAAATCGTTGTTGCTAAAGGCGTAGTGTCTCCTCGCCCTGCATACCAACCGATCGCCCGCGAAATGATCGCAGTTAATACACCTGGCGCAACATCAGGGGATCTGTCTACATTCAAATACAAGAATGTCCGGAAATCTTTGTACCCACTAGACCTCAACGCAAAGTACATAATCAACTAAAAACCTAGTTCGACTACCGTATATCGATTAGGTCAGCCACAGGATCCCAGCCGTCAATCCACGATCCATCACTAGCATATGCAAAAAGCGATCTAACTTCATCAGCGGTCAATTCAGTGCGCCATTCAACGTTACGAGTTGAGTCCCCAAAAATTTTGAGTCGAATCCCCTCATCTAGCTCAATTCCATACTTAACACCTTTATAGGTGTGTTCAGCTTTGGCCTTATCGATCCCGTAATCTCGAACAGGAAACGTGTGCTTAGTAACGTAGTCCCAAGCCAACCTAACTCTATCCAACTGCATCTTGAAATCTTTTGCTCGATACCAGGTCTCCATATCCGATCTTCCAAATATGAATGGAAGGCGAAAATCCGGGTCCGAGATCAGCCATTCATTTCGAGTCAGGCTCATCTTAAGTCCGGTAACCTCATCACCCGTGTGCCTCAGGCTCAGTTGACTCACTATTCCATCGTTGAAATGTGTTACATCCAAAGAATTTTCAGCTAACCCCCATTCCTGTTCACGCCACACACACCATGCAACTCCATCCCGCAAAATTATCTTATGAGTCATCTGACGAAATTCATCGTCTTCAACTACATGACGTATATCCAGTGACCCTCGCTGTTCTCGTCCGAATTCTGTATTACGAATCGGCGTTGTCGCTCGCTGGTAGTAATTATCAAAAAGAGATTCAACTGTCATAATTGTGAAAGGAAGCACTCACCGTTATTTTAGCGGGATGTAAACGCACGATTGTACCTGTTTATATCTTGTTAGATCTAAACGCCAGAGTAGTCAAGACAGATCCCTATACCAGTCCTGCCCTTGTCTAAATAGTTCTACAATTTCTTTTCGCTGTATGTCCGAGTAAAAGCGTCCTTTAGTTTTAACCCAGTCAATACCCTCTCCGATGCGTTCGGTGAAATAATTTGCTGATGCAAAACTTACCTCGGAGCGAATATCGGTCCCTCTAATGTAAATGGGGCTCGTGTGCGCCCAGATTGGCTGGTTAAAAGAATCACGTGAACCCGATCCAAGTCGCGCTCCGATCCAACCATCAGATTCAACTACAAAATCGGTCTCGATATGCCCGGTACTCCTGCCTTCCGGAAAGTCACATCGGTGTACGGCTTTACCGTCCAAAACAATTTCTACTCGTTCTACGGGATGATGTGAATGCCAGTTCACCCGCACCGGTAAACGAGAACCCTTTTCAACCTCTATAGTCTCCCCCGGTTCCTTACCTGCAACCATGAGGAATAATGCCGGACCATTGGTAATGAACGTTCGACCATTACGCAATCCATCGAGCCATCGTTGATAGGCAAATTGGCCATCAGTCTGTGAGTAAACCCGGTTTGCTGAACTAACAAACCAGTCTGAGCCCGTAGAAACAGGCATCTTAATCCCGGTATTTAGCATGTGGTACCAGTAAAAATATTCAACGTCGTTCCAGAATGGATCGAAGAGATTCATAGCATGGACTTTACCAAGGGCAGCTGCAACTGGAGCCTCCATACCTTGTCCGTTGTGGCACCAGATTACAAGACCGCCCTGATCATTCGCCTTATCACATGCATAACTAAGAGGTGGGTAATCAGGATCGAATTGGTCGACTATCAGACCACGACTTATTGGTTCGACCTGATTATGGATATTCAACAACATGACATGTCCATAACCGATCTCGAATGAGTCACGATTGTGACGGGTCTCCTCACCACTTTGTACATAGTGATGCGTGTCGGTGTACTCGGTGAGCACACCGGGAGGGTATTTATTAGTCGCGTAATCAAGATCCCATCGCTTGAGGATCGACACTGCAGTCATACGCAGGTCTTCCACCCGCGAGTCGTATGCTAATCTCCGGTCTGGATCAGTTTCTTTCTCATCGTAATGAATATGCGTATTACCTGGATGCCAGCCTCTTTCAGGAAGATCAGACCAGCGTTCTAGCTGGATATCTAAAGAGGAATCCGACGAACCAGTAACTTCGATCGTCGCCTGCCAGGGGGTAAATTCCGTTCCGCGCTCAACCAACACACGATGATACCCCCGTTTTGTATCTAGGGAAAATTGGCCATCACTGTAAAAGAATGGCTCACCTGGACCAACCTTCCACATGGCATCAGCCGGGGCGATATTTTCACCAGAAGGGTCGAGCACTTGGACCCTCGCCTGGAGAATAGCTCCCGTAATTCCATCTCTTATTTCACCTGTGATCTTAGGCATGGTATTTCGTGTCCTTGATATTACCTATAGTAGGTGATCCTGCTACGTTAGCCCTCACAAAAAAAATCAGCAACAACCAGAGAGATAAAACTCCTGAATAAAGGGAAAAGTAAATGGCAACGACATGGCAAGGAGTGAACGACGCGATAACAGGCATAGTTTAGGGGCCAATCCAACCTCACGTGGATGAAACCGTCGGACTCAGAAAAATGCACATCAAAGTAGATGAAATAGTCGCTCGTAAAGGCCCTGCTCCTTGGATAGAACTATGCATGGAAGATGAACGTAACCTAGGAACACTTATTGCGTCTTAACCTGGTCATGGCAACCGCGCCCACTGGCACAGTAATTTCGACGAATGGTGGGTAGTAATGGATGGAAAATTACGCTGGGAGCTAACCGGAGGAAAGATTATTCGCGCGGTTAAGGGCGATATCGTCTGGATTCCCCGCGGGACGGTGCACCATATCATAACGGAAGGTAATGAAATGAGCCTTAGATTCCCTGTCGCTATGCCACCAGCTGTTCACGTCTGGCAGAACGAATGCGAAAACCGCGACGAAGTTTGGGAACCTGCAAAACCAGATCAGGCAGCAACCAGGACAAGGGTGCCAACAATCACACAATAAACAATAAACGGCCTAAACGAACGAGTCTTGAGAAACCTGATGAGTCCAGCTATCGCTAGATATCCAGTAGAGGCCGATATACAGGCCCCCAACAAGATAGCGTACCAGTTAACAGGCTCCTCAGTATTTATCGCACTAACAGCAAGTAAGCATCCAGCTCCAGCGATAGCTGGGGTTGCAAGCATCATGGAGAATCTAGCGGCGTCAGCACGAGTCAGTCCAAGCCCCGCAGCCATTGATATTGTCATTCCCGAGCGCGAAATGCCAGGAAATACTGACAACACTTGAGCAAATCCAATGATCAGAGAATCAGACAACCTCAAAGCAGATAAATCACGATTACGGCGGCCAACGAGATCACTGACCAATAAAACAACAGCCGTGAGCAACAATGACCATCCAACCGCCTCAGGTGTACGGAAATTAGTCTCGACGGTATCTTTCATCAGCAAACCACCGATTACTAAGGGGATCGTTCCCAGCAAAATCAAAAGTGCAAGTAACCTCGCCCGTATCACCCCTCTTGAATCATCAACCTCTATTAGTTGATTTCTACGAATCCCAAATAACAGTTGAACCCATTCCCGTCTGAAATATGTAATGACCGCAGCCAGAGTACCAACGTGAACTGCCGTGTCAAAAAACAACCCCTGATCAGGCCAGTCGAACAACCAAGATCCAAGAATCAGATGGCCACTGCTACTTATGGGAAGGAATTCGGTAATTCCTTGCACAAATGCGAGAGCGATGATCTGAATAAAAGACATTAGTTCCTAGCGCAATGTGACTTGAATATTGTGACCATAAGCGCTCGTGGGCTGGTGTATCAAGTATCGTTATAGCACGTTACACTACCGCCACAAGACGATAATTAAGTGCCCGTTTCAGTGCTTTCGGGCTTTCTTTACTACTGGAGAACGAGAGAAACCTGATGCCCCACAAAGTTGCTGATGCCATATTTCAGTTCAATGCACCTGGTCCCAAGCCAAACGGCCTTCAAGCTGCAGATGATGGCCTTTGGATCATCGATCAGGGTGACAACCACGTGTACAAAGTCGACTGGTCAACAGGTGATGTTATTCACGACATCCCAACAGAAACCGAACACTCAAGCGGAATCACGCTTGGCGGTGGTTACGTTTGGGTCGCATCTACTTACAGCTGCGAAATTTTTCAGATAGAAATTGATACCGGCAAGACCGTGGAAAAATACCCCTCACCTGGCGCCGGGATCAACGCAACACGCGAACATCTTGACGTACAAGCAGGAAGGAAATCCCAACCGACAGGTGATCATGGACTGGAATGGAAAAACGGAAACCTATACATCGCCTCACCACCGTCGCAATATGTCCATGTAATGGACACTTCAAACTGGAGTGAAATCCATAGAATGAAAGCTCCGGGATTCCGCGTCCATGGACTCTCATGGGCCGAGCAGGAAGGACACGTCTGGATCGCTGATACAGCATTTGGCGTGGTAAGCCGACACCGCCTTGAGGATGGCCGATGCTACGACGCTTTCAGAGTAAACGATCCAGTTCAAGTACACGGGATGACTATAAGGGAAAATCGCCTTTGGTACGCTGATGACCGAGGACCAATTGGCTTCTTAGATGTCTTGATGGAACCAACTTTCTAGTTCCATTCCGACGACACCTGTTACACGTCAGGATAAACGCATCAGAGTCAAACAACCGTTTTAAAACAGGACTAAGATCTTGAAGACTATTTACGTGACTGGTTCTACAGGAAAAGCCGGTCAATACATCATCCAAAATCTGCTTGATAATGGATACAACGTGATTGGGATAGATAAAAACCCACCTGACAACATAGGTATTGTCCAACCCAAGGACTACACATTCAGGACAGTGGATGTTACCGATTTCGGTCAAGTTCTGTCTAGCATGAAAGGATGTGATGCTGTGATCCATATGGCAGCTATCACAAACCCGCTTGTAAGTCCTGAGCACGAAGTTTTCCGAGTCAACATAACCTCCACCTGGAACATACTTGAATCAGCCGAATTATTAGGCATCAACAAGATCGTACTAGCCTCTTCAGTAAATGCTATCGGCGCTATTTTTTCGAAAAACATCAGTCCCCGACCATATTTTCCTATAGATGAATTACAGCCTACATTCGCTGAAGACGCGTATTCCTTAAGTAAATGGTTGGGGGAGGAAATGGCCGAGGCTTTCGCAAGACGTCGCCCAGGCACAGTGAAAATCGCCAGCGTTCGATTCCATGGATTAATGGATCAAAAACGACAGAGCGAACTCAATGCTACTTCTAAACGTACTGGAGCATACGACAGTAATGCTAAACACTTTTGGGGCTGGAGCGACATCACTGAATCAGCACGAGCCTGTGTTCTGGCGATCGAAGCAGACTTCGACGGTCACGAGGCATTTTTCATCAACAATGAAGACACTTCTGCTGACGAACCAACGGAAGAATTAATACAAAATGTTTATCCGAACGCTGAAATCCGCAGACGCATGCCAGGGAATTCAACTGCCATATCAATAGAAAAAGCCAAAAGAATACTCGGCTGGAGCCCAAAAACTACCTGGCGCGATGCTTGATAGAGTCGGTGATAATAGATTACTGAGTTAAACTTTTTATTAATCGAAAACTCCACTTGTCTTTAATTTCTGAACAAATACAACAAAGGTTATTTACTTGACCTCTCCATCTCATCCAGTACCAAAACACAGGGCGGCAAGAAAAGTCTTAACCGTTCTAGGTCCTATAGAGCCAGCCAAAGTGGGAATCACAACTACCCACGAACATTTGCTAATCGATTTCAGTGTGGTATTCACGGAACCCAGAGAGGCTTCTGGGCGCAAATTAATGGACGAAAAGGTCTCAATCAAGAACCTCGGGTGGATCCGATACAACTGGGCCAGTAACCGCGATAATTTACGGATCTTAGATGAAGAAACTTCCACATGGGAAGCACGTCAATATTTCAACGCAGGCGGTAGCACCATTGTTGATGTGACCTCAGTAGGACTAGCGCGTGACCCTCGAGCACTTGCGCGTATCTCTAGAGCTACCGGTCTGAATATCGTGATGGGGGCCGGCAATTATGTACAAATAAGTCACCCTCCTGAGCTACAAGATCTCTCTGTCGAACAAATAGCGGGACAAATCATCCACGACGTGGAAAGAGGTGTCGGCGATACCGGCATCCGATCCGGAATCATTGGTGAAATAGGTTGTTCGTGGCCATGGCACGATTCGGAAAAAAAGGTTTTGGAAGCTGCCGTAATAGCCCAACGAGAAACAGGCGCTCCCCTATTGATTCACCCGGGCCGCAATGAACGCGCTCCTATCGATTTACTTAACGCAGTTGAAAAATGGGGTGGGAACCTTAACCGAACAGTCATGGGACACATAGAACGCACAGTCTATGACCGCGGCGTCCTCAATGAACTTATCAATTCAGGTGCTTATCTAAACTTCGACCTATTTGGCCATGAATCATCATTCTATCCGTTAGCACCAGAATCATATATTCCTGCTGACCACGAACGCATCGAAATGGTCGAATACATGGTTTCTAAAGGTAAACAGGGATCTGTATTACTTGCCCATGACATTTGCACTAAGCATCGGCTGAAGACCTACGGAGGCCACGGATTCGATCACATTTTGACTCGAGTCGTACCACGTATGCGAGCACGAGGAATGGAACAAGAAATAATCCGACTTATTCTGGTAGACAACCCGACACGTATGCTGACATTCGACTAAATCACACAACCACCCTTGATGTCATCCAGACTTCACCACATCTTTTCATTCACAAAATTTTGGCCAACATACATAGTCAAACCCTTCCTTTAGGCAATCTGCCTACTTGGGTATTCGAGCATCAGCCTCGCGTTGATCAAGAATTGCAAGCAACTCATCTGCCCGTTCGATTATTGAAGGTAGTTTTGGGTCTTGTGCCAACGAAATAGCTTCTTCCAGATCTGCGCGTGCCAACTCTTTTTCAGCTTCGGCCTGAATGTAAAGTAGAGCCCTATCGATATATAAAGCAGCTTGGGCGGGGGCAAGTTCAATGGCCTTATTGAAATCATCCAAAGCTAAGTGGCCAATTCTGAGCACATCACGAAAAAATCGACCTCGCCACCACCAGGTGGAGCCATCATCTGATCCAGTTGCAACGGCAAGATCAAACCATTCAAGCGCTTTGTCCGCATCTCCTCTTGTAGCATGAACTCGACCCAATACCAGGAGACCAGCAACGGACTCCTCATCCAGTTCGACAGCTCTTGTGGCATCTCTAAATGCACCGTCAACGTCTTCTAGTCCGACGCGCGCCATTGCACGATTAGCGTATGCAATAGCAAGATTAGGTTTAAGCTCTATAGCACGATCGAAATCGAGCATTGCCTCTTGGAATTTTCCTTGAAGCATCAAAGATTGGCCGCGTCCATCCCAGCCACGTGCAAATCTAGGCTCTAGCTCAGTAACGGTAGTGAAAGTTCTTTCTGCATCAACATATTCACCACGGCCCATCAGGTTGAATGCATTAATGTAGAAACTAACACTCTCAGTTTCAGAGACAGGTGTCTTTTCAATGTTTGCCAGAGATGTCGCTGTTGGGTTTGGCTGAATGATCTGCTTGGATTTGACGGTCGACCGCGGTTCAATAAATCGCCCCACCTCAGTAGTCGCACCAGTTTCGAGCTCTCCAGTACCAGTATCACCGGGAACGTCTGAGCATGCAGCCAGAAGCAATATCATTGATACAAATACAAACTCGGCTAAGTATCTTGAACAGTGATCCATTTTCAAGGTAAACAATCGATTCACTCGACCTCGATTTCCAGTGTTTTTCAGAGTATCTCGTCTCAAAATTCTAAAGTACTAAAATTCAAGTCAAGCAGCTGATAGCTCAGCGACAAGTATCTCAACCGCTAATCTGTCATCAATTTCACCTTTTTTTATAGCAAGATCAGCCGCTAATAAACGCCGGTGAATATTCGCAAGTTGTTGGAGGTCAAAATTAGATGACTGGCGAATTGTTTTATCAAGTGCCCAAGAATTTCTCAGGCCTATACGCTTACCAATCTCTTCTTCAGTCATTGATTGAGCACGAAGCTCTATCGTGAGGATTAGCAATCGAACCTGCCTAGAAAGCATACGTAAGACACCTTGAATGGTCTCACCGCCTGATAACAATATGTACAACAGCCGAAGCGCAACGGCTGGGCGATGTGCAAACACTGCGTCGATGGCTTCAAAAATATTCGCATCGCGAGAATCAGGGACCATCAGATCAATATCCGACTGAGTGACCTCACGATCTCCAGCATATAACGCCAGTTTTTTAATTTCCTGATCAAGCAATCTAATATCTGAACCCACCAGTGATCCAATTCGTGCTACAGACTCACGTGATGCAACGGAATCATAGTGAGCAAATCGATCGCGGATCCAAGCCTCAAGTTCCCCGCGCTCCTTTTTTTTGAATATCTGGACATTTGCACTCGGACCAACAGATCTCAAAGCTACGGCATTCGCACGTAGGGTAATTCGCTCAATAAATACAAGCTCAGCCGTGGCAGGCAGCGAACTTATTTCTTGACTTAAATCTTTCCATTCATCTCCCAAAGATTTATCGCGATTTTGCATACGCTCCAAAACACCGTATACAAGTACCACACGTCGATCAGCCATAAACGGATATATTTGACAGGCACCGACCACATCAGCCAACTGAATTGATCGTCCTTCAAAAATAGTAATATTGGATTCCCTTATTTCAGGAGAGCCAATAGAAACTCGTATCCTATCTAATGCTTCGGATCTAGAATATTCGTCTTCACCATGCAGAACTCTAATCATCTGTGTCCTTAATACAAAGACTCTGGTCGTTTAGGTAGATCTGTAGATAAACTTTTTAACATGCTTAGACTCATGCCCATACTTTACCTTGTTTTACCTTTCTTAAAATTAGTATGGCGGTTATTGAGAGACAGGCGGGTTCCCGCATTCACAAAAATTATCCCGGTGATGGCTTTCTTGTATCTTGTGATGCCAAATGACATTATCAAAGACTTCATCCCCATCTTAGGACATTTGGATGATTTGATTGTCGTAAGCCTACTACTACTACTTTTCGTAGCTGCTTCACCCGGTCGCATCGTCGCAGATCAGACTATAGGAAAAAAGATCCGGGATTTGCAACGGCAATACGAGCAAAATGAAAAAAAAGAGCCCCATCAAGGTAAGACCGTAGAAGCGGAGATTAGGTACGTAGATAATGAAGATGATGAAAATCCCAAACAAAAATAAATTAGTAGCGTAATTACACACAACTAGCAGTACGATTAAGTATCCGTAATCAGCTCAGTTGCTCAATAACCCTAACAGTTGCAGAAAAGTAAACACCACTATTTATGAAGATCGGCATTATCGGTCTGCCTTCTAGCGGTAAGACAACGATATTTAACGCATTAACGCGCGGGACAGCAGATACCGGGGTTTTCGGCGCACCTCGTTCCACTAACATAGGTGTTGCGCATGTGCCTGATGATCGCGTAGACATCCTCACGGACATATTCAAGTCGAAGAAAAAGATTTACGCCGAAGTCACGTATGTTGATATCCCTGCAAGTAGCTCAGGGGATTTGTTTACGGGGGAAGCTATCACTCACCTACAGCAAGTGGATGCCATCTTGTACGTAGCCCGCGCGTTTGAAGATGAATCAGTACCTCACACCCAGGGAGCAATCGACTATAAGCGTGATATCGAAAAAGCCGCATTCGATATCTTATTCGCCGATATAGCGCTAATTGAACATCGAATCGAGCGTATCGGTGCCAACCTAAAGGCGCTGAAAGCATCCGAGCGTGATGAAGCAGTCAAAAATATCGAGACTCTCAAGCAAATGCAGGTGGATCTTGAAAATGGCGTAGCTTTCAGAGACCGTACATTAGACCCACCACAAACGCGTGCCATTTCTGACACATTTACGCTAAGCAGCCTGCCACTACTTTTTGCAGTTAATATCGGAGAACGTGATATCGTAAGCACCACTGCCTTAGAACAAGAATTGGAGGAGCTACTTCCTGAAAAATATACCGGTGCATCTGTCATTTGTGGAAGCCTAGAAGCTGAATTAGTCGGCATGCCTTTGGAAGAAGAAAATGAAATGCGATCAGGGCTTAATGCTGGAGAGTCCGGCCTCTGGCGAATGATCAAGCTCTCTTACCAAGTTCTTGGCCTCAGCTCATTCCTCACGGTAGGGGAAGATGAAACCCGAGCTTGGACAATAATTAACGGAACGCTAGCTCCAAAGGCTGCAGGAGTGATTCACTCAGATATTGAGAGAGGGTTTATCCGCGCAGAAACAATAACATATGCGGATTTCATGGACTGTGGAACAATGACGGAAGCACGCAACCGCGGCTTATTACGACAAGAAGGGCGCGAATATGTCGTGCAAGATGGCGATATCGTAAATTTCTTGTTTTCGGTGTAAATTCAATCAGATAATAATGACATGGGGGACATTCATGGCAGCTGAAGAGATCGGTTCGATTGGCAAAGCAACCGCCGGAGACATCTTAACTAGTAGAAAAATTTACCTAGTCACAATGGTGCAACCATCCCCTGGCGCACCAGAAGGATTCGAACAACGTTACAACGACTACTGGTCCGCAGTCGAACAGCAGATATCTAAGCTCGAAGCCACTGCAGGAGCGGTAAACCATATCTTCGCCGAAGGGGTAGTCGGACGTGGAGATGACGCTATGTTAATGGTGCAACAATCCAATCCCGGCGCACACAGCCTAATCCGACAACGAGTATCAGCAGGTGCAGTATTTGAAGAATTTGAAGATACGGAACTTTTTGGGCAGGTCATCGACTGGGGTCGCTGTCTACAAGTTGGACTCATTAACCAAACCGTAGCGAATGAAATCCAAACCAAATACACAGAAGCTTCGGAAAAACGCGGTAAACATCTCCTGAAACAATTAAACGAGGGTATCCTCGAATCAGAAGCTGGGCTATTACTCAGCGGAGACCCTTCTATAACCATCCCTGATGGTGTTGAAAAATTTTTGATTTCACCTCCTGAACTTGATGAGCTCCAAAGATGGGTACAACAAACTAACGAAGCTATCAGAGAGCAGATGGCCGAAGAGCAGGAACGCGCAAGATCTGGAGCAACCTCATCGGCAACAGGCAAAAACGAGGAGCCCGAGGGAGTCTCGAAATCTAAACTGTGGACTCCAGGTTGATTCTCCAAGTTCCTCACATGGAAATTAAATGCCAAAACTTGCGCAAATTAAACACAATCCGCCATCCCACGAAAATGGTATCGGGTTATATGTGCACATTCCGTTTTGCCAAACAAAATGCTCGTATTGCGACTTCAACACATACGAGCGCATAGAAGGTCATATACCAGATTATGTGACCGCGTTGACAAACGAGATCGAGGCATGGAGCGATTTACTTTCACAACCTGTGGTCCACACAGTTTTTCTAGGTGGAGGAACACCCTCTTATCTACCTGTGGATAAGATCAAACACATTCTTTCAACAATTCATTCAAGTTACCAAGTCTATGAATCAGCTGAAATCACGTTGGAATGTAACCCCGGTGACATCACGCTAGAGGGAGCATACGGATGGTCTGAAGCCAGAGTCAATCGAGTTTCGATGGGTGTCCAAAGTTTCAATGACGATTTATTAGGGCTTCTCGGTCGACGCCATACTGCGACCGAAGCAAAGCAAGCCTTTCACACTCTCCGGAAAGCAGGCTTTAAGAATGTATCTATAGATCTGATATATGGCCTTCCTTACCAATCGGCTAGCCAGTGGTCCGACACTCTCAATGAAGCAGTGGACCTCGGTTCTGATCACATATCGCTTTATTCATTACAGATCGAAGAAGGTACTCCCCTAGCGGTAGACGTCAACAAAGGGCGATACCCTACCCCCGACGATGATCTCGCTGCGGAAATGTACGAAGAAGCCCAGCGCAAATTAACCACTAACGGATTCACACAGTACGAAATTTCTAACTGGGCAAAACCAGGCATGGAGTCACAACACAACATCATTTACTGGTTAAATGAGCCGTACCTAGGAGTCGGTGCTGGAGCTCATTCATGGCTAGACGGACAACGATTTTTCAACCTAAAATCACCGACTCGATACGTTACCGCTATGGACAAACATCGAAAAAGAACCAACCAAAGTCCAGTAGCCACAATGCAAACACCATTTGGACCCGTCGAACAGGTAGACGTCACCACCACCGCCATTGATATTAGTGAAACGATGATGATGGGAATGCGACTCAACTCGGGTGTAAGTCACAAAAGATTTGAAAAACGATTTGGCACAACACTTAACGAGGTTTTTTCGAAAGAAATGGATCGATTGGCAACAATGGATCTCATCGAAATAACTGATGAAGGTGTACGCCTCAGTGATAAAGGTCGGCTACTCGGCAACGAGGTGTTCGCTGAATTCATAAGCGACCAGTGATTCGGAATAGCAACATACTGAAAAAGATGCGCATACATCTAAAATCACACATAAGTAATTTGCCATAATATTCAGTTATCAATTTATCAATCATGAAAGTAATTGCAAGTTGTTTGTCGTCGGCACAGCAGGACACGTAGATCACGGAAAATCAACACTTGTTAAAGCCCTTACAGGGATAGACCCGGATCGATTACGCGAGGAAAAAGATCGCGGGATGACAATTGAGTTAGGATTTGCGTGGCTCAAACTAGCCTCGGGTATTGAAATAAGCATAGTGGACGTTCCGGGTCACGAACGCTTCATCAAAAACATGCTTATGGGTTCAGGAGGCGTTGATGTTGGGATGTTATTGATAGCTGCTGACGAAGGACCCATGCCGCAGACCCGAGAACACTTAGCAATTCTAGACTTATTGGGTGTAAACATCGGACTGGTAATCATTACAAAGAAAGATCTTGTTGACCAAGATTGGCTCGATTTGGTAACCCTCGACGTAGAAGAAATGCTCAAAAACACGTCACTAGAGAACTCTCAGATCCTCGCCGTCTCCGCTGAAAAAGGCGATGGCATAGATGAACTTAACAATGCACTTGATATCTTGATATCTGGATTACCTAAGCCGGCCAACACCGGAAGTCCCAGATTACCTGTAGATCGTTCTTTCTCAATAACGGGATTTGGCGCCGTAGTGACTGGCACACTTACAGGTGGAGTATTGAAAACTGGCGGGGAAGTGGAAATTCTTCCCTCAGGGAACAAGGCAAGAATTCGTAGTTTACAAGTACACGAAAAGTCACAAGACGAGGTTGGACCCGGCACACGAGTCGCCGTCAATCTAAGCGGAATCGACCACGTTGATGTAAAACGCGGCGATTTAATTACAACTCCTGATTGGCTAGATCCATCAACAGCGTTCGATGCAATTATTCAAATTATAAAAGAAGCACCACGACCACTAAGACATAATCACAAGGTCATACTTTTCACTGGTACCAGCGAAACCCCGGCTACTATACGAATACTAGAAGGCAATCACATCGACCCTGGAACAAGTGGTTGGATACAGATTAAAACTCAGGAAAAAATCCCCGTTGTTCGTGGCGAGTATTTTGTCCTCCGCGATACCGAGAACACACTCGGTGGAGGACGGGTGTTAGAACCCAATGCCTCCCGGCGTAAGCGAAACGACCATACAACAATCTCAAGGTTGCAGACGATAGCTGGCGGTTCGAACGAAGATATTAAATTCAATGCATTAATTGATATCGAACCTACAACGATAGCAGAACTTGCCAGAACGACCGGGTCGACTGTTACAGAGGTTGAAGATGCGATCGTCACGCTTGAATCACAAGGACGTATCCTACCGATCGGAACCAATCAGGAATATTTCGTTTCTGTAGAAGGTTGGAAACGGTTGGAAAATACCGCAATCCAGTCGCTTTCAACTTTCCACTCTTCATACCCTTTGCGGCAAGGCATGCCACTGCAAGATTTCCGAGGACGTTTAAAATTAAAATCCTCTCCGTTTAACGCAACTGTAGATTCACTAATAAAATCAGAAAAAATAACAACAAATGAGTCGACAATTAGGCTTATCACTCATATCGCATCATTGTCTTACGATCAAGAAATGGAAGTGGGCAGGTACCTCAAAGAGATAACAAATAATCGGTTCAGCCCGTCGACAATCGAAGATATAGATATAGAACTACTCCAATTCTTGATTGAACGTGGTGACGTCGTTAGAGTGGCTGATGAAATCGTCTATCCCATCACAGCCTATGAAGAGATGGAATCAAAGATTATCGAATCAGGTAATAATGGTCGAGAGATCACCATCGCAAGCGTTAGAAATATTTTTAGCACTAGCCGAAAATATACGTTGGCGGTACTCGAACACATGGATTCAAAAGGCATAACTCGCCGCGTTGGCGACAGCCGGTTTCTCCGTTAGATGTTTGTCGTGCCAGTACACAGCGGTTAAAACCCACTACCCAGTAACGTAAGGCAATTTCGAGTCTTATGCACGCATTAACACCCACTAACCAAACTGGCACATGTATTCAGTATGCAAATACCGGGCCTTACTGATCGATACAGTTTTCGATTTGCTAGATTTGCACATAAGGGAATGAGACTTGTTTACGGTCTCAATATCTGTAACCTGCAGAGCCTCTCTTAATATTCTTCCGTCAAAGTGAGCCGGCACCGGAATATCTAACAAATGTAGGATTGTTGGTGCGATGTCTATGTTGCCACTCGGGATCTTAGAACGATAATCGGATTTAAATGAAGGTCCACCCACTATAAGAGTATTGTGGAGTTCAGCAGAATTACCACCGCCATGAGACCCCAACCCGACCACGCCACCGGTAGAGGCGCTTAAACTGGCAAGCGGTGCAACCTCCCCTGATACCGAGGACCGCATAGTCACAACAATCAGAGGGGCTCTTGGACCTGCAAGCCCGACATCACTTAGAGAGGCAAATTTAGCAGTGCCATCATTAGGTATATCAGTCGCTATTGACCCTACCCATCTTTGCCCCGAAAGCCAGTGCAATAAACGGGCTGAAAGTTTACTGTCGGCCCCTGGCACGTAAAACAAAACCGAACCACCGTTGTCGGCAGCAATTACACTGTTTTCTTCGATCCCGATATTGAATCCTCCGGCTCTTAATTCCTTGCCAACATCAATTACCGAATCAATAGTTGAGTAACCATGATCTGAAACGATAAATACATCAGGTTCAAATCCTTGCAGAGAAACTCTTTTGAAGATTCGACCAAGCTCTCGATCGGCGAGTTCAATCATACGCCTTGCTTCGGGACTATTTACGCCAAATGCATGTTGGGAAGTATCAGGCTCTGGGAACCAAATCATCAATACATCTGGATTTAATTCGGTGAGAGCATATCCAATGGCAACATCCGCAGTGCGGCGAATCAAGTCGGCTGCAGGGGCTTTCTTGGAAGGCCAATCACCATATTGGCTCTTGATCTTATCGGAATGAATCGTCGGATCAGTAAATTCAGGATGGATTACAACATGACCGTTTTCGGCAGCCTTGGGATGTTGAATGTAAGCATTTCCACTGGTGCCTCCAACGACAGATACCCATTGCAAATTGTGGTTGCGTATTATCTCTCCAATTGTTGGGACAAAAAGCAGTTTCCCTTTCGTATGTTGGTTTATTTCTGAAAGTGTCGGATGTAGTGCGTCTACAACTTGAGTACTCGAATATTCAGGAAACATCGATTTATTAGCTGTGAGACCGTGTTTTCCAGGGCCTACGCCAGTGACAATAGTCGCCGCATTGGTTCTGGTAACAGATGGAAATACTGAGTGGTTATGTGAAAATCGGACACCAGAGTCAGCAAATTTACTTAAAACAGGCATGCTATGAGGATCAATTTGTGATGGCTGCAACCCGTCAAAAGCCACTATCAAAACGGCGGTCATTAGCCTAATCCCAAATCTTGCAATTCAATATCGGAGAATCCGAAATAATGGGCTAACTCGTGCATAACGGTTTTTCGAACCTCGTATTGCAGCTGTTCTAAAGATCGACATCCATCTTGAAGAGGATTCTGGAAGATCGTGATCACATCAGGGAGAGGTGGAACATATCCTCCACGTTCAGTAAGTGGCACGCCATCATAAAGTCCATACAATGCCTCATCCGGTCCAATTCCACTCTCCGCTATCTGATCCGGTGATGGTCGATCAGCCACTATGACACTGACGTTCCTCATATTGGCGATAAACCGTTCAGGCAATGAAGCAATCGCGGTTCGGACGAAATCTTCAAAGATATCTTTACTCACTTCCACTTCTTAACGCCTTGCAGCAACCTTGGTACGAATCGACTTCAAACGATCAACATTAGGCTTGTCCGGCCCGCTTTTACCAGTACCCGGCACTTCCAGATAAAAGGGCACATCCTGAAACACCTCATGTGCCATCAAAGTCTCGAAACCCTCCATACCAATTAAACCATCTCCGATATTCTCGTGCCGGTCCACAGAAGACCCGCGTTCACGCATAGAGTCATTCGCATGCACCGATTTGAGCAAACTTAATCCAATCTCACGATCGAACTCTTCCATGGTCGCATTCAATCCGTCAAGCGAAGCGATATCATACCCGGCGGCCCATACATGCTGCGTATCAAGGCAAACGGCGACTCGATCATGCCCGATTGCTCGTATCAAGATTCCTAATTCCTCAAATTTAGACCCAATATGATCTCCCGATCCAGCACTCGTTTCGAGCATCAACAAGGAATCCCCTGGCTCGTTAGCGAGAATCTTGCAAACAGATTCTGAAAAGCGATCTACTATCGCAGTAAAGCCCTGTCCCCGATGACTCGCGGGGTGAAATATAACGCCTAATGCACCTAATTTATTTGCAGCTGCAATATCAGCCTGCAGAGCGTTTTGAGATTTGATGAGAAGCTGGGTGTCGTCAGAACCTAGAGCCACCAGATATTTGCCATGCAAGACGGTAGGTCCCATACCAGCACGTTTAATTTCTGCTGCATATTTGTCAGCCACTGTGTCTTCAATGGGATTTGACGACCACATGCGAGGAGAAGAAGCGAATATTTGAAAACACTCGGCCCCGATTTCTTCGGCTCGAGCTATCGCTTTATTAGCTCCACCTGCAGCAGAAACATGAGCACCGATAAGCATTCGCAATAACTCCTCATATCAAATCATGAGACAAACATCGGAAGGGTAGATTACCGCAGGGTAGTCCAACAATCATTCAGGTTCGAAGCCGCATCGAATTTTCAAGGTGAAACGACTTGTCGGCGCCATGGAAGGAATCTACGACCCTCCCAAAGTACGAGTATTTGTGCAGCGACAAATATTGAACTATATGTGCCAACAATCACACCTGAGAGGAGAACTATCATGAAATCTCGCAACGAAGCCCCTCCAAATAACAATATGGCGAGGATCACCGTCATTGTGGTGAGGCTGGTTCCTATTGACCGAGTAATTGACTCATTAATCGACAAGTTTACGGTAGCTCTGAAGTCGCGCCCTGGTGCGAGTGTTACATTTTCACGAATACGATCGAAAATCACGATCGTATCATTCACTGAATAACCGATAACAGTAAGAATGCCCACGATAAAAATTGCGTTTACTTCAGCATTAATTGCAATCCCTAAAACGGTAAAAGCCCCCAAGACAATAAGCACATCATGAGCGAGTGCAACAATTGCCGCACAGGCATACTTGTAAGAATTAGGCACCGAGCGGAAAGCGTACATGATGTAGAGCATTACGAATATGACGGCCACAATGACCGCAGTAATGGCGTTTCGAACCGTGTCTTCTGCAACCGATGCACCAACAGTCGATGTATCTAGAACCTTAGCAGGGCCAGCCTCCAATTTACCCACTTCTTCGTTAATAGCATCTAGACCGTAGACTCCAAGGTCTTCGGTTCGGATAAAGTACTGATCATCTCCTAGTGCCTGGACTATAGCTTCAGGGTGTCCCGACCTGGTTAGCGCATCCGAGACGACATCTGTGCCAGGGTTGCCTCCCGCGAACTGATAAGTCACAGTTGAACCGGAGGTAAAGTCGATGCCAAGATTTAAGCTAGGCGAGACCAGCATCACAGCCGAAATAACAGCAAGAATGAATGAAATGCTTAGAAATATGCGGCGTTTTGAAATAATGTCCATCAGGAAACACCCCCAGAAGTTGGTGCGTTAGGTGGAGTCTGATCACGCACAGGTACAAACCAATTTGGCTTATCACCTATCCGAGTGGAAGCAATCAGTCGCAGTAACAACCTACTTGCGAAAAATGCTGTGAACATACTCAAAAGCACACCAACCGCCAAGGTAAGAGCGAACCCCTGCATCACACTTGTGCTAAATCGATCACCAAACCAAAATAGGACGATAGCCACAATGATGGTTGAGACGTTCCCGTCCCTAATCGATGGCCAAGCTCTATCAAAACCAGATGTAATGGCCGCAAGCAAACTACGACCTGATCGCAGTTCTTCCTTAGTACGTTCAGCTATCAATACATTTGCATCTACAGCGAAACCTAAAGATAAAATAACAGCGGCGGCCCCTGAAAGCGTAAGCGTGACCGGAATCATCTTAAAAATTCCGAGTAAGAGAACAGCATAGGCCATTAGCGCAATAGACGCTATGATTCCCGGCACTTTGTAATACGCGACCATGAACACAACCAACATAAGGAGTCCGAATCCTCCAGCAATCAAACTTTTTTGCAGGGAATCCTTACCGAGAACTGCATCAACATTACGTTCTTGGATCAGGTCTAGACCGACCGGTAAAGCACCGGACCGGAGCTGGATGGCGATGGTTCGTACCCGTTCAGTTGTAAAACTTCCGCCTTCGATAATTGCTCGTCCTCCCGTAATCCCTGCCCTAGCACTAGGAGCAACTAACTCCTCTCCGTCCAGATATATAGCAAGTCGATCATCTTGACGTGAAACACGGTCTGTAACGTTGAAGAAAGCTTTGCCGCCATCTTCATTGAAAACCAGAGTCACGATCGGTCTTGGGATTGCCCCGCCCGAAATATCTGGGAATGCATCATCAAGATCAGCCGCATCAATTTCAGTCGCAGATTCTGTAAAATACGCAGGGTTGGAACACCTCTCAATCGCCCACTCATCCTGTGAGAGACCATTAGGTGGCCAAGGCATATCTTCTGATGGAGCCAAAATATCGCCACACTCTCGATACCGAAATTCGAGTTGGGCTGTTTTACCAATCAGATTCTTAGCTTCTTGCACGCCCCCACCAAGTGTCCACTGAGTCAAAGTCCCTTGGCTGGAAGTGAACTGGACAGTGCCAATTTCTCGTAGTGCAGCCATGATACGTTGGTTTTCGCCAAGAACAGGCCTGCCAGTGTCATCAGTGGTATTTAGATCCATACCGTACATGAGGATTGAAAAGAGTCCCTCGGCTCCATCGACAGCATCAACTACTGCATCATTTCGGCCCACGGAGGCAAATGCTCCCTTAACCTCGTCTAAGGTTGGAAGAGTCCCTATCTCTTCATCTGATTTAGACTCTTCCGCATTACCCTCGACAACTGTCGGAGAATCCGTTTGTGGCAACACGTATCCCACCTGCAGTGCTACTGGATATTGCGAAATAATAGCGTCCCGCCATTCATCCGCTTCAGATTCACCTTGAATATCCTCAAGCTGAACGGTCAAAGAGCCATTATCGTTTCGGATAACCACCGCCTCCGGACGCCCAAGTTCACTTCTGAAAAACGCCTGAAGTGTTTCAGGAGTAACAGTATCAGCATCGAAATTCAATGTAATTGCTGCACCAGTCTGCCCTGGAATTTGAACAAGCACTCGGTCAGGCACAGAATCGACGCCCCCACCAAGGAGTTGAACACTAGCCTCGCTAACTCCGAACTCATTGACACGCTTGTCAATTATGTTTCGCAAGCCTTCCATGTCATCTTTAGTCGGCTCTCTCCCATCCTCCGGCATGGCTTTATACACAAGATGAGTCCCACCTTCTAAATCCAGCCCAAGTGTTAGACCCAGCGGACTATCACTGCCTCTAACAAATCCGAAAATATTAACTTCCGAAATAGCTAGTGCGAAAACCGCACTAACAACCATTATTCCTGTGAGGATCAAACCTCTAAATCTACTCAATAACTCAGACTCTTACGCGAAACGCGCCGCAGAGGCGGCGTGTATATGTGATTTATTACAACGCTCAATACCGATCATTATTGCATTGGGATACCGCTAAAGCTTAACCCCGATTCCATCATGAAATGCTGGCAAAATCGGCACCGATAAGAAAACTTTGAAATCAGGCCTCAACCGCCAAGGCGGTTCAGGCAAGGTCGAAGTATAACACTCGATTAATCTAAATTCGCTGTTGAAATAAGCTCGGATTTTGAGCAAATTCAAAACTGAACAGATGAAATATATAACCCAGATGAACGTCAAAGTACTCAATTAGCTAACAGGATTTGCATCCCTGAACACCGGCTAGGTGGAATCGGTTTCAGATTCGAGAGATTTAATCGAATCTGAAACATACCCAGCAATTCTAAGGTCATATTGCATTTGATCAACAGATGATTCGGAATAAAGCTCACTGAATTTAATGGTGCTGTGAACAACTTCTACATCAGATTCTGAAGACTTGGAATCTTCATCATTATGCTCAACGTGTAATTCAACCTCTAAATCATGCATATGCGGCTGGCCTTCAGCAATATGCGTTCCTGCGGCAGCTAGTTTTTCATGTTCCAACAAATGATCAACATACAAGATCCCATTGAGGTGATCCACTTCGTGTTCAAGAGCCTGAGCGAATAAGTTTTCAGCCGTAACTTTAATTCTTGAACCATGCTGATCAAGCCATCGAGCCTTAACGATCATCGATCGTTTGACCATGCCCTCGTATCCCGGCAGGGACAGACAACCTTCTATGACTTCTCTTTCCCCTTGAGAATCTCTAATCTCAGGATTCACTAGGATTATTCCTGACTCCTCCCCTGGCAAATGTAGCGTCACTACCCGCTGCAGCGCACCCACCTGATTTGCAGCTAGTCCCACGCCACCGGCGGCATCCATGGTCTCAAGCATATCTTGAGCTAACTCGCGCACTTTGCCATCTACCCGACGAACGGTTCTGCACTTCTTCCGCAGGATAGGATCGGGAAATACCCTTATTCGCCTAAGTGACAAAATTTCACCTTTCAAGAAGAACAGTAAACAAAATTCTATTTGAATACTTAGATTTGGCTAACCCATCATCACTGGATCTATATCCACGACCCATAAGGAGCTGGCGGGCACCAATTCAAGAAGTCTGTCAGGATGCGAGCCCTTGATCAATATTTGCCAGCGATACATATTGCGCAACTTCAAAGGATAAGCGGGTGTTGGGCCGATAACCACAACGCCCGTTTCGCCATAAGATTCACGGACATTTCCCAACATTTCAGACATGCGTTTAGCTTCATTTTCAGCCTTTGAGGGGTCTGCAGCCGAATGGGTGAGTTTGATTATTTTCGTAAAAGGTGGGTTTGCATAAGAAGCCCTCATACGAATTTCAATATCGTAAAACAGCCCATAATCTTGATCTGCAGCTGCCTGAATAGCATAGTGGTCAGGATTAAATGTTTGAATAAGCCCCCTACCATCGGATACACCTCTACCACTCCTTCCCACCACTTGGGTAAGAACCTGAAAAGCACGTTCGCCTGCTCGAAAATCAGGCACGGCCAATCCAGTGTCAGCAGAAATTACCCCAACTAACGTTACAGTTGGAATATCCAGACCCTTTGCAACCATTTGAGTCCCGATAAGAACCCCAGAGTCACTTTGCACAAAATCATTCAATATCCTCTTATGGTCCCTGGCGGTTCTAGCGGTGTCTGAATCCCAACGTATGACTTCAGTTCGAGGAAACCACTGGCGGACAGCTTCTGCAGCCATCTGCGTACCAGGCGATGACCTTCTCATCTGTTTGCCTGCGCATACCGGACATACCGAGTCAGATCTAACTCTATAATTGCAATAGTGGCAAAGTAGTTGAGCACCGCGGACACGTGCATTATCGAAATCACGATGAAAAGTAAGTGAGGTATCGCACCTTGGACACTCACGGACTTTACCGCATTCCACACACTGTATAAAGGATGCAGAACCACGACGATTAAGAAATAAAATTACTTTCCCGCCTTCGTCCAAAGAATCCCGCATCCGGTCAATCAACTTACGACTGAGCATGTCAAAATGTCCTTCAGCACGTTCTTGCCGCATGTCGATAATTTCAGTTTCCGCCAAAGATGAACTAAGTTTTAAATTTCGTCCTTCAGATTGGGAGCCTAATCGATCAGGAAGTTCAAGTAACTGATAGCGCCCAGAACGCGCAGATCGATAACTCGAAACATCAGGAGTAGCACTACCTAAAACCAAAACAGCCCCTGTCTGTTGCGAAAGGCGTTCAGCAACTACCCGAGCGTGATATCTAGGAGCTTGGTCCGCTTGCTTGTAAGTCCATTCGTGCTCTTCATCAATTACGATAAGTCCGAGGTTATCCACCGGTGAAAAAATCGCCCCTCGCGAGCCCAAAATAATCTGAAAATCCCCCTGTTTAACACGCCACCATTGGTCATAACGCTCCCCTACAGTCAGTCCTGAATGCAGTAGTGCAACTTTTCCAGGAAATCGAGATGCAATACGTTCCAGAGTTTGTGCAGTCAATGCAATCTCTGGGACTAGGTATATGGCCTTTTTCCCATTTGCAATACAGGCCTCAATCGACTGTAGGTAAACTTCCGTTTTACCAGAGCCGGTCACTCCATGCAGCAAAAAACGCCTTCCAGTGGGGTCGTCTGATAATTTCCCTGATTGAATTTGCGTCACTATCTGGTCTATCGCTGCATGTTGAGCAACGGTAGGGGAATGAGGAAATACCTGTTGAAAAAAATGATCTGCTAATGGATCGCGATCTCTTCTGACTTTTCGTATTCGCAAAAGTTTTTCATCAAAAGCCCAGTTAACCGCAGCGACACCAAACAAACTGTTCAATGCAGATTTAGTTTGAGCAATTTTCCCAGACTGAAACCAAACAAGTAATTCAGCCCGCCTGTATGACCTACTATTTGCAAACCGGTCAATTAATTGCTTTGCCTGTGATTCGCTAGCAGTCATCTCAATGCGACTTGTGAAGACAGCAGACACGCGCGGTTTCTGCCATTCTGATTCAGCAACAATAAAACGCTGCCGAATCATACGTTCAACAATCGAGACCCCTCTCTTACCCAATAGTCGAATCACACGTGACTTGGTCGCTCGACCCCGCTTTAGAATGTAGTTGAAAGCCCGTTGTTCCTGTTTTGAGAAATCACCGCGAGAATCTCCAACGGATAACCAAATACGCAATCTGGAAGAGGCACCAGGCGGTAGTAGTAAAGAACAGGCAGCAAAAAGTGTTGTCCGGTAATACTTGGCCACCCATCGGGCAACATCGATTAAATCCTGTGAGATGAACGGACCACCGACAGTACGTGCATTGACTGAACGGATTTTCTGAAGACCGGTAGACTCAAATGTGTTTATCTCAAAAACCACACCTTGAAGAGTGCGAGGGCCAAAAGGGACCCATACTAAATCGCCAACCGCAAGTTCAAGAGCATCAGGTACTTTATATGTGAAAGTACGTGCTCGTTCATCAGGGAAATCAACGGCTACTTCAGCGAACAGCACTCGCTACTCCAAATGATCAGTGGTCTGATGCCTAGCCCATTATCGGATATGACTTGAAGTGGTCAACCATAAACCAGATACAAAGTTGAATTAAGCAACATATCTCAAACGAAAGATAATGTTGAGTTATCCGCGTCGGAGTTAATGCAAGAAATTCAATTAAGGCTAACGCCGTTCTTTGATTCGCGCTTTTCGCCCTGTAAGCCCGCGAAGATAGTAGAGTCTGGAACGCCTAACCTTACCACGACGAGTAACTTTTACAGATTCGACATTTGGAGAATGAAACGGAACGATTCGTTCAACACCGACCCCATATGACACACGCCTAACCACAAACGTGTCTCCCGGTAATGGACTCCTTGAATTAAGATGTCGTCCGGAAATTACGTTACCCTGAAAAGCCTGAACTCTCTGACGATCTCCCTCAACAATTCGAAGGTTGACCGTAACAGTATCGCCAGGCTGGAAGTCATCGATGTGGTCAAGCGCTTTTCGCTCAATCAATGATGCGGCATCCATATCTAAATTCTTTCATCGCGAAAAGACGCCCATAGGCGTCGAATTGTTTTAATGCAGAGACAAATTCTATAACGTCATAGCTCTCAGCAGCAATACCAATCAGAGTCGTTTTTTTACGACTGTGAGAAAAAAACATAAATCAAGACGCGCCATCTGGTGGCCAGCCTTTTAGTAGATCAGGTCGGCGAGCCTCAGTTCTACGTAAAGCTTGAGTGCGTTTCCATGCATCAATTTTCGAATGATCACCGCTTAACAAAACCTCCGGCACTTTCATCCCGCGATAGTTCGCAGGTCTGGTATAGACCGGACCTTCAAGCAACGCATCCGCTCCAGAAGTGAATGAATCGTACTTATTGGAATCCTCTCCACCGAGCACTCCAGGTATTAATCTAACGACAGCATCAGCAAGAGCCATCGCAGGTATCTCACCACCTGTCATGACGAAATCACCAATCGAAATTTCTTCATCCACACAAATTTCTATAAAGCGCTCATCAACACCCTCGTAGTGCCCACACACCAACACAAGTTCATCTTTTTGAGAAAGTTGCTGTGCTCGGCGATGAGTTAACGGAAGCCCCTGTGCTGACATAAGAATCACATGTGGTTTCTTTCCATCTGGTGAATTGGCAGCGATTGAATCAACAGCGTCAGCCAATGGCCCTGCCTTAAGGACCATACCAGGACCACCGCCAAATGGAGCTTCATCTACTGTTCTGCGATCGTCTGTCGCAAATTCGCGTAACTGCACAAGATCAATTTCCAGTAAACCAGACTTAATGGCTCTACCAACAATACTGGTGCGAAATGGACCTTCAAACATATCTGTAAATAACGTTATTATCGAAATCTTCACGGCTTATAAACGAATAGTTCCCATGCTCAGAGTTTGTAATAAAACACGCTGGTTTATCCCGGAATCATCCACACCAAATCACCAATCCAACCCCAGACATCGTTATTTTTGTGGATAACAGCGACTTTCTACCAAAAATCCAGTCGGGTCAAGCAGGGTGAGGTCCTAACTGGCGACCCTGAAGAACCTCTACAGCGTGAGTGATCACTGGGACTACAACTGCCAGATTATCCTTAACCCCTGCAGTACTCCCTGGGAGATTAATGATTAGCGTTGATCCACGCACTCCGACGACAGCCCTTGAAATCATAGACATCTTCGTTAAATTCAAGGATTCCGATCTCATCGCCTCCGCCATGCCTGGTATATCAAAGTCAATCAACGACTTCATCACTTCCGGCATGATATCCCTTCTAGAAAGCCCCGTACCGCCTGTAGTGAGGATAACATCAGTTTCGCCGGCATCAGACCACGCAGTTATCTGTTCATATAGTTCGTTAAATTCGTCCGGCAAAATAATACGCGCAACGAGCGTGTGTCCCGCGTCTTGCATCATTTCGACAACAGCATCACCACTCGTGTCGGTGCGTTTCCCAAGCGAACCTTTATCACTACTAGTTAAAACCGCATAGGCAACTATTGCTCTATCTCCCTTCACTCGAACAAGCGATTCTCATAATTAGCCTGCCTCATAGTACTAGCGTGCGGATGCAGGACTTGCTGAACTCAAATCATAGATGTTCATAGTTAGCTCTCTCGATCCTAGCACGTCCAGGAGTACGTTGGTCACGCAGAAATTACACTAAAGCAGACCCCGAATCTATTGCCCTTTAAAGTGGCAATATGGCACAATTTGTCGCGTATTGGGTTAAAAAGGGTGTAAATCAAGATAACCCAGAGCAGATTTTCTACCGAAGAGAACCTCATGATTTTTGCTGGCGAATACGAACATCGAATAGATCCTCAAAGTAGGATCGCTATTCCTGCACGTTTCAGAATAGCGTTCGAGCATGGCATTATCCTAGGACGTGCCTACGATAAGTGTGTAGTTGTCTACACTCCCAAAGAATGGGAACGGGCCGCCAGCGACATATCCCGGGAACCGAGCACATCCGCAAGAGCGCGGAAACTAGCTCGCCTGACATTCTCAGGGGCTTTCACGGGAAAACTCGACCGCAGCGGACGAATCGTCATTCCATCACAGTTGCGTGAATATGCCGAGTTAGGCGAAGACGTGATCATAGTCGGCACGGGCAGATTCATAGAAATTTGGTCAACCAACGCCTGGGACCTCGAACGAAAATCGTTGATTTCCCAAGCAAGTGAAATCGCTGAATCAGCGCCGAAAATCAACAAGTTACTAACACAAACCGAAGTGGAGACGGAAGAGTGATTCTAATGGGGCTTGAACTTCATCACACTCCGGTGATGATACCGGAGATTATGCAGGCACTGAAGGCGCAGCCAGGCGGTAGGTATATTGACGGAACTCTAGGCGAAGGCGGACATGCTAAATCCATATTGAATACAATTGAGCCAGGCGGTCAGGTACTCGGTATGGATGCAGATGCAGAAGCAATAACCGTAGCTACCGAACGGCTGAGGGACCATGGAGATGCGTTTCTGGCCATCAACACTAATTTCCGAGACATTCGAGCAACAGCACTAAGATATGAATTCGTACCGGTACACGGAGTGCTTTTTGACCTCGGAGTTTCGTCACTTCAACTCGATCGGGAATCACGCGGATTCAGCTTCCGCCGATCCGACCCGCTCGACATGCGATTCAGCTTTGAACAACAGTTGACAGCTGCCGACATAGTCAATGAATATGCAGAATCTGAACTTGCCAATCTAATTTTCCACCTCGGTGAAGACCGAGCCGCACGACGAATCGCCAAAGCGATCGTACATAACCGTCCGATCAACACTTCGTTGGAGTTGGCAGAGTTGATTGAAACTGTGAGTCCGCGACGCGGAAAGCGCACGCACCCCGCAACTCGAACGTTCCAAGCTATTCGTATAGCAGTGAATGACGAATTATCAGCGTTAGAGACCGCCCTAGAACAGGCTGTTTCTCTACTTGGACAAGGTGGGCGCCTAGCTGTTATTTCCTACCATTCACTTGAAGACCGCATAGTCAAAAATTTCATCCGCAAACAAGCTTCTGATTGCACTTGCCCACCTGGCACTCCCATTTGCAAGTGTAATCATCTAGCCACTTTGAAAATGATCTCTCGACGCCCTGTGACTCCAACTGAATCAGAAATCGAAACAAACCGACGCGCCCGCAGCGCCAAATTGAGAGTGGCAGAAAGGATATGAGCATCGCAGATAACTCAGCCTATATCGGGCGCCAAATTCATTACCCGCAAATTTCATCTACAACTTTAACCGACGCCAGAATGAGTACCGAACCTCCTGATAGAAGGACACCTCTCAGCAATCCCTGTCTATTTTTTATCTCATCCGACCGATATAGGAGACCATCATGTTGCAAGAAGACTTCAAAGTAGCCATAGATATAGGCACAACCAAAGTATGCACGATCATTGCCCAAAAGCGTCCGGATCATCGAATTGATGTAACTGGAATCAGTGTGGTCCCGTGTCAGGGCATGAGTAAGGGGTTAGTAGTAGACTCCGAAGGCGTCACATCCGCGGTGGCGAAATCTATACAAACGGCCAGCGAAGTTGCCGGAGTGGATGTAGATGCTGTTTATGCCGGGCTAACTGGTAATCATGTTGAATCGATCAATAGATGGGCCAAAGTTCCCCGAGGGGAAGGGATGCGCGTCATCACTGACGCCGATCTTTCTTCTGCAATGGCAGCATCCAGTGCTATTGACCTCGCAGATGATCGCAAATTACTCCACGTAATTCCCCGCAGCTACGCGCTGGATGGACTTCATGGTGTTCGCAATCCGTTGGGCATGCATACCGGTGAACTACATGTGCAAAGCCACGTGATTACGGGATCAATTTCAAAAATCAATGACCTTGAAGATGCTATTTCAAAAGCTGGTGTTGCTATCTCCTCGATGGTTGTCGAACCCCTAGCCAGTGCATATGCAGTATTAACAGCCGATGAACGAGAAGAAGGTGCGATATTAATCGACGTAGGAGGAGGGACCTCAGATATCGCCGTATACCACGAAGGCACGATCATACATACCGCTGTAGTACCCGTAGGTGGATACCAATTCTCAAACGACTTGAGCATCGCATTTGATATCAACTTTGACGAAGCTGAGCAACTAAAGATCAAACATGGCACAGCTGCTCCAGAACTGACAGGAATGAAAGAGGAAATCACCCTTAATCCTCATTCTATGCAACAACCACTGATTATCACTAAACGCGAGGTCGGTCAGATTTTGAAAGAACGGGCATCTGAGTTATTCCGGATGATCCAATTCAAATTGGAAGAACCGCATTTAGCAGATATACCGCTCGATCGGATCATATTCACCGGTGGTGGCGCCAAACTTGAAGGGTTTTTAAACATAGCAAAATATATTTTCCAAAAAAAGGTAAGGCTGGCCAAACCGCGGGGCCTCGACGGAATGCCACCTGGAACTGATGATCCTGCGTACTCCGCTGCAGCGGGCATCACCTTGTGGGGCATGCGAAACCTGCCAGATAGCAGTCACGTCGAACGCCCTAAGGCTTCAGAATCCAAAAACCTATGGACAAGTGCTGTCTCAGTAATCCGCAAATGGTTTTCAAAAGATAAACCTAAAGAAAGGCAATCTCTGGAAAAGGAGACGGCTGGCGCTTAGATCTACAAAATGTAACCCCCTACCGCCACAACTAAACACGTCATTCAGCTGAATGATGAAACCAAAAATCTGCCTCATTCAATCTGAGCGAGGTGATCCCCAGGAGAAACAAGTAATGGTCGACGAGACAGTAACAGCAATCGAAGAAAAAATCGGATTAGCCGCAATAAAAGTGGTAGGTGTTGGCGGAGGTGGTTCGAACGCGGTGTCGCGTATGTACCGTGAGCGAATTCCAGAGGTGGAATACATTACTGTAAACACCGACGCGCAGGCCCTCTCACGATCAGATGTACCTATGCGAATACGGGTCGGAGACCGAACAGCTCGAGGTCTCGGTGTCGGGGGGGATCCGGCAAAAGGCAGAGAATGTCATGAGGAAGATCGCGACGAAATCAAGTCCGCACTGAATGGCGCTGACCTCGTGTTCATCGCTGCTGGGATGGGCGGAGGCACTGGCACAGGCGGGTCACCAATTGTCGCTGAAGTAGCAAAAGAATTAGGTGCACTAACAGTCGGCGTCGTCACAAAACCGTTTAACTTCGAAGGAGCGCGAAGAAAAAAACAAGCAGACGAAGGAATCAAATCCCTGGCAGATGTCGTCGACACTCTAATTGTCATTCCAAATGACCGATTGTTAATAATGTCCAATGAGAGTCTCTCAATGGAAATGGCATTTCGCATGGCCGATGACGTTCTCCGTCAAGGTGTCCAATCAATCGCAGAACTCATTCTCATGCCAGGTGAAATAAACCTAGACTTTGCCGATGTCAAAACAATCATGTCTAACGCGGGGCCCGCATGGATGGCTATAGGACAAGGATCCGGCGAAGACAGAGCGGTTATGGCAGCAGAGGCAGCAATCGATAGCCCACTTCTAGAAGTGTCAATCGAGGGAGCACGTGGCGTGATTTTCAACGTTACTGGTGGAACCGATCTAACCCTTCAGGAAGTTCAGCAAGCCTCCGAAGTCGTGTCCAATATGGTTGATCCTGATTGCAACATAATATTCGGTATGGTCACAGATCCCAAAATGGAAAACGAGGTCAAAATGACCATAATCGCAACTGGCTTCCCAAGCGCTGAAGCATCTGCCGAACAGGAAGCTGCTGCAACTGCAGCTCTTGGAGAAGTAATGAGCGATGACGAAGCGATAGATCTCCCACCGTTCCTCCGGCACCACAGATCGGCGCGCCGGCGATCTACACGTGATCTATCAGCAAGCGAATAACATTTGAATCTAAACCCAAACCCGGCAATTGCAATGATTAATACTCTATAGAAACATGGATTCTGAAGCCGGAAATCAAATATAAATCGATGTTAAACGCGTTCACACGCTAATAAGCACTTGCCTTATTCAAGTCGCTCGCCAGTGACCGCTTCTATCATCGCTTGTATGTATCCTTGTGCAAACACCCTTGAACGGTAACCCCCCCAATTGCCAGGGAATTCGTCATCATGATTGACCAAAGGACAATGGTCATCCATAAAAACCCCTGTATATCCGGCAGAATGGTAAATCTCCATTGCACGTTTCATATTTACATAACCAGTGTTAATAAATTCTTCATTGAATGTCGGAACAGTACCCGAAACATTTCGAAAGTGAACATAAAGCACTTTTTGTCGCGTACTAAAGTACTCAATCATCTTATATAAGTCCTCGCCCTCCATCTCGGAGAACGTGCCTTGACAAAACTCAATAGCATTACTAGGACTGTCCACGATAGCGACCAGTCTTTTGAAAGCTTCGAAGCTACCCAAAAGTCTCGGAATTCCTGCCAGTTCAGGGACAGGAGGATCGTCTGGGTGTATGCCTAGCCTAATACCTGCGGCCTCGGCTACCGGTGTAATCGCCTTTATCCAATACTCTAAACAACTCCACATATTTTCAATTGAAACGTCGTAATGATCTGCAATTGAAATATCTTGGATCGCAGTCTGATGTGTTGAATTACTATCCCAAGCTGTGGCATCAGCACCAGCCCGAATTTTTACCGCCTCAGATCGCCAGACAGAAGCGGGCATCCAGTGATATCCGAATATCGGTATACCAGCCCGACCCATATCAGTAATTTCGGAGGACAATCCATCAATAATCGCGTCCCTTTTGGGTCCCCCAAACACCAAGTCATGGTATCTAGGATTAGCAATAAACCCGCCTTCACAAGCAACCAAATTTAGCCCATAAGACTCGATGCGCTTACGTATCGCGACGTAATCATCAAAAGTATTCCTATAATCATTGGGAAGATCAGCAGACCCTATTTGTGCATTGAGGCCTGGACCTCCATAAACGACAATGTTCTTAACGCCCAACTGGGCAGAGAGATCAAGAACCTCGTCAGTCGCATTGCGTACCGCCCAAGAATTTTTCATATATCAGTAACCTCTCTATTTTTTGATATGGATCAAAATCTTCAAAGCCACTCCTGCAAATTGGAATGCTCAGATCAGCAAAAATCATCAAATAAGAAAATTCGTTCCCCTGACTTTGGGAAACGGATTTCTTGAACTGACATCGCCATGGCACGACGAAAAACGTCTTTAAACACGTGACGTTTAGAACCTTATTCAACAATCAATTTTATGCTACTTGCATATCGATGTTTTCTCGAATAACTCAGTAAATCTGTGAGACAGGCGGGATTGACAAATGTCCTAGTACTAGTGGTAACCTCAGTTGACACCACTAAATGTAGTGGTTGGCTGTGTCCGCAGCCATTCGGTGTCGTATTCAACATTTCGCCTAGATACCCTGTTCAGACTAAGGTAACGGTCTTGATTTTGAGTTCGTCTCACATCGGCATTTGCGGACAATAATGTGACAGGCACTTTCAATTCATGCATTGCCCGTTCTGTGGAAATAATGAATCCCGCGTAATCGATTCACGAGAATCGACAGATGGTGTACGAAGACGGCGAGAATGTATTCGCTGCGAGCTTCGTTTTACTACATATGAGCGGGTCAACTCTATGCCACTTATGATCGCAAAGCGAGATGGGCGGCGTGAAGCGTTCTCACGGGACAAGCTTTCAAGATCACTTCAGACAGCCTGTGCCAAACGCCCGTTGGAAGTCGGAGCCATTTCTAAGATCGTTGTCGACATAGAAAACGAGTTGCACAAATTGTCAAAAGCTGAAATTGAAGCTCGTGTACTTGGTGAAATGTGTGTTGAGCGATTAAAGATATTGGATCGCGTTGCCTACATTAGGTTCGCATCGGTATATCGGGATTTCAAAGATGTTGATTCCTTTACAAAAGAAGTAGAGGCACTAAATCATCTCAAATACAACGATGAAACAAAAAGCCAATTACGGCTCATAGAAGATGATGTCCCACGCTTGTCACAACGAAACAGGCGAATGGCGAAACACAGTTAACGTTTCCACGTTCGGAAAAACCCAAGAGATTATTAAATAAAGCTACAAAAATACAAACACCTAAGTCCAAGAAAAGAAGATCGAATAATCAATGACTACGACGCAAGACAAACCAGTCAGCAACAACGACTCCCCAGCAGAATTTACCCCAGCTGTAATTTCCGAAAATGCTGGTGTAGTTTTAGAAAAACGTTATTTGCAAAAAAACGAAGCTGGCGAGATTATCGAAACCCCCACTGGAATGTTTAGAAGGGTAGCCAAGGCATTGGCATCGCCGGAATTCAAGTATGAAAAGACCCCGAATGAGGTAGCAGAACTGGAAGAAGGTTTCTTTCAGGCAATGGCAAGCTTAGAGTACCTGCCAAATTCACCAACAATGATGAATGCGGGCACAGGGGCAGGAACACTCTCGGCGTGTTTCGTTCTCCCCCTTCGCGACAGCATGGAGGGGATCATGGGAGCAGCACATGATGCTGCAATGGTCCAAAAATTTGGGGGAGGAACAGGTTTTGCATTGTCAGACCTTAGACCAAAGGGAGCCGGAATTGCTACGACCCATGGCAAGGCTTGCGGTCCCATAGGTGTTCTTCGCCACCTATCATCGGTTTCTACCCTGGTTACACAAGGGGGTAAGCGCGACGGCGCCAATATGGCCGTCATGGATGTACACCACCCGGATATTCTGGAATTCATAGACTGCAAACAGGTTGAAGGTGAAATTCACAACTTCAATATTTCTGTCGGTGCATCGGATGAATTCATGCAAGCGGTAAAAGACGGTACAACATATCCTCTACGTGCGCTTTCTGATCCTTCTAACCCAGACAGTCAGATGTCAGAAATCGATCGACTCGACGCCCGCGAAGTCTTCAGCAAAATCGTTCAGGGAGCATGGCGGAATGGTGAGCCCGGTATGATTTTTTTGGATGAAGTCAATCGTAATAGCCCGGTCATACACCTCGGACGTATCACCGCAACCAACCCATGTGGCGAACAACCATTATTGCCTAATGAATCTTGCAACCTTGGTTCGATTGACGTTGCAAAATTCATTGATGAAGACCACAACGGTATTACGCAAATCAATTGGGACCGACTTGCTCAAACAGTACGCCTTGCCACTCGCATGCTCGATAATGTGATAGACGCCAACAAGTATGCAGTTGAAGCGATTGAATCGATGACTCATTCCACTCGTAAATTAGGCTTGGGCCTAATGGGTTTCGCAGACATGCTGGTTCAATTAGGCATTCCTTATGACACAGAAGAGGCCGTTGAACTTGGTCGTAAACTCATGGCATTCATACGCGACAACGCAGACGAAGAATCTCTAGCACTGGCAGAAGAACGCGGAGCATTCCCTGCCTGGCACGATTCCGCAGCAGCACTACGAGGAGATAAGCCATACAGGAATGCTTGCCGACTAACTGTTGCCCCGACCGGAACAATTTCTATGATCGCCGGCGCATCAAGTGGCATCGAGCCAATCTTCTCTCTAGCTTTCCGCAAGCAAAACATCCTTGAAGGACAAACTCTGTATTACGTCGACAAAAATTTCGAACGCATTTCTAAAGAACGCGGTTTCTACAGTGATGACCTACTTGAACACCTGTCAGATGGGGGGTCGCTGCAAGATCGAGAGGACGTTCCTGAAGATATCAAACGTCTTTTCCACGTTGCATCTGATATTTCGCCGCGTGATCATGTTCTTATGCAAGCTGCATTCCAAGAGAGTACCGACGCCGGGATCTCCAAAACAATCAACTTCCCAAACGAGGCAACCGTAGAAGATGTTGAAGATGCTTACCTTCTGGCTTGGGAAACTCGTTGTAAAGGCATAACGGTATATCGTGCTGGATCGCGAGAGAAAGAAGTCCTCACCGCAGGTACATCTGATAATGCAAAAACGGATCTTGAAAGTTCTGCGACGGATGAGGGAGTTCCACAATACATCACTCCCTCAGAGCGACCGGCGATGCTGAATGGAATAACCCGAAGAGTGCGTACAGGTCGAGGAAATTTGTTCGTAACCGTCAACATGGCAAACGACAACAGACCATTCGAAGTATTCGCGACCCACGGTAAAGCCGGGGGTAACGATGCTGCGATGGCAGAAGCAGTTTCTCGGATGGCCTCGCTAGCTCTCAGATCTGGCATCGACCCTGTAGATGTTTCCGAGCAACTCCGAGGAATCACAGATGTCCCGGCATGGGATGAAGGAGAAATGATTCGTTCAGTGCCAGATGCTATCGCATCAGTTCTCGATCGCATCAACAGAGAAACAACTTCACTCCCGGGTCAAGAACAACTAAGCGACCGTGAGTCCAGTCAGGTTGGAATGTTTGATCCCCCTTCACCTAAAGAACTCGGGATGCCTACAGCCCAACCAATACAAGTGATCGGCGGGGAGCAAAAAATAACTGTTCCTGTCGGAGCGTCCACAGCAGACTTATGCCCCGAATGTTCATCAGCTGTAGCGCACGTAGAAGGTTGCCTGAAATGCTTCTCCTGTGGATACAGCAAATGCTGATCCAGCAAGCTCTCCACGGCTGATCAAACCGTCACTACAATCTCAGTTAAGCAATACAGGGCACAGGTTTATCGACACCTATGCTCTGTACTGCTTGTTGATTTACACGAATAAGCTAAAGTTAAACACAAATTTACATCTCTAATGTAAGTTTTTCACTATCAGTTCAATTCTTATCCGTAATGGCGGTCTAAATCTCAGTATATGTCAGACAAACCTCTACTTGCAGTAACTATCGGCGACCCCTCGGGCATAGGGCCTGAAGTCGTAGCCAAATCACTTGAAAATAGTTCCATCTACAGTTTAATGCGACCTGTGTTGATTGGATCGGTTTCTTGCGTACAAGAAGCGCACATTGATATCAAATCCCCCAGTACAGTAATTGGTGTGAGTTCTCCGGCAGACGCCAAAGGAGAACCAGGAGTGGTTGAGGTGGTGTCGTCTGGCGATTGGGAAGAAACTAAATTTCCGACAGGCAAGCATGACGCTCGGTCTGGATCTGCATCACATCTATGGGTTGAGGAAGCAGCGAAAATGTGTATGTCAGGGCAAGTAGCAGGCATGGTGACCGCACCAGTAAACAAAGAGTCGTGGCATATGGGGGGAAGCACAGACACCGGGCATATGGAAGTGTTCAAGCGTCTTTCCAACTCAAATTACGTTGCCACGATGTTGGTCAGCGGGCCATTGCGATGCATGCATCTATCAACTCACAAATCACTCATGGAGGCGTGCAAATACGTTACGACCGAAAACATCATCACAGCGTTGCAACTTACAAATAAAACATTTAAAGAATGGGGATTTAAAAGTCCCCGCATAGCCGTTGCAGCCCTCAATCCTCATGCCTCTGACAATGGTTTAATAGGCGAAGAGGAAGCACGTGAAATATCACCAGCAGTCGAACTGGCGAAAAAAAAGGGATTAAACGTAACCGGGCCGCACCCTGCTGACACAATTTTCAACCAAGCAGCTAATGGCAAATATGACGTGGTTTTAGTCATGTACCACGATCAAGGTCATATCCCTATTAAGGTTTATGGAGCGGAAGAGTCTGTAACGGTCAATTTAGGACTGCCCTTCCTGCGCACCTCCGTTGACCACGGCACCGCGTTCGATATAGCGGGAAAAGGTATCGCAGATGAGACCAGTATGATTGAGGCTCTCAAACTCGGAGCCTCGCTGGCATCACGTAAAGGCCTTGATACCTGATCAGACAACAGAATTCTGATCCATTTTCAACTAACTCAACCGACGCTTAGACGTGTAATCTAAACACGGGTCAGATTTAACTTGACCATACGCAATTTTATCATCGGGTGCTCAGCGTAAAGTAAAGATGGCTTTTTTAACATGCGATTAGCATTTATTGGTGGCGGAGTGATGGCAAGAGCCATCATCGCCGGTTTGAAAGACGCAGGGATCAGCGCCGACATCATTGTCGGAGAACCCGTTGAGAATCAGCGCGAATCACTCCAGAACGATCTCAAGGTGGAAACAACCTCGAGCAACAAAGATGCGGTGTCAGGAGCTGACATTGTCGTAATTTCAGTCAAACCACAACAGCTTGACGCCATCCAAGCGGACTTGAAAAGCACTCTGAGCAAAGACCAGACAGTGATGTCAATAATGGCCGGGGTAAAGATGCATACCATTGGCTTGAAACTTGATCACAAGAAACTGATCAGGGTAATGCCAAATACGCCCACTCAAATCCGCAAAGGCATTTCTGCATGGACGGCCTCAAAAGAGGTTGACCAACCTGTACTTGATTTTGTCAGGGATATGCTCCAAGCCATCGGTGATGAAATACGATTTAGCGATGAGAAGCACATAGATATAGCAACGGCCCTTAGCGGAAGTGGGCCCGGGTATGTATTCGTATTTATCGAGGCATTAACAGATGCTGGTGTAGAGTTGGGCCTTCCGGTTCAAACAGCACGTGACCTGGCATCTCAGACTGTTCTAGGGAGTGCTGCCCTCCAACGCGAATCAGGCCAACACCCTGCCGAACTACGAAACATGGTCACGTCCCCTGGGGGAACCACCGCAGCGGGTCTGGCCTCACTTGAAAACGGTGGTTTCAGAGGGATAATCGCTGACGCTGTCAGAGCGGCTTTCGAACGAGGCGAAGATTTGGCTGGTGGCAAGTGAGTAATGAACTACTTGCATATATCGGCTGGTTACTCAGAATTTATGGATACCTAATCATCGCCCGAGCATTAACTTCTTGGTTTCCCGATGCCCGACGCCACCCAATCGTTCAATTGTTGTATCAGATAACCGACCCAATAATGGTTCCTGCTTCACGTTTCATCCCTCGGATTGGAATGATAGACATCAGTCCTATGATAGTGATACTGATCTTATTTTGGATCTCTCGCCAACTCACTGGAGATACAGCCGATTTCTGACACGGTTACGGCAACACTGAAACTTCGAACTTTAAGGCCTCATTGCGTCGAAGCTCACCACAAATCATTTTATTTCACGGATCGTAACTTCACCGGAAGATACCGGCCAATCCCTGTGATTTGGGTCTCGGACTATCAGTCTGCCAGCTGAATCAACATCCACTGCCAGCCCATTCAATACTGCCGAACACCCGGGGCTACCATGGACTACAGTCACTTCTCGACCTAATGTGGTCAATCTCTCACGCCAAGCCGGCAACACAGTCCCGCCCGACAAAAGATAGGAGTAATGCCTATCAATCGAATCTATTAATATGCCAAAAACTTCAGCACGGTCCACAGTCCGATGCAGTTCAACACGCAAGCTCGTAGATCCACCACTGATTTCGGTATGATCCATCGGATTGAGGTTCACATTCAATCCGATACCAATGACAGCAATAACCCCTGTAGACTCAGAACCACTGATGCAGACTGAAGAGTCGTCAGTGTCGTCAGGCGATCCTAGCCCGGTTATGGACTCAGCTATAACCCCAGCAAGTTTTCTACCATTGATTTGCACATCATTGGGCCACTTAATTCCAGTTGTGAGTCCATAATTTTCAGCGACGTCAACACACCCCAGGGCCGCTAGCATCAGTAATTCGGGCACCAGCGATAACCGCGGCTTGAGCACAATCGAACATAAGATATCTTCAGCCCCTGCTGAAATCCATGAACGTTCGTAGCGACCACGCCCAGCCGACTGCTCGTCAGCAATGATCACAGTCCCGTCTGGAGCATCATCTCGAGCCATTTCCCAAGCCAAATCCATCGTTGAAGACACAACTGATATATGCCTTATTACAGACCCGATATTTTCAAACGAGCCAGCACATCTTTCAAAATCGATAACCGCGCTCCACTCTAGATATTTTTCTGCCGCTCATGGTATCTGTTGAAATTCGAATTGATCACACGGAACAGCAGCAAGTGCAACCACCATAGAAGTGATGGTAAACAGCATATCAATCGGAAAGAGTATGAAGTACATACCTGCGATAATCCATCCAATCGTTAAACACACAGGTGTTTGCCCGTGTCTTGCTCACATAAAGGAGATGAAATGAAGAAAGCCACCACACATACCCTTTATTACGAACACTCCTCAAGTAACGCTGTGACAATGAAAGTTCGGCCAGGTGAATGGTTCCAAGTGGAAACACAAATGAACCGCGGTCCAGATGCAAATCTAGTGCCTGAAGATATTCGTACCCTGTATAACCAATACCGCTCCGATAATCAACCTTTAGATAAGGGGAATGCTTCATCTGGTTGTATATACGTCGAGGGCGCCAAGCCGGGTGATCTACTAACTGTACATATTAAAGATATAAAGGTGCATCCTGTCGGCTGGACTCGATATGGGGGTTCAACCGGTGCAATGCCCGGCTATCTCGGGGTCTCAAACATAGGTCCTCAATTCAGAGTATGTCGCATTGAAAACAACGAAATCATATGGAATAACAAACTTCGTTTTCCCGTCGAACCTATGCTCGGCGTTGTGGGGGTTGCACCAAGCCGTGAAGCCCGACATAACGGTTGGGCTGGGGAATGGGGAGGAAATTTTGACATTCAAGAAGTCACAACGGGTGCTCGGATCAGTATTCCCATTCACCATGAAGGAGCACTGTTGCACATCGGAGATATGCACGCCAGACAAGGAGACGGTGAAATATGCGGCGGTGGCGGGATCGAAACCGGTGGCACAGCCACTATCAAAGTAGAAGTGAGTGAGACGCCAACCGAAATGACCTGGCCTCGGATTGAAAATGACCAATACATAATGACAACAGCGTGTGAAAAACCCGCAGAAGACGCTTTCAGAATCGCCTTGTCAGAAATGATCTTATGGCTGGAAGCAAGCTACGAAATGAGCAGGGGCGAAGCTTACATGTTTTTATCACAGTGTCTGGAAGCCAGGGTAACCCAGTTCGTAAATCCAAGTTATACCTATATCGCAAAAGTAGATAAAAAGTATTTGATCTAACGCTGAGATACTTATGAGACCATCCATCAAAGCCATCCTGTTTGACGTCGGCGGCCCGCTAGATACATGTGTGATCATGGATGACATGATCGATGATCAGATCATGTCATCATTCCACAAGCATGGAATTGATATTTCCGTTGATGAGTACGCTGATGCAAACCGTTGGGCGATAGAAGCATTTGCCCCAAACCCGTACCAAGCAATTATCTGGAGAATTTCTAAAGGCTCTCACAAACTGGTCAGTGCAGTGGAATCGGAATTGCTACAAACAGTGGATCATCGCAATGATGCTCGCGGGGGGTTCGAACTGAGGGAGGGCATGTTGGAACTTATAGAAAAACTTTGGAATGAAAATTTTCTTTTAGGACTAGCCGCAAACCAGCCAGCAGGGTCTCTTGAAATAATGGAAGATCTGGGCATTCTGCAGTATTTCAAATATAAGGAAGTATCTGGTTTAACAGGTTTACGAAAGCCTGACCCTCGTCTACTACTTGAGTCTTGTAAAGGTCTAGGAGTAAATCCCAAAGAAGCAATCATGGTGGGAGACCGAATTGACAATGATATTGTGCCAGCCAAAACTCTTGGGATGATTGCTATAAGGCTAATCTCCGGCCGTCATGCAAACCAGCAGGCCCGTTCAGGGTACGAACGGCCTGATGCGGACGTTCGTGATCCCAGAGAATTAGAACAAGTTATTCGACAATTCATAGCCCACCCTCCCAAAACGTCTAATAACAACTATCTTGAGTAACCACCATCTCTGTTAGATGAAGGAAAGCTAACTGATCAAAACTTAACCATTAAGTAAGTAAGCTATAGCTAAGGAATTAGAGTTCGACGGGCGCTACAATTCATGGGACTTGACTGATTCCCTCACCCCATACTCAACGAAAGACCAGCCTTTATGAATCATAACCGATCTAGGGTTTTATTTGATAAAGCAACAAATCTTGTAGCAGGTGGCGTATCCAGCCAAATACGGGTTTTAGAGCCTGCAGATGTTCCACTTTTTTTTACACATGCAGCTGGTTCACGTATGTGGGACGCCGACGGGAACGAATATATCGATTACATCCAGGGCATGGGTCCAAACCTATTCGGTCATTCACCTGATTTCATAAACGAACAGGTCAATGAAGATATGCAAAAAGGCTACATATTTGCCGGACAATTTGAGAGAGAATTAGAAGTTGCGGAAATGGTTTTAGAAATGATCCCAATGGAAGATGCTACAGTCCGATTTGCGTCTTCGGGGACAGAGATAGATCAACTGCTATTTCGCACCATGCGAGCATTCACCAACCGACCGAAGATTTTGAAATTCGAGGGGCACTATCACGGCTGGATGGATTCAGTGAACTGGAGTGTTCATCCTCCTCTTGACCAGGCAGGACCGGAGGATGCTCCTGTACCGGTAGGTGAATCCGAAGGGATGAACCCATCAACGGCTGAGGGTCTTGTGATATGTCAATGGAATGACCTTGAAAAACTTGAAAAGGCTTTTGCCAACCACCCGGCTGAAATCGCCGGGGTGATCACTGAACCCATCCTCGCCAACACAAACTGCATTATGCCCAAAGAGGGCTACATGGAAGGCTTACAACGCATCGCGCGTGAAAATGGTGCACTTCTGGCATTCGATGAAGTAATTACCGGGTTCCGTGTCGCAGCAGGTGGAGCCCAAGAAATGTTAGGGATTACTCCTGATATAGCAACCTACGCTAAATCTATGGCTGGCGGTTTCCCGATCTCCATGATTGTCGGACGCCGGGACATTATGAACTACATAGGAGATGGGACTGTGTACCACGGGGGCAGTTTCAATTCGAACGTAATGTCAATCGCAGCAACCTACGCGTCGCTCAAGCATATTCAAGAACGCGGTCCCGACTTTTACAAAGATCTCAATGAAAAAGGCCTGTATCTGATGGAAGGACTACGCGATATATCAAAATCGCTAGAGTCGGACTTACATGTACAAGGCGTCGGATCTGTTTTCGCGATATCGTTCACCACTAGACAAGAAATAACTAATTGGCGAGACCATGCTAGAAATTGCGATGATGAGAAGTACCAGCAATTCGCCAAGGAAATGCTGAAGCAAGGCATTCGACTATCTGCGAATGGTCGAACCCATCTTTCTTCAGCGCATACATACGAAGATCTAGACCAGACTATCGCTGCCGCTGCTACCGTTTTACCGACTCTATAGGGCAATCCAACTCTGAGTTGTAACCGAGCAGAACAGGACAATTCACATAGCGACAGGTTTTTTCTGCAGGAGCAACTCGCTTCGAGCAGGACGGGAGAAATAAAACTTGCATTGGAGTTCCGCCGTTTCTGACTCACCCTCTTTCACCGAGGCTGTGACTCAGGTAACGAATCAAATACTGGGCAATCTAAACGGTCAATCCCCCGACCTAGCAGTGGTATTCATTTCCGCCCACCATATACCGTCTTATTTAGCAGCGCCCGACCTTTTAACCAAATCTCTCAGGGCCAAGGTCCTCATCGGGTGTTCCGCCGCAGGAGTCATCGGCGGAGGCCAAGAAGTCGAACGTAGGCCAGGTATCGCCATTTCTGCAGCTACATTGCCGCATGTTGAATTAACCCCGTTCCATCTCAATCAAGACGAGTTACCTAATCAAGACGCAGGTCCAGAAGAATGGCAAACACTATTAGGAATTCAAGCAGAGAACTGTCCCGCAATAATGCTGTTACCGGATCCTTTCACCATACGTAGTGACCATCTGCTATCCGGATTAGATTTCGCATATCCCGAAGCGGTGAAAATCGGCGGGCTTGCCAGCGGAGGCGGGCAACCAGGGGCTAACGCCCTTTTCTTTAATAACAAACCCGCACGTTCAGGTGCGGTCGGTGTGGCATTTACCGGTGACTTAGCGGTAGAGACCATAGTAGCTCAAGGCTGTCGTCCAATAGGCGAACCTGTTGTAGTAACTGAATCAGACCTCAACGTCATTTCCAAGTTAGGAGATCAAACGCCACTCGAGATTCTGCGAGATTTATTTGAAGCCGCAGAGACACGCGAAAAACGTTTGATTCGCCGTTCCTTGCAAATTGGAATCATCATGGACCGCCTCGCTCAGGATCAAAGCCAAGGTGAATTTTTGATCAGAAATGTACTAGGCGCTGATGAAGAAGATGGCACACTTGCTGTTGGAGAGCTTGTACAGGAAGGACAAGTTGTACAGTTTTTCGTTCGCGATGCCCAAGCAGCCGATGAAGATCTACGAATGATGCTAGAGGAATACATAGGCAACCTAGAAGGCGACATCCCGGCATCTGCCCTGTTGTTCAGTTGCCTCGGACGAGGCCAATATTTGTACGGTTCACCAGATCACGACACTAAAATGTTTACTGACATGGTGGCTGACATCCCTATCGCAGGCTTCTTCTCAAACGGAGAGATCGGGCCAATTGGCGATCAAACATTTTTACACGGATACTCAGCTAGTTTCGCGCTGTTTAAACAAATATCAAAAGTTGAAAATTGATCTGATTTTCTAAGGGAGAATTTCAACCAATTCCTGAGGATCAGCGATTTCAAACGCTCTAATGACCGCTGTTGTCGAATCCCCCTTGGATATCCCCAATTTGCCATTCGGCGATCGACGAACACCGCTAATAGCGTAGTTAGCAAGCACCATAACTTGAGCTCGTCGATAATCTCTCCAGCACTCATCAAAAGAATAGTCGGTTATCCCATTGCCCTGGAGACAATCAACAAAGTATCTAACAAGGTTTTTCTCTCGCTGGAGAAGAACATAAAACGGCACTGATGTCATCAAGAATTTTGCTAAGTCGTTCGTTCCTCCAGCATAAGCGGCCAACTGCCAATCTATTAGCACTGGCTGAAATAAACCGTGTGATTTACGAAGCAATATATTGCCATGATGTAGGTCATTATGGGTTAGTGTATTAGGTCGGTCATTCATGACTTCCATCAGTTCTATCAATCGTGAACTAAGAAATTCTCCGGCGACAATTAATCCTTCAGTTTTTTCAATTTGATGGTCCTGACTAATGGCCTGCCAGCCTAAAATTGATTTCATCGGATTTTGATTGAAAAGATACGACCAAGTGGAGTCGCGAATCCAATCATAATGAGATAGGGATTCGTCAAGCCAAAATCTGGATTGATAAGCGGCAATGAATTCCAATACCTGCAGGATCTCTGGACATCCCAATCCCGGGTATCTACAACCTTTTGAAATAGCACCTATATCTTCGAATATAAAGCACGCAGTAGATTCTTCGCTATCTTGGGTCAACGAGTACACTCTAGGCAAATTAAAGCCTTGGAACTCTTTCAGTAATCGATAACAGCCAGCCTCGCTATCGTATGGTCCGAGCGCAGCTTCCCGTAGCCGTATATTGTCATTTTCAGGCGGAATTTTTAATACGACTACATCCGGATGATCAGTTGTCCGTTCAAGGTATTCAATTCGAATTCGAAATAATTGTGAAAGATGTGGATTATGGCCGGTCATAACCTCAATCTGAAGTTTATCAATACTGCAGTAGCCAAAATTGGATAAACGATCAGTCAGCCACCTGACCGAAATATCTTCCTTATTTATCGGAATATTTGACATTAGTTAAAGTTCCACATCTAATGACGTCGCAGTCCATCAGCATGTCTACTGGGTTCATGAATGGTCACACGCACGCAACCGATGGCGGCCTATCTGTCCAGTTACAAGAAAAACTTGGATTAAGACAAACCAATTATGAGAGTCACAATCCCGATACGAAGCTCCCAATTTAAACTTCAACTATTTCAGATAACTGCCATAAAACGCAATTTCAGTGATTGGATTCCGATCGTTGGCAATGTTGCCTTTTGCAATATTAGGATCAATGTCGTCTAATGTACCTGGCAGCCCGACCGCGATCGCACATATCGTTTGAAATTCCTCAGGGGGAACCCCCGCAACGGTATACGCCGCATCCAGATCAATACCGCCCATCGCTCGTGTGTTAAGACCCATGCGATTAGCCTGCAGCGCCAATGACATCCAAGCCGCTCCGGTATCAAAATGTGCGGTACGGATATCGTTACCTTCTTCATCAACCACACGAGCAAATACCAGAACAAGCATTGCAGCCTTGGTAGCCCACAACGCATTTCCTTCATTCAGAACAGAGTTAAAACGAGCCCGATCCAGCCCCTCTGTAGCGTAGACGAAAAGCCATGGCTGCCTATTACTTGATGAGGGGGCCCAGTGAGCAGCTTCAAATAAAACCGCAATCTGTTGCTCAGACAATTGGTCATCGGTAAACGCTTTTGAAGACCAACGTTCTACAAACATCCTGTCTAGCAAGTCACTTGCAACTCTATCGTTGCTGAAGTTAGTTTCATCCATAACAACTGGTATCTCTTTCTATAAACCCATGAGCCAGTATCTGACCGTGTTGTCAGATACTCAGCGTTCCTCGTTATTGCTGTATACCACAGATCGTAACCAACAATTCGACGACTCTCAAAAGCGTTCTCGCATCTCCGTCGACGAGAGATCCGACCGGAATTGAGATTCGGTCAGTTCACGGAACATATTTCTAAATCGTTGTGGTACTGAAACGTCACTAAGATCTTGGAATTCCCCTCTGGAGTTAATTCTTCCTGCAACTATAAATTTGCACCCATTTTCTTCAATCAGATCCAGGGAATTATCCACTGCTGCTTCTGAGCCGACAGCATGATCAGGATAATAGGTTTCATCAAAAAGACGAACACAAGTATCGAATCCAATAACGAACGTAGCGCCAGGCAGAATTGATGATTTTTCTGTGAAGCGAGGGGCACTTGTGAGAATCAAAGATTTACCATTTTTTAATACCTGCTCAGATCTTTTAACGAGTTCTGTTTTTAGGAGTAACGGTTTATCAACGTTCCTTATCGAAATCTCGTAGTATCCATTATCACCCGTCATCGCCATGGCAGCCGACAATAGATCTTTGTGCCCACGGTGAATCGGATTGAAGGACCCGGCCAGCACCAGTGGTTTTTTGGGAAGCGATTCGCTCTGATTGCCATCAGCATCTATAACCAGCCCCGCAATTTCCTCTGCGTAAAGCCTGTCAACCGAATTCATCAATCCGCTCCGTCTCGAAAATGTTAATTTCCATCCTATCCTCGATTTTCAAAACAGCGGCAATAGAATTCATGACCATTGCTGCAACGACCTGCTCTTCATCAATTCGAGTCCGAGTTTCTTTATCAAACCATACAGACATACCACCCGTTTGCTTTCCGTCAGACCAAGCAATGTGCGCTCGATCTTCACCCCTTCTGATCCGGTCAGTAGCTATTGCTGCGGTACAACCGACACCAAAAAGAGATTGCTTCAAGTTGTCAGCGGCAAGATAACGGGCACGGCTCAAAGCCGATTCTGCTATCAGAATCGCCTCGGATTTAGAGACGTGTTGCTCCGCCCGAGTCCCAACAAATTCATCAAGTGCTTTTTGAGTGTACGGGACCTGCACTTCAAGTAGCGTACGAGAGGCGCCAGGCTGAGCAAACAATGCACTGATCGCACTGATCCCAGCACCGGTTACAACCACACAACCTGCACCCGAAACAGTATGGAACTTTTGCGCAAGTTCCTCCATCATCACAGGCTATTCCTCCAAGATCTATATCTATTTGATTATGTCAACATGAAACGTAAGCAAGACGCATGGTCGACACGTTAAATCCAGTAAAACCACGGCGAAAGTTTAGCCTATGCTTCACGCAACTAAACTTTCAAGAATCTTACCAATCAATATAGCCATAAGAAGCTACCTTGATAACAAGACGATTTACTCAATTGAAAATCAAGAGTAGGGTTCCCTGAACAATACGAAAACAAAGCGTGCAACGCCGGTGAGGTAAATACTCAAAATGCTCGAACACTTCCATGTTCCCGAAGAAGATGAAGTCAGGATTATGCCAGATTCTCTTCGTAAGACGGTCAATGCCCTATTTTTGAAAATTGGGTTTTCTGAACAAGACGCATGGCAAGCAACAGACGTGCTCCTCCTCTCAGATACACGCGGTGTCGATACTCATGGCGTCTCCAACATGATGCGAAACTACATAAGAATGGTTGGAGAAGGAAGTATAAATCCAAGACCAACATGGCGAATCACACGCGAAACCCCGACTACTGCAAACGTCGATTGTGATCGCGGTCTCGGCATAGCGGTAATTCCACAGGTCATGGAAATAGCCATACAAAAAGCCCGAGAAACCGGTATCGGCGCAATTACAATGGGAAACGGACGCCATGCCGGTATGATCGCCTACCACGCGATGATGGCTTTGCCTCACGATATGATCGGCTACTCTATCACTGCCGGGGGACAATCAATGCCACCAACCTTTGGCAGCGAACCGAGGCTAGCGCCCAACCCACACGCATGGGCAGTTCCTGCTGACAAGGAAGCCCCCTTTGTACTCGACATTTCATCCTCATCTGTGGCCGCTAATAAAATCCAACTATTGAGAAGAATGGAAGCCATGACCATACCCGGACTCATGGCGGATGAAAACGGCACTCCAATAATGGATGAGCGCCCAGTACCCGAGGAAACGATATTGTTGCCGAATGGTGCCACACGTGAACTAGGTTCTCATAAAGGGTACGGCATGAGTGCTGTGGCTCAAGTTTTCGCAGGTATTCTTTCCCACGGGACTTTCGGACCATACCAAGGCGGGCACATGTCACACTTTGTTGCTGCCTACTCAATTGAAGCATTCACAGACGTGGCAAGATTCAAGTCGTCAATGGATGAATTCTTGAAATATCTACGTGAGACTCCTCCTGCGCCAGGGCATGATCGTGTTTACTACGCAGGACTCCCAGAACACGAAGAATCAATTGATCGACACAATCGTGGGATACCACTTCATAAAGAAGTAATCGACTGGTTCGACAAGACAACTGCTGAATTCAATATCCCAGATTTGGAACGATAGGAGTTTTAACCAATGCTTGATCATTTCCATGTGCCGTTAGAAGACCAAGTGCGAGTCAAACCAGAAGATTTAAATCGCACGACAACCAACATATTCAGCGAAATGGGGCTTTCTCAAGAAGACGCAAGCCTCGCAGCTGACGGGCTAGTCACAGCAGACATCAGAGGATGTGAAACCCATGGAGTCTCCAATATGCTCCGTGTCTACAAAAAACTATACGAAGATGAAAGTATCAATCCCCAGCCAAAGTGGACAATCACAAGAGAATCTTCAGCAGTAGCAACTATTGATGCAGATGGTTCACACGGATTAGTCATATGCCCGCAGGCCATGGATATTGCCGTGGAAAAAGCCAGTAAAGTAGGCATTGGAGCCGTCACAATCCATAACAGTGGTCATGCAGGTATGATGGCCTATCACGCTATGCGAGCAATGCCCCATGACATGATCGGCTACGCTATAACCGGTGGAGGGGCCATAATGGTGCCGACATTTGGTGCAATCCCAAGAGTCGGAGCTGTTCCGCACGCTTGGGCAATCCCTGCCGATAAGATGCCTCCATTTGTTCTGGATATTTCGTCATCATCGGTAGCAGCCAATAAGATACAACTTCTCAGACGAACAGGTGCGCGTTTGCTTCCAGGATTACTTGCAGAGGAAGACGGAACGCCGATAATGGAAACTCAAGATGTGCCCGAAAAAACTCGATTATTACCCTGGGGCTCAACACGAGAGCTTGGATCACATAAAGGGTATGGAATGGCAGTAATTGGACAGGTGTTCTCAGGAATCCTTTCGGCCGGAATTTTCGGAGCCATTAACCCGACAGGAACGGGACCACGGCGTAACGGATCACAGTTCGTCGCAGCATTCAGCATCGATGCATTTCGCGATGTTGGTGAATTTAAGACCTCTATGGACCAGTTTCTAACCTACCTTGTAGAAACCCCTCCATCTCCTGGGAATGATCGAGTTTACTACGCAGGACTCCCAGAGCACGAAGAAACACAGATAAGAGAACGTGACGGCATACCGCTCCATCGCGAGGTAATCGAATGGTTCAACACGACGACCCAGGAACTTAAAATAGAACCGCTAGCCCAAATTCACTGAATCTTCGCTCCCGCGGGGAAACAACTCAGCGTGAGCCTCGTCTAAATAGCAGTCGCTTCTTCTAAATTGAAAGCCTCAAGGTCTTCCTGAAGCAAGTCAATATCGGGTTCTGATTCGACTTCGATATCAACCACATCCTCTGCGACCAATACAGGCTCCAGCATAGGTGCTACTACAACCTCTTCATCAACTGTCGCTGGCTCGGCAATCGAACCGTTGGAACGAATAGACCGGGAATTAATTGTGTAGCCACAAGTGATACAACTCAGAAAAGATCCGAAGTTATCAGAACCTAGCTCGACGGTACCTTCCTTACATCGCATACATGATCGGAAATACAGCATCACACCTGTCTCCAGTTTTCATCATGAATTCTCTGGTTTCATGAATTTGATTAAACGAATGGCGGGAGACTATCCGGTAACAGCTAATTATTTCCTAGTACTGTTTTATACGAGTTTTGATGAATCTTCATATTTATGAGATTTCGGAGAATCCTAAAACTCGGGGGCATAGTTATGCTTCCAATAGTTAAACATAAGCAAACTCACTCTCGACACACCACAAGAGTGTGCTCAGACTTAGAGGACGTGTCACTTAATGCCAAAACTGTACATTTTAGGAGCAGGTACTCCCACTCCAACACCAACTCGATTCGGGTCAGCCTACGTACTGGAGATCGAGGGTGAAAAAATAATGTTTGATTGCGGACCGGCCACTACGCACAAACTAGTGAAAGCTGGTCTCTGGCCTACGGATATTGACTACATATTTTTCACTCACCATCATTTCGACCACGACATCGATTACCCATGTTTTCTGCTCACGAGATTCGACCAGTCAATTGGCAAGGAAAATAAGCTCCAAGTTTTCGGCCCAACGCTGACTGAAATGATCACCGAAGGTGTAATTGGAGAGAACGGAATCTTCTCACACGACTGGAAAGCCCGTATCTACCATCCGTTATCACAAAAAGTCTATGTGAATCGAGGAGGTGTGCTGCCAAGAAAAGCACCGCAAGTGCAAGCTACTGATGTCGGTGTCGGAACAGTGCATACGGCAAACAACTGGGAAGTAACCTCCACTAACGCCGAGCACGTGCAGCCCTATCTAGATTCACTGGCTTACAGGATAGAAACCAAGTCAGGGAAGTCGGTTGTATTCACAGGTGACACCCAACCTTGCCAATCAGTCATTGACCTAGCAAGAAATGCCGATGTGATGTTGTGTATGTGTTGGGATGACCAAGAAGACATGGATGCCGATGGCGAAGCCCCTGGACAGTGCGGAACAACTGGAGCCGCCCGCATGGCAGAAGAAGCCGGGGTAAAGAAACTAATATTGGTACACATGGGTGCGCATATAGCTTCACACGGTCCACTTGAAAAAGGACTTGGTGACATCAGGGAAATCTATAACGGACAGGTTATTTACGCCGAGGAATTAATGGCCATAGACGTCTAAGTAAGTCTTACCTAAACGTATTTTGCCTGAACGTAAAAACACCTTCGTTCAATCAGTACCTCGGGTCTCTCCAAGCTCTTGTTTCATCTGGCCAAGTCCCATAGGACCTAACTTCAAAGCATCGTTATGCCAAGCTTTAAGATCGAACGATGACCCTTCAGATTGCTTTGCAGCATCACGTGCTTCAAGCCAAACTTTTTCTCCCACTTTATAGCTGATAGCCTGCCCAGGAATCCCTAGATAACGATCTATTTCAGATGCTACAAAATCAGCCGGGAAATGAACACGCTCGCGCATGAACTCCAAAGCCAGATCACCACTCCATATTTCCCCTGGGTGAAATTCTGAGTGCCCTGGGATTTCAAGTCCCAGATGCATCCCGATATCCACAATAACTCGGACACTGCGCAAAGCCTGAGCATCCAACATGCCCATATAGTAGTCAGGGTTTTCCAGATAACCTAGCTCGCCCATCAAACGCTCTGCGTAAAGCCCCCATCCCTCTACATATCCCGAAGTCCCCGCCAAGAGGCGTTGGTAGCGCGACAGTTCTTCAGTCATAGCTACATTAGTAGCAATCTGGAAATGATGGCCTGGTACACCTTCGTGATAAGCAATCGAAACTTCACGCCATATCGGAAATTCTGTCTTCCCTCCAGTCGGATACCAGGTGCGGCCGGGGCGGGAAAAATCTTCAGATGGCCCTGTGTAATACATGGCAAGAGCACCACCTGGTGGTGATATGAGTGCCTCTATCTCACGAACCGGTTCGAGGATATCGAAATGAACACCATCCATTTGCTCTATAGTTCGATTTTGTAAGTCTTGCATCCACTGGCGAAATTCGTCTTCGCCCTTGATCATTCTTTCTGGATCAGAATCAAGAATTTCTATAGCTTCGTCTATCGAAGCCCCTGGCGAAATAGCGGATGCGGTTTTCAGCATCTCCGATCTCGCCCACTCAAGCTGCTCCCATCCCCAGTCATATGTTTCTTCCGGGTCAATATTCATACCCAAATAGCCCTTAGCTGATAGTGCGTACCGTTCACGTCCTACGCCATCAAAGGGCGTAGCATCCGTCAGATAAGCATCTCTAAGGTAACTGCCAAACTCAGCGTAGGCCTTACTAGCGGATTTGGAGGCTTTTTCAAGACGGATGCCTAGCAATCCATCAGAAATTTCACAGGTATCGAAAGCGTCGACCATAGAATCAAAAAACGGTGGGCTGTTCCTATTCCCTGCCCAAACTGCACATTGATCGGCACAGCCATTCACCTGACGGCGGGAAGAAACTAATCCTTCCGCACGGCCTTTATCGAGTGCATCTTGGTAAGTAGACAGGGAATCCTTGACCTTTTCCATCCTGGAGGCAATATTCTCCCATGCCTCTACAGAATCTTTCGGCATAAGGTCAAAAATAGAACGAATGCTTTGAACCGGTGAAAACAGAACATTTATATCTCGAAGATAATCATGAGATTCAAATTGCTCAACAGAAACAGATAACGCGTCTACAAATGTGCCCTTACACATCCTCTCGCGGTTATTCAACGGAACAGCAGCTTCCATCTCCTTTAGGGCTTTGGCGGTTTCACGATAAAACGAATGTGCAGAATCAGGTGAGTAATCCGGCATCATATGATCACTACCCCTGATACCCATATGGGTGGCTGAAAGTGGGTTATGTTTAGCCACAGTGCTTACGAAGTTGTCAGCTATTTCGAACACGCCGGTCATATGACTTTCCTTTTCGGAAACAAGGTTATTCAACCCGTTTATATAGAAATCCACCAAGACGAAAATCTTTTACTTTGCCAGATAACTCTCGGGAAAACTCCACAAGCTCACCAGCCGCTCGTCCTCTTTCAACCCGGAATGATAAATCGCTCACTATTTTAGGATCTCGTTTAAAACAAGCGGGACCATGCAAACTGTAATCACCATCCTTGGGAGATCCGAGTCCGAACCCTGTATCACTGAAAACAACATCAACAAAAACACCTGGTTCGGCCCAATACCGGCCAAGGAAAGGTTGAACCTGCTGTTCGTCAACGTCCTCTAAGTCTGAGGACGTTTGTTCCGCCAAAGGGCCAAGTTCCCTGATAACCATTTCCGTGATTTCTTCAGCTAACCGAACGGGAGTAGGTGCTGGCCATACATTCGCTAGGACGATAGCACCGGTTTGTGCTTCCAAACTGAAAACCATGTTCGAGGCGAAACCATGAATCCCACCACCGTGATTATGCAACACAAGGTCATCTCGACGGTTCATTCGCCATCCAATCGCCTGGGCAGTTGTCCAATCACTGGACATGTAACTAGGACGATGCATTTCCGCTAGAGAAGCTGCAGATAGAACTTGACTCCGGTGATTCTTACGTCCGGATGTGAACTGAAATGACATCCATTTTGCCAAATCCTCAACATTAGAATGCAATTGACCCGCTGCGGATATGCCAAGCAAGGAAGAATACGGAGCTTCTCGAAGGTCATCGGAGCCGGGTACCGGTCGACTATAACCTGTAGCCTTCAAGTCAACCTGGGCTGGATCTAATTCCAGACGGGTGTTTTGCAGTCCCAAAGGACCAGTGATTTCTTCGAATATGTACTGCTCATATGGCAATCCGCTAACAGCTTCGATCACATGACCTAATAAACCCACCCCAACATTGGAATATTTCCATTGGCTATCCTGTGGAATAACCACCTCAAGGCCCTCAAGTCCGTCTAGTAAATCACGTGACGTCGGAAATGATGGAACATCCCAATCTGTAAGAGGGTGCTCGGTTCTTAGCCCAGCATGGTGAGTCATAAGACGCCGCAGCGTCACCTTCTCAAGAGTTCCTTTCAGTGCGGACGCTACGGTGAAATCGGGCATGTGCACTAGCAGAGGGTCATCAAGCTCGAGCTGGCCTAAATCTCTAAGTTGAAGAATCGCTGTCGCCGTGAAAGTCTTTGTGATTGACGCAACACGAGAAATTGTTTGAGGTGTAAACGGTAAGTGATGCCCGAGTTTCTGGGTTCCAAAGGAATAATGTACAGCCAAGGAATCACCCCGAACTACACCGATAGATAGCCCGGGCATCCTATCCTGTTTCATAGCTGCAGCAGCGAGAACAGCAACTCGCCCTTTTATGAACTTGAAATCTGTATCAAACGACAATGGGTTCTCCAAATCAACCGAAATCAAATAAATATGCCAATCCACCGATCTAGGCGACTACGCGCAATTCCAGTTCGGACAAAATCCATCTTACCTATGCTCAATCTGCCGGGTGAGCCCAGTTCATTAACATGAAAGAGAATATTGACAATTACCAGAGGAGACCAGGTACACCTAATTCTGTCCGATCTACTAGAAATTTAGTGTTGGTTGCTTAGCCTGCTGATGAAGATATCTTAGAATAATCTAACAAGAATATTCTAGAGAGATAAAACTGAACTAAATCATGAAAATCACCAATATCACGATTGATGTAATCGAACGGGACCCACCTTCTGTGCTCGTCCAAGATGAACGAGCAAACCTAGGTGGAATGACCCGTCAGGGCGTGCTTCGTGTGAATACAGAAGACGGGTTAGAAGGACATGCGTTTATTGGGGATCAGGGTGCAGATTCATCTCAAAGAATGAACTCCATAATAAGTAAATTGAAACCGTTGATGATGAATCGCGATTGGTCCGATAGGGAGTGGCTATGGAATCAACTCCCCGTGATCGCCGGTCACGGTTCCCCTATTGAACCAAGCTGGGCACCACTAGACGTAGCACTCTGGGATATAGCGGGTAAATCAGCAGGCAAGCCAATTCACAAATTACTCGGTACAGCACGATCCGAAATCCCTGTTTATGCAACTTATCCTCCTCGCCATTCAAAACCAGAAAAGTTTGTTGAAGAAGCTCTGCAGCTGAAATCAACCGGATTTAAGGCATACAAGATCCATCCAGGACCCCTATCAGCACATGATGCCGCTATCACCGTAGAAAAAGTCCGAGAGGCAGTAGGGAGTGAAATGGAGTTAATGCTGGACAGAAATCACGGATACTCATTTCGAGAGGCGCTTTATGTAGGTCATGCTTTGGATGCGAACGAATATTTTTGGTATGAAGACCCTATTCCGGTAAACGACATCCAGTCCATCTGTGAACTAACGAACAGGCTTGAAACACCTCTCAACATGAGCGACTCGACAGGGTTCCTGTTCCATGAGGCAGCTAATTTCATACAAATGAACGCAGTCAGGTTGATTCGTGGAACGGTCAGAAAAATCGGAATTACAGGTCTCAAAAAACAGATGTCACTTGTTGAGGGATTCAATAAATTCTGCGAAATTGGCCTTGCAGGCAACTCCGCGCTAAATGCGGCCAACCTACATGTAATGATGTCATCGATCAACTGCACTTATTTCGAATACTGGCTTCCGAAAGAAGTCCATCAATGGGGGATCACCGACCAGTTGGAAATCGACCAGAACGGGAACCTTAAAGCACCAACCAAGCCCGGTTTAGGAATCGAACTCGATGAAGACTGGATTTCATCCCATAAAGTAACCACTCTTTCTTAATGTCATTTTATTTTATCTAGCGTAAGATTTCTCAGTGAAATTCCGTACCCAAGATCGACAAACAAATGACAGTCCAGTCTTAGATGGATTCCAGATAACTGGCAGGCCTTTTCTAGGATTCGGACTCTTGATGACTTCGGTCATTGGCACATTAGCCATTCTTGTTTATTTCGGAGCATGGGCTTCTTCAAACCGTATAACAGACCGCGCAACAGAAGCTGGAATTACGAGGTCCGGCGTTGAACCTGAATGGTGGGAAAAGGGTTTACTGCTGACCTGCCCCCTCCACTAAACACCTAACAAATGCGAAACGCTGCACTCTGGCTCGACACCAAATTAGGACTTAGCCAACACACAATCGCTCACTATGCCTGGGTAATTGTCGCAATAGCAGGCGTAGTGCAAATGGTCGGGGCAGCCATTCGCATGGCATTTGGGGTACTGATTGATCCACTTGTCGAAACATTTAACTGGTCTCCGGGGGCCATAGGCCTTGCATACGCGTTGATGTCGGTTATCACCGCCTTGACATCCCCAATTGCAGGACACCTTGGTAATCGATTTGGCGCCCGAAGCACCATGCTGGCCGGAACTGTACTTTTCTTCATAGGAATGATGTGGACTTCTCAAACTAAAGCGATATGGGAGCTATATATCGCTTACGGACTGATTTTCGGAATTTCACAAGCGATGCTGCTAGTACCTGTTGTGCCTGCCGTGGCAGCATGGTTCCGTCGGCATTTAGGGCTGGGGACCGGGATCATGATGGTTTCCTGGAGCTTGGGCCCTGCCTTGGTCGTCCAGATACTCGCTGTGCTGTTTGATACGGTCGGCTGGAGTCAGGCGTTCATATTCGTTGGAACACTAGGGACTGCGATACTGCTATTTATATTACTTTTCTTCCGAAACACCCCGGAAGAAGCTGGACGTCAAGCCTATGGCATCAAATCAACCGACAAACCCTTAATAACCAGCGGTAATATATTCATCTCTACACAGCAGGAATTTCAAGGTTATGTTTACAAAACAAATGCCTTCTGGAACCTCATCAACATCCATTTCCTTGGTTGTGTCGGACATGCTGTGATACTGGTCGGGGTCATCCCTTTGGGCATATCGAAAGGACTCGGACCGCTCACAGCAGCGGGAGTCTTGACCACACTATCAGTGGTCAGCGTTACCACACGATTTGTCACACCAGTCCTTGCCGACAGGTTCAATTCAAAAACAGTGATGTTCTTTTCATTTCTTGGACAGGGCCTAGGAGTTCTTCTATTACTTACAGCGGATTCAACCCTTGACTTTTACATTTTTGCAATAGTTTGGGCGATACCCTACGGAGGAGAGGGAACCGCGTTTCCTGTGGTCAACAGACAGTATTACGGACATTCTCCAATGGGGGCAACATACGGCTGGCAACTACTCGGAGCTGGATTGGGAATGGCACTAGGGGGTTTGCTTCCGGGTCTGGTGTTTGACATCACAGGCGTGTATACATGGGCAATCATACTTTCCGCAGTATTTAGCCTTGCCGGTGCAGCTGCAATCCTTTTACTAGAAAATACTAAAGCGCAATTGATTCCGGATTGGCCGGAAATGAAAACAAATAAAGCCGAATCCAGTCACGCAAGTGGAGACTAATAAATTGGATGAAACTCACTCAATCGGAGAAACAAGCAGGTCAACCGGTCATTCAATACTCGAAAGACTAGGAGTCATTCCGCTCATAAATGCAGGAGGTCCAAACACAAAACACTCGGGCTCTAGACCCCGTCCGGAATCCGTCGAGGCGATGAACGCAATGAGCGAAGTATTTGTCGACCTAGAGGAACTATTACTCGCCGCAGGAAATGAAATTGCCCTACTAACAGGAAACGAAGCTGCAACAGTAACATCTGGGGCGTCTGGAGGGCTGGTAGTACAAGCAGCGGCTGCGATGGCCAAGGATGATCCCGCTCACATCTCGCAATTGCCTATCACGGATGGAATGCCCAACGAGCTGATAATCCAAAGAGGTCATCGATTTGTATATGATCATCTTTACCTTGCTCCAGGTTCCCGTTTCGTTGAAGTTGGCCGGACTACCGACTGCACTATTGAAGAAATCGATGCTGCAATTGGACCAAATACAGCAGCGTTAATTCATCTCGAATCACCGTACAAAGAAAAAACTGGAGTGCCACTCACAGAACTTTCCGATCTAGCCCACACCCATGGGCTTCCAGTCCTAGCAGATTGTGCCTCGATGCTTCCGCCACGAGAAAATCTTACGAAATACACCCGGCAAGGAGCCGATCTAGTCAGTTTTTCTGGCGGTAAAGCTGTACGTGGACCTCAAAGTACGGGATTCTTGGTCGGCAAGACCGAGTGGATCGAATATGCGCGTTTAAATAACGCTCCAAATCCCGGTGTAACGAGGGCACAGAAAGTCTCTAAAGAAGAAATAGCTGGACTTCTCGCAGCCCTTAAAGTATTCACAGAAATTGATGAAAAAGAGGAGACAAAAAACTATCTCACCCAAATGAATTTCATTGTCGATCAGATTGCTGAAATTCCAGGGCTATCTGCAAAAGTTACACATGATTACGATCACTACATACCACACGCAGTGATAGTGTTGAACAAAGACTGGAAAGGACCAACATACTCGGAAATTGCCGAAAGGTTAAAGGCCGGATCGCCTCGCATTTACACAGCCACAGATTATCGCGACCCTGCTCAATGCATGTGGATTGACCCACTTAATCTACAGGATGGTGAGGTCGAGATCGTTGCTACTCAACTTAGGGAACTATTGATCAAAGGCGCTTCTGGATTCTAGTGGCAGATCACTCTTAACAACATTTTTTAAAAAGGATTTCAGGTTTTGGTACATATCGCTGGCAAACACGCACTACTTAAGATGTTCGAGGCAGAAGGCGTCAAATACATGTTCGGCAATCCTGGCACCAGCGAAGCACCCATGATGGCGGTGATGGATCAATACCCATCGATCGAATACGTCTTAGTACTACAAGAAGGCGTTGCCGTCGGTCTCGCAGAAGGTTATGCAAGATCGACGGGAAAAGTACCACTAGTCAGCCTCCATATTGATAACGGAATGTCAAATGGCCTCTCCCTGATGATCGACCAACTCTATGGGGGGACCCCAATGGTGATGACCGCTGGGAACAAGGACATCCGTAAAATAGCCCCTGGGCGCTCCGACCTGGCAGATATGGCACGCCCTTATGCCAAATGGAGCACTGAGATAACCCACGCAGAGCAGGTTCCTTCGGTCATTCGCCGCGCATTCCAAGAAGCTAGAACCGCTCCAACAGGACCAACTTTCGTAGCAATGTCAGCAAATGCTTTTGATGACACCGCTGAGGTCGATCTGATTCCATCATCCGAAACAGCCATCTCACCATCAGCTGACCCAAAACTGATCGAAGATATTTGTCGATTAATATCCGGCGCAAAACGGCCAATCTTGATAGTAGGCGATCGGGTTTTGGATACCAACGGAACAAGTTCTGCCGTCGCTGTAGCAGAGGCAGGTGGAATGCGGGCTTACGGGCACGGCTCCACCGGTGTGAACTTTCCAGCAAACCATCCGTTATGGCAGGGCAATCTCAACATGCGCACAATCGAGGCCGTCAATGCTGTACGTTCAGCCGACGTCGTAGTGGCCGTAGGCTGCCCAGTCTTTGAAGATTTCTTCTACCAACCAGGACAATTCATCGGAGCAAAATCAAAGTTAGTCCATATCGATATCAACGCCGACGCCATCGGGAAGTCAGAACCAACGGACATAGGGATAGTTGCCTCTCCTGGCAAAGCTCTGGCCCAACTAGCTGAAGCGCTGACACTCGAACTAAATGGCTCAGACATAGAAGCGGTGAAAGGTCGATCAAAAGAAGCGGCCGCCGAAAGCAAAGCATATACAGAAGCCTTTAGGAAACTAGCAAGTATTTCGACAAAAGGCAGGCCAATGTCTCCGGCAATGATGGTAAATCATCTAGCTAAAGCCTTACCTGAGAATTCTGCAGTATTTAATGATTCAGTCAGCACCGGTGGCCTGTTATTTGATGCATTGTCTCCATCCAAAGACGGCACTTATTACGGCTGCCGAGGTCAGGCAATCGGATGGGGAATGGGCGCGATAATGGGTGTCAAGCTTGGTAGTCCGTCACAACCGGCAATCGGCGTGATCGGAGACGGCAGCGCAATCATGACAATCCAAGCGCTATGGACTGCAGTAAATTCCGATATCCCTGCTATCTTCGTTATATGTAATAACGCTTCCTACAGGGTTTTAAAAGTGAACGCTAATCATTATCATCGCCTCAACGGATTTGATCAGCCTAACTCATATTTCGCTATGGATTTCCCAAATCCGCTTGATTTCGCAGCGCAAGCTCAAGCCTATGATATGCAGGGATGGAGAGTTGAAAACCCAGCTGACATAGACTCCGTTATTAACTCCGCCATCGATTCCGGAAAACCGGCGGTAATAGACATGGTTATAGATGGCTCGCTGTAATCACATGCTGAAAATGCGAGTCCAGGCACTTCGAGATAGATTAAAAAGACAGAACGACAGATATTCATAAACCTCCACATAACGAAAAGTCAATGTGCGGTTCATTATCGATTGTTAACCACATCCATTAATGCTTGGATGTAACCATTAGCAAACGCCCTTCCACGATGCCCCCAATTACTGTCACCTACTACGACAGGCACATGGTCATCCACGAACATTCCCTCGAAGCCCACCTTTTTGTAAGATTGCATGGCTTTGTACATATCGACATGACCAGTGTTAATAAACTCTTCACGGAATTTCGGAACCGTATCGGATACATTTCTAAAATGGACATATAAGATTTTTTGACGCTCGCCAAAATATTCGATCATCTCATAAATACCGCCATTTTTCGCGTCATCCATCTCACTGAATGTACCCTGACAAAATTCAATGCAATTTGATGGTGACTCGACAATCCCAATAAGTCGTTTGTAAGAATCAAAACTACGGAACAGTTGAGGAATCCCTTTCAGATACTCAACAGGAGGATCGCAAGGATGAATTCCTGTTCTAATGCCTTCCTCCTCAGCCACCGGAATTATGATCTTAATCCAATACTCCAAATTCTCCCACATCTCTTCTTCCGAATAGCATCGGTCTCTAAGTAATGGCTCTTTGTTTGCCTCGTCAAGATCAAAGGACGTAACCAGAGATCCGGCACGATTTTCTGTGCTAAGAGAGGTACGCCCAACCAGAGTAGGCATCCAGTGATAACCAAAAATAGGGATTCCGGCCCGGGCAATATTGCGAACTGTGTAAACCATATTCTCAATCTGTCTGTCACGATCCGGACCACCAAGCATTACCTGATCGTAAAATTTCAAAGGCACATTCTCAAGGGCTTCCAATACAAGCCCGGCTGATTCGACCCTATCGCGTAGCTGCAACAGATCATCATATTCCCAACGTGCATCACCTTTTACGATTCCTGCATCGGCGTATGACTGTAATACAACATGACTAGCGCCCATTTGAGCGGCAAACTTCAAGTCATCTTCATCCACAGAGGCAGCTTTATAGTCGACCGGGTCGACTCCCATGTTAAATCCAACTTTCATTTCCGTTGACCGCTCCTAATGCGTAATTCATGACTGATACTGAAAGGTGAAGAGTAATCCGTCAAAAGGACCAACATTTTACCCTCAACGCCACCAAACAACAGATCGATTCACAACAGGATTTGTGGCTAATCCATTAAACCAATACAAGGTTATTTATTTAGGGAAATGCATAGCGACTAATCATCACCTGACTAAAAATTATTAGATCAAATGATGCACTATCCAACCAATTCTCTAACAAATACAAGTTGAGTCACCGAATCACTTTCAACGGTATATTCTTCGCTCAACTCATATCCTTCAGGATGTACGAAACCTGAGACTAATGTCATCGCTGTTTTGACTGAACCGGATTTTTCAGCGTTGGAAATTAGAAAGCGAACTAGAGCCCCTTTGAGCGTTTTTGACCAATGACTGACAGTCTTAAGATTCCCGTCTGGGCGACGTTGTACAAACTTAACCGTAAACCGAGTTGCAGCATTGACGCCCAAAGGATCCCATGCAGCACTGTGTTCAACCGGCAGTAAATCCCATATGACTCGATCTCTGCCTTCCTGGGCAATTATGTCGGTCAATAACGGTTTCCAGATCCAAGAGCAGGCTTTACCGTTATGCAATTTGGCGCCCATCTTCAACTTATATACCGGTATCATGTCCATTGGTCGAACCATCCCAAAAAGACCGGACATAATAAACACAGACTCATTGAAATTTACTTTCTCTGCATCAGTGAGTGTCGGATAACAGATAGCGTCGAACATGACTCCTGTATAACGTTCAATAGCCGACTTTGTTAAGGTGTTTTCGACACTTAAATTATCCAGTTTCGCTGTCTCAAGAGAGTTCCCTTTTAGGCCGAGTAATCGCAGAGCATATTCCGGTTTCGAATTTGCGTCGATTAGATCCTTTATCATCCGCTTTCGAGTTTCGTTTAACGACGAAAAGGATAAAGAGGCTATATCTAATGTGCGCCCCTTACCTCCCGAAGATTTACCTTCGGAAGGGGGTAAAAGAATTAATGGAATTGAAACCATACGCCAACATTCACCTGAGAGCTGCTGCAATATTCCCGCCATCAACTGTGGCGACATTGGCGACAGTACGTTGAGATAACGCCAAGTTTGTAAATGCCATAGCCACGTCTTGAGCCGTCACTTCTCGGCCGAGTATATTATCCGTCAAATATTCTGCTGCATCGACTCCACGCGCAGATGCTCGTGAACGAATCATCTCTTTCGTAAGAAGCCCACTTTGTATACGATCTGCATTCACTGCATTGACCCGTATGCCATATTGACCTACCTCTATCGCGTATTGACGCATCAACGCCAGAGTGGCCGCTTTTGCTATTCCATATGGACCGGCTTTTACTCCCGGATTCACCGCTTGCTTCGAGACGTTCAACAATAAACTCCCGCCCATTCCTTGAAGTTTCATTATTCGCACAGCGTTTTGCATGACGGTTTGATGCGAAAAGAAATTTACCTCAAAACTCTTCCGCAAAGTCTCGCCACTCACATCTTCCATGTTGCCTTGGTACATTGCTCCAGCATTCGAAACCACGATATCCAATCCACCAAAATGCTCACATATTCTTTCGAAGGCTTTTTTGACACTTGCGGGATCGGTAACGTCACAAGAAAGTTGCAAATATGATCCCTTACCCTCCGGAAAATCCAGGTCTAAAACGGCCACCTCAGCGCCAAGCTTACTGAACTCATCCGCGGTCGCATTTCCAATCGTTCCCCCGCCTCCAGTTATCGCAACAACATTACCAAGAAGTGGTAAATTGTCAGAAGTGGAGAGTTTCGCCTGTTCTAAAGACCAGTATTCGACATCGAACACATCGGATTCATTGAGGGACTTATACTTTCCGATAGACTCAGCGCCCCTAATTGTGTTGATAAAACTTTCAGCTATATCCGCCGATATAACTGAATCGTTATGTGTGCGTCCCAGCCCAAACAATCCAAAACCTGGGACAAGTATTATCCTAGGAATAGAATCTAATTTCGTTTTCACCAATCCCTTATTTTTCACCTGTCTATGAAAATAAGAGTCATATTTTTCCTGAAACGATTTGACCGATTGCTTAACATGTTCCAATAAATTTGCAGATTTACTTATCGATGACAGATCAAGAATCAATGGATTGTTCTTAGTCCTAATGACGTGATCCGGTGTAGCAACACCAGCTTGGCTATATCTCTCTAACTCTTTTCCATTCACAAACTCAAGAATACGATCAGTGATTCGCGATTCAATAACCAATTTATTAAGCGAATCATTTTTCCCGTTCGAAACCCGCTCGTCTTGAGAAACACACACGCCCCTAATTATCGGAGCGAAGGTCGATATGTTCTCCCGTCGAGGAGTGACTGATACGGACTCAAAAACCTTCCTTTTGCCATTAGCAAGTTTTTTCTCAGCAGTCGATATGGCATCAATCATGGACTCATAAGAGGTTTTGGCATCGTCCGCAAAAGTGAAAATGCCGTGATTCAGCAATATAAGGCCATCAACCTCGACATCCTGTTCAAATACCTCCAATGTTCGTTTTGCCAGATCAAACCCGGGTTTTATATATGGAACTATTCCCATCCTTTGGCCATAAATTTCTTTACAAAGCTCCTCACCGTTTTCCTGATTGGTGACACTTAAAATTGCTGAAGCATGACTATGATTTACAAATTTGTGAGGAAGGAACGCGTGGCTAAGCGTCTCAACTGAAGGAGTTGGCGAAGCAGAATCCAATAGATTGGATCTAACGCAATTGACCATCTGATCGTCAGAAACAGACTCAAGGGACTTCAATTTCTGAAGTGGTGACAAGCGAACAGGAGGAAGTCCTGCTGGCAATATCTCCGCCATATCCCAACCACTACCTTTAACACAAAGCACTGCTTCCTTATTACCGTAAATATCAGTTCTTGTAGTCTTAACCGAGGTATTCCCACCGCCGTGTAAAACAAGATCTGCATTTCGTCCAATTAATCTTGTAACGTAAACACAAAGTGCTACGTCTTCGGACAACTCTCGAGAAAGCATATGAGATTTTATCTCGGAGAATTCTTTATCTGACCATTCGCTAAACATAAGATTGGTCTCCAAACAATGATCGCAAACCATTTCTTGATGCTTGGCAAATCCCCCGCTCTGTTATTAATCCAGTCACATATTTTGCTGGAGTCACATCAAATGAAAAATTTGAGATATCACTACCTTGAGGGTAGATTTTGACATCGATGATTTCCCCTGATTCTCCAACGCCCTTTACTACGGATAATTCTTCGGGTGCCCTTTCTTCTATCTGTATCTCTTTAACGCCGTCTGAAATTCGCCAGTCAATCGTTGAGCTAGGAACCGCAACATAAAATGGCACATCGTTATCGTGGGCGGCCAAAGCTTTCAAATATGTGCCAATTTTGTTACACACATCGCCCGAAGAGGTAGTACGATCGCTCCCTACAATGCATAGATCCACTAATCCGTGCTGCATTAAGTGCCCTCCTGCATTATCAGCAATTATCGTATGGGGCACACCATGTTGGCCTAACTCCCAAGCTGTGAGGCTAGCTCCTTGATTTCTAGGTCTGGTTTCATCTACTAATACATGAACAGGTATTCCAGCATCGTGCGCTTTATAGATGGGTGCTAAGGCTGTACCCCAGTCAACCGTCGCTAACCACCCTGCATTGCAGTGGGTCAAGATTCTCAAAGGAGAGACTTCATCCTGTTCAATACTGAGTTGTTTGAGGAGATTCAGCCCATGTTCACCGATCATTTGATTAAGCTCAACGTCTTCATCAGACAATTGGGTTGCGGCAATTTTCGCGATATTAATCCTCTGTTTTTCCGCAGTTAATAAAAGCTTGTCTTTCATCTGATCCAAGGCCCATCGGAGATTCACTGCTGTGGGCCTTGTCGACAAAAGCAATTCGTATGCAGACTCAATACCGTAGTTTGAGGGATCTCGAAGCATCGCTAGATACATGCCAAATGCAGCAGTCACTCCGATTAACGGGGCGCCGCGTACCTGCATGTGTTTAATTGCATTCGCTGCATGCTCTACTTTTGATAATTGTTTGATAACAAACTTATGCGGCAACTCAGTCTGATCGATTATGCATAACTCAACCTCTGAATCATCTAACCAGATGGTTCTGTAATTTTCTTCGTTCACTCTCATGGACACCGCCGTATTAGAGGTGGAAAATCAGGTTGAGAAGACGGTCTGATGCGTGGCAGATCAGTGGCTCGTATAGTGGTCGGGGCGGCAAGGCTCGAACTTGCGACCCCCCGCTCCCAAAGCGGGTGCGCTACCACTGCGCCACGCCCCGACCGTGCGATGTTTCTGCTTTGCCAAACAGAGCAACCCGACCATTGTAGAGACGTAAACACATAATCACATACCCAACTGCATTAATTATCACGGGAGTTCGTAATCATTTTTTTCAATCTCAATTGGGAAGTAAGTATATGACCACTAACCTAAAGTTAAATTTTTAGGTTGACGAACATTTATCCCGAAATCCCGATGCTAGATTTATTGAGATTTCAGAGACGAAGCGCGAAGTTTTTAAACAACGGAACAGGCACCGTGCCTTCCAAATTGAATTTTTTGCAGAGTATAGTCCCTGATACACCAAAGTCAGGACGGAGTTTTTACTACGGCTTCTCCACAGGCGATCCAATCGCAGAGTACAACTCAACCGATTGCCAATAACGCCCCTAGGTCCCGACCGGTGCGCCACATGCGCAGAGGGCATCCTCTTGGCGTTCTTCGAAATAGTCAATACCGCCGATATTGGGCCGCTGGCTTCACAACTTTCACTGGCTTCAACATGCAGATGTTAATTAGAGGATGGGTGATGTACGATCTAACCCATTCTCCTTTTATGGTGACGATGGTCACAGCTGCAATGATGATGCCTATGTTACTTCTATCCTTGATAGGCGGAGCAATGGCAGACCGGGTAGATCGTAAAACAATCACTATCGTTTCGGATGTCAGTCTCTTATTAAGTTTCCTCGGCTTATTCGCCATTTCTGTCGCAGGAATGATGGCCCCATGGCATATTCTCAGCGTCTCGATAATTAACGGGATCGCTTTCTCTTTAGCTGTTTCAGCTCGACAATCTTTGATTTCAGGGTTAGTGCACAGAGAACAACTGCGCACCGCAGTAGGTCTTTCGTCTACCACATACAACTCAGCCCAAATAATAGGTCCTGCAATCGGTGGCGCAATGCTTCCGTTACTGGGACCAACGTGGACACTTGGAGCTAGCGCGATCCTAGTAATTCCAGCTTTAATACTTTATTCCTCACTTGAACCAATAAAACACACAAGTGTAAATCAGGCTAAAGGCTCAATAATTGAGAACGTCAAAGCCGGACTGACATACGCACTCAACGCGCCAACGCTTCGATTCCTTATGTTAAGTGCCATGGTGATGATCTTAACCGTAGGACCATTCCAATCACTTATGCCAGTTTTTGCCAAAGACGTGTTGAATGTAGGAGCGGGTGGCCTCGGAGTGCTTATGCTCGCTGCTGGTGTTGGGGCGCTTATCGGATCGATCAGTGTCGTAGCAATTGGGGATAGTATCGGACATGAAAAGCTCGAACTGATATTTGGGCTTACAGCCGCGGCTGCCCTCGCGAGCTTTGCACTTTCTCCCTGGTACGCGCTGTCAATCATTATGGTGAGTATCACAGCGTTTTCAGCAACATCTTTTATGGTCGTCAACATGACTGTGGTTCAGGTTTCAACACCCGACTATATACGGGGTCGGGTTGTTAGTGTCCGATTTCTCGTTATCGGAATGATGCCATTGGGCGCTCTGACTATGGGATATGCAGCCGAATCTCTTGGAGCTCCGATAGCGTTAGCTATCATTGCAGGGACGGGCGCCGTTGGATTCACGTTGGTGCAAATCGCATCACGAATATTGCCCACGGTAAAGTCAGATACCAGTTCTTAGTCGGATCAGCGCTAACTCTTTCACACCCAAAAATCGTCAACCCCCGATCGGCTGACGTTTTTCATAGAAATTTGCAACGCATTTTTAGCGCAGAAATGTTTTGAACGAAGCAGACGATATAACATCAGATCCCTGAGTGTTCTTGGAAGCCAATCACCTGAATAATCGCCTTATGAAAATTGCATCTGTGAAGGCCCTTTACCCAAAATATAAACATACCGTACCGTCCTGGAGAACGCACTTGTGGCAAATAGTTGTCCGGGTAGAAACCGACACCGGACAAACCGGATGGGGTTTCGGCGGTGGCGGTAAAGCGGCAGTAGAAATCGTCAATGGACACTTTTCGGAAATCCTAGTAGGCCGACCACTGAATTCTCTATCAGATATTTCTGAAATATGGGATTACCTGTACACCGAGTCGATTCCTTATGGTCGAAAAGGCATAGCAATCATGGCTTTAAGCGGAATCGACTTGTCTCTTTACGACGCTCTCGGCAAAGCTGAAAAAAAACCAGTAGCGAAACTTTTAAATCCCGTAAACAAACAAATCATGCGATGCTACGCCACAGGCGTCGATACCGATTGGTACGCGGAAACGGGCTTTACAGCCCAAAAAATCCCACACCGCTGGACAGGTAAAGATTCAATTGAGACAGCCGTAAGCTGCACAGAAGCAGCGCGATCTGCCTTGGGATCAGAAGCAGAAGTGATGTTAGATGTATACATGTCTTGGGATGCTGACGTAACTATTCAAATGAATACAGCGCTACAGCATGTCGGGATTCATTGGTTTGAAGATGTCCTGACGCCAGACGATTTAACAGAACTTGGCAAACTTCGAGAACAAATACATCCAGTAAATATGGCTGGTGGAGAACACGAATTTACCGACCGTGGGTTCGCTGAAATTTCCAAGAATCAGTCCTACGATATTTGGCAGCCTGACATTACCTGGTGCGGTGGAATCACAGCAGGATTACGCATAGTTGAAATGGCGATTCAGGATAAAACAGCGGTAGTACCACACCGAGGTGGAGAGCCTTGGGGTTTACATCTGATAGCTGCTTCACAATGTGAGGATTTCGCAGAACTAGTCATGGGAACGCGTTCATTGAAAAAAGACAATCTTTGGATCGGTAGCCCAGAACCTGAAAACGGTTATATACAGATCACGGATACGCCAGGTTTTGGCGTCGAGCCAGACACAAATTTACTGTAGATATAAATTTATCTCCATGTCCCACAACTAGAATCTAAATGCGCAGATCTGGATCAGTTTGGGCGCTCAAATGAACGCAAAAACGTAACCATATGGATTCCCCAATCACTGAATAAATCAAGATTTAATTTTAAATGAACACCCATATCAACGTGATAACAAGTACCCTGTGTCTGAAATAACGTAGAGCACCAGCGAAATTTAGGGTTCACAATCTGGCAATCCACGTAAAGCTTTATTTAAATGCGATCCACCGATTGAATCAATCGAGAGGACATAAATGCCAGTCAAGACATACATAGAATCAATTGTCGACGCTACCGTTGAAGAGATGGAACGGGATTCTTCGGTTTTCACCATGGGAGAAGATCTGCGCCACTCGGTTTACGGTGCTACTGCGGGGCTGGCAGAACGTTTCGGAGAAGATCGGGTGCTTGACACCCCTCTTTCAGAAAATGGTTTCTTCGGTGCTGCATTAGGTGCATCGTTGTGTGGAATGCGGCCAATCGTCGAAACTGTCACGAGCTTCCTCTGGGTCGGAATGGATCAAATGATCTCTCAAGCAGCAAAAATGCGGTACATGTTTGGGGGTCAAGCACAACTTCCTGTCACATTCAGAATCAGGATGTTTTATGCGCGTGGAGCAGCAGCTCATCATTCCGACCGAAATTACCCCGTTTTTATGAATACACCCGGACTGAAAATTATCTGCCCGACAAATGCTTATGACGCAAAGGGATTAATGAAGACAGCGGTTCGCGACAACGATGTATGCATGATTTTCGAGGATGGAATCGCTATAAGCTCCCGATGCGAAGTCCCCAACAACGAAGATTTACCTAACGGAGAATTACTAGTGCCGTTCGGAGTGGCTAACAGAGTCCGCGAAGGCTCAGACGTGACAATTGTCGGGGTAGCGGGCGGCGTACAGCATGCAATAGATGCAGCAAACGCGCTGGAGCCGGAAGGTATTTCAATAGAAGTCATAGACCCAAGAACGCTGGTGCCACTGGATACCGATACCATCCTTGAATCCGTCGAAAAAACGGGTAGGCTTGTCGTAGTCGATCCTGCTCACAAGATGTGCTCGGCCGGTTCAGAAATTGCGGCAATAGTATCCCAACATGCGTTCTGGTCTCTTGAGGCTCCAATCCAAGTAGTCGCATCAGAACAGGTGAACGTCCCCTATTCTCCTGCACTCGAACCATTGGTATATCCGACGCCCGAAAAAGTCATAGAAGCCGTTCGACAGACACTCTAAACGTCTCCGCCTAAAACCAAAAACTGACGCACTGATTAAACATGTGTACTTCAAGTTCTGATAAATTTCACGATCTATCAAAACACAGTAGAAAAAGAGATTAAATATGGGTTTCTATATGATTCAGGGAAGACTGTCTAAAGAGGCATTCAAAGCTATGGCTTCCAGCGATACTGACCGTCGTGAAGTTGTAGGAAAAATGTTAGAACAGATAAACGGGAAGTTACACGGGTACTATTTCGCGTTCGGCGGTAACGATATTGTGGCAATTATAGAAGGCCCGGACAATGTGTCAGTTGCATCTGTCGCTATCGCGGTAGGATCAACGGGCACCGTCCAAAATATCACCACGACACCACTTCTAAGTTATGAAGAGGGTATTGAAGCAATACGCGGCGCGGCAAGCGTTACTTACACCCCACCCGGACAGTAATTACGATAACTTAATGCCCCGCTTGCCTATAACTGACCAAGCGAGCATTTCAGAGAAATACTGCTACCCATAAACATCCGGGGAGGTGTGGTTTTCACGCGACATGAATCGCTAAAGAATGCTCAATGCGAGCCATTCAAGAAATCAGCTATAGAAGTCGTTATTTCAAAGCTCGCGCAATGCGCTCACATGCCTGCATGTAAATCGTGGCGTCGACATTGATAGACAAATACTGAACGCCCAAATCTATAAGCCACTTACCCATTTCTACATCTTTAGCGTATGAGCCAACCACCCGACCTTTTGATCTCGCCTTCGCTGCAGCTTTTTTCAATGCATCCTCTACCACCTTTGAACGGACATCTCCAGGCACACCGAGCGACTGCGAGATATCGTACGGACCCAAGAACAAAACATCTATGCCGTCTACGGTCATGATTTCGTCAAGGTTGTCGAGCCCTTTTTGCCCTTCTATATGAACAACGGTCATAGTCTCGTCATTCTGACGTGCTGGGTGGTCAACTGCATCATCCTTGTAATAATTACCGGCGCGGGTAAATACTGAAACACCTCGCTCACCTAATGGAGCGTATTTAGCAGCATGAACTACCCTCCGAGCATCGGATATTTCGTTAATCTGTGGCACCTGTACTCCATCAGCACCAATATCAAGTGCCCGTAAAATAGGCCACTCCTCGTTGCCTCCAACCCGAATAATTGGGGCAACTCCGGTCCCCTGGGCTGCGATCACCAAATCTGTGACGGTTTGCATCGATAAAGGACCGTGTTCTGTGTCTAGGATGCAAAAATCCATCCCTGCATAACCGAGTGCATCAATCATTGTTGCAGATGGCACGATCGTAAACGGACCAACGACAACCTCACCACTGTGAAGTCTTTTCTTAAGTTCGCCTCGAATATTTTTTTTCATACTTCACCTTAATCAGTTAACCAGTGGAATAATCTCACCACCTGAGTAATAACAATTTTTGACCGCACAAAGTTTACCGTCCCGAAACCAAATACGCTGTACTACAACTCAGGAAACTGCAGTAGCGACAGGAATTCAATTTTCCATTTTTGCGCTCTATATCAATGTGATGAATCACAACAGACATTAAGAGATCCTGATTCCTCACATAACACCATCAAAGTACCGAGAAACTCCCAAGTAACGGTTATCCTTTTTATATGAGCGTTTTAACTTCTAAATCGAGAATGATATTTTTGGGCACTGGCACCTCCGAAGGTGTACCAAGGGTTTCATGCCTGACGAACCCTGCTAGCCAATGCAAAGTATGTCCAGACGCTATCAAGAAGGGTTCACCAAACCGGCGGCGCAACACGTCAATTCTAATACAGCGGCAACTTACAGATGGCCAGACCAACAATATCGTCATCGATGCAGGAAAATTCTTTTACGAAGCTGCCATACAATGGTTTCCAAAATTCAAAGTTGAATGCATCGATGCGCTAGTCATCACACACGCACACGCCGATGCCATAGGTGGGTTAGATGACCTTCGCGATTGGACCAATAACACTCAAGAGTCACTACCCATATACCTAAGAGATCCTGATTACAAACAAGTCCAATCATTGTTTTACTACCTTGTAGATCGAACAAAAAAAACTGGCGGTGGCGGAGTAGCAAAACTGAATTTCAAATCCATCAACGAAAGTCCATTCACGATCGATGGCCTCCAAATAATTCCACTCCCTGTTGAACATGGTAAAAATCGCGAGGTATTTGGCTATCGATTTGGTCCAGTCAGTTACATATCCGATGCATCTGAAATATCCGAGAACACTGCAGGTTTAATTCACGGATCCGAATTGCTCATACTCGATGCGTTGCGCCCAAAACGAACCCATGGCACACATTTCACCTTAGAGGAGGCGATAGATCAGGCCAGACGATTACGACCAGCGCGAACATTGTTAACGGATGCAACCCACGATATTGATCATGAAACTGTGAATATGCAACTGGCAAAACTTCAAGAATCAGAAGGTTTAGAGATCCAGTACGCTTACGATGGCATGGATATCGAGATCAACCTATAGAAAAGCAAGAAGACCCTGATTCTAGTCGGGCTGTTCGGCCTTCCATTTTCGGTACAGAGCGATCACCTTGTCATCAGGCGGGTAGTAAATACCTGGCGTCAATTGCTCCTGATCTAATCGTCGACGAATCCACTCTTCAAGATCATCATACTCAATAGCTTTTAAGGCGATATCAGGAGCAACAACACGAGGAATGACCACAACACCATCGTCGTCGGCAACAATGTAGTCGCCGGGACGAACTAATATCCCGTCCACGGCAACTGTGTCATTTGTGGAATACGGTGTGCCGACCCGAGTTCCCAAGTTAGAAGTTTTGTCCAACCCCCACATACCAACACCGTAATCTTTGACGGTATGCATATCTCTAATCCCACCGTCGCAAACCAAGCCATCTACTTGGCGCTGTTTAAGTCTCAGGAATTTGATATCCCCACCAATCGACATGCGTTTGGTACGCATAGATTCCATTACGATCACGTCCCCAGGACCAGCAAGCTCGAACGCAGCAAACTCGGGGGACTCTTCCCCACCGGGTTTTTCAGCCATCCCATCAGGACGTGCCGGCACAAACCGAACAGTGATGGCCCTTGCTACAAGCCTTTGTCCAGGATTCATAGTCTTAACATTAGGCATATATACGTAATGGGGCTCATAGCCATTACGCGCCAGTACATCAACAACTGCAGTCGTGTTAACTCGTTTCAGTTGTTCTATCGTTGCCTTGTCCAATACGTGATCAGGGGTCGGCTGAATTACGGCCATTTGCTGAACTACTTTCAGAATTAGAATCTAGGAATAAAACGTGACAATTCTACATTGGCATCCCATGTTAAATAAAAAGCATTTCCGTTTATCTCCATGACAGCCAATTTCAGCTCCAATCTTTTGCAAATCTTTCAATGATCAATGCGGCATGTTTTGCACCAAGCAGGAAATCCTCTTTGGTAATGTTCTCATTAGGAGCATGAATTTTGTGAGACGGGTGATCAATTCCCGAAGTCGCTATCGGGATCCCCAGCGTGTCCCCAAAATCAAACATCGGGCCCGTTCCTGCCATATTGGGAGTCATTACCGGTTTCCGGCCGTAAATCTCCTCCGCCGTCTCAGCAACAAGCTGTACCCAGGGTGAATTGAGGTCAGTACGGTACGGATTCACAGCACCCAGAACCTCAATTTCCACGTCTTCGAATCCATGTTTATCAAGGTGGATACGAAGTTTCTTGAAAATATCGAAAGGGCGCTGTTCGGGAACCAATCGAAAGTCCATTTTAGCGCTAGCGACAGCCGGCAGAACCGTCTTCAAACCAGCGTCTTGATAACCCGAATCCAATCCAGCTATGTTCGCGGTAGGTTGAAACGTGAGCTGCTTTCTGAGATCCTCCCCATCAAGACCCTTCACGAATCCACTAACTCCAAAAGTTTCGAGCCATTCTGGAGCGTCGTCCGGCAATGCCTCTACTGCAGCTATAGCTTCAGGAGTTGGTTCCATTATCGCGTCATAGAAACCATCGATCTTTATTCGTTCATCTTCATCCTTGATAGTCTGCAGCGCCTGCAGCAACCGCCACGCAGCAGATGGGAGAATCGCTGCATAGGATGAATGCGCATCACCTGAAAGCATACGTACACTGAAACCGACTCCAAGCACGCCCTTCAGCCCGAGGTACATGAATGGATCATCATTCAGATTTCGACCTCCGCCTTCCCAAATACAGGCGTCTGCCTTGAAATCGTCACCGCGTTCTGCAATCAAATCCGGCAGGTTGATCGACCCTGATTCCTCTTCTCCCTCACAAAACATTTTGATATTGCAAGGAACTCCACCACGCTCATCTATAAACGCTCTAACCGCAGCAAGTCGGGCTCCGATATTGCCTTTATCGTCCGACATTCCACGACCGTATAATCGATCCCCTATTCGAGTCGGCTCAAACGGCTCGGTATCCCAGAGATCAAGTGGATCAACTGGCTGTACATCGTAGTGACAATAGAACAATAGGGTCGGAGCGTTTTCCGGATCTTCCGATGCTGGCATATAACCATATACGCTTGGTAAACCATCGTTTGGCACCGGAACTATCTCAGCTTCGAAACCGTTACGTTCGAGTAGGTCCTTCATTAGTCCGGGCGCTTTATCAAAACCAAGTTTTTGAGCGGATATGGAAGGCTGTCGAACCAGTTCAAATAACTGTTCGATCGACTCATCGACATAAGAGTCAATATGTAAATACAGATCTTTCATTCTTCTCCTGAGCCCTGCTCAGATTCCTTGTATGCCCAGTAACGCGCCAGACACATCAGCGTTACGCCATCTTCTATTTCCTGGCTCGCTGCCATCGCTGCAACCTGCGAACGGGTTACCAACTTTGCATCGACAATGCCCTCCTCAACTTGCAGTTTAAGATCATCAGGATCAATTTCTCGAATTTCTGCCAATACCGAATGAAAAGTATCCCCTACAAATCCGGATATCGGGGTCTGTGAACCCAACAGTTTGGTTCGGATCGGCGCGATCCCTGTCTCTTCGATTAATTCACGTTTCCCGGTCTGTTCTGGCGATTCTCCATCTTCGATCAATCCAGCCGGAAACTCCCACATGTAACCTTTGACTGGATGACGGTATACCTTGATCAAAAGGTAGCGTTCAGATGGGGTAACGGGAATCGTCATAACCGCACCATTGCCAGAGTGGGTACGCACCCAGGCATACTTTCCCGAACGACCATCCGCATGCGTGATGTCATCGTAGTAGAAATCTATCCACGGAGTTTCGTAGACAAGGTTCTCTTTATTATTGCCTTTTGAACGATGACGATCCTGCTCTGGCATAGGCTATTCAGCAGCCCCAGGCATGCCGGGTTCAAGTGGCTTTGCATCAGGTGGGACTCCACCCGCCAGGAATCCGCCATCTACAGTAATGGTCTGACCATTTACATAACTACCGAGTTCAGAAGCTAAAAATAAGCATGCGCCGGCAATATCTCGAGGCAATCCACCCCTGCGATTTGGAATGAAATCGAGCGCAGAACCTAAGTACTCATCTCCGCCGCGGCTTGGCTCCTCATTTTCAGTGAGCACTCGGCTGTCTATGTATCCAGGTGCGACACAATTAGAATTAATGCCTGTTCCGGCAAGGTCACTAGCCATAGATTTGACCATGCGATTAAGTCCTGCTTTCACAATTCCGTAGACGGTGTCGTGCGGCCAAGCGCGATAGCTATGCACACTGCTTATGTTAATGATGCTGCCACCGTGATTGTGTTCGATCATTCTCCTCGCCACGCCCTGAGCCAGGAAAAGATATCCCTTCAACGCATGTCCCACAAGATGATCCCAGAACTCCTCTGTAATCTCCGTAAAGTGCATATCTCGCGATGCGACCGCATTATTAACCAATATGTCGAGGCGACCGTGCTCGGACACGAACTCCGCCAGCATCCTATCTCGATCCTGCTTATCGCCTATGTCAGCTTGATGCCAGGACGCTTTTTGCCCAAGCGATTTAATCACACCAATCGTCTTTTCGGCTTCTTCATCACGAACGAGGTCATTGATTCCGACATCAGCTCCGTGCTCGGCAAAGAGCTGGGCTATCCCCGCCCCAATCCCACGACGTGAACCAGTTACAAGTGCTTTTTTACCTTGGAGGAGTTTCGCTGTCATATCTCTCTCTTTTACTTATCCGCCTTAATCCCGCATCTTCTTAGACGCGATCATACCGCCATCAACAAGAATGGTTTCGCCATTAACGTATTGACCAAGCTCAGATGACAGATAAAGCACTGCATTTGCAATGTCACTTGGCAGTCCGCCCTTGGCTGACGGGAGATGTTCGGTAAAGCGTGATGGATCATGTGGAGGCCCGTCAATTACGTCGTCGTCCCCTTCCGGCAGTGCATTCGAAATCGCTCCAGGAGCAATACAGTTTGCGGTGATATTGTGACCCCGAAGATCAGTAGCAAATCCCTTCATCATGCGGCGAAGTCCGGCCTTGGCTGTTCCGTAAGCAGTCCAGTTTTCAATTGCGACATACGCGTGAACACTTGCCAGACAAATGATACGCCCGCCCGTCTTCTGGGCAATCATCTCTCGGGCTGCACGTTGCGAACCGAAAAAATAACCTTTCAATGAAAGATCCATCATCCGATCCCAAAAAACCTCGTCAGTATCGAAAAGAGGCCGTGATTGATCAGGGAATATGGCGTTATTGACCAAAATATCTATTTGGCCATGTTCATCAAGAAAAGAGTCGATGACCGAATTGATCCCGGCCACAGTACTCACGTCCCCGGCATGAAACGTGCCCTTCACATTCCGTTTGGCAATCAATTCAACGGCACGATGCGATACATCATCCTCCACAATATCGTTGATCCCAACATCAGCACCTTCATTTGCAAGTGTCAGTGCAATACCTCGCCCAATACCTTTACGGGCTCCGGTTATCAGCGCTTTTTTGCCATCTAACAACCCCATTAAACAACTCCAAAATCACAACTTAGAAATAATCAGAATACGATCTTAACTCGCGTCATCGCCGTAGGGATACATAAAGTCGTTGAACTAACAGTCTTGAACTCGAATATTGCTCATTACATCGGTTTTTGCAGATTCCAAGTCTTGGACGCAATATTCAAAAGCCGTGTTATTAACTCCGCCGGTGGCAAAAACTAACACGGCCTCCCGCACCTTCATATCCAGTATCTCCAATGCGATAGCGTAGCCTGCGAGTTGAGGCTCATAACCCTTGGCGCGTTCTTGAAGTATTTCACCCTCTACCTGATCCGTTTTATAGTCAACGATCGTCACCGTGCCGTCGTCATTTTGAATGATCAGATCGATCGAACCTTCGATTTCCATTCCCTCCGAAATCTCGGCAGCAACCCACACCTCGCGCCAGGTATTTTGTGTTGTTGCCATCGCAATTCTCGGACTCGTCAGGGTATTCCGCACGCTCTTGGCAATTTCCTCTTCCTCGCCTACCACTTCATGAGCCGCCGCTGAGGAACGAACCAAATCATCGAAATTTGTCAGGTCATCAAAATCGACATCCTGTAATACGGCGTGTACAGCCGAACCAAATTTAGTGCCACCACGCCCGCGTCGAGAGGTATTGTGTTCTGTAGACTCCATGTTGTCTTCAGGTTTTGGTTGACTGAACATCGAGTGGTCAGCAAATTGCGAAGGTGTCACGTATCCTCGCTCCGACGCCGAAGTTAATGTGCTGGTAATTTGTTCAACCCATTTAGTGCGATCGTCTAAAGAAACGGTTCGAACTGGATCGGAATGGCGTGTAGCGTCAACGTCCACACCCAGGTCTAAAGCCTGCTCAATATCGAATATCTCTGACTGACCCGCAGACTCGTCCAGCTCACCTATCTTGGCTGCGAGGGAGGACTTATCTCTGGCCGACCGATGAACGCTAACGACAAGATGTTCTCGGGCTCGAGTAGCTGCGACATAGGCAAGTCTAATCAATTCTGCAGCTTCACTTTCTTTTTCCTCATCTGACCTCTCGGCATAATCGATCGTCGACAACCCGAGTTTTGAAGATCCCAACTTGACGGAAATGACCGCTTTACCATGTTCCTCTTTAGTAATCGATGCACCCTTAGGCACAGTGGCATTTACTTGCATGCCCATCAACGCAACGATCGGAAACTCTAACCCCTTAGCAGCGTGAATTGTCATCACTCGCACCGCGTTCTCCTCAGTGCTGGCAAGTGCTCCCTCGGCAATACGAACCCGCGCGGCAGATTGGCGAGATATCCACCGGACAACCTGACGAAGCGAACCCATCCCCGAACCTTGCAGAGATCGACTCATTTCTATTAGCAAGTCGATGAGTCGTTCGATGTCGCCTTCCGGATTCGAAAGTGCCGCAACCTCACGAAGACGACGCTCACGAACAAATTGTTCAATCAGGTAAGGGGTTGATATGTGTTGTCTACGGTCATGAAATCCAGACAATCCTACTAACCCCGCAGCCACTCTCCAGGTCCGCGTTCCCTCAACAAACTCGTCTAGAGAAACTGTTTCGCGTGCATACTCGAACTCCCGACCAGACTCCGCCCATTCATAAAGATCTTGATCGGAACATCCCCATGCACCTGATTTCAACGCGGCCACAATTGCAACTTGGTCAGTTGGATCGTCTATAGCGGCAAGATTATTACCAAGCTCATGTATCGTCTGCGTTTCAAAAATAGGAGCTTGCCCTTCGAGTACATATGGAACTCCATTAGAGAAAAAAGCATCTTCGAGAAGGCTCAAACCAGTTCGCCGAGGCATTAGCACACATAGATCCCCGTAATTTGATCGACGTAAGCCACCTATACCATCAGGCAGGGACCATTCTCCAGCCCCGACATTCAATGCTAATTTGGCAAAGTCCTCGGCCTCTGAAGCTCGTGCAACATCCACGTTGCCGTCAGCTGGACCTCCTGCAATCATGACCCTTGGCTTGTCAGCATCAAAATTGTCTTCCCGTCCAGGTTCAAGTGCAACATATTCCGCCTGATTTGGGTTCTTGCTTACGCCATCTGATCCGTTCATCCAAGGCTCAAAAATCGAGTTAACCCAACTCAGGATGCCAGGAGCAGAGCGAAAGTTCTTACTCAATGACAACTCAGAGGCTCCTAGCGATCGAATCAATCCCTGTAACTGGGTGAAATCAGCCCTGCGGAATCGATATATAGATTGCTTTTCATCTCCCACGACAAACAAAGCTCCAGCTGTAGGCGTACCACCCGTCTTAGAATCGCTATCACGGTCTGCGAGTCGCATTGCCAGCTTGAGCTGAAGAGGATCGGTATCCTGAAATTCATCGATCAAGATATGTGTATATCTCTCCTGAAAATATTTCAGCGCCTCGTCGTCTGTATCAAGTAATTCACTTGAAAGGACAAGTAGATCTTGAAACTCAAGCATGCCTTCAGCTCGTCGCTTGGTAGCGTAACCAACCACCATTCTCAAAACTGCATTCACCAACGGAACAATGGTCTTCTCGCCAAGGGATTTACGCCCATTTTCCAGGGTCCGGCGGGCACCTTTCAGTAAATCTCTCACCTCCTCGAGACTGCTTTGACCGCTACTAAGTGAGGTCCAGTCACCTTTACGACCACCAGTAGTTGTGAAGTTCGGAAGTTGGGTCAACGCGAGGATTTGTTCCTCGGATGAACCACTGGAAGTCGACTCATCGATCCAATCTAACGCCATTTGAATCGACGATTCGATATGGATCAAGAGCTTGTCTTCAACATTCTTACAATGGACCCGCAAATCAAATGCTTTTTGAAGGTCGACTCGTATCGATTCTAGTATGCCTCCCAGATCGATTGCCTGGTCGGCCGATGCCAGTGCGCCAACACGTTGTGCAAGATCGAAGTTAACGTGCAATTCCTCTGCAAGGTCACGAAGCTTGTCTAGAGGCTGAGTCAATCCGAGTCGCTGGGCGTTTATGACAGCGGTAGAAAACTCGGGATTCTCAAGCTCAACATCAAGCCAGGAAGACCATTCCTCATCGAACCGCTCGTCACCTTGTACAGCGTCATATAACTCGAACACTGGTGGTAATCCAACCGGCAACGGACGCTCACGCAAAAGGCTTTGTGCAAAGCTATGAATAGTTCCCACGAAGGCAGAATCTAAACTATTCAGTGCATTCGATAACGTGATCTGAATATCACCTGGGTTCTCAGCACCGTTTTTGACTACCTCCTCATCCAGACGTTTTTCCAGCTCTTCACGAACCCGTTGCATAAGCTCTGAAGCCGCAGCGACAGTGAACGTGACCGCCGCAATTTTTCCTGGTTGAACCCCGCCATGAATGATGAGATTTACGATTCTCTCGACGAGTGCCTGAGTTTTACCCGTACCGGCACCAGCTCCAGCGTAAATAGTCTCGTCCAGCGAGCTGCCGCCTGCTCCGGTAATGCGATCTCTAACCCCGTCAACCTTGCGTGATGCCTTTGTCATGGGCTGTCCTCCGCAAGATTCAGATAACCCTCAAGCACAGGATCAGACCTTTTTTTTGTATCCCATAACCGCGATTTACTCTTCGGACAAACCCTGGCGTATTCGCAGAATTTGCAATTCTCATACTGTTCGCTGCTTTCGCCCCAGACCGCTAAATCCCCCGGTCGTGCGGGAAAAACTCCACTGTCTATGCCCTGGACAATAGTCCCAACAGCTTGTGTAAGCGCAGTCTCAGCTTCGTCTTTTTTATAGTCACCAGGCTGGGGTTTCAGCTCATTATTATCCGATTCTCTGACGAACCAGTATGATGCCGATATTTCCGCATCCGGATACTTCTCTCCGATCGCCTTGGAGTAGAGCGGTAATTGTAGTTTCGTACCTTTTTTTACCGGGTCATCATCGAGCTTTGTATATGCCGTATGCCCGCCTGACTTGTAGTCGTAAACGATTATTCGACTACCATCCGAAGAAATGTCGACTCTATCTACCTGGCCTCTAAACCTGACTACACCACCGGTTGTAGTTCGAACTTCTACGGCTGGCCCCACGCCTGATCCAGTACCGTCTCCACCAAATGAATATTCAGCTTCGACTTGGCGCATCTCAGGTTGTTCTGCAGTATCCGATTCACGTCTGAGCCAATGGCGAAGGATCAACCAGACACGGGATTCCTCGATCTTCCATGCCCCATCTGATCGACCTGGAACCGTACTTTTTAATTCTTCGATCTTCTCCGATATCGAGGTTTTCAACCAGGCCTCTTGTTCAATCCTTGAGGTATCAGCAGGGCTTAGCTCCATGCGCCACAAACCAAATTTTTCGAGCAAATCATGAATAAGGGTTCCGAATTCAAGAGCATCAAGGGCGATTTCCTGTTCGGGAGAATCCGTGGGCTGTATATGCAGGCGACGTGATAAGAAATACCGATACGGACAGGCAGCATAAGTCTCAAATGCCGTAGCGGATCCAACCGTTTCGGAAATGACATTTCGACCGCTCGTCTTCGTACCTGATAAATCAGGGGTGACATTACCGTCATATTCAGTCCAGTCGTCACTCTCTTGTGATTTCTTGAACTTCACAGAATCCTTGATCGAAGACACCGCGTCAGCTAATGGAAACGACTCAGGAGCTTGATTGTCCTTCGACCACCCCCTGGCGCTTATGACATCGTATTCATGTTTGTCACCCGCTCGCTCAGCCAGTAATAATCTTTTGTCGGACCCACTATGAATAGTCAGCCCTGAAATATCCTCGTTTGCCAACCGACCTGCCTGAAGTAATTTCTCTCCTGAGACTTCTCGAACAGCATCCAAGAACCAACGGGAAGGACCGAATCGCCTCGGTTCCCCAGGTATACCGCCCGGCCAGTACATAAACACCTGGCCAGCAGATTCCAGTACTGAAATAAACGACTGCGCACTCTCCTCAACCCTGCGCTCAACAGTCTTAAGAACAATACCTTCAGGATCGATTTCCCTTTTTAATGGATCGGGTAAAAGAGGATCTGTCAGACCTGGGCTAGGATAACGTCCCTCTGCCATCCCAAGCATGAACACTGTATCGAACGGGCAACCCGCGGCTGTCCAAAGTGGGCCGACATAAATCCCTGCCCCCAATGACCGCAATCCGGCTGATCGTCGACCAAGTTGCTCCCTCAAAATCCCTGCGCAATGATCATAAGAAGGTGACTCGGAGCTGGGGCTTTCAAGAGATTCAAGGCGTCCGACCATATCAAGCAAGCGCTCTACTCTTGATTGCGATGCTTCCGAATCATTGATCAAGAGATAATCGTTAACTAGCCTTCTCAGCCACTTGCCAAACCCTGACCATGAGTCTTCTGCATCAGTCGGTTTTCGCTTAGCCAGACCAACGATAAAATCTTTCAGATCTGCTGCGTAACCAGCATCTGAACGGGCAGCCTCTACCTGATTCGAATTTGCCTCTTCTAATTGAACCGAGCGTTCTGCATACCTGACAACATTTCTTGAGTAACGATCAAGACGGGGTATCCAACTGTCTTCAACTGAAACCGTCACACCAGCAGTTCTCGATATTGCATCCCACCTGGAAGCCGTAACGCTTTGACCTGACTTGGGGTTTTTGATCGGAGAGCTGGCAAGCCATGCCGTTACCTGAAGCCGATTGAAATCGCTCTCAAATACATCCAAAAGACCACTGACGAATTGGCCCTCTGGAGTGTCGATCAGAGCTGTGCGATCCGGACCCGAAACAGGAATATCCGCCAGCTCAAGGGCCTCTGCAATGCGATTTGCATAACTATCGTCTTCGAAGACAACCGCCAATTGATTAAATCGTTTGCCAGAGCGAGCTAGATTTACGATCTCCCTGACAACACTCCGTACCTCCATGGCGACATCAGGAACACCAATCGGTTTCAATCGAAGGTTCTGAGAATTCTTACGAACCGGCCTTACAGGTTTTGAGTTAGAACGGGCGATCTTAACAGTAACGGCACCAGGCATCTCGCTCAGCGCATAGAACAGGCTTCTTTGTGTGGGAGCAACCGCGGAAGCCTCTATGGGCAGTACGGTCCCAAGTGCTTTTAATCGTTCCGAGGGAGCAGCGCTTCGAACATGTTTGGCTGCCTGTTCCGCAACAATTGCGCCGCGTCGATATGACGCAGCCAGGTCCAAATACTTTTCAAAACGAGCCACAAGCTCACCTTGAATATCATCTTTAGCAGCAAGCGCATCCAGTTGGTCGCGATCCAATAGTTCCAATTGTCGGAATGTGGAGTGGAGTGCGGTCTGAAGCTGAGGTGATACCAGTTCACCTCCGAGTTTCGTACCCAAGCTCTCGTCACGTGCCGCGTCAAACACGAACTCCGACGCCTGAAGGTCATGAAGCAGCGGTTGTCTGAAATCATCACCGGCCAGATACTCGGCTACATCCTCAAGTCGCGTGAAAGCCACGTTGAATAACCCTTCCTTAGCGAGGGCTCGACGCAGGTAAAACGACGCCTGATAGCTGGGACTAACAATCGTAATCCGATCGAATCTACGCTGGTCTCGAATCTCATTAATCAGGCGTCGCAACACAGCATGCACAGGCATGCTGTGTTCAGCTATTGCGACCCTAGTCATCGTCATTGGATTCCATCGTATAAGGCATCGAAACACGAAGTCTCGACCGGTCTTCAGCTCTCAAAAGATGTATCGGTTTAGGTCTGCTCATACGCACTACGGATACAACCCTTCAACGAACCAAAAGGATAATCGGTAGAACCATTGAATAGCCAGATGCAGTGGCGCATAAATGGCGCCCCCGGCGAGACTCGAACTCACGCTCCCGGCTTCGGAGGCCGGTGCTCTATCCAACTGAGCTACGGGGGCATTGGTAAATTCTAGTTCAAAAATGACATTCAAGTTATTACTAATCAGATTATCTACATCACACTACCCCATTGGATGTATGATCCCTTACTCAACTAAACGGATCTATAAGCCGTACCGGAGATATTCAGTTGAAGATAATCGACGTTGATCTAGTCTCTTTCAAAGTCAAGTCCAACATGAGCGCGACAAAGTGGGGCTATTCGGAATTTGGACCTGAAACTGAAAAAGTCCAGTCTTTTACCCAGATCAGAACAGATGACGGATTAGAAGGATATTCTGAGCAAGGCTTTCCTTTCTATTTCTACACTCCAACCCAAGATGAAATCGAAGGTCTCGTCAAACCGCTGCTACTGGGTGAAGATCCCTTGGATCGTGAACGACTTTGGCAATTGATGTCGAGACACAACCGGTTCCCCGAAGGACTGGTTGGGAATATCGACTGTGCCTTATGGGATCTGGCAGGTAAGTCTGCTGGGATGTCAGTTTCCCGTATGCTCGGGCGTGCACGTGATGCGATTAAAGCCTATGCGAGTACCGCTCCGAATCTAGGAGATCCGGATGACTATGCTGCCCACGCAGTTAAATGCAAGGAGGCTGGGTACAGCGCTTACAAGGTGCATGCAAATATTTTCTGGAATCCTCACACACGTCAACCAGCACCAGGACGTCCTGCTTTTCCTAAAGAAGATGTAGAGATATGTGCTGCAGTTCGTGAAGCAGTCGGCAACGATATGGTCTTAATGCTGGATCCCTGGGGCGTCT
>VFGZ01000025.1 GCA_009392215.1 SAR202 cluster bacterium | reverse complement strand
CCCATGTCGATAGCCATCTGACGCAAGGCATCATTTGTTTTGGCTCCCACGTTGCCCAAATCGGGCAACGTGCTCTCATCAACTTCAAAATTATCTTGCGGGATTCCGCTTGGCCGTCCACCACCTCTCGATCGTCGTCGGTTAGACCTACGACGATTGGAGCCACGAGATTGCGTTCGGGATTGCGTAGTCAGAACAAGTTCCTCCTGATATTGGTTGGGTAATTTATCTTGCTGTCGCCATCCACGAAATCAGCCCCTAGAGACCAGCCACGTGTCACGAAAGCAAAATACGTTTAGAAAAATTAGGGTAATTGGGTAGTTTTTGGGAATGGTTACTCTGGTGAGATTCACCACCCTAATGAACCAATTATTGTCAAGTCTGAATTTATGGTAGCTCGCATCGAGTGACAACTCAGGTATCTTACCTGCTTGAGTCTCACCCGTTTGAGCTGGTATCTACATCCTGTAATGAGGGAAGCCAGATCGCCTAAGTTCACCATTTATCGTGACAGGCGAAGACAAACATTAGCGAAGATCCAATGATGGTTCATTCACTACTTACGTATATGTTATCAAAAAGATGAAGAAGAATTCCACCAACAATAATGAAACAGTGATCGATGCCCCTAAGCCGGCACATCAAGATTCTTCTTTAAAAAGATCGTGCTGCCCACCTTCTCGAAGAATATTTCTGGAAACTTTAACAAACTCATTGAATAACGGATGCGGTCTTTCGGGACGCGAACCGAATTCTGGATGAAACTGACTCCCAACCATGAAAGGATGTCCGAATACTTCAGCCACTTCTACCAGTGATCCATCCGGCGAGGTGCCCGACGCAATCAGCCCAGCTTCTTCCAGCTGGATACGATATTCATTGTTGAATTCGTAACGATGCCGATGTCTTTCATCTATTTTTTCCTGTCTATAAGCATCATGCACTCGCGTACCTCTTTTCAAAACACAAGGGTATGCACCAAGTCGCATGGTTCCACCCGTCGAATGAAGCTTTTCCTGGCCAGGCATAAAAGCAATCACCGGGTTTTCCGCGCTTGGGTCTATTTCCAGTGAAGTCGCGTTTGAAATACCGAGTTCATTCCTAGCATACTCAATGACCATGATCTGCATTCCCAAACAAAGACCCAGATACGGAACACCATTAGAACGAGCATAACTGGCGGATGCGATCATGCCTTCAAGCCCACGCTTACCAAATCCACCGGGGACAATAATGCCTTGCACAGTTCCCAGCAACCGATCCGCACCACCATCTTCAAGTTCTTCAGCAGCTATCCACTGAATATTAATTTTGCGTTCGTTATGTAGGCCAGCATGGTGTAGAGCTTCAACAACAGAGAGATACGAATCTTGAAGTTCAATATATTTTCCCACTAAGGCGATATGGACCTCTTCCCTTTCTTCTTCATCGACTTTTACGATTGACCGCCACGAATCGAGATTAGGTTTGGTTTTCGGCAGACCTAATTCTTCTATGAGAATGTTCCCCAAACCTTCAGTCTCTAGATGGAGCGGGACCTCATATACGCTAGGTAGAGTGGGAAGTGAAATGACCGCATCGGCTGCGACGTCACAATATAGAGAGATCTTCTGGCGTTCACTTTCATTGACGGTTTGGTCAGCCCTGCACAGAATTGCGTTCGGTTGAATCCCCATTCCACGAAGCGCATGAACGCTGTGTTGGGTTGGTTTTGTTTTAAGTTCTCCCGTAGCACCAAGATAAGGCAACAATGTCACGTGAATGTAATAAGTGTCATCGCTTCCAACAACATTACGAACTTGACGAATGGCTTCTATGAAGGGCTGACCTTCGATATCCCCAACTGTTCCTCCAACCTCTACAACTACCACGTCGGCTTGGGATTTCTCAGCCAACAGCAGCACCCGATCTTTAATTAAGTTAGTCACATGGGGTACGGTTTGAATAGTACCACCCAAGTACTGCCCGGCTCGTTCATTAGAGATCACTTCGGAATAAATTTGACCTGCGGTGACATTAGAAAGCTCGGTAAGTTCTACGTCTATGAAACGCTCGTAGTGTCCCAGGTCAAGATCTGTTTCACTGCCATCGATAGTTACAAATACTTCACCGTGCTGATAAGGAGACATCGTACCTGGATCTACATTCAAATACGGATCCAGCTTAAGAACCGAAATTGTCAGTCCACGACTTTTCAACATGCGCCCAATAGAGGCGACGGCAATGCCTTTACCAAGTGAGCTCACAACCCCACCTGTAACAAAAATAAACTTGGTCATGAACCAAATCTCAATGCATTAGGGAACCAAGGTTGAGATTTTGTTATCAAAAGGGTTGAATATGAGAGAACGAAAAACCGTCTGACTAAGCAGGTACAAATGCATATCGAAGTGAGCCCCGATATCTGGTGCCGACAACTCTCTGGTGAGATTTCGCTTTCCTCGGGTAGGGCTGTTGGACTTTAACGCTTGTCCTTTACAAATTCACCCTACACGGAATTCGATTCTAGGGAAGGTTATTTGTGGGTGTCAAACAATACAACACCGCTTTTAGTGCTTTTCATCGAAACATGATCTAATTGCCCACTGCTACACTCGTTTTATGGAAATACCATGATGCCCACTATGGCTCGGATAGTTGATTAACCGTTATTGACGCCTTTCGCCAACTAAAGCAGTGAAAATGAAGATCATTACCAACCATGAAGCCTCTCACTAAACACGATGTCGAGCACATCGCCAAGCTCGCCTACATAAAACTGTCTGAAAAAGAAACAGATGAACTGGGGACACAGCTTTCAAATATCCTGAGTCACTTCGACTCTTTATCGTCCGTAGAAACCGAAGGAATCGAAGCTACCGGGCACACTACCGATTCAAACACAGTAATGCGAAGTGACCATCCAGAGCAACCACTCGATCAAAATGACGTTCTAAGAAACGCTCCTGACCGAGATGGTGAGTTCGTTAGAGTACGTCCTGTATTGGAATAAGCTGAAACACCAAATGACAACACAGGCAAATAATTCAGATCTACATTTCGCTTCAGTACGAGAGCTCCAGTCAAAATTTAATAATAGGGAAATCTCTTCAACCGAAGTAACAAAAGCAACTTTAAATCGTATCGCTAAACTTGAGCCGCGCCTGAATGCGTTCATTACGGTCACACCCGAGAACGCTATACGAGACGCTCAACAGGCTGATGAACGACTCTTAGGGACTGGGCAGGAACCGACCGCATTGACCGGTGTTCCGGTGATGGTTAAGGACAATTTTTCTACCAAAGATGTTCTGACAACCGCTGCTTCGAACATCTTGAAAGGGTATATCCCACCCTATGATGGAACAGTCGTGAGCCTCTTGAAACAAGCTGGCGCTGTAATTTTGGGTAAAGGGAATCTCGATGAATTTGCAATGGGCTCATCGAACGAAACTTCAGCGTTTGGACCCGTTCATAATCCGTGGGATACCCAACGAGTTCCAGGTGGAAGTTCAGGTGGAGCAAGTGCAGCAGTGTCCGCAGGTCAGTGTTTCATGGCATTCGGCTCCGATACAGGCGGGAGCATTCGCCAACCCGCAGCTTTTTGTGGAGTGGTAGGCATGAAACCGACCTACGGACTTGTGAGTCGTTTTGGGTTGCTAGCATTTGGCAGTTCACTTGACCAAATCGGACCCTTGACAAGAACGGTAGCTGATTGTTCAGACGCATTAAATATCATCTCTAGCCATGATCATCGCGATTCAACTTCGGTCAAAGCGCCATTTACTGATTTTGGTCGCGAATTACACATGGGGGTTGATCAAATGAATATCGGAGTACCTAGGGAATATCTCGTCGAAGGAATAGAGCCAGGAATACGGTCAGCGTTCGAGGCTTCACTTGAAACACTAGAAAGTCTTGGAGCTAATATAAGCGAAACATCCCTTCCGTTAACCGACCACGCACTCGCCGTTTACTACATCATCGCTCCATCAGAAGCTTCAGCAAATCTTTCACGATATGACGGCGTAAAGTACGGTCTCGGATCTTTGAATGCCAACACCTCCGCTGAAGCCACCCAATCCGCCAGAGGTGAGGGCTTTGGAGATGAAGTGAAACGCCGCATACTTCTCGGCACATATGCATTATCTGCTGGCTATTACGATGCATTCTATAAAAAAGCTCAGCAAGTGCGGACTCTGATAAGGCGTGAGTTCACAGACTCTTTCCTTAAGTTCGACGCCTTAGTCACCCCCACGTCGCCGAATGTTGCTTTTAAAATCGGAGAAAAAATCAATGACCCCTTTCAAATGTATATGAATGACGTTTGTACCATCCCGGTAAACATAGCGGGGCTGCCATCCATTTCAGTGCCAGGAGGCATGTCCGAAGGCCTTCCGGTGGGGCTGCAATTCATCGGACCACAATTCGGGGATACAACGGTAATAAGAGTTGCTGCTGCATATCAACGAGCAACCAATTGGCATAAAAACCACCCACTAATTTAAATCATTGAACCACCTTGACTTTCAAAATATTTAACCTAAACACCAAACGTGCAACAGTTCTTCTCGCAACTATGAGTGTGCTCATGTTTGCAATAATCGGCTGCACTAATAATGACGTTGAACCGACTCCATATGATCGAGAGGATTTCACTCCGCTTGATGGGCCGCCACCATTCCCAATAATATTCGGGGGCAAGTTCACAGTCGACGGTAAACCAGGTCCGGCTGATCAGACAATTTATGCCGAATTCATTCATGGTGGATCTCCGCCCTCAAGAACACTCGAAGGAGAGTATCTCCAGGTCATTCTTGGACCGGTCAGTGCTGCTGATATAGAACACGGCATAATCAGTTTCTATTTGGGTGAACGAGACGGAGACCATGTTAAAGCCAAAGAAACTTGGGAGTGGGACCAAGTGAATTTACCAACAAATCAATCCTTGGATCTAACTTTTTCTCGCCTTCCCGAAAGGTAAAAAAACGATGATTAGAACACTCGGTAACAAATCACCGAAAATTGACCCAACAGCATTCGTATCAGAATTTGCGTACGTAGTGGGAGATGTGGAACTCGGACCAAATTCGAGTATTTGGCCTGGTGTGGTGATTCGCGCAGATTCAGGGAAGATTCAAATCGGTGCAGGGTCTAACGTTCAGGACAATTCCGTGTTGCACGCAGATGCCGATGCTAAAATCGGAGATAACGTGACGATAGGCCATGGGGTCGTCTGCCATGCTCAGACGATCGGAAATGGGAGTCTTATCGGAAACGGTGCCACATTGAATGACGGTGTCATAATAGGTAACAACTGCCTTGTCGCGGCCGGCAGCACGGTTGTCGACAATGCAGAATTCACACAAAACTCATTAATCCGTGGCACACCCGCTAAGGCCATCGGGAGGATTCGCCCACGACATTCGGAGCTAATGCGAAGAGCCGCAGCCTTTTACGTAAGCCAGATCACCATCTATAAATCATCTGATCTCGATGACGAATGGGTTCGATTAGCTAAATAACGGTTACCTACATACGTTCTGGAGAACTCATTCCCATCAACGTCAATGTACGCCTCAAAGCTATTTGCGCAGCTTCTACGAGTTGCAATCGTGCCTTCGATATCTCAACATCTTTCTTTTCGGACGATACGACGCGGCAATGTTCATAAAATCTTTGGAGAGATTTTGCTAATTCCATAGCAAAATGAGTTAAATGATGCGGTTCCATACGTTCAGCTGAACGTTCAACAACCGTTGGCAATTCAATAATTTTTCGAATAAGTTCCAATTCCTTAGGGTGTACCAGTAAATCAAGAGCAGCAGAATTAAAATCAATTCCCTTCTCATCCGCCGCTCTCAATATAGATGCCATACGAGCGTGGGCATATTGCACGTAATAAACCGGGTTCTCAGATGATTGTCGCTTCGCTAATCCCAAGTCAAATTCCATGTGGGATTCAGGGGATCTACTCAGGAACGTAAATCGACACGCGTCAGATCCAACCTCATCCAACAACTCTTCTACGGTAACCATAACGTTATTCCGTTTGCTGAATTTCAGTGATTCACCCTCGTTCTTAAAATTCACAATCTGATTCAGAATAATCGTCAAACGACTAGGATCGAGTCCAAACGCCTTGAGAAGCGCGTGCATGCGAGCAATATGCCCATGATGATCTGCTCCCCAAACATTAATAACTCGATCAAATTTTCTCTCGATAAATTTCTCATGGTGATAAGCGATATCCGTCGCAAAATATGTCGGATCCCCGTCACCACTCCGAATAACAACAATATCCTCATCAAGTCCAAATTTCGTAGCAGCAAACCATTGAGCACCATCACGATCTACGATCAAATTGGAATCTTTTAGAAAATCCATAACTTGATCAAACCGACCGCTCGAAATTAATCCACTCTCATAAAACCACTGGTCATAAACAACGCCCAGCCTTTCCAACGTATCGCGAATCCCATCGATCGTCCTCTTAAGCGATTCAGGAGCAATATCAGCAATCGCGTCGGATTTTTCTTTATGGACGGCACCATCTCCCAGATCCCGAAAAAGATCTGAAGCAAGCTCGCTCAAATACTCACCTGGGTATGCTGGGTCTGGCAGTGGCACATCGCGCCCAGATGCCTGCATATAGCGTGAGTACAAAGTTTCGTAAAATACCCGCATCTGGGTTCCGGCATCGTTAACGTAATACTCACGTTGAACTTCGTAGCCTGCAGATTCCAGAACATTCGCAAGACTGCTGCCGATAACTGCACCACGCGCATGACCAACATGGAGTGGGCCTGTCGGATTAACACTTACAAACTCTACTTGAACCCTTTTTCCTAAGCCTGAATCCACACTCCCAAACTTTTCACCTAGGCTGCGAACAAAAGTCACCTGAGACTGCAGCCAACGCATAGACAAGGTAAAGTTCACAAAACCCGGGGGTGCACTGGCCGCACTTCCGACCATTTCATCATGCGGCATAGCAGCGACAATAGCATCAGCAATCCGAATCGGAGAAACTCGCATGCTACGAGCAAGTGTTAATGGCAGGCTTGTGCTGAAGTCACCGTGTTCAGCTAACTTCGGACGCTCGATCTTGATGTCTACTTCGCCCGCCGGAGGCAAAGCACTAGCGGCCTGAGCCGACTCCAAAGCTTGCGCAACCAGATTAGCGAGTATCTGTGTAATCTGCATAAGTAGTTCAGACTAGCACGAGTCAAAGCTCACAGGTCTATACTGCCGTATAACTGAAAAATAATATTTCGAGATTAATAACTTGACCCATACGAGCAAACAACGGCAATCCTCACGTAAAGCAACAAGGCACGAGCGACCTGATTCCGTCGATGATATAGATGAGATACATGCTTCCCAAAAAGAGGTGGAACGGACTTATTCAGTGATCCGATCAATTGATACGACAGGATTTGAGCCGCTATCGATTTTTGTACCGACACTTTCACACCGAGAATCACAGTAGATTGACCAAATATTTCCCTGATATCGAATACCAATCAATAACGGAAATAGCTCCGCGTATCCAGAGTGAAGACCTGTCTCCTGTCGATCTGCTCGAGATCATGCTCCAACGAATTTCTCGATTCGAACCATCTTTGAACGCTTTTCTCACCGTGTGGAGCGATTCAGCACAAAAGGCAGCTCGCTCAGCAGAAAGTGAAATAAAAAAAGGCAGATATATCGGGCCACTTCACGGTATCCCCATTGGACTAAAAGACTTGATCGACGTAAAAGGACATAAGACCACTGCTGGGTCGAAGGTACTCGCCAACAATACAGCCAAGTCAGATGCCACGGTCGTCACGCGCCTCAAAACATCTGGCGCTATTCTGATGGGAAAACTAAACCTCGTTGAGTTCGCCTTCGGTACGACAGGGTTGAACCCTTACACTGGGGATGTAAAAAACCCTTGGGACTTAAATCGAATCACCGCCGGTTCAAGCTCGGGCTCAGCCGCTGCAGTAGCATCAGGTATGATCCTTGGATCGCTAGGTTCTGACACGGGTGGATCGATTCGGATGCCAGCATCAGTTTGCGGTATTGCTGGTCTAAAGCCTACTTACGGACGCATTCCCCGAACAGGTGTCCTCGACCTGTCTTGGAGCATGGATCATGTCGGGCCTATGGCGCGAACAACAGAGGATTGCGCTATATTGCTGAATGCCCTTGCTGGAACCAATAATGATGATCCAACATCATATGCAGGACCCTCAGAAGATTTTACTTCGGAACTTAACAAAGGGTTATGCCAAATCAAAATCGGTATACCAACTAACTATTTCTTCGAGGAACCAGTAGATTCAGAGATATCAAAAGCGGTTCTCTCTTCGGTTAACCTCATGGCATCAAACGGCGCTGAAGTCGTCGAACTCCCAATGCCGTGGGTAAACAAAGGAAGAGCGATTAATCTAGGTGTGATTAGGCCAGAAGCGGTTTCAGTCCACGAGTCTTTAATGGCTGAGAATGCGAATCTATACACATCAGACGTGAGAAGGCGCATCGAGTCAGGATTGATTATCAAAGCCATCGACTATGTCCATGCACAGCGCGCAAGGCAATGGTTCAATCACAAAATGTCCGAAGCTATGAAACAAGTCGATGTATTGATCACCCCGTCCGTTCCAATTCAGACTCCAACTATCAAACAGTGCATTACAGTAGACAAAAATATGGGAGCAGGGGACCAACTTCCTATGTTTACAAGTGTCTTTAATGCCACTGGGCAACCATCACTTTCGATACCCTGTGGGTTCACCAGTGATGGAATGCCAATTGGAATGATGATCAACGGACATCCATATGATGAAAAAACTGTTCTGAGGGTAGGCAATGCATTCGAGAAACTAACCCAATGGCATCAGCGTGTCCCAACAGATATCCCAGCGATAAAGTAATTAATTGAAATCCAAATACACACCAAGGTCGAAGCGAAATATCAGCCGTTACATAAATCGGAGATCCTCATTGCCCCAACGCGGATTTGCATGCATCGGTTTAGATCGGCCGACTGATGCCGTCAATGTAGGCCACGCACTAAGAGCAGCGCTTGGATTTTCTGCTCGAATGGTGATACTCAGTGAGAAAAACTCATCAATAAACGTCAGGAAACTATCTACTGACCCCGGTCGGGCATACAGACACGTGCCCATTATAGAAGTGGCAAATATGTTTAATGCTATGCCACACGATTGTACTCCTGTGGCGGTAGAAATCACTGATAACGCTAAGGATTTAACCACATTCGCCCACCCTGAACGTGCTTGCTACGTTTTTGGTCCGGAAAACGGGTCAATAAAACGTGAAATTCTGGAAGAATGTCAGTACGTCGTAAAAATACCCACAACTATGTCGCTGAATTTGGGAATGACCGTAAATATCGTCTTATACGATCGCCTCGCAAAAATGACCAGAAGCCGATCTACGTGAACAATTCGCCGACCCAAATTCCTTCAAATTCAACCAAGACCAAAAAAAAACGTTTCTATGGTTGGAACATTGTTCTGGCATCAGCTTTGACAAATGGATTCGGTGGATCCATACATTGGCAGGGTTTCACGGTTTTTTTTATACCAATATCACAGAGTCTCGGACTAACAGCTGCACAGACCGCAATGCCATTTGCTCTATCTAGGGCAGAAAATGGCTTGACCGGTCCGGTCACAGGATGGCTTCTAGATCGTTATGGTGTTCGCAGGCTGATGCTAATCGGTACGATCATGACCGGGGTCGGTTACGTTTGGCTATCCCAGACCAGTACTTTTCTTGCTTTCCTTTTGGTCTACTTATTCGTAATATCACTCGGATCGTCAACCAGCTTCATGCAAGCTTCCACAACTGCGATAAACACGTGGTTCTCACGTAACCGCGGTATCGCTATGTCCATCAACAGCGCCGCATTCCGACTCGGCGGAGCATTCATGGTCCCCCTGCTTTCAGTCGCTGTCCTCCGGTGGGGATGGGAAACCGCGGCTATGTGGGTAGGTATTGGAATGTTAGTTTTCATCGCCCCATTAGCTTTTGTATTCAAAAGATCCCCTGAGTCTATCGGTGTAGGTCCTGATGGTGACCCACTACTAATAGAAAAAAATTCACATCAAAAAATTACCCAAGGAGAAATTCAGGATACTGAAGACGAGTGGACTGCCAAACAAGCAGTTCGCACCAGAGCTTTCTGGACATTGGCGTTAGGTACTGTTCTAAGGATGTCCGTCCACGGAACAATATTCGTCCATTTTGTTCCAATTCTGGTTTGGAAAGGTGAATCCCAACAAATGGCTGCAAATCTTATCGGCCTCTTAGCGTTGTGCTCTGTGCCTATGATTCTTTTCTTTGGATGGTTGAGTGACCGAATAGGTAGACAGCGACTTTTGGGTGGGTGTTACATCTCAGCTGCATGCTCACTACTTCTACTGAACCTGGTTGATGGTCCTTGGCCAATATTTACAGCGTTATTACTATTCGCTGGAACTGAGATAGGTTCGGGCTTAAACTGGGCTCTGGTCGGCGATTTATTTGGGCGTAAACGCTATGCAACTATCAGAGGTTTACTATCCCCAATCTACAACCTCGCTTTATTTACAACACCTGTCGCTGCAGGCTGGATTAAGGATGAAACAGGTTCCTACGAGATCGTACTTTTAAGTGGAACAGGCTTACTAATCGCCGCAGCTTTGACGTTTCTGACAATCAAAAAGCCAACGCATTCATCGAATTTGCTTCATGAATGACCGAAAACACGTCCTGCTTATCTCTTATCTGACTATATATGGTCGGGGCGACAGGATTTGAACCTGTGACCTTTGCACCCCCAGTGCAATGCGCTACCGGACTGCGCCACGCCCCGATGATCCAAAGATAACATCGATCTGTTGTCAGTAGATCGCAATTTTGTGTCTTAACTAGCTAGAAAACATATGTGAGACGAATAGACTGGTTGCTATAATTTTGGGTAACCGCAATCAACGCTCTCTACCTTGATTCTTTCATGATTTACTACGATTAATTCAATGCCTAAAGAAGAATCCACGATAACAAACATACGGACACTACTAGTTCACGCTGAAACGTTGCAGAATCGGGTTCAAGAGATTGTGAGGCGACTTTGACCTATCTGACTTACAAAACAAAGTCGAGTCTCTCGAGAAAGAAGCTAGTGAACCGAATTTCTGGGAGAATTCAACAAAAGCTCAGTTGAAAATGCGAGATATTGCTGTATTACGCGGAGAAATCCAGACTTGGTCTGACCTTTCGGATAATGTCGCCAGTACCGTTGAATTATTTGCTCTGGCAGTGGAAGAAGAAGATGACGCTCTGGGTGAGCAGCTAAGAAATGACCTGGATGAATATACACAATCAGTTGACGCTCTGGAATTTGAATTGCAACTAAGTGGCGAATATGATGACCGAGCTGCAATTCTCTACGTCAAACAGGGAGCTGGGGGAGTAGATGCCCAAGATTGGGCAGAAATACTGCTCAGAATGTATACGAGGTGGGCCGAACGGCGAGGATTTAACGCTGATGTGCTGGACTTCACACCAGGTGATGAAGCCGGAATTAAAAGTGCCACAATAAAAATAGACGGTAAGTTCGCATACGGATATTTGCGATCAGAAAGAGGTGTGCACCGTCTGGTGAGGCTATCGCCATTTGACGCTGACAACAGACGCCATACAAGTTTTGCGCTGGTCGAAGTCCTCCCTGAAGCAAACGAATCAGAAGAAATCACAGTCAACCAAGATGACCTGAGAGTAGATGTTTTTCGCGCCAGCGGCAACGGTGGTCAGAACGTTCAAAAGAACTCAACTGCCATAAGACTTACACATCTTCCAACTAACCTTGTAGTCGCAGTTCAAAACGAACGTTCTCAAGCTCAAAATCGTGAAGTAGCCATGCGAATCTTGTTATCGCGGCTCGTAGACTTAGATATGCAGAAAAAAGCAGAAGAACGAGCAAAATTAAAGGGAGAACACGTAGCAGCAGAATTTGGCAGGCAAGTTCGTAGTTATGTACAACATCCTTACCAAATGGTAAAAGATCATCGAACTGACTTCCAATCTAATGACGCACAAGCGATACTTGATGGGGATCTAGATGAGCTTTTAAAGTCATATCTAACCTCTCAAATGGAATCAGCTTCAACACCATCCAGCTCGTTGCAATAAGAGATAAAAAGCCATCCAATTAGCCTAACAATAGAAAAGCATGACGAGAAACCAACTTAGTAAAAGATCAAAAGTGACACAACAATTGTTCATTGGCACGGTCGCAGCGCTAACCTTTATCCTTACCGTCGCTTGTAGTGGTAATTCTGGATCGACGACGGATGAAACTTTGTCCACTTCAACCCCTCCACCAGCACGCGCTGAAAAACCTAATATTGCTCCAGAATTACAACCAAATAAAGATGTTGGAGCCGATGCTAGCAATACTGCTCCCAGGCAAGGTGGAGTGTTTAATACCCTTTGGAGCGACCCTCCGACCATCGATCCGCATCTTGTCACCGATGGAACATCCTATGGAATCGTGATAGAAGTATTTTCTGGGTTAGTGCGTCTTGGGGCAGATCCCGTCAACCCATTTGAACCCGACTTGGCTGAATCGTGGACGGTCCTTGAAAATGGAACGGTCTACGAATTTAAACTTCGTAAAGATTTGAAATTCTCAAATGGCGATCCTGTAACAGCCCAAGATTTCAAGTGGTCTTTCGAGCGCGCCGCACATCCTGACACAGCGTCGACAGTTGCTGAAGAGTTCTTAGGGGACATAATAGGAATTAAAGAGATCGTCGAAGGTACAGCAACAACGGCTGAAGGTATCCAGGTCGTAGACGAACGAACACTTAGACTCACCATCGATGCCCCAAAAGCATATTTCATAGCCAAACTGACTTATCCCACAGCTTTCGTTCTGAATAAGAATAACGTCGAGTCTCTTGGTAGAAAGTGGACCGACAAACCTGTAAGCACAGGCCCATTCAACTTGAAAGAGTACCGAATCGGTCAACGCATCCGCTTAGAGCGAAATAACAACTATTGGGGCCGTCTCGCTTACCTAGATGAAGTGGTTTATAACCTTGCTGGTGGAGTGTCCATGGCAATGTATGAGAACGATGAGATTGATATAACGAGTGTTGGATTAGCAGATCTTGAACGCGTCCAAGACCCCACGGAAGAAATCAATCGTGATCTCGTTGAAGTGCCGCCGAATTTTGCTGTATCGTACGTAGGTTTCAACATAAAAGAACCCCCATTTGATGATGCTGCTTTTAGGCAGGCATTAAATCACTCCGTCGACAAACAGTTAATAGCAGATCAGGTTTTCTCAAATCTCGTCAAACCAGCGTATGGAATTATCCCTCCTGGATTCCCTGGGTTCTCTCCCAATATCAAGGGTCTTGAATTCGATCCACAGCTAGCTAAAGACCTCCTCGCCCAATCCGTCTATGCTGATCCAAACAAACGACCTCGAATCGTTTTGACCGTTCCCGGCACCGGAGGATCACCGGGTCTAACAACTGAAGTAGTTGCGGATATGTGGCGCCAAAACTTGGGCATCGAAATCGAGATACAACAGGTCGAATGGGCAACTTACATTCAAGATCTTCACCGTGGTAGATTACAGGCTTGGAGTGGCCTTTCTTGGCAGGCTGATTACCCAGACCCTCAAACGTTTATCGACGTTCTATTCCGCTCCAGTAGCGCCATCAACTACGGCGGCTATGCTAATCAGCAGGTTGACAAATATGTCGTTTCGGCCCAAACCGAACAGGATGCAACTAAACGAGTCAAGTTCTACAACGATGCAGAGCAGATCGTTATATCAGAGGCTGCATGGTTACCACTATGGTGGGGCGTCGACTCAAAAGCGCTAGTCAAACCATGGGTGAAAGACTACGTATTTTCATCAATGACAATACCGAAATTCCAAAACGTATGGATCGACAAGTAGTAATCAACTTGTACGTTCCAATTAAAAAAACATAATTGGGCACAAGTAAAATGAGCTCACGAAAGATCGCTGATTTACATCTCAACAATGCTCTCGTTTTTGTCCAAGTCCAGACGATGACCTGATTCGGAGAACTAAAACCGTCGATGCTGGTATACATTCTCAGGCGCTTGCTTTGGACACCTGTACTGCTACTTTTAGCAGCCTTCTTCGTATTCTTCATGGGAACCGTCGCTCCTGGGGATCCTGCTGAACTTCGATTAGGTAACCGCGCTACTCCAGAAAGAGTAGATAGGCTTCGAGAACAACTTGGGTTAAACGATCCGCTACCGATACGTTACATGGGGTTCATTGGTAGCGCCCTCAAAGGAGACTTGGGCGAAAGCTATGTTTTCCAAGGTAAAACAGTAACTTCTCTTATCGGACCACGATTGCTGGTTTCACTGCAATTAAACATAGCTGCATCTATCGTTGCGCTGAGTGTTGGATTGCCGCTCGGTTTTTATGCAGCAAAACGACAAGGCACAAAAACGGATCCAGCGATCGTAATTTCAATGCTAATCCTATACGCTATGCCAGTGTTTTTTACCGCTCCATTTCTTATATTGTTCTTCGCAGTCAAACTTCACTGGGTACCTGCATCTGGTTGGAATGGAATGTTTTCAACCCAGGCCATTCTTCCCGCGCTAACCATTGGAATTCCAGGTGCAGCAATTTTTGTTAGACATATGCGAGCTAGTACCCTAGAAGTGATAGGGCAGGAATATATACGCACTGCTCATGCCAAAGGGATGTCAAACTTTGTAATCAATTATCGACATGTCGCACGAAACGCTTTTTTGCCGATACTTACGCTACTTGGATTCACTTTAGCAGGTATTTTTGGCGGCTCACTCATAGTCGAGTTAATATATGGGATTCCAGGAATTTCCAGACTTTCGCTTGACGCAATATTCCAACGCGATTTCCCTGTCCTAACTGCACTAGTACTGCTTGGATCTGTAATGCTGGTATTGGCAAACCTTGTCATAGATATTGGCTATACCATCATCGACCCGCGGATAAGGTTGAAATGAACGCATGGCGAACATCCTGAACAAAGATTCGGTAACAAGTGAACTTAAAGGTTCTCGAAGTCACTGGCGACAAGTGTGGTCCAATTTTCGCCGACGGCGACTCGCTTTCATAAGTCTGGTAATCGTGGGTCTCATCTATTCCCTCGGGATAGTTGCCCCTTTGATTCAAACTCATGACTACCAAGAGACGAATATAGCTAAAACTCAACAAGGACCAGACCATGAAAACTGGTTGGGCACCGACCGACTGGGACGGGACATTTATACCCGTGTTATTTGGGGAATCCAAACAACCGTAATCATCACTGCCACAACACTTATCACTGGAAGTCTTTTTTTGGGCGTGACCATGGGCTTGCTCGCCGGTTATTTCCGAGGTTGGATCGATGCGGGAATAATGCGTATCGGAGAGGTTATTTCTGCTTTTCCAGATATCCTGTTAATTATCCTATTAGCAGCCACACTTCGACCCAGGATCGTGGACTTAGCACGTGCTATTGAGGATTCCACCAACACAACAGGTTTAGTCAGTTCAGGTGTGGTCGACTACCTGGTAATAGGCGTAGCCCTACTACCTTTGAGCTGGTTCGGGATGATGCGTTTGGTCCGTGGGCAGGTGCTGACCCTGCGGGATGCTGAGTATGTTGAAGCGGCCCGTGCTATAGGAACGTCTACGCCCAGAATACTTTTCCGTCACATACTCCCAAACGTAGTCAGCCCCGTGATCGTCTCAGTCAGCTTCGGTATCGGTGCCATAGCATTATCCGAGGTTGTTCTGAGTTTTTTTGGTCTAGGCGTTCAACCACCACGGCCGAGTCTAGGTGTGATGATTGGTGAAGTAACAGCGCGGGGTGGCGCGAGTGTTTCAGTATTGCGAGACCATCCTGAGCAATTGCTTGCTCCGATTATAGTCGTATGGTTATTGATTTTCTGCTGGAATATTGTGGGAGACGCCCTTAACGATGTACTCAACCCTCGAGCGCGCTGATTCCCAAACACAGAACTACTCTGCAGGCACATCATTACACGTAAACATAGCCCATCTCATATCAATCACAAAATTCTTGGTAATACACGGTTACAGGTGCTCAAAAAAAATTCAAGACAAAGTACCGTGTATCCGTTCACGTGTAGCCTTAGGATTACATATCAGCACGAACAAACCCGTGCTCACCTCGTCTATTGGCCAATGTTCTAGCTGTCAGATTATGCAAAGTTTCGTGCCCTGAAAAATGACGTTCGAGTTCACTGACCATCTCCTCAAAAAAACGTGTTCTAGATCGTGGTGATGTACCTGCTATATGAGGTGAAAGAAATACATTTGGCAGTTGGCGAATCTTTGAGTCTGCTGGTACTGGCTCTGGATCAAAAACATCTAAGCACGCTGTAAGGTCACCACCCTCCAACCGCTGAATTAACGCGGTCGAATCAACTATTGCACCTCGAGACACATTCACAAAAACAGCTCGAGATTTTATCCGGTCAATCTCATGCCTACCTATCATTCCGCGAGTTCTAGGCGTAAGAGGCGCTAAGCAAACAACAACATCTGGTTGAGACAACACAACATCTAATGAGGTCAATGTAAACCCAAGCGAGCTAGCTAATTCGAACGGAACATAAGGATCATGTACAAATAATTGCACATCAAACGGCTTGAGGAATTCAATCAATCTCCGTCCAATGTATCCAGCACCAATTAACCCGACCGACTTGCCGGTAAGTTCCTCATTATGAGCAAATTCCTGAAGCGATTCCCTCTGCTCAGAAGTTCCCCACAGCTGACGAGTAATCATCTGCCTAAAATGAGCTCCAGCATTACGTAAACCAATCAGAATCATAGCTAAAGCCCATTCTGCAACTGGATAAGAGGAGCCGTGTGTCGTATCCACGGTACGAATTTTTCTGATTGAAGCTGCCTCAACGTCGATTCTTTGTGCAAATCTATCCCCCTCCAGTTCCCCTACCAATGACAATTTTTCCGAAGCAGCGAGCACATGCTCATCAACTCTAGGGGAACCATGAGAAACAATTAATGCATCCAATCCCTTTGTAAATTCTATAAATTCATACTTAACTTGATTGGAAGTCTGTGGAGCAGTATCCCAACTTGTCTCTTCATTAAATTCTTTCCAATGCAAATCGACAAATTCTCGAAGACGAGCTAAATCTACCTCAGCTAAGTAAGATTCGTAGACTGCTTTATTACAGGCAATTCCTACCCGTGGAAGATCCTTAGTCATTCAGCATTCTCCAGATACATATAATGCACCAAATCTCGTACAGCGATCTATGAGATGAATTTCACCTTATTGCGGTGCTACTATGATCCAATTCACCATAAAAGGGTGGATCAACATTCATCATTGGAGCATCCCTGTGAGTTATTTTCAATCTCGACGATCCGCAATAGTAGCTCGAAAGGGAGCTGTCGCCACTAGCCAGCCACTTGCAGCCGTCGCAGGACTCCAGATTATAAAAGAAGGAGGGAACGCTGTTGATGCTGCTGTTGCGACGGCAGCTGTGCTTAACGTTGTCGAGCCAATGTCCACCGGTATTGGTGGCGATATGTTCGCTCTCATATGGGACAAAAACGAACGAAAAGTTGTCGCCCTTAACGGATCGGGGCGTCAAGCAGCAGCGGCCAATGTGAATGACGTTCAAAAGGCTGGGTTCGATGCAATTCCAAATAACCTTGAGGGCAGCCAATTTGCCGTCAGCGTTCCAGGCACGGTACATGGTTGGGAGACAGCGCTTAAAACATACGGTCGAATGAGCCTAAAAGAAGTATTAAAGCCGGCAATCGATTATGCCCTAAAAGGTTATCCCGTTTCTGAAGTAATCGCACACAATTGGGGCTCGTTCGAAACAATAACTAAACTCAAATACAGGCCCTCGGGGCAAGAACTGCTGCCAGGAAAATTTGGCGGAGCACCAGAGTACGGAGAGGTGGTTACCCTGCCTGAATTAGGCCGTACCTTACAAATGATTGCTGAAGGTGGCAGTGAAGCATTTTATAAAGGAGAAATCGCCAAAAAGACAGCTGAATTCATTCAATCTGAAGGCGGGTGGCTGACGGAAACAGATTTGGCAAACCATCACTCAGACTGGGATCAAGCAATAAGCATAAACTACCGAGGTGTGGATATTTGGGAGTGCCCGCCCAATGGTCAGGGTATAGCAGCTCTAATAGCACTAAACCTTGCTGAAGGTTTTGACATTGCTTCTATGGGAGCCCAATCACCAGATCGATATCACTTTTTGATTGAATCAATGCGCCAGGGATATGCCGATGCATTCCAATACGTAGCCGACCCCAGAGTTACGGAGGTTCCGATTGGCCCATTATTGAGCAAAGATTATGCAAATCGGCAACGCACATTAATTTCAGATTCCTCGACGAATCATAATGTTTCTTACGGAGATCCAATGGGTGGTGCGGATACTGTCTACCTCACCACAGTCGATGAGGAAGGCACTGCCTGCTCACTAATCAACAGTCTTTTCAACGGATTCGGTACCGGCCTAGTTGTACCGACATTGGGAATGGCCCTACAGAACAGAGGATCCTTATTCTCGTTTGATCCGAATCACCCCAATTATCTTGAAGGAAACAAACGGCCTTTCCAAACAATCATCCCGGCCATGGCTACCAGAGACGATGAAATGTGGCTCAGCTTCGGCGTGATGGGCGGTTTCATGCAGCCGCAGGGGCATTTGCAAGTTGCATCAAACATGATCGACTATTCCATGGATTCGCAGCAAGCTCTAGATGCTCCTAGATTTAAAGTAGAAGTTGAAAGCAGTCAGGATGTACTGGTCGAAGAAGACCTGTCATCTAAGACTGTCAATGAACTTGAAAAACGAGGTCACACTGTCCGAGTAGTGTCGGGATACGATCGAGGAACATTTGGAGGCGGTCAAGTCATATCACGTAATCCGGAAACTGGCGTTCTTACTGCAGGTTCCGAGCCGCGTAAAGACGGTGCCGCTGTTGGCTGGTAATCAGCTCCTAAGATTCAGAATATATCGAATGCAACCAGCAACCATTAACTTAGGTGGTTGTGATTTGCGCAAGAAAGACATATAGAATAATACGGATATATCCCAACTATTTAGGAATATGTAAGAAAACATATGAACTTAAGGGTCAAGGATGTCGCTGTTCAACTAAACATCAGCGAAAAAACCGTTTACAAATGGCTCCGTGATGGTCTTCTCCCAGCCAGGCGCATTGGCAAGACATGGATCATAACTGAAGAAGCCCTACGTTCTGTAAGTACTCCTAAAGGTCTTAATCCTGACAGTAGTTTAATCAGTTCAGGGCACAACAAATTAATAACATCTGGCTTCAACAAGTTAAGCAAAGATCCAGTAAAGTCTAAACCAACTCATTCAGAAGGTGAAATACTCAATAAATTTATCAATATCCTAGTCGGCGCTAATGAACAAGGATTAAGCAAAATACTAGGCCCAAGGAGTACCGATCAAGGCACGATACAGACTATAGCGTCCTCACTTGAAGAAGCAGAAGGTGAAATCCTATTGCAGGGAATCGGACTTAGAGAATTTTTTGGGGAGAAAAGCTATACGGCGATTCTACGACAAATGTCCTCAAATAACCGACGTGTTCAAGTTAGAGCAATTCTCGTCAATCCAATTAGTGAGTTTGCCCGAGCTAGAGCTGTAGCAGAAGATGGATTACAGTTCGAAGACGAAGGACGGTTTAAAAGTGGCCCCTTATATAACGACAGTTGGCGTAGCCTAAATGTGATCGCTGACCTAAAGAAACAGTCACAGCTAAGAACTCAATTCGGAATAGACGTTAGATTTGTTGACTATTGGCCATCGGTTTACATGGTTATGACAGCCGAATCAGCCTTCATAGAAACATACCATTTCGGGAAACCTGAGCATTCCCTAGATGGCACTTCCATCGACGGATTAGTTCCCATGTTCCATTTCGAATCTTCAAGTTCTTACGCACAGATTCTGCGCCAACATTTTAACTATATTTGGTCCGGATCGAATCCGCATATAAGAACCTTCACTCTCGGTGAAATAGCAGAGTCGATGCAAGTGATTTTTTGAGTCGACTAACCGGCAAACCGATTGAAAACTCATCAGGTTAGAACATGCTTGGAGAAATCACACTAAAGTAATGTTGTTTGTCGTCAATTATCAATCGACATGTTGCCTGGGGACCATAATAGTACGCTCATCAGGAAGGCCACTTTTTGTCACAGTCACACGCGCAGTAGCTTCAAATTCTTTTACGCCGAGTTCAGTTAACAGCCGCTGCATTTCGGTACTCGGCTTTCCTGATTGTGAATCATAACCAGATGGCACAACAACCTTCGGCTCGAGATTCCTAATAGCGTTGGATAATTCATCTGGTTCAAGACCTTGGGATTCTGTGTTGATTAACAGGACATCAATCTTACTAATTTGCTGTACAGACTGCGCAGAAGGCTGCGAACCTGGATTTCCCAACGTAGCAACCTGTAGTCCATCTGCATCTACTACATAAACGGTATTAATCTTTTTAGATACCGCGGGATCATCTCCCGGCGTAGCGACTCCCCGAATACTAAGCCCTCCAATTTCATACTCCCCTGGCCCAGTCAAAACTTGAAATTCGTTAGACACCCGACTCTCGTCATCGCCACCGGTATAGACAAACACCGTATTCGCATCCTTCACCTTAGCAGGAGACGGCAATTTGCCCTCATAATCAACAATAACAACACCGACTGAAGACCGTACTTCAAAGGTAAAGTTACCGAGCCAACGTATCTCCATAAAACGTTCCTTAATCCGGTCAATTCCATCCCAAGTGTTAGAACTTAAAGGCAGGTCAAAGATCAATTTAACTACGTGCCCGCAAAAGCGTCAACGAAAAGCTCTAGTGGCTGGGATAATCGAGATGTAATTCAAGGTAAAGCATCTGGCCATTTTTGCAATCTCAGCTAATACCCCAACAACCATGCACATACTCCCCATATCGCCTCGCTCTTGTCCACGCAGAAGCATAGACAAGAAAATACCTATCAACAAAAATCACCGATAGATACATCATCAGTTATGTGTAATCTATCGGAGTAGTCTAGGTGAGTGGTACGAGGTCAATAGTAAATTCTTACGAACACGACTAAATTGCTCAAGAAGAGAATCATTTTCATTTAGCCCGCAAAGATCAATTTGCCATTGACACTCGGGAAAAATGCATGCTACGTTCACGATAACCTACCGTTTACCGTGTATTGGATTCGACAAGAATAAATATGCCGGCTTTATCATATCGAAAAAGAGAGATACTAAAATTCATTGTTTCTGAACATGTTCAAACAGCGTCTCCTGTCGCTTCGAGCACAGTAGCTCGTTCGACAAATCTTAGAGCCAGCCCAGCGACAATACGCAACGAAATGGTTGCGTTAGAAGAAGATGGATTCATACACCGCCCACATGTTTCAGCAGGCGGCGTGCCGTCTGACCGCGGCTATCGTCAGTTCGTAGCATCCCTGGATCCACAGGCAACACTTAATCCGATCACCGCGGCGCGCATAGATGAGGAACTCAACACCGTTCAGACATACGCAGAAGAATGGGTAAACTGTTCCTCTGAAATCTTGGCTGGCTTGACAGGAACTCTTGCCTTCACCACTGTTCCACAATCGGCTCCAGCACCAGTCAAGAGTGTTGAGTTACTACGTCTTAAGGAAATGTTATTAGTAGTAATCTTGGTATTGCAGGAAGCAAGTATTTACAAGCAAATCATCAAACTTGATTCACCTCTTACTAACTCTGACATCGAACATGCGCGTAATCGATTGAATGACGCGATAGTAGGTATCCCGGTGACCAGCCTGCCATCACGAGTGTCACAAGTTGAAACAGGCTTGGAAAGACTGGCTTTCGATTCGGCTCTAAAGGCTCTAAAACGACACAGTAATTCCTCCCATACAGAAAAACGTTTCAGTGGCATCGGGAAGCTATTCCGACAACCGGAAATGATTGCTAACCCAATTATGGCTCAGAGTGCTACTTGGATTATCGAAGACCCATTCGCAATATCGGCATTAGATGAATATACGGATGGACACGGAACCGCTAGTGTCGTGATTGGTGAGGAAAATACAGAACAGACATTAAAAAAATTCTCCGTCGTATTCAGTCGATACGGTACTTCAAATTCAGCCAAAGGCATAATTGGAGTAGTCGCTCCGACTCGGATGAGATATGGCTCAGCAATTCCGTCAGTAAGTTATATGGCACAACAACTGAATGAAATAACCATGATGGTTTACGGTTAGTGATCACAGTCAGTTTGCCATAATTATTTGGGTCGGCTTAGATCCTAATAATTGTTCAGCTTTGAGGGGTATCAAGGCTACAATTAAACGGACAACTAATACGAAGCCCCAAATTAAACAAAACTCTGACTACCCACTAAGTTACCATCGTTCATATGACAACCAGCAAACGTGATTATTATGAGGTTCTAGGTGTCCCCCGGGATGCGACACAGGAAGATCTCAAAAAAGCATTTCGAAAACAAGCATTAAAGTTTCACCCAGATCGCAATAAAGAATCTGATGCGAGCGAACGATTTAAAGAAGTAAACGAAGCGTATCAAGTTCTTAGCGACCCTCAACGGAAAACGCAATATGACCAGTTCGGTCACGCAGGTGTCAACGGACAACAAGGTCGAGGCTTTGATGGATTCGAGGGATTTGGCGGTTTTGGAGATATATTTGACTCCTTTTTCGGTGGATCAACCCGACAAACTCATAACCGAGGAGCCGATCTAGAATTTCAAATCGATATTTCTTTCCGAGAAGCTGCATTTGGCGTACCAAAAGAACTCAAAATAAATCGAATGGAAGCTTGTGAAAGATGTGGCGGGAATAAGGCCGAACCTGGTACTGAGGTTATCGAATGTCCTGGTTGCCATGGAGAAGGCAAGGTTCGTCGCACCCAACGAACATTCTTCGGGCAGTTCGAACAGGTGACTACTTGCCCTACATGCCAGGGGGAAAAACAGACCGTACAAACCGCCTGCAATAAATGTTCTGGACGTGGGAAAGAGCGAAAAGCCCGCAAGATAGAAGTCCAGATTCCAGCGGGCATCGAACATGGAACCAAGTTATTAATCCATGGGGAAGGCGAATCGGGCGGAAGAGGCGTCGAGAACGGTGATCTTTATGTTCATGTAGGAGTAGAAAAAGACAAGATTTTCGATCGAAAAGGCGACGATATACTTATGAGCGCAGAACTCAACATAACAATGGCCACTCTTGGTGGTGTCATAAGTGTTGAAACACTAGATGGAGCAACCGATATTGAAATAAAACCCGGCACCCAATCGGGAACGATCCGCCGAATCAAAGGTGCCGGTATTCAACACATAGGTGGTTCTGGACGCCGAGGAGATCAACTCGTTGAACTCAAAATTATTACCCCAAAAAAACTTGACGATCACCAAACTCAGCTATTACAAGAACTTGCAGAATCATTTGGGCTTAAACGGGTCGGCAAGGGATCAAGCAACCGACACGGATTTTTTGGCCGACTTAAAGACGCTTTCAACAGTGAAGAAAACAACCATTAAATAACAGTTCAGAACTGAACAAAGGTCGTTTTTAGATGCGTTGGCTACAAATCAGCATCAAGTCCCCGCCAGAATATGTAGAGCCTCTAACACACCTATTCAATCTTCACGGTGAAGGATCAGCTTCAGTAGAACATCCCGGCGGGTACAACCCGGATGAAGGGGAAACCCCTAATCCTACTGATTGGATAACTATCAAAGGCTGGCTGCCTTTCGACGAAACCACCGAAAGTCGTAAAACGGCAATCGACGTAGGAATTCGATTAATCAGACATTTCGTTGAATTACCCGAAATTAAACAACAAGAAGTCAACGATGAACAATGGCGAAATCAAAAATTTGCACCCATCAGAATCGGCAAAAATCTGGTGATCCTACCCAGATCAGCTGATTTCAAGAAAAAAAAATCTGATGTACTGATAACACTAGAGCCCGGATTAGCTTTTGGCACTGGTCACCACCCGACAACGAGAATGTGCTTAGAAGAAATAGAAAAAATCATAAAACCAAATGACCGGATTCTGGACGTCGGCTGCGGGTCAGGGATCCTTTCTATCGCAGCGCTAGCCCTTGGAGCTCAGCACGCTACCGGAATCGATATCGAAAATGATGCCGTAAATGCATCTATACGAAATGTAAAAGATGCAGGGTTCTTATCTCAATCAACAATCCTATCTGGTTCATTCCCCCATGATGAACTAACAAGTGGAGATTTCGATATTGTGGTGGCTAACATAGCTGCTAACGTACTCATAAAATTAGCTGACACAATTGTCGCCACTGTTGCAGAGGATGGAATCATAATCATTTCAGGTGTACTGAAAACTCGTATTAACGACGTTATTTCAGCTTTTGAATTTGCAGGAGGAAAAGTTCAATCTCTTAGACAACTAGAAGACTGGACTACGACTTTGATAAAGAGATCAAGATAATGCATCGATTCTACCTACCAGATTTTCATACGACAGGTCAGACGATATCACTCAAAGGTTCGATCGCTCTGCAAATCAAAAATGTTTTACGAATCCAACCTGGCAAGAGAGTGAGACTCTTCAACGGAAATGGAGATGAATGGGAAACAGAAATTTCTAGAATAGGCCCAAAAGAGATATTAACAACGCTGATTTCACCAGTAAGAACGACGCCTGAACCTTCCACCAAGATCACGATGATCCTCGGGCTGGCTAGACCGGAACGCATCGAAATAGCTATTCAAAAATGTAGTGAACTAGGCGCTGTAAAATTCATACCCGTCATTTCAGAACGAGTTCAGGGCGGCAATTCAGGAACTCCTTCTCAGCAAAGACTCAAGCGTTGGCAACGCATTGCCATCGAATCAGCAGAACAGAGTGGGCGCGCAGTCGTTCCTACAATAGAGCAACCCAGATCTTTAATAGAAGCTGTCAACCACACCTTGGTAAAGCAAGATGTTCTGTGCATGTGGGAAGAAAGTACCGAAGAGTCTAAATCTCTTAGAAAAAGCCTGAAATCTCTCAAAAAATCATCAAATCGTATAGCTGCACTAATCGGTCCACCTGGTGGTTTCAGTCAAAAAGAAGCGCTTAGCATCCAAAAGACAGGGGCCCATCTCGTCACCTTGGGACCTCGAGTGCTCCGCAGCGAAACCGCGGCAATCACAGTTATGTCATCTATTTTGTATGAAATGGGTGATTTAGGCGGCTAGGTACCGTGAAGTTTGTTCTCAGGCTGCAATGTACGAACCATTAAGTCATTCACAACATCTCGAGGTGAAGCCCCTTCAAACAACACTGCATGTGTCGCCTTGGTTATTGGCATATCGATATGCAGTTGCTCCGCCAAGCGAACAGCCGCTTGAGTAGTCGGGGCTCCTTCAACTGTTTGCCCAAGCTCTGCAACAACTGATTGGAGGTTTTTACCCGACGCAAGACCAAATCCAAGTCGATAGTTGCGACTCAAAGTAGAATAACAAGTTACGATTAAATCGCCCATTCCACTCAAGCCGGCAAAAGTATCCCTATTTGCACCCATAGCAACTCCCAACTGAGTGATTTCGTAGAGACCGCGGGTAACATATGTTGCTTTAATATTTGCTCCAAGACCTGCGCCATCGATAAACCCGGCTCCAATGGCAATAATATTCTTAAGAGCACCACCCAACTCAACGCCCTTGACGTCTTGGCTACGATAAACCCGAAACACATCCGAACTAAGGATGGATTGGACAGACTCACTCACATGAGAGTTTGGGAACGCGATCGTAGCAGAAGAAATCTTACCTGCAGCAATTTCTGGCGCGAGATTGGGACCGGAAAGAACACCTATATTGTCCAGACTAAACCCTGGTAGTTCTTCCATAATAACCTGTGACATACGTTTACCAGATTCAATCTCAATGCCTTTAGTTGCACACAAAATGCTATTAACGTACGACAGAGCATCCGACACATCTTTCAAGTTTTTTCGAACGCTTACAGAAGGCACCGCTATTATCACGAGCTGAGATTTTGAAAAAGACTCATCAAGGGATGAGGACACATTCATGGACGATGGAAACTGAACTCCCGGAACTGACCTTTCATTTATGCGCGCTTTACTAAGTTCTGTTGCGCGTGCTTCACTACGAGACCACAGAACGGTTTCATGACCAGTACGTGCTAAAAGTATTCCTAGGGTGGTCGCCCAAGCCCCGGTACCAACAATTCCTATGTGTTTCACATCAGCAAGTTTACGCGGTTCATTGGGCCCTGCGCGGAGCAGCTTTGTTTTCTAGCTTCGATTCATCACCTTTTGTTAAGCGTTCAATATTAGCTTGATGACTCCAAATGATAAGAATGGAAACCGGAATTGCAAAAAGCAGATACCAACGATCATGATCCCACATGCCAATCCTGAATTCGAAAGCACTGAAAATTATCAAAGCACCTAAACTCAAACTGGTTCCTATTATCGATCCAAGAGAAACAAATTTTGATACCAGAGCGATAATCACCCCACTAAGTGCGATCACCGCCGAAATTGGGGAAATAATAGCTAGCGCCCCCAATCCGGCAGCGACACCCTTGCCCCCTCTGAATTGAATATACGCTGGGAACATGTGACCTAGGACAGTGACCGTGCCGACAGAAGCGATTAACCAAGCATCTGCTCCAACCAGATAACGCACGATACCTGTAACCAGCAGCCCCTTAGTAATATCGGAGGCCAAAACAACTGCCCCTGCCCGCGGACCCAACGTCCGATTTACATTTGTAGCCCCTGAGCCACCACTACCATAGCTACGAATATCCACACCGCGCCACAAGCGTCCAATTATTACGCCCGAAGGTATTGCTCCAAAAAAATAGGCACTAACTAAGGCAGTTATTGCAACACTGAGATCATTCATCTTGCCGGCTTTGAAACATCATCTTAATTGGAGAACCCACAAATCCAAATCTATCTCGCAATTGATTCTCAAGATATCTACGATAGCTAAAGTGTATTAGCTCTGGGTTACGAGTGGTGAATTCGAAAGTTGGGGGAGAAGACCTACTTTGCAAACAACGGATAATCCTGGGACGTCTACGGCCTAACCCGGGCAAAGGATTCTCACCCATTGCATCAAAAACCGCTCGGCTTACTTCGGATCTTGGAATTCGTTTAGAAAACTCTCTATAAACACTCATAATCCTTGGAAGTAATACCTCGACACCGCGACCCGTGAGAGCAGAAGTAAACACAATGGGAACTTCAGGGATAAACTTGAACCGGTTACGAACTTCAGCTTGCACCTGAGCCTTATCTAATTTTAAGTTTTTGGACAGATCCCATTTATTGACTACAATCACTGCGGCGCGAGAGGCGTCGTCGATATACCCACCAATATGGGTGTCTTGCGAAGTAACAAATTCAGTAGCATCCAATACCAAAACCGCGACGTAACAACGTTCGATCGCACCGATGGTTCTGATAGCACTATATTTTTCGATCCCTGGATCAGTTTTACCACGACGACGTAGTCCTGCCGTATCCAAAAATGTAATCCGCTCTCCTTCATAATCAAATAATGAATCGACTGTGTCACGCGTAGTTCCAGCAACCGGGCTAACGATGGCGCGATCCTGACCAGTCAATGCATTAAACAGCGCAGATTTTCCAGCATTAGGGCGTCCGACGATCGCCACCTTGATAGTGTTCTGACTTATCGGTTCATTTTCAAATAAGGGCATCTGATCAAAGACAGACTGCATAAGATCAGCGATGCCAGTATCGTGATACGCACTAATGGGATGTGGTTCTCCAAGCCCAAGCTCAAAAAACTCATAAATCATATCTTCACGCGCTAGCGTGTCCACTTTATTTGCTGCAAGTACAACTGGTTTCCCAGCTCGTCGCACCATATCAGCCACATCTTGGTCTGCATCAATTACGCCATCATTCACATCTACCACAACGATGATAGCCTCGGCCTGATTTAAGGCTATTCTGACCTGATTCTTAATGTCATTCCACATCAACTGATCGTGAGGACGGTCCTCCACTCCTGCCGTATCGACAATCAAATACCGATGTTGTCCCCATACAGCATCCATAGAAACACGGTCACGAGTGGTGCCTGGAATGTCACTGACAATAGCAATTCTACGACCCGCCAAACGGTTGAATAAAGTCGACTTCCCTACATTGGGTCTCCCAATTATTGCTACTACTGGCAAAGCCATTTTAATATCCCAAAGTTACTTCATCACTGGCTAGCACAAAAAGTATGCTGATACAAAATTATTCGAACCTAATTCAATACTTTCAACCTAATGAAAACTAAACCAATTTTTCCATAAGGGCAGCCTGTGCCCAAAGACGATTTTCTGCTTGATCAAATGCGATTGATCTAGGGTCGTACAATAGACCCTCTGAGATTTCCTCTCCTGGGTGTGCCGGAAGATCATGCATGAATTTCACATTTTTGGATGCCTGATCTAGGATTTCGCTATTGACCTGATAGCCTGCAAATGCCACTAGCCGTTCAGCCGCTTCGGTCTCCTGGCCCATACTTGTCCATACATCGGTATAAACAATATCAGCATCAACCACAGCTTCCAGTGGGCTGGTTACCTGATTCACACGTCCTCCGAGTTGCTCGCCATAACCATTTACGCCATCAAGCGAATCATTAGAAAGTTTGTACCCATCTGGCGAAGCGATTGTTAACTGCCCGCCCAATCCTACAACTGCATATCCAAGACTCAATGCAACGTTGTTACCATCCCCTATAAACGCCACTTTAGCACCTGCGACACTTCCGAATTGCTCAGTAATAGTCAGTATGTCGGCAAGAGCTTGACACGGATGTTCTTGGTCAGTAAGAGCATTAATCACCGGAACTGACGCGTTTGATGCAAATTCTTCGATCGTAGATTGCAGAAACGTCCTAATTACGACGATTTCGGACATGCGCGACATAACATGTGCGACGTCAGATACAGGTTCTCGCTTGCCGAGCCCAACCTCTTCAGGGCCAAAATAAATCGGATTACCACCTAATTTTTGAGTTCCCACCCAAAATGAGAGTTTCGTCCGCAACGAAGGCTTTTCAAAAAGAATCGCAACCGATCTGCCAGCAAGTGCATCACTAAGTGCACCAGCCTTCATCTCACTTGCTCGATCAACCACGGCTTGAATGTCATGGGAAGCAATATCTCTGAACTTGAGAAAGTTATCAGACATTGATGTGACCTCAACTCAAATTTGAAACCAAAAAAGACACAGCGGCAATCAAATGATTAAACATCTTTCAATCGGTTTCAGTCGAACGGAAAACACTTGTGTTACGAGTTCTATGATGAGGTTTCTCTAGCCAAGTATTGAAATTACGATTTCTTTCTTCAGCTAAGCTGCTCACATAGCCAACCTTTATTCTAACCCGGCATGACACACAAAACTACGCAGGAGTAAATTTCAATAAAGTTTGACGGCCTTCGCTATGCTCGTATACCGGTTTCAATAACATTCCTATGGATAAAGCTTGAGGCTGAGGTTCAACGCCGACAATGTTGGTCGGAATAATCACACCCTCTTTTAATCTCACGAGCGCCGTAATGTACGGCACATCACCAGCAAACCCCATATGCGGAGCTGCATAAACAATTGCAAATGTGAAAAGTTCTGCTTCACCTGACACCTTCACCCATTCGATCCCTTCAATACCATTTTCAGGGTCAGATATTGGAAAATTACGCGGATAAAACTGAAATTCACCCGTTGTAACCGAACGTTGAAGCCAAATTTCTTCATTTTTGAGCCCCGCCCAATAGCGATCCGATTCCGGCTGGGATATAGGCTGTGGTTTTGATGTTGTGTTTTCCATTTCCTTATTGAACCCCCAGCACAACAGTGCCAGTAGAAGACAAAAGCCCGCCAGTGCCGTGCGCGACCGCTAGATCACAATTATCCAACTGACGTTCGCCTGCCTGACCACGCAACTGACGTACCGCCTCAACTATAGTGAAAATCCCATACATCCCAGGATGAGTGTAAGAGAGACCGCCTCCATTTGTGTTAACAGGAAAATCACCACCTGGTGCGATTCTTTGAGAAGCTATGAAATCGGGGCCTTCACCAGGATCGCAAAACCCAAGATTTTCTATACTCACCAGCACGGTATAAGTAAACGAATCGTAAATCATCGCAAGATCAAGATCTGAGTGCGTTATACCAGCCATCTCCAATGCTTGCGGTCCTGTATGCAGTCCAAACGCCTTAGTTAAATTAGGCATTTGGGAAATTCCTGAGTGATCATGCCCTTCTCCAGCACCCAAAATGGTTACGCTGCCATTTTTCGCATCACGTGCGCGTTCCGGAGTAGTAATAACAATCGCAGCGCCAGCATCTGTTACCAGGCAACAATCAAGCAGATGAAACGGCCAAGCAACCCATTTCGAATTGTGATAATCATCAAACGTAGCAGGTTTATCATAAAAATATGCCATGGGATTAAGATTGGCCCATTTTCGAGTCGAGACGGCAATTTCTGCCATCGCCTGACGGGTCCGATCCTCACCGTATTCATGCATATACCTCCGCGCTGCCATTCCGTACGAAACAGGCGGACCAATGATTCCATACGGCGCCTCGTATTGCGCCATTGGTGTGCCAGGATTACGGAGAATCGGTGCTCGATCCGATCTACCCGACTGACCGTGTGTAATCAACGCTACTTCACAATACCCAGCCGCTATCGCAGCGAGTGCATGTGCAACGTGAATTACAAACGACGAACCACCAACAGAAGTACTGTCCGTATAACGGGGATGGATACCAAGATACTCGGCAACATCCAAAGTAGACCACCCAGCAGTAAATAATGCATCGACGTCGGCAAGTTTGAAGCCTCCATCATCAAGCGCATTTATCGCTGCTTCAGAATGATGAATAAGTGGAGATTTTTCTGGAACCTTACCCAACTTGTTCGATTCAGCAACTCCTACAATGTGAGCCAGCCCTGAGAGATTTTGAAGTTTTGATTTATTTGGCATGTTCTCGTTACTCGAGCATCACTGGACGCGAATATGTGATACGAACTAATTCTCGTTGAAATTATTGCATTGGAGAGTAGTGCGTTGGCGTGAGAAGCTGATTCCGAACATTCTTCACAATTAATCCATCTCTATGAGAATCAGCAGTCACTTTAGCCCATTCAGGATCGTTCCGAAAACTATCCCATGCCGCCATTCTTTGATTGGCATCCTCAAATGCCAACATATAAGTCAATTCGTGATTACTTTCACCCACTTCTGTAGTCCAATAGCCTACGCTTTTGATGCCATGTTTTTCAAATAACTTGATCGTATGATTTGCAAAACGAGCATTAATATTCGGAAGCCTTCCAGGCAGGCATTCATATACGCGAAGTTCATAAAGCAAGATATTTCCCTTTCACCAGTAATGTGGTGGCTGAAATTTCATATTGTTCAGCTTGTATAGCGAAATTCTGGATAGTTATTTGTAAACCGTCAACCTATTACTCGGTTGGCTGCATCAATCATTCTATGAAGTGACTGGTCAGCCCTCAAATAATTAAGGTTAGATCCATCCACCGCAGTTATCGCCACTTTACCTCGAGCAAGGACTTCAATATCACTGCCGGGAGTTAATCCGATATTGTCTGCATTAATTTTTAATTCCGAAAAAATTTCATGCCCTCCATCAGATTGTAAATCCACGTTCATTTTCAGATCAGAGCGTGCTGGTGCACAACCTTCAATGCCATTTATGCCACCAAGCGAAATTGTAGGAAAGTTCACATTGAACAGAGAACCCAAAGGGGTCTCTGGAGACATTAACTCGTCAGTAATCACTTTTACAACGTTCGCAACGGTCAAATCATTGAGAGGATCCATCGCGTCCATAGAAAAAGCACATGCCCTCAAACCAAGTGACGATGCAATTATTGCCGCCCCAAATGTTCCTGAAATAAACATATTCCTACTGGTGTTAAAGCCAGGGTTAATCCCCGAGACTACGACATCAACTTCTTCTTTGAGAATGTATTTTGATCCTAGAATTACTGAATCGGCAGGTGTCCCACTAACCGCATAACAGTTCACCCGTTCGAGCTTACTCGGTACCTGTTCTACATTTACAGATTTGCGAAAAGATATCGAACATCCCGTACCTGACTGATTATTAACTGGAGCAACAACCGTCACTTCGCCTAGCGATTTAACAGCTTTAGCAAGTGCCCAAATCCCTGGGTTTTCAAAACCATCGTCATTAGTAACAAGAATATTCATGTACCAAATCCTAGAGGTAGCCCAACCCAAATACATGTTTTCAACAATGAGATTTTAGATCGATTCAGATTCAAGCACGTTTACTCTAAAAGCAAATTATCGATTAGGCGAGCCCGTCCAATTTTCACCGCAAGGAGCGCCCGAACGGATCCAGCTAGTTCAGGAATTTCCTGAAAAGTTTCAGGGTCTACAATGGTCGCATATTCCGTATGGGCTAGCGGTTCATCAAGTAATACTGATTTGAGTTTTAATCTAAGGGCGTGGCACGATCGTTCGCCAGAATCCCACATTAGCTTGACAGCGGTGAGGGCCCTAAACAAAACAGGCGCTGCTTTCCGTTCTAGTGGAGATAGATAGGCATTACGGCTACTTATAGCCAACCCGTCGAGCTCACGAACTGTCGGTATGGGAATTATTTCAACCCCAAGGTTGAGTGATGTATTTATGTGTTGGATAACCCTAAGCTGCTGGGCATCTTTTTCACCAAAAGTTGCTTTATCAGGATAAATGATAGAAAACAATCGAGCGACAACTGTAGCTACACCCTCAAAATGTCCGGGGCGATGTATACCTTCGAGTAATTGTCCTACTGGTCCGGGATCAATTACGGGAACGGTCTTACCATTGGTTGGATATACCTCTTCGATAGATGGCACGAAAACAAAATCCGAATCATTCTCGTCAAACTTGGCGATATCGAAAGCTTCATCGCGGGGATAGTTCAAAAAATCTTCATTAGCAACAAATTGGGTTGGGTTGAGAAAAAGCGATCCTATAAGGACGTCACACTGTGGGCGCAGAATCTGTAAATGCCTTGTATGACCATCATGAATACCCCCAAGCGTGGCAACCAGTCCAACTGACCCGGATATACCCCGCCGAATTTCCTGCATCTCCGCAACAGTACGTATAACACGCATTATTTGTTGTCGGGCTCGAAGGCATCCCTAATAGGAGTCGCAACACGTGATTCATCGGAGAAAAAGGACTGTGCATCAGTTGGAAATGTCCCCTCGCGCACATCTTTTCCATATTGAACAAGTGCATCCTTGATAATGGGAGCTAGGTTGGCATACTCACCGGAGTGACGGGGCCTGAAATCCGGATCAAGTCCCAACATGTCATGGAAAACCTGAATCTGTCCATCACAATGAATACCAGCACCGATTCCAATGGTCGGAATATCTAGCGCCTTCGTTATTTTCTTCGCTAGCTCAGCAGGAATTAGTTCAAGTACAACAGAAAATACACCGGCTTCCTGAAGCGACAAAGCATCATCAAGAATCTCATTAGCCGTAGTTTCCGTCTTACCCTGCACTCTGTAACCGCCTAACATGTTCACATGCTGAGGTGTGAGTCCTATGTGCCCCATCACCGCAAGGCCAGCCTCAGTAAGTCGCCGAATTATCGGAGCGACTGACTTGCCTCCTTCCAGTTTTACTGCTTGTGCTCCACCTTCTTGAATTAGGCGAGCCGCATTGCGCAAAGCCGTCTCGGCATCAATTTGATAGCTCAGAAACGGCATATCAGCAACAATAAGTGGGGTGGTTGTCCCTCGGACAACAGCTGCAGAAGCACTAACAATATCATCAACGGTTACTGGAATTGTTGAATCGTAACCAAGAACAACATGACCCATACTGTCGCCAACAAGAATCATAGGCAGGCCTGCCGAATCGATAATACGGGCTGCCGTATAATCGTATGCCGTCACCATCGGGATAAATGCGCCACGGCGCTTCATCTGTTGAATCTTGTATGTTGTGACCCGGCGATTTGCCATTGTGTACCTCCGCGCCGGTCGACTGCCACTTGCTAGCCGCCAGGCCTTAGTTCACTTAATACAGATAATTATTACCTATTCTGAAGTTTTTGGGGCAATCCACTGTTCAATTTTCACTAGAAAGTAACGATTTAATGTCTTCAAACCGCGAATCCGATAAACCGCCCTGCTCTTTAGCTATGTGCAATGACGCCAAAGCGAGGGCTGCGTAGGCATTACCAGTCACTATAGATCTGTGCGCAGTGGCTTCTAGGTGAATCTTAATTGTTTCAATATCACCACGCACAAATGGACCAGTTATCGCTTCAGGCAATCCTTTTTCATCAAGGGCATCAACAGTAGCTCTAAGAAGCGGGATTAGCCGCCTCAATGCCTCTTTACGCTTGATACCCATAGGTTCCCACATCTCCGCTGATAATCCAGTCAAGCCTGAGATAAGTCCGCAGGCCATTACAGCTGAAGCGTGATAAGCAGCTCGTTGAGAAGACTCAATTAGGAAAGCCTCTCCACCCAAATCCTCAGCAAGGGTATGCAACCAAGCTAAAAGGGTTTGACTAGCCGACTCCGTTGCGAATGACACCTCATGTAGGCGGTCATATGAATCAATCGTCGGAAATGTTTGTAGAGGATGAAATCCTCCAGTCTGAGCTCCAGCAACGCGCGCTCGATCAAGAGCAGCCAATGATAAGGCGCCAGCACAGTGAATAACCGCTTGATGGGATCGCCATTTCACTCCTGAACAAATTGCTTCTATATCAGCATCAGGTCCGGTTATAAACACAATATTGGCGACATTGGCTGCAGTCTGTAAGCTCTCAACAGCTATACCTGTTGCAAGATGCGAACTCAGCCATTCACGATGAGAGGGCTTTCTGCTAGTAATTGCGGCAATGTTATATCCTGATTTGCCAAGAGCAATTGCGAGGCTTGAACCAAGTCGCCCAGCTCCCAAAACGGCAACCGGAGTTTCTTTGCCTAAAACAGGAAGAGGGGTCATACAAACCTAGCCTTAGCATCTTTCGCAGACAGAACGCCACCCAAAGTTTCAGCGGCATCAATAGCATTCATAATAGCCTCTGAAACAGCTTTTAAAGCAGCTGCATGAAGAGTGTCTGCTGAAGTGTGTTCTGTATGAGTTCCTGTTGAAAGGCCGAATATGGTATCGCCATCGTTAGCCGTATGAGCCGGTCGAATGGTAAGCGAGATTCCATCTTGTCCTGCCATCGCCAAGCGAGTAGCACCAACCTTGTCGAGCTTGGCATCTGTCGCTACCACACCCACAGTCGTGTTCCTAAAAAAACCCGTATCCTTCAAAGGCATTTTAATCATTAATTCAACCGAATTATCAAACCCGTTTTCAGTGATGGGGCCTGCAATTGTTTCACCTGTGTCTGGGTTGACCACGTCACCTATAGCATTCACAACAATTATCGCTCCAACGGTTGCTCCGTTCGAAACTTGCACCGAAGCAGTTCCTACTCCACCCTTGATCGAAAACATCTGACCGAGCAGTTTGGCAGCGGTAGCGCCGGTGCCAGCTCCAACAGAGCCAGTTTTGAAGTCAACTGATGCCGATTTTGCTGCTGCATAACCATCATCGAAATCAGGTCGCACTCGATGGTTGATAAATCCAAGATCAAAAATCACGGAAGCCGGGACAAGTGGAACTCGAATCCTTCCCAATTTGATCCCAATACCTTGCTCTTCAAGGTATCGAATAACCCCACCAGTGGAATCCAGGCCAAATACGCTCCCACCCGTCAAAGTCACTCCATTTATCCACTTAGCGCCCGCTACAGGATGAAGCAGCTCAGTATCACGGCTACCAGGAGCGGCACCTCGCACTTCAAGTCCAGCAACGGCATTCTGCTCAGATAGAACCACGGTACATCCCGTACCATTTTGGAGATCAGTATGATGTCCGACTGTAATTCCTGCTACATCAGTAATGCGCCCTGAATAATTCATACGAATGATTTGACCTGCCAATAGTTCCAATACCAATCACCTGCCAAAACCTGCGAATTAGCGGCTAGGCTAGGATAACAATTGGATCGTAGTTTTCAACTTTAACGATGACTTAAAGTCAGAGTATACGAACCTTGAAAACTCGGCGTATACTGAGTCTTCATAGATGTACGGCGAAATTCGTAACCACGATTAAATACCAGAACGCCTCAAGTAAAATTTCCGGCTGAAAATAAGAAAAGGAGTTCAAAACGTGCCTCGTGACTTCAAGGAACTGAAGCCCGCATACGGATTTGATGATGTGGCAATAACTCCAGGCGACGTCACTATTAATCCGGAAATGGCAGATTTGTCGACGAATTTCGACGGAATCAGGCTGGACATCCCATTTATAGCTTCAGCAATGGATGCTGTAGTAGATCCAAATTTCGCAATCGAAATGACAAAATCTGGTGGATTAGCAGTTATGAATATGGACGGGCTACATACTCGTTACGAAGACACCACCGAAATATATGAGGAGATTGCGGCGGCGCCACGTGAAGAAGCAACCGGAATAATGCAGAAAATCTACTCTGCGCCTCAACAACCAGAACTCATTGCAAAAAAAGTAGAACAGGTCAAAAAGGGAGGCGGAACTGCTGCTGTTTCATTTGTACCCCAGACCGCCAAGAGAATGGCCCCTGTCGCTGTCGAAGCAGGCGCTGACATGGTGGTCGTACAGGGAACTGTTGTCACTGCAAGGCATTCATCAAAAAGTCTAAGAGGCTTGATTTTTTCTGAATTAGTCGAAGATATCGATGTCCCAGTACTTGTTGGTAATACGGTTTCATATGAGGTGACAAAAGAGCTAATGCAGCAAGGAATTCAGGGAGTAATGATTGGTGTAGGGCCCGGATCTGTTTGCACAAGTCGAGAAGTTCTCGGAATTGGAATTCCTCAGATTAGTGCTACTGTTGAATGCGCTGCTGCCCGAGATGATTTTTTCAAGGAAACCGGGAAATACATACCTATAATCACCGATGGCGGAATCCGAACTGGAGGTGACGTGTGTAAGTCATTTGCAGCCGGGGCAAATGCCGTAATGATCGGTAGCCCATTCGCAAAATGCAAAGAAGCTCCCGCTCATGGTTACCATTGGGGAATGGCTACTTGGCATGATTCGCTCCCACGTGGAACACGAATTAATATGGGTACTGAATACAGCTTAAATCAACTGCTATACGGACCATCATCACGCACCGACGGAACGTTGAACCTTGTCGGTGCGTTGCAAGTTTGCATGGGATACGTAGGCGCTGAGAATCTCAGAGAAATGAATAAAGCTCGCATGGTATACGCACCGGCAATAAAAACCGAAGGTAAGATATATCAAGCAGCAGGCTTGGGTTCCTAAGCCCGAACGCAACCAAAGGTGTGTGATTTTACTATGAACCACCCAATGTGTTGGTATCTTGGTTTAAGAGACAATCATTTACATGAATTTCAAACGGCCACGCGGGACATCAGACATACTCCCCCAAGACCAACCTCACTGGTCTCATATTTATTCGACCGCCAGTAAAATTGCCGAACAGTTTGGATTCGGCCGTATTGATACCCCCACATTCGAAGAAACAAATCTTTTTCAACGAGGTGTGGGTGATGAAACAGACATCGTCCAGAAAGAGATGTATTCGTTTGAAGATCATGGTGGTGATTCGATAACGCTGCGTCCCGAAGGTACCGCTTCTGTATGTCGTGCCTATGTCGAAAACGGCCTACACAATCTCCCGCAACCAGTGAGAATGTTCTATATGACGCCGATGTTTCGATACGAAAGACCACAAGCTGGTCGAATGCGTCAACACCATCAGTTTGGATGCGAAATAATCGGAGATTCATCACCTGAAGTGGATGCCGAAATAATTGAGCTCGGCTGGAAATACATCACTGATCTGGGAATAAAGGGTGTAACACTTAGATTAAACAATCTAGGGGATCCCAGATCCAGATCTGGTTATCTCAATGATTTGAAGAAATACTTCACAAGTGTGACGAATCAATTGCCCCAAATCGACCAAAAACGCCTTGAGCGAGCTCCATTACGCGTGCTCGATTCAAAACACCCTGACACACAATCACTTACTGATGCAGCACCGAGATCTGTGGATTATCTAACAGACGAAACCAAAGACCACTGGACTTCATTACTGACACTACTAGACAACTTAAAAACTACTTATCCAGAATTCTCGTATACCATCGACCATCGCTTAGCCCGAGGTCTGGATTACTATAATCGCACCGTATTTGAGTACGAACCTATAGGTGCTACAGGACAGCAAACGCTTTTAGCCGGTGGAAGATATGACCCGCTAATTGGTATTTTAGGCGGTCAAGAAACACCAGCGATTGGCTTCGGTTCAGGGATCGAGCGAATGATCCTTGAAATGAAAAAGCAAGAAGTAATGGTAGCTCCAGCTAAAGGCCCAAATATAATAATCATCACGATAGGCGATTCAGACAAAGCATCTGCTTCGCTGGCAACAGAATTGCGAGCATCAGGGATTTCTACAATACTGGCCCCTAAACGATCACTAAAAGCGCAGATGCGCTATGCAAACAATCAAAAAGCGGAAAATGTTCTGATCCTAGGGGATAGAGAAGTCAATAGAGGGACTGTAAGTTTCAAAAATTTAGCAGCAGATGGTGATCAGAAAGAAATCAAGCGTGATGCTGCCACAATTGCCGAACACATCCGCTGTAATAGAGAAATCTAGATATGCAAGAAACAATGGAATCACGGCTGAATGATATCGTTGATCGGCATCGTGAGGTCGAAAATCTAATGTCACAGCCTGAAACTGCATCGAATCCTAACGCTATCAGGAGACTGGGACGTGAATACAGTGAACTCCAGCATATCGTCGATCTGTGGAATCAAATAATTCGAACGCAATCGGATCTAGAAGCGGCAGCAAACATCGTGATGGAGGAGGAAGATCCAGAAGTACGAAAATGGGCGAACGAAGAGATACAAGAACTTCAACAGAAGCTAGAAGCCCTCACCGAAAATATCAAACTTGAGTTGCTCCCAAAAGATGAGACGGAACATGCGGATGCAGTCATTGAAATACGAGCAGGAGCTGGTGGCGATGAGGCCGGCTTATTTGCATCAGAAGTATTCCGTATGTATCAAAGGTACGCTGAAAATCGCAAATGGAAGCTGAAAATATTAAGCCAGAACGACACCGGCGTTGGGGGGCTGAAAGAGGTTACATTCGAACTGGAAGGTGAACGAGCCTACCAACGCTTACATCTTGAGAGTGGAGTGCACCGTGTACAGAGAGTACCTGCAACTGAATCTCAAGGACGCATTCATACATCAACGACTACCGTTGCGGTATTACCGAAGGCTGAGGAACTGGACATACAAATCAATGACAACGATTTGAAAATTGACGTCTTTCACTCAGGCGGGGCCGGAGGTCAAAACGTCAATAAAGTTGCGACCGCAATCCGCATAACGCACTTACCATCTGGACTTGTCGTTCAATGTCAAAACGAACGTTCTCAATTACAAAATAAACTGCAGGGGATGGAAATTTTGCGATCCCGCTTGTGGGACATGGAACTGCGTAAGAGAAATGAAGCAATTAGTGCAAACAGAAAAGCCCAGGTAGGAACCGGTGACCGTTCGGAAAAGATTCGGACCTACAATTTTCCCCAATCAAGAATAACCGATCACCGTATTGGTTACACAAGTCACCAAATGCAAAATGTACTCAGCGGAGAACTCGACGAGTTCATCGATGCGCTGCTACAAGAAGAACAAGCACGTAAACTGGCTACCGCAAACAGCTAAATACAACAGCATATTTCATGACCACCAAAACGGTTTCAACACTTATAGCTGGCGTCACTGCACAACTTAGAGCAGTCGGGATCGAAGATCCGGCGATCAACGCACGGCTTTTGATTAGAGAAGCTTTTGGATGGTCTGCCACTGATCAGCTCGCCAATCTATTGGAAAGTGCCCCAATCGATCAGTTGCCACTACTGGAATCCCTCGTCGAGCGGCGAATAAATCGAGAACCCTTATCCTACATCACAGGTAAAACTGAATTTTTCAAACGACAATTTTCAGTTGATAAACGAGTGTTAATTCCACGCCCCGAAAGCGAGCAACTAGTTATACAAGCGATAAATTACGTTCGAAAATATGGGATTGAACATCCTAGAATCGCTGATGTCGGCACCGGCTCAGGTGCAATAGCAATTTCAATTGCACTTGAGATGCCATCCGCGGAAGTTTTCGCTACTGATATTTCACCAGAAGCTTTAAAAGTAGCAAGCATGAACGCCGATCAACTAGGTGCCGAAGTCGGATTTATTCAGGGTAATTTACTCGGATCGCTTCAAGGAAAATTCGACATAATTGTCTCAAATCCACCATACATACAAAGCCACAAAATTAAATCTCTTGAACCAGAAATCGGTAGGGAGCCTCTAATAGCCCTTGATGGCGGGACGGATGGCACAAAAGTCATCGTACCTCTTTTGAAAGAAATCCAGAAAATGCTTAAGCCGAGCTATAGTGCCGCTTACGTCGAAATCGACCCCCCAATTGCCGATATCGTATTAAAAACTGCAAAAGCCAGATTCTCATACGCGGAAGTCTCACTGCTTACAGATCTCCTAGGATTGGTTAGGTCTGTATCAATTGAAAACAATTAGCAAAGTTTCCAGAGAATACGCCATCATAACGTCCAATAGAGAATCAATTATCTCTTAGTGTACTGCGGAGCTTTTCGGGCTTTTTTGAGCCCATACTTCTTACTTTCTTTCATACGGGGATCACGAGTGATAAGGCCGGCATCTCGGAGGGGTTTACGATTGTTCTCATCCATCACAACGAGGGCACGCGCCAGACCATGAGCGAATGCCCCAGCCTGACCGGCTGAACCGCCACCATGCGTCTTGGCAACAACGGTCACCTTATCAGTAAGGGCGGTTGCCTCAAGTGGACTAACTGCTTGTCGAAGCCACGCGCCAACGGTAAACACTTCATCGATAGGTTTACCATTGACTGTCGAACCGCCTGGACTGTTGTAAACACGAACCCGCGCGATCGAGGTTTTTCTACGCCCGGTTCCGTAGTAATACTGCTGTGTTGTGGTCAACTATTTATCTCCAGGCTTACTAGCTTTTTTTGATACAGGTTTCTTGGCTGCAGGCTTCTTGGCTGCAGGCTTCTTGGCTGCAGGCTTCTTGGCT
>VFGZ01000024.1 GCA_009392215.1 SAR202 cluster bacterium | reverse complement strand
GCTTAGCTTGGAGCCCACACCGAGGATTGAACTCGGGACCTCATTCTTACCAAGAATGCGCTCTACCACTGAGCTATGTGGGCCCGAAAGACCCTCCCCTAATAGGGCACACCCGTAACCAACCTGTACCGTAATTCTGGTGCAGGGAGCAGGATTCGAACCTGCGAAGCCGTCAAGCGGCAGATTTACAGTCTGCTGGGTTTAACCACTCCCCAATCCCTGCCCAAACAAAAACTTTATCATAGCAAAACCCAATTTCACTGCTTATAGCGTCGATATTCGTAAAGGTTTTTAAGCGTTCGCACCAGCCATTTTAGATTGGAGCCCTAGGAGGGATTTGAACCCACGACCTACTGATTACAAATCAGTTGCGCTAGCCACTGCGCCACTAGGGCCACTTCAGATCAAAAATTGATCTCCATTGATAGTAGCCACCAACATAAACCTGGGTCAACAATCTCAACCACCAAATTGTGTTCTACTCGAACCTTTCCAACTCACTGGATGAGTCCTAGTAATCAAATGCCCGTCGACTCGGGTGCACGATCACTCTCCCCAGGGAGATCCACGTAATACCGCCTCGTTAGCCACCCTGCGCATCACCTCAGCCAGGGGCAAACCGGTCGCCTGCGCTATTTCTTTACACGCCTCATACTCAGGAGCAGCCTGTGCTATCGTATCTCCAATTCGTTTCAACTTTACCGGAACTTTACCAAGTGAAGTATCGACTTTCACTATCTGACGGTCAGCTTCATGACGACGTATAGCTCGTCGGCGAACTCCAAGAGTAGATGTTTCTTTGAATATAAGCTCTACAGTCTGATCAACTAAATCACCCTGGACGAGAACTGACAACATTGTCCCGGGCCGGCTCTTCTTCATCTGTATTGGAGTAAACCAAACATCCAACGCTCCTTTATCCATGAGGGTTTGATGAACATAACCGAGAACCTCTCCCGACGAGTCATCAATATTGGTCTCAAGTAACATCAGATTAGAATCATTGAGACTAAGATCATCATCTGATACGTGGCCTTTCAATTGACCGACCCAGAACCCAACCACGTTTGCGTGATCCTTCGGATCTCTTAAACCCGCTCCATACCCAATCTGGTGGGGAATCAACTCCACTTGATGAAATTGAGCGAGAGTAGATACGATAGCGGCGCCTGTAGGAGTGACAGACTCCCCAACTGGCTGCTTGCCGCCAACTCTGACGGGGGCTCCTGAGGCCTCATAAATCGCTGAAGTGGCTATAGAAGTCGCACCCATTAGGCCATGACTACTAGACGAACTGCCAACTCCCGAAGGAAAAGCAGAAGCATATAAATTATCAACCCTCAAGAGCCTGAATCCAATCACGGCACAAGAAATATCCACAAGCGTGTCGACGGTTCCAAGCTCATGGAGATGAGTCGTTCTCGCTTCACCACCATGCGCTAATGATTCAGCCTTAGCCAACACATCAAATATTTTTTTGATCATTTTCTGGTCAGCGTCAGGAAGAGTAGATGCTTCTATTGAATTGTAAAAATCATCCCACGTACGTTTACGTCTACCCCCTTCATCCAATTCCACTTCAACCAGCGTCGCTTCAAGTCCGCCACGTTTTACTGATTTGCTGCTGAGTTGATATCCCCGATCAGGTATCTTGTCCAACTCGACCTGTAAATCGTCAAGAGGTAAGCCCACATCCACCATGGCCCCCAGTAACATATCGCCACTTACTCCACCGATCATGTCAAGGTATGCTGCAGTCTCTACCAAAAAAATTTCCTGTCTCTTTAGGAAGTAAAATAACTCAGATAATGAAATGTTTTCTAATCTCTATTACCTGAATATTTATTCACCTCGATAAATTGGCAACGCCAGATTCTTAGACCGATAAGTTAAGCACATCATTCAACGCACCTGATCTAAATCCTTTTGGATCTAACTCCATCGCCTTATACCCGGACGCCAAAACGATTTGTTCAGCCTCAAAACGGACGTGTTCAAATCGCTCAAAATCATCAATAGGGATTTCTACCCGCGCTGTTTGCCCGTAATGACGCACCCGTACCACACGAAACCCAAGTTCCCGTAAACCCTTTTCTGACTTCCCAATCATCGATAATGCATTCACCGAAACGGCAGTTCCGTACGGAATCCGAGATGATAAACATGGCTGCGCAGGCTTGTCCCATGTAGGAAGAGCCATGCGCTTGGAAATATCTCTAATTTCCTGCTTCGACATCCTCGCTTCCACCAAAGGTGACACCACTTCGAAATTATTGGCGGCTTCCATACCTGGTCGATAATCACCTAAATCGTCAGTATTAGCACCATTCGCCACCTTGCTTATACCTTCCGCAATAGCCACTTGCGCAAGGTGTGTGTACAACTCTGTCTTGCAAAAGAAACAACGACGTCCATCGTTAGCTAAGTATCTAGGATCTTCAATTTCATTGGTCTCAACAATCAAATGTCGCCATCCTTTGGTTCTGGCAAGTTCTATTGCTGATTCAAGTTCCTCTGGGGCAACACTGGGTGAACGTGAAGTGACGGAAATAGAATTTTCTCCTAATACGTCATGAGCGACAGCGGCAAGTAATGTGGAATCTACGCCACCAGAGTACGCGACTATCAACGAGCCATATCCGCTGATCAGTTTTTTCAAAGCAGCAAACTTTAGGTCCAAAGCCTTATCAACGATATCTTGGTCTGTCATCCAGAAAGAATCTCCATATCAATTTCTGGTTTCACTCTGATAGAACTAGCCTCCAAAGCAAATCTTACAGCCTCAGAGACATTGCTTGGTCTGGAAACATTGACAGTATTATTACTTCCAATATCACCAACAGCAAATGGAATCAAGCAATCCTCAAATCCCAACCTAGCAGCTTCAAAAATACGCCGATCAGATCCAGGAATCCACCTTAACTCACCAGCCAAACCAATTTCACCGGCCACAGCAACTGTGCTTATTACGGGCCTATCCGTCATAGAGGACGCTATGGCCAAAGCTATTGCCAGGTCAGCAGCTGGTTCCTTAATCTCAAATCCACCAACCACATTAATCAACAAATCATGATTTGCAAGCGGTAATTTCATGTGCTTAGCAAGAACAGCCACAATCAGGTGAAGTCGTGATAAATCAACACCATTAGCAACACGCCGGGGCGAAGCAAGAGACGATGCCGTAACTAAAGCTTGAATTTCTACTGCAAGTGATCGTGTCCCTTCAAGTATTATCGCAATCGCGGATCCTGATGCCTGTTTTACTCTTTGATTCATAAACACTTGAGAGGGATCTGATATTCCAAACAACCCTTCTTCACGCATCTCGAAAACTCCCATCTCGTCAGTCGCACCAAAACGATTTTTAACTCCGTGAAGCATGCGGAGTGGACCGTTAGTATCGCCACCGATCTGCATCACCGCGTCAACCTGATGCTCAAGAACCCTCGGGCCAGCGATCGATCCATCTTTCGTCACGTGACCACTTAAAATTAGTGCCGCATGATTGACTCTAGCGTGATAAGACAAAAATGAGGCGGATTCCCTGATCTGAGAAACCGTCCCAGGCGATGAATTAAGATCAGGGTGAAAAGTTGTCTGTATAGAGTCAACAATCACGACAACCGGATCCATTTGAGCCATATATGCTGCAATTTCGACCACATTACCCGTGCTTACAACAAATATTCCATCACCAGAAATCCCTAAACGTGAAGAGCGTAGATGAATCTGCTCTACTCCTTCTTCGCCAGTGGCGTACAAGACTTTTAACCCTTTTTTTGCAATCGCTGCAATCGCCTGAAGCAAAAGTGTAGATTTCCCAATACCAGGATCACCTGCAACCAGAGTCGTTGAACCAGAGACGAAGCCACCTCCCATAACTCGGTCAAATTCTTTAATCCCCGTGGCAATATACGCCATCCGTTCAGTCGAAACATCACTCAACTCAACAAGTTGTTCAACTGCTGATGGATCTATATAACTGTCAACACTATTTCCATCACTTAAGTTAACCGTCCTTTGTTCGACTGTATTCCATTCTTCACATTCGCTGCATTTTCCAACCCACTTAAATGTTTTGTGCCCACACCCCGTACATTGGTATAACGTCTTTGATTTTTTTGTCATAGCGAGAATGAGTATCCTATTTCACGTCACTACGAGCAAGAATTAATGACAGTCCGATTTCATTAAATCCAGTTATGTTAATCGCTGTCTCACAGTCACACTCATTGAACAGTGTCGTAAAAAACACAACATCCTAAGGAATATCCATATGACTGAGCTCTCTAAATCTGCCGCTAAAGTGGCCGCTCTTCTGGTTCAAAGAGGCGAAACGGTTTCTGTGGCAGAATCATCAACTGGCGGGCTGATATCAGCTGCGTTGTTAGGCGTCCCAGGGGCTTCAGCCTATTTCGTAGGAGGAACAGTGGTTTATACGAAATCGGCCCGAGATGCATTCCTAAAAATTAGCCTTAACCAGCTTCGTTCTGTACGTTCCGCAACGGAAACATATGCACTTTTGCTAGCACAAAGTAGTCGGGAGAGGCTGACAACAACTTGGGCTCTCAGTGAAAGTGGAGCCGCCGGTCCGACCGGCAATAGTTACGGAGATAATCCGGGGCATACCTGTATTGCAGTATCTGGCCCTTCGACGTGTACCAAAACCTTTGAATCTGGACTTCAATGCAGAGAATCAAACATGCTGTTATTTGCAGAACAAGCACTAAAACTATTTGAGCTGGCACTAACAAAATAATAGGTTAAAGATAGTAACCATAGCTTGAAAGTAGTAATAAAAGGGGCAGGAAAATTTCCTGCCCCTTTTATTATCTGCAAAAGTTTCAAAACTCAATCATCAAGTACTACTTACCGTTTGTTTATCATCGGGATCTGAAGAATTCACCTTTGCTCTAGGAGATTTTCGTTTCTTCTTAGGAGTTTGTACTACTATTGCACCATCAATGAAATCGAGTTCGACAGTATCACCTGTCCCAAATTCATTTCGCAAAAGTTTCTCGGAAAGCTCATCCTCAATCTCATCTTGAATCAACCTGCGCAACGGACGAGCCCCCATCTTCGGGTCAAAGCCACGCTCAACAAGGTAATCACGCGTCGCATCTGTGACTTGCATAACTAGTCCATGTTCCAAAACGCGCCCTTCTACTTCCTTCATCATAATATCTACGATTTCAAGAATATGAGCTCGCTCCAATGGGTGAAATACAACCGTGGAATCTATACGATTTAGGAATTCAGGTTTAAAGCCGTTTTGAGGATCCTTAACTGCTTCCAAAACCCGATCTTTCACTCTCTGATAATCCAGTGTTTCTGAATCTTGCCGCCCAAAGTTAAATCCAATGCCCCCACTACTTTGGATCAGGCTCGAACCCAAATTTGATGTCATCACAATAACAGTATTCTTAAAGTCGACTTTACGACCCTTAGAATCGGTCAGGTGACCATCCTCAAAAACCTGTAACAAAACATTAAATACGTCCGGATGAGCCTTCTCAATTTCATCGAGTAAAATAACGGAATAGGAGCGGCGGCGAACGGCTTCTGTCAACTGGCCCCCTTCATCAAACCCAACATATCCTGGTGGAGCTCCCACTAGTCTTGCTACCGAGTGCTTTTCCATGAACTCAGACATATCCAGTCGAACCATGGCATCTTCTTCACCAAACAGGTATTCGGCTAGTTTTTTTACACTATGAGTTTTACCAACACCGGTTGGGCCCAAAAACAAAAAAGCTCCAATCGGACGTTTAGGATCTTTCAAGCCGGCACGTGAACGACGAACCGCTTTAGATATCACTGATATAGCCTCGTCTTGCCCAACGACATTCAAACGAAGAGCATCCTCCATATTTATCAGGCGCTCTTTCTCTTCAACGTCTAGGCGGGTGACTGGTATGCGTGTCCACATCGCAACAACTTCTGCGATATCTTCCGCAGTCACCTTGGCTTCACCTGCATCAGGATTTTCTTTTTTCCAGCCAGCATCAAGCTGCTCAATCTTAGTGACTAGTTTCAACTCACGATCACGCAATTCAGCGGCAGCCTCATATTTTTGAGCAGAAATAACTTCGTCCTTTTCGCGCCGCACTGCGTCAAGTTCCTTCTGGGCTTGACGCAGTGGCTTTGGAACAGTTGAATGTTTAATTCTCACCCGTGAAGCTGCTTCATCAATAAGATCGATGGCTTTATCAGGCAATTGCCTGTCTGCTATATATCGATCAGCCAAGGTTGCAGCGGTCTCTAAAGCCTCATCCAATATCTCTAGGTCGTGGTGCTGTTCATACATGCCTTTGACGCCACGCAATATTTCAACTGTAGTGATCGCATCAGGCGCGTCTACGACAACTGGCTGGAACCGTCGTTCTAGAGCCGGATCTCGTTCAACATATTTACGATAGTCATCCTGTGTCGTAGCACCGACAACCTGTAATTCACCTCTAGCCAATGAGGGTTTCAAAATATTAGCAGCGTCCACCGCACCCTCTGCAGCACCAGCGCCAACCATGGTATGCATCTCATCTATAAATAAGACACAATTGCCAGCCGTCTTTAATTCTCCAATTACCTTTTTCAGACGTTCTTCAAATTCACCTCTATATTTAGTGCCAGCAACCAACGCTCCCATATCTAAAGTTACTACGCGCTTTCCTTGGAGTGTTTCGGGCACATCTCCATCAACCACCAGATGCGCGAGTTTTTCAACAATTGCTGTCTTTCCTACACCAGGTTCACCAATGAGTACCGGATTATTCTTGGTTCTACGGCTCAGAATCTGAATAACACGTTGGAGTTCACTATCTCGTCCCACAACGGGGTCGAGATCTCCATCAGCGGCACGTTTGGTCAGATCAACTCCCAACTCATCCAAAGCTGGGGTACGGCTCGTACGAGGAGCGCTTGAACGCGAGCCACTGGACTGGCTTGAACTCTGTTTTTGGATAATACTATTTGTCTCTTCTCGTACCTTTTCGAGACCAACTCCGAGACTTTCTAAAACACCAGCAGCAACTCCTTCTCCTTCACGCATAAGACCGATCAGAAGATGTTCAGTGCCAATATAGTGATGATTAAGTCGGCGAGCTTCGTCAACTGCCAGTTCGATCACCTTCTTAGCGCGAGGTGTCAGGCCAATTTCACCTGGGGTGGGACGTTCTCCTCGACCAATTATAAATTCTACGGCCGAACGAACTTTTACCAACTCAACGTTTAGGTTCAACAGCACCCGCGCGGCGACGCCTTCGGTTTCTCTTACTAGCCCGAGCAATATGTGCTCGGTACCTATGTAATTATGATTAAACCGTTGGGCTTCTTCCTGCGCAAGTGAGAGAACCCTACGCGCCCGCTCCGAAAACTTTTCAAACCTACTGGGCATTTAACTCCCTTCCCAGAGAACTGGCGTTGTTTTTTAAGTATCACTCATCATCTTCAAAAATATCTCCGAAACCTTCAGAGATCTCCTCCGACGGCTTCGGGATTTCTGGAACCTCAGTTTCATGATCTGATCCGTCAACGATCTGCTTCAAGCTCAGACCTAACCGGCGACGCTCCGGTTCAATTCTGATGATCTTAAGTTCCAGCTCATCTCCTTCGTTGACCACATCCTTGGGATGCTTGATCACCTGCTGAGAAAGTTCGCTTATATGTATAAGCCCTTCAATACCACGGTCAATACGCGCGAATGCTCCAAAATTAGCAAGCTTAGTCACAGTTCCTGTAACTGTTTGGCCAATCGAAAACTTAGATTCAATCGCATCCCACGGTTCCGGCTGTAAGCGTCGTAGGCTTAGCGCTATCTTGAGGTTTTCCCGGTCCACGCGGAGGACGAATACGTCTATCTCTTCGCCAACCGTGACGATTTCATCGGGGCTTTTCACTGGTTCCCACGATAGTTCAGAAATATGGATTAGGCCATCAGCCCCACCGAGGTCGACAAATGCCCCGAAATTAGATATACCAGCAACCCGACCCTTACGGATCTCGCCTTCAGTCAATTCTTCAACCAACCGAGACTTCTGAACCTGTTTCCAAGCTTGAAGCGCCGCTCTTTCTGAAAATATAGCCCGATTTCGACGCCGATTCAATTCGATAATCTTAAACTCAACGGCCATCCCTATAAAACCTTCCTTGGGTGGCTCGCCGCCTGGAACATAAAGTTCACGCGCTGGACCGATCAGTTGAGATAGTGGGACGAAACCTTGTACGCCTTCAGACTCAACCACAGCACCACCACGGTTTGCACCGGTTATAACACCGTTGCAAGTCTCATCGTTATCCATGGCTTTCTCGAGGATTCGCCACCCCTGTTCACCACGGGCGCGATCAACAGATAGGATCGAAGATCCTTCGTTCCCCTCAGGATTTACGACGTAAGCGATTATCTCATCGCCCGCCTTTAATTCTTCTAAAACCTCTGGAGGCAATGAACGCATTTCCTTGGTAGGGACAAATCCTTCAGATTTATAACCGATATCCACGAGCATGCCCTCAGGCTTACGACTCATGACTCGACCATCTATGATCTCTCCTCTACGAAGAGTCTTCGAAGGAAGAAACTCCTCGAGAAGATCTGCCATAGTCATTTCGCTTTCAGACTTTTCAGCAACGGCAACAGAAGCGCTTATCTCGTCAGATGTCTCTTCTCCAGCAGTTGTAGCCTCAGGAGTGGCTGTAGCCTCAGGAGTGGCTGTAGCCTCAGGAGTGGCTGTAGCCTCAGGAGTGGCTGTAGCCTCGGGAGTGGCTGTAGCCTCGGGAGTGGCTGTAGCCTCGGGAGTGGCTGTAGCCTCGGGAGTGGCTGTAGCCTCGGGAGTGGCTGTAGCCTCGGGAGTCTCTTTGTTCTGTTGCACAGGCTGCTCGGTTTTTGGAGCTTCGGCCTGACTATTTGGGGTGTCTGCTGTCGCCAATACGAAATCCTCGTTCAATATTCTACCCATGTCTACTGAAATGGGATCTCCCATTATATGAACAACTCAACATAGCCGCAAAGTA
>VFGZ01000023.1 GCA_009392215.1 SAR202 cluster bacterium | reverse complement strand
ACCGATCCTCTTGCATCACCAATAGACGCAGCAATGAAATCGTCGATACGATCTTCTTTGACCTTCAGTCGCACCATGAGGATGTACATGACAACTCCAAATAATCAATCTTACTAATCAGCCACATCTGTCATTATCTAACAACATTTAATACGTCGGCGGGCGGAGTATACGCGCTACTGACCACCCTGTGAACATAGTTTTGATGAGTATTAACACCCACTAGCTTCCACCTAACTTACATGAGCAAGCCTTCAGTATCCGAACTGCGAATACAAAGAATCATTGAACACCTGGCTTCATCGCCAAGAAATGGTGTTGACAATCCACATCGACATGCTGCAGTTTCAAGATGGATTAGCTCCGAGTTCGATCAAATAGGACTGGATGTGAACCGCCAAGTTTTTAATATCCCTGGACAAAAGCCAGAACGTAAGGGAACGAACGTTATTGGCACATTACATAATTCTGCGAGCGTTTCTACAACAAAAAACATAATCATTGGCGCCCATTACGACACAGTGTCAGGCTCACCCGGGGCGGATGACAACGCTAGCGGCATAGCAGCGTTACTTGAATGCGCAAGAGTACTTAAAGAATCCAAAATCTTCACGCAGATTACGTTTGTAGCATTTGACGCGGAAGAGGCACAACCACATTCGGGTGGGTTGCACGGATCGACACATTTCGTATCTAATTTACCAATGGAAAAATTCCCATCATCGGCAATTATTTTCGAATCTATCGGTTTCAGCTCACAAACTATAAAGCAACGATTACCTGGCGTGTTTAGATTTTTATTTCCTGACGCGTACAGGTCTCTGAAAGATCAAGGTTTTGCGGGGAATTCTTTGTTAATACTTTCACGACGGAAAGAAAGAGAACTATCAGATCATCTGGAACATGCGGCAACTCATCCAGAGATTTTACTACCTGTATTACCGCTCAAAATTCCTGGATGGATGCCAGCAATCAAACACACAAGGAGAAGTGATCATGCACCTTTTTGGTCGGCCAATATTCCGGCCGTTATGATCAGTGATACAGCGAACTTCCGAAACCCTCATTACCACCAAGCAACCGATACACCTGAAACCCTAGATCTACTTTTGATAAAAAAAGCATCACAAATGGTGATCGCTGCGATTACATCGGACTTGATCTAAACACCTTTTCTGTCTGGTGATTGCATTTCATGTTCTGGTGGCAAACCATTAGTATTGCCCGATTCGGGCTCAAAAACTGTATCAACTTCGGGCCCTTCAGCCACTACCTGCCGCGTTCCCTTATAGACCCGAGACCATAGAGTTCCAGCTGTGAACGAAAGCAACCCAAAGACAATCCATGGTAACGTCTGATTTCGCCATCCAGATTGCCACGATCCTAGCGCAGACTGAACTAATTCCGCAGGGGATTCACTCCCTAGTTCATCAGATAAACGTGGATAATCAACTCGCATTTCCTCACTCACTGGAATTTCCATCGGTAATTGATTTTTCCCAACTGACCATATAAGTGATATCCCCAGGTACACAATTAAGGCTGAAATCACGACCGCGCCTCCCGCCCATCTCAATCTACCTGGCCATCCTCTACCTCCAGTAAAAGCGATAATCCCAATGGGAATTAAAACAAGAAACCAAAGTATCCATTTCAAAGACAACCAATTCCTTGCTTGGGCACGCAAATCATCCATTTGTTGGATTTCATCAGGACCCAGGCTTTTGGCGATATCCACCTCCGTGATCACTACTCCCGCAGCCAGTATCGTAAGCTGTTCTTCTGCTCCGTCCAGAGCCTCTGGATCATCTCCCCCAGCAATAAGTCCGATCAGATCTTTTTCAGTAAAACTTATCCCCTCAATCACCTTTTCACGGATGTCGCTAAGCTGCTGTTCGACCCCATCACCCTGTCCCGCAAAATCTGATAGTGAATAAGCAATTTCACCAGGAATTTGACTCATCACAAAACTCTCAACCTGTTGATCCATTTTCGGAACAAAGGCCTCTAACGCAAGATTAATCATCGGCCCCCCTGATAAACAAGGCGGCACCTTACCGGAAGCAACGGCCTTTGTTGCGGCGAATGCTGCAGCAGATGAAGTACATGCAGGTGTGGACTCCAGAGTTGAGACCAACTTTATGCGTGCAAGTGCCTGCAACTCCTTAGCAGCTGCAGCTTTTCTAGCTGTCATATCTACAGAGTAATTCAGATCATCCTCATCCCCAAGCAAATAGTCCACCAACGCGTCTATGACACCGTCACCATGGCCACGCACCCATTCAGGAGGTGCTATTAATTCAACCGCATCTGTGACTTCTTGCTCTGTCAGTGAAACCCCGAATCCAACAGATGTCGATTGATCAACGGTTCGCTGAATAGCCGGATCGATTACCTTCGCAAACACGAGTTTATAGAGCGTGTTATCACTGGAAATTTTGTCCTTAAGAATCTCCCCAATAATTACAACGCGGTCTTCCAGCTTTATTAGGACGCTAAACCCATCCGAATCTCCTACCAAATACGTAGTTAACTCATCAAGCGTGTGGAATAACTGCTCTTCAACCCATTCCGGTGGAAGTATCAAACGGGCATTTGTCTCGTTTTCTTTTTGCGTAAATTCGATGCCGAGGCCACTACCGGATATCTGGGAGTTAAACTCCGACATCTGAGGTACGATCAGGTCATCAGTCAGTTGCTGAACCAGTCGGAGTTCTGTAACCAGGGTCCGCACCGAATCAGGTAGTTCACGCACGCGATCTTGAACTTCTAAGTCGATCTTGAATTCATCAGTTTGGCCAGCGGCGTATGGCACAACTCCATGTAGGCCTTCCTCGATTTTCTCCCTGAGATATTCACGCGGCACCAACTTTTCTACAAATGACGTTATGGCAGCAGCGGCAGTCACAGGATCATCAAACTCAAGAACCGTAGGACTTGATGACTCACCTATCCCCGAATTGAACTCAACTCCTTTTTCGACAACGTCATACACCAAATTGCCAATAATCTCGTCGTACAAGTAGTCATATGCCTCTGCATCATTCAAGACGGAGATAATTACATCTGGTTCTGAAATCGTATTCAGAGCGTGATTAGCCGTTACGACCAGGAAAAGTAAAACTACTAATCCAGCCGAAAACACCAATGCCAGAAAATTACGCATCATGGATCTCCGTGAAAATGTTTTTATCCCGAGGACTTAACGACAACGAAGGAAAATCTGACCTCTTGATAACTAGAATCTCTAATCCTTTTGGCACTATCAAATTGTCGATTAACCGCGTCCCAAGTATTGTTGATTAACCGGCAATACTATGGCTTCAAGCATGTTCGCATCCGCAGGGAGAGTAGCCATCAAAAGAGCCGTGCGCCCCATATCCTCTGTTGAAATAAGCGGTTCCGGACCCTCATCGCGACCTGTCGCCGATTTACCATCTCCTCGCCGTTCAACCATCACATTTCCGGGATGGAGCGCACTCACCGCAATACCGTGATCACGGCCTTCTAATGCCAATGACTGGGTCAGTCCCCAGACTGCATGTTTACTCGTCGTGTAGGGAGACGAGCTATGACGAGGTTTTTGTGCGGCAATACTTCCTATATTTATAATCCTGCCACCTCCTTGTTTTTTCATAATCTTGAAGGCTTCTCGCGCCCCGAGGAAAGGGCCCGTCACATTAACCTGCATCACCCTTTGCCATTGTTCCATAGTCAGGTCTTCTACCGGACCTCCATCAAATGCACCAGAATTATTCACAAGAATATCCAGCCTACCAAACTGGTTCACAGTCTTAGAAAAAAGGCTAACCATTTGCTCTTCATCAGTAACATCGGTCGGGATAGAAGTAATGGTTCCTGGCGAACTCTTAAGGTCATCCACCGCATCATCGAGCCTTTGACTATCACGAGCCGCAATCACTACAGAACAGCCCTCATCAACGAAGGCTTTTGCAATTCCCTTACCAATCCCCGATCCGCCCCCAGTGACAATTGCCACTTTTCCATCTAGTTGACCCATATTGCCTCCTGTCGACCACTAGGTCATATTTGTAGATAAAAGATCGTTGGAACTAAATCCTGTCATAACGGTCACTAACAAACACCCTAGTCCTAACAGCGCAAATAAGGGCGATAATTGTGACTATAGCGAGCACTCTGAAAGTTAAACTCCAACCTGCGATAAAGGCATCAGTAACAGCAGGATTATCCGACTCAGACAACTGATCTAACTGAACCTCTGCACCACGACTAAGCATGATTCCCGCGATTATGGCTGCTGTCAACGCCTGACCAATCACGCTGCCAACATTCCGCACCAGGTTGAGAAATGCACTCATCGAACCATAATCAACACGGCTCACTGTAGAAAGCGTAGCACTCATATTAGGGGCCATCCAAAGTCCCATCCCAAGGCCATTAAGAAATAAAACAGACATCACAATCACTAGCGACGAATCCTTAACGAAAAATGAGAACCATACGTTAGTCATAACCAATAAACCAAGACCAATAAACGTGAATTTACGGAATCCATATTTATCTGACAATCGGCCAGAAAACTGTGATGCCAACCCCATGCCTAATGCACCTACGAACATAATCATCCCAGCAGATCTCTGGCCATAACCCATAAAACTTTGAACAAATATGGGCATAAGAAAAAAGGTTGCAGAACCACCGATAAAGCCTAGGAACCTAGTGGATGTCGACCACGAAAAAGTCGAATTTTTGAAAAACCGCAGATTCAGCATGGGTTCAGGTGTCCGCAACTCCCATCGCACTAGCGCCACTAGCAACACCAGGCTTACCAAAAATCCTGCGATTGTTTGTAGCGAAATCCATTCGAACGCGAATGGATTCGAAATGGTCAAAATCAACAAGGATAAAGCTGCTGCTGAAAGTATGCTCCCGAGCCAGTCAAATCGCGCATCAAGTGATCGGGTTTCAGATCCGATTTTTGAGTCCTCTAGTACAACAAACGCAGCAACAATTCCCGCAATAGTGGGCAACGCTGTTACCAGAAATATTGATCGCCATCCCCATTCCTGGATAACAGGGCCTGCCACAATAGGACCTGCGGCAGCGCCAATAGCGACAGTTGTGGTGATCATCCCAAGAGCTTTCCCACGCTCGCTACCTGGAAAAACACCGACAATTATTGCGAACACCACAGCCTGACCCATTGCACTTCCAAGCGACATCACCACACGAGCCAAGATAAGCATTTGAAGATTTGATGCGGAATATGCGAGTAGTGCGCCAACTACGAAAAGCATCATGCCCACGATGTGAAAGCGCTTACGGCCGGTGATATCCGACACACGTCCCAGTGGAAGCATGAATGCACTCATAGTCAAAGAGCTGGCAATTGCAACCCATGTGACCGCCCGTAAAGTGACATCAAATTCATCAGCAATAGACGAGAGTGCAAGGAAAACAATTGAAAAATCCATGACCATCGCAAACAGAGCTATTGCTACGGTCCAAAACACTTTCCAATGGTAGTTACCAGTCACGTTACGGTTAGGATCAGTTATTTCGATTGTCAATGGGCGCGACTGTTATAAGTGGTCAAAATATGAATGGAAACGAAGGTAAATTATAGACTCGGGAATGCGTGGCAGTAGTAATGTTTTCTCCACTATCGTGATAATCTCTCCGATCTTAGTCTGATTATAAAAATCAAACCTAACTTCTTTTATTGCTATTGGATCGGAACGGACTATGCCAAATAACAATACTAATTCACCGCGTCCGCTTAAGGTGGTGATTTCACCAGTACCACCAGGAGAGCAAATAAATGACCGGTGGCCCGTGACCGTTGAAGTAGACTGGATCGTCACTGAATATGTCAACAATAAACCCGAACCATCGGTTTTAGCTGATGCAGATATCTATATCGGGACCGATTTCAACGTCGCTATGGGCAAAGCTGCAAAATCATTAAAAGCAATTTTAATCCCAGCAGCAGGCTATGATCGAATAGAGCCAGACGCCGTACCAGAAAACGTGATAGTAGCCAACGCATACCATCATGAAGCACCGATCGCTGAATGGGTTATGGCAGTAGCAGTAGCATTAGATCACGAACTATTTCTAAGTGACAGGTCTTTTCGCAATGGGAATTGGTCACAATGGCCTGGGCGTCACGGTGCATATAGAGAATTGTATGGGCGCACTTTCGGGATCATAGGTTACGGAGCGATTGGCAAACGTACAGCACGTCTTGCGAACGCGTACGAAATGAGAGTGATTGCTGCAGGGCGAAGATCAGAAACGTTAAATGAGGCGCAGGCAGATGGTGTCGAGTATGGTTCTGGAATAAAAGCTATAGATTGGGTGCTTAGCGAATCAGACTTCGTACTGATTTCAACACCGTTAATAGAATCAACACAAAGCCTGATAGGTGAACGAGAATTAGGTTTGATGCGCCAAAACGCCTATCTGATAAATCCCGCACGAGGCCACATCGTAAATGAAAAAGCACTTTTCGATGCTCTTACAAGTAAATCTATTGCCGGCGCCGCGATAGACACATGGTATGACTACCCGATCAGTAACGACGATTCGCCACGACCTTCGAAGTATCCCTTCTGGGAGCTAGAAAACATAATCATGACACCCCACCACTCGGGCGCAACAATTGGTACGCTCAATCGCCGAGCAGCAACAGTAGCATCAAATATCGATCGGCTATCCAGAGGTGAACCGTTAATAAACGTGATCTCCGACTTCAAAACAGGATAGTCTGAGTTTTTTTCACGACAACGAAATTGCCTAACTAGCTTTAGACCGCTGGTTAAATGCTTCATAGAGAACAATAGCGGCACTTACCGAAACGTTCAACGATGAAATTTGTCCAGCCATAGGAATTGACGCGACCTGATCGCAATTCTCCCGCATCAGTCGCGAAAGGCCTTTACCTTCAGATCCTACAACTATCAAAACGGGACCCTTAAGATCAATCTGGGTATACTCCGAATCGCCTGCGGCATCGAGACCGACAATAGCTAAGCCATTTTCTTTCAGCTTCTCAACCGTCCGATTGAGGTTACCAACTCTGGAGACCTTAATGTGTTCCAATGCACCTGCCGAAGCACGCATAGCACCAGGCGTAACACCAACCGCCCTTCGCTCAGCAATTATCAAACCATGTACACCAGCAGCTTCAGCAGTACGAGCGATCGCTCCCAAATTATGGGGATCCTGAATCCCGTCGAGCATCAAGAGCAACGGATGTTCACCTTTGAGCCCAGCCGCAGATAATAAATCATCAGGTTGGTGATATCTGGGATCTGGTACAACTGCTATAACACCCTGATGTTTTTTAGTCTGCGATTGAGATTCGAGTTCCCGCCTGGAAACAGCATCTATACGTATGCCAGCTTCATTGGCTAAAAAAACTATCTCACGAAGCTGTGGCCCCAATTCAGAATCTTCAAGCATGATCAAACGTTCGATATCACGTTTTACGCGCAACGATTCAAGAACAGCACGCCTGCCTTCTACCGTCTGACCATGAACTTTTCTCGCTCTAGAGAATCTCGACATTTTTTACCCGAACAATCTCAAAACGTCTCATTGCCAAAATATCGCACAAAAATCACCAGCAATTTGTAACAAACCAGTGTACGTTTCATCTAAACAATACGATATCAACACAGGCATTTATATAAGTGCTACAACCTTCACAAGGAAACTCATATGGCGCGCAAAAGAGAATATAGTCCCAACCAGCTCAAAAATACGATCGACAAAGGCGGTATAGGTGTCATTGCAAATGGCCTGAACAACGCAGAAATATGCGACTTTCTCGGGCACGTCGGATTCGACGCTGCTTTTATCGATTTCGAGCACGGCAAAGTTTCATGGTCTGAGTTGTCCGACATAACTCGCGCATGTGAATTATGGGGTATGTCTAGCTTAGTCCGAGTAAATAAACTGGACGAAGCACAAATATTGAGGGCCCTCGATCAGGGAGCCAGTACTGTAATGGTCCCCCACGTAATCACTTTGGAAGATGCCAAATTAGCTGCCAGCGCATGCAAATATCCTCCTAGCGGTATTCGTGGAGTTGCGGGAAGCCGACGTGCTTATGGGGTGGATGACTATTTTCTAAAAGCCAATGAGCAAGCCCAGTGCATCCCACTCATTGAAGATTTTGAAGCAATAGAAAATCTCCCTGAACTTACTAAAGTCGAAGGGATCGATATCTTTTATGTAGCGCCGTCAGACATGGCGGCCTCCATGGGCCACGTAGGCAACCCGGAACATCCAGAGGTCCAAGACGCTATTAAGCGAGCGATTGACCTAATTATCAATGGAGGAGGTATAGCAGGGACACTGGTGACTGACGATAACCTGGAATCATTCATATCCATGGGCGTGAAATGCGTAGGAGTTGCATGGCCATTGTGGATTAAAAAACATGGCGAAGCATTTATAGAGCGAGTACAGGCATACCGCTGATGCAAATCATGAATAATTTTCAGTCACAAGTACGATACATATGAAACAGAATTACAAGAAGGTTTTCCCAGCAAGCCCAATCTGATCGTTGACACTTACGATCTCTGATGCCAGCATTGGGCGATCTCTGGCGTATCCCAACACTCGCCAAGACAGAGTCGAGAATTGGAAGTGTTCAACCTATCGAAATCCCGGAGGGAAAATTATGGTCCAGCGGTATCAAAACTATATTGACGGTGCTTGGGTTGATTCAGCATCCAGAAAGTTTACAACTAGCATTAATCCAGCAGACCACTCGGATGTAATTGGAGAGTTCCAATCATCCGCGACGATCGATGCACACTCCGCTATTGAAGCAGCCTCCAACGTCAAAGGGAGTTGGCGACAGACATCCTCAGTTGCACGTGGTGGATATCTCCTAAAAGCGGCTACGTACCTCGAGGCAAATCTCGAGGAATACGCACAAGCAATAACTCGAGAATCCGGAAAAGCGATTATAGAATCGCGCGGTGAAGTTGGACGCGCTGTTGCACTCCTCCAATACTATGGAGTCGAAGGATCAAATCCGGTGGGGACAGTAGTCCCATCAGTAAACCCAAATATCCTCCTATACACAGATCGTATGCCCCTGGGTGTCATAAGTCTTATAACGCCATGGAACTTCCCTCTTGCCATACCTATTTGGAAAATGGCACCAGCACTCGTTTATGGAAATACGATAGTTCTCAAGCCAGCCTCAGCGACCCCACATGTGGCAACCTTGATCGCCCGAATGTGGGAATCCATAGACCTACCATCCGGAGTATTCAACCTCATCACTGGATCAGGTGGTGCGATAGGTGACGAGTTAATTACCAATCCAAATGTAAGTGCCGTTTCATTTACCGGTTCAACTAAAATTGGCATGCAAATAGCCGCTGAATCAGCAAAGCGCGGAAACCGGTACCAGCTCGAAATGGGCGGGAAAAACCCCATAATCGTCCTCCCTGATGCTGACTTGGAACAGGCCGCTGAGATTACTGTTTCGGGAGCAATGAAATACTCAGGCCAAAAATGTACGGCAACTTCCAGAGCTATCGTGGTTGGCAATGTAATGGAAGAGTTCACAAGCCTTGTTGTCCAAAAAACCGAAGCACTAAAAATCGGACCAGGGTCAGATCCAGACTCCATCGTCGTCCCCGTTATCGATCAAGCCTCAAAAGAAAACATTAAATCAATGGTGAAGCGCGGCGTTGAAGACGGCGGGAACATTCTGACCGGAGGCGGAGTTCCAACAGGATCTAAATTCAACCGAGGGACATTCGTAGAACCAACAGTAATGACAAAAGTCGCTCCTGACTCATTCATAGCGTGCGAGGAAATCTTCGGACCGGTTTTGTCAATAATTCCATCTTCCGATGCAGAAGACGCACTAGAAATCGCTAATTCAGTCGAATACGGGCTGAGCGCGGGAATCTTCACACGTAACCTAAATTCAGTGCTGGACTTTGCAGACCGCATAGAAGCTGGCATCGTCAAGATCAACGGCGAAACCGCTGGTGTTGAACCCCAGGTACCCTTCGGTGGTATGAAGTCCAGTTCCTCTGGAAACCGTGAACAAGGTAAGGCAGCGATCGAGTTCTTCACTCAAACAAAAACTATATACGTTGACCGCAGTGCAACATAATCACTTATCTACCATCAATTCGACAATCAACCCTGAGTCTAGGTCAATAACTTCTCAGAAAGTTGCGTGGCGTTCAGCGAGGGAAGTTAATTGCATAAACTAGGTGCCCCATACAGTGGTGAGTTTTACATGTAACCTGACATGGAAAACCCTTTCGAACAACCAATAAAATCCTATATAACAGGTGGTGGTGCTACCACATCACTGTATGCATGCCGAAAACCAACAAGATTTGAGTGTTCAAACACATCAAGTGCGGCTTGGTAAAGGTCCTCTTCTATAGTAATACCACCTGACCAAGTACCAAGACTTTGGTAAAAACTCACCGCAGATGCAATCGCACTCTCTGCCATGTCGGGGAAAAAATCGGCCTCGGCCCTGGCAATCTCCGCAGGATCAGCCGTGTTTACCCATTCCCGTGACTGTTTGTACGCCGCGGCAAAGCGCCTCGCATCATCGGTCTCCAACCAATCCCAGCGACCTACCAAGCTTGAAAAAGCCACAGGACCTACAGCTTCACCGACCGATCCAACGATATGACCCTTTCCGTCATGTTCAAGCTGCTGAGGAAATGCGCCCTGCTCATGAAAATAGTCTCCTTCACCATTACTCCATTGATCCATCATCTCGGATCCACCAGGAGATGGAATATCGTCTACGTCCGACAGGTCAAGGCCCTGCTTAAAAGCGCCATAACGCAGCATAGCCTCAGGCTGCCCACCATGCACGTGCAGGAACTTACCGCTCAAAAGCTTGCTCCAGGAAAAATCCGTATCAGGTTCACGGGCTGCAATAAAGAAACCGTCGTATCTGTTGATCTGTGCAAAATGAGCGAATGCTGGTCTTGTACCGTTATCGAGTGGACTCCAACTTGCAGAGACCGCGGCTTGGGCAACGTCCATACGGCCCTCGGCCACTGCGCCTCCGCTGGTGCTGCCAGCCTCGACAACATGATATTCACCGGAAAGACCCTCTTTTTCGAGGAATCCTCCGGCTATAGTGCAAATCATCGGACTGTAAAAAGCCGAATGTCGTGAGGCCATGATATTGAGTTTGCTCATTCTTTCTTCCTGTGGATTCGTACCCAACTGCCTAATCCAGAGATTCTAACCCGACTAAATATATAATTTTGGTTCGCCACAAGGGCAAAACACGGACTTGTCGCCATTATCCATATCCGCTGAAGTGTCGTTATCCTTTATTGACCATGTATCGCATAGGCCAACATAAAGCTTACCTTCAACGGTTGCTGAAACTGTACAAGATAAACTTTGTGCCGTTGAGTAACTTTATCTCACTTACAATTCTAATTTGCGCAGGGCTGATCCTGACGCAATGCACGAACCAAACGTCTAATCCATCAATCCCACCGACCGTTGTCAAAACAACGCAACAGCCTGATCCGACCGTCACGGTGCAGACCGCACAACCAACCCCAACTGCTAAGTCAAAACTTACTTCTGATCCGACCGCTACACCCTTCGCTACCATCACGTCTGCCGCACCAAAACCTACGATACGTCCTCCCAAAAACCTAGAGCAAGGTGGAACATTAAGGTTTGCCATACCGGAAGGACCACCTCATATAGATCCGCACCTGACCGTTTCATCCGGTTTGCTTACATGGGGGACAGGTCAGTCATATTCACGGTTGTTCAAGTTTAATCTAAGTAATGGCATTCCCGTTGTTGTTTGTGATCTATGCTCATCATGGACACTATCGACTCCAATCACCTTAAATATCAAACTTCGAGGGGACATCAATTGGCAGGATATACCCCCTCTCAACGGGCGCGCCGTCACTGCTCAGGACATCGTATTCAGCCTTAATCGACAAGCTACTATCAACTACCCAAATGCGTCCCTATTGTCGAGCGTCGCTGAAATCACCGCAATCGGCGAAAGGGACATAGTTATCCGTCTACTATCTGCCGACTCTGAAATATTGGAAAAACTCGCCGATTCTCACTCCCGAATCGTAGCCCCAGAAGTAGTTAAAGCGAACGACGACCTACGTCGCGGCCCGACAATCGGCTCCGGACCATGGATCACTACTGAATCCCAAGCCGACATGACACGATTAATTGTCAATCCAAACTATTACGGAGATATCCCCTACCTGGGTGGGATCGACATTCAAGTTATGCCGGCCCAGGGAACCCGTGTGGCTGGTATGCGTTCGAAAATACTAGATGTTGCTCAAGCTGATCGAAGTTTCATCTCCGAGGCCAAGGAAAAATTCGAAGAAATAGAGTGGATAGGTATCTCAAATTCTGCCGCAGGTATTGAGGTAGCCATGAACACCGCCCGTTCACCTATCGACAGGCAGGACGTTCGCAAAGCCATGATGCTGACATGGGATCCGCTTATCACCGATCTAGATGTCAAAGAAACCAAGGATTACCCGATGGTTTCTCTGGGTCTGCCTCTTTTAAACCCAGACTGGCAACTGCCAAATACAAACTTCCCGAACCGATTCAATGATCCAAAAAAGGCGAGTACCATACTGTCCTCTACCGAAGGGCTGCCCGAAGAAGGCCTAACGATCAAAGTGGGCGAATACGGGTCGGAATATATTGATATGGCCCAACACATGGCCAAAGAGCTGACATCAGCTGGTATCCAAACGAACTTAGAACGAATCTCCACCAGGACTTTCGGGGATGAAGTATGGGTAAATGGAAACTACGACATATTTGTCGGTGCTCCTCTTCCAATTTCAAGCACAACCGGATACCTGTTTGCCATTCATCACTCAAATGGCCCCTGGAATACGACTGGATACTCAAACCCGGAAATCGACCATCTTATTGCAGCCCAAGCCGAGGAGTACCGTCCAAATAAGAGAGCAGAAAAGTTACTCGAAATTCAACAGAAGATCCTTGCAGGATCTCACAGGTTCATCATCAAGAAAAGAAATACGTATTGGATGTGGTGGGATTATGTTGAAAACTTTAATCCCACCACACCACGCGGCGACAGCGATTTCCTCACACGTGTCTGGTTATCTAATAGTAAGAGTTCATGATCGCTGATGATGATCATGAACTACTTTAGTTAAGGTGATCAGTCAAGGCGTCGTCCAAGCCTACCCAACTCAACAGAGCGCATTTGATACGAACCGGAAATTTACGCACACCACCCAGTGCTTCAATGTCACCAAGGATATCCTGCTCTTCTTCGGTAACCTCTTCACCCTTTAATAGTCGACGCACGGAATCAACCGCTGCTTTAACATCCGCATATGACTTTCCCTCAACCAATTCTGCGAGCAAAGATGCAGACGCCTGACTAATCGCACAACCGCGACCATTGATTCCGACCTGCGAAACTGATCCCTGAGAGACTTTAAGTTGAATATGGAACTCGTCTCCACAAAAAGGATTGTTAACTTCAAGATCAACGTCCGGGTCATCAAGAGGTGCAGAATTGCGCGGGCTGCGGTAATGATCGAGTATGATCGCCTCGTACATTTCGTCAAGGTCACTAAGACCTGATGTGCCACCCATCATTACGCGAAATACCCCTCTGTTTCACTGATTCCGTTCACCAGTTCATCAATCTCATGCTTGCTATTGTAGATATAAAAGCTCGCCCGAGCTGCTGCTACCACATCATAACTACGCACAAGCGGCATAGCACAATGGTGTCCGGTGCGAATCGCTATTCCCAGTTGATCCAACCCCGTGCCGAGATCATGCGGGTGGATCGAATCATGCATGAAAGAAATCACACCACCTCGAAGTGTAGGGTCTTTTGGCCCAATGATTGTCAGGCTGGGAAGTGCAGACATCTGCGCTAGGGCATAAGCAGTTAATTCCTGCTCGTGCCGCCAAATATTTTCCATCCCCAGATTGTTCAGATAATCAACGGCGGCACCAGTAGCAATAGCGTCAGCGATGTTAGGTGTACCAGCTTCGAATTTATAGGGAAGGTCATTCCACTTAGCATCTTCATATGTAACTTCCAAAATCATGTCACCACCAAACATGAATGGCGACATATCGTTCAAAAGATCATATTTTCCGTATAGAACACCTATACCGGTAGGACCCAGCATTTTGTGTGCAGAAAAACACAGAAAGTCGACGTCCATAGCCTGCACGTCAACCGGCATGTGAGGAACGCTCTGTGCAGCATCGATGAGCATGACCGCTCCCACCTGATGCGCTCTACGAGTAAGTTCATCCACAGGATTTACCGTGCCCAGGACATTGGAAACATGAGTCATCGAAACAATTTTAGTATTCGAGTCGATAATATTGGAGATATTAGACAATTCCAATACCCCGTCTTTACCAGCGACGATATACCGTAACTCAGCCTGCTTTTTCGTCGCTAATTGCTGCCAGGGTACGATGTTTGAATGATGCTCCATGGCGGTGATCACAATGTTGTCACCCTTCGCCACATGCTCCTCTGCCCAGGTTGCGGCGACAAGGTTCAAAGACTCGCTAGTATTACGGGTCCAGATGACCGTTTCGGGTCTTGGCGCATTTATAAACCCGGCAACCTTTTCCCGTGCTAATTCATAAGCGTCGGTCGCCTCGACGGAAAGTGTATGAACGCCACGATGCACGTTAGCATTCGTTTCTTCGTAATATCGCGTGAGTGCGTCAATAACATGCCGTGGCTTCTGCGTAGTAGCAGCATTGTCTAGATAAACGAGATCCATGCCGTTGATCTTTCGATTCAAAATCGGAAAATCTGCTCGGACATCTTCAACATCAAAAGTAGGGATCAGATTTTCAATGTCATTCATGTAGTACCTATCGTGTCTGACTCAGTTAAAAGTACAGGGATACGTTCCATTGCAACTCGCTCCACAAAAACGTTCAATGACTCTGGTTCGAACTCGTCTATCATTTCCTCGGCAAACCCCCGTATCAATATAGCCTTGGCGGATTGTTCATCGATACCTCTGGATTGCAGATAGAAAAGCGTGTCACTATCTACATGTCCGGCAGTAGCTCCATGCGCTGCAACCACATCGTCAGCATAAATTTCCAAGGATGGCTTGGCATCAATACGTGCTCCGCGTGATAGCAGAAGGTTAAGATCTTTCTGTGTAGCATCAGATTTCTGTGCATCACGTTTTACGACAACCTTGCCACTAAATGCCGCGCGAGAATTACCCGAAAGTATGCCCTTATAGAATTGATCAGATGTACAACCTGGTTTGACATGAGTCGTGCTTATCTCCTGATCTTGCTGTTGCTGACCACTAGTCATATAAAGTCCATGCAGCGTGCAACTTGCACCTGGAGCATCAAGTGATGTATGAATATCGTTGCGTGCGATCGACGAACCCACGGCAAAACTCGTGGAAGTAAACTGAGAATCCTCCATTTGAGCTACACGTGTAGTAGCTAGATGAAAAGAATTCTCATTTTCCATCTGTATTCGATAGTGGCGAATCGTTGCATTACTAGCAGCAAAAATCTCAGTGACGGGAACCGATAATTGCCTTGATAGGGACAGATTGAGGTAAGTCTCAACCAAAGTAATACAACTATCAGAACCAACATCAACCAAGAGTCTCGGATACGATGCCCTGCTTTTCTCAGAATCTGAGGTGACAAATATCACCTGCACTGGATTTGCTAGTTTTACACCAGGAGCAACGGCAACGTACGCTCCGTCGGCAGATAACGCGGTGTTCAAAGCGGTGAACGCATACTTTTCCCGCCCTGCCAGACTGGCAAACTGCGATTCTACATCACCTCTACCAGAAGACAACGCGTCCGAAAGACTCTCAACACTGATACCAACATCCTCGGTCAAGTTAGAAAGACCGGCATTGAATATACCGTCGACAACCACAGCAATATTCCACGTGTCATCCCATGGGGAAGCTGATCGCACCTGATCAATCGATACCGATCCCGATACATCGCACTCGAAATTAGAGTCAGCAACTGGAGCAAGATTCGTGTATTTCCACAGCTCGTTTCCACGTCGCTTAACGGGAATACCCAACTCACTAAAAATCGACCAGGCCTTTTGGCGGGTGGCGGACAGCCACTCCGGTGACTTTGCCTGATCAGCATTTGCGTAAGCTGATGAAAATTTTTCGACTGCTGCGGGCGAAGTATCTAATGTCATGACCTACCAGTTGCTCCAAAAGCTGGTAAATATTCCGCGTACCCATCTTTCTCCACTACAAGGGCCAATTCAGGTCCTCCAGTTTGCACAATCTTTCCATCCACCAAAATGTGAACTATGTCTGGAGTAATGTAGTTGAGTAGCCTCTGGTAATGAGTAACCACGATAAAAGACCGTTCAGGAGAGCGCATCGAGTTCACACCCTCAGCAACTATCCGTAAAGCGTCAACGTCCAGACCGGAATCTGTCTCGTCCAATATGGCCATACTAGGTTGCAGCACCTCGAGTTGAAGCATTTCATTCCGCTTCTTTTCTCCTCCTGAAAAACCCTCGTTAAGGGAGCGTTTAACAAGATCAGGATTGATGCCAACGGCGTCGACTTTTTCGTCAAAAAGCTTTGTGAAATTACGTACCGACATCTTTTCTTCGCCGCGGGCTTCTGCCTTGGCATCGTGAGCCGCCTTTAGAAATTGCCAGGGTCTTACTCCAGGAATTTCCGCTGGATACTGAAACGCCAAAAACAATCCCAAATGAGCTCTCTGATCCGGGCGAAGTTCGATTATCGACTTTCCGTCGACAAGGATGTCCCCATCTGTGACTTCATAATCAGGTCGACCCATTAGGACATTCGCAAGGGTGCTTTTGCCAGATCCATTGGGACCCATAATAGCGTGAACCTCGCCCATATTTACTTTTAGGTCTACCCCTTGGAGAATTTCAGAATTTTCGACATCCAGTACAGACGCGTGGAGGTTTCGTATTTCAAGCATTTATCTTATTTTTCCGGTGATAAGTGGATTTTAATTTCGAGTTAACAATACAAAGGGCTAACCAACAGCCCCTTCAAGTGAAACTTTCAGAAGTTGTCCTGCCTCAAGAGCGAATTCAAACGGAAGTTCACGAATCACGTCACGACTCCAGCCGGTGATAATCATGTGATGCGCTTCCTCTTCTGAAAGGCCACGTGCCATCAGATAAAAAAGCTGATCATCACTGACCTTAGAAGTTGAAGCCTCATGTTCAAGGCGTGCCGTGGGATTCCGAACTTCAATATAAGGAACCGTGTGAGCGCCACACTGATCCCCGACGAGTAGAGAGTCACACTGAGTATGGTTCACCGCATTCTCGGCACCGGGCATAATCTGAACCTGGCCCCGATAAGTGTTGTTCCCTTGACCAGCCGAAATACCCTTGGACACAATCGTTGACTTAGTATTCTTCCCTATGTGAATCATTTTGGTGCCAGTGTCAGCCTGTTGATGGTTGTTCGCCAATGCAACTGAGAAAAATTCACCGACTGAGTTGTCACCGCGTAATATGACGCTAGGGTACTTCCACGTGATAGCCGAGCCGGTTTCGACTTGTGTCCAAGAAATTTTAGAATTCTTATCTGCACGGCCCCGCTTCGTAACAAAGTTATAAACTCCCCCCTCTCCCTCGGGAGTCCCCGGAAACCAATTCTGTATCGTCGAATACTTAATTTCAGCATCATCCAAAGCGACAAGCTCTACAGTCGCAGCATGAAGTTGGTGAGATTTGCGGAATGGCGCCGTACACCCTTCCAAATACGATACATACGCCCCCTTGTCTGCAACAATCAGCGTGCGTTCGAACTGACCTGAGCCCTCAGTGTTTATACGAAAATAAGTCATTAACTCGATAGGACACTTCACGCCAGGCGGTATGTACGCAAAAGACCCGTCACTAAACACTGCAGCATTGAGCGTTGCAAAGAAATTATCCGTATAAGGCACTACCGTTCCGAGGTATTTCTTAACGAGTTCCGGATGATTTTTAACGGCCTCACTGAAAGAACAAAATATAATTCCAAGTTCGCCCAACTGTTCTTCCATTGTTGTCGCAACTGACACAGAATCAAACACAGCGTCCACAGCAACCCCAGCTAATTTGGCCCGCTCCTGTAATGGGATACCCAGCTTCTCGAACGTAGCCAGCATCTCTGGATCAACATCATCAAGACTTTTGGGAGCTTCCGTGGCTGCAGTTGGAGCAGCGTAATAATAAATATCCTGATAATCGATGCTTGGGTAATCGATCATGGCCCAGTCCGGTTCGCCCTCGCTATCGCTCAGTTGAACCCAATGGTGATATGCCTTCAAACGCCACTCGAGTAACCAAGCTGGTTCATCTTTCTTAGATGAGATCAAGCGAACAATATCTTCATTAAGACCCTTGGGGGCTAGGTCTGTTTCCACATCAGTGACAAATCCCCACTGATATTCCTGGCCTGACAAGTCTGAGTCGCGTGAAATCGTTTTCTGGTTCGCCAATAAGCTGCTCCATTGGGAAAAATCACCCACCTAAACATCAGTGACCCACTAATGTTTACCTTTTGTAGCCGATAATTTTTATTCCATACTAAAAGAGTCAGGTTTTATTTTAAATACACGTAATCACATCGTCAACGAATTTCGTAACTATGAATCAAAACTGGTGTATTTGCAAAAAACTACACTTTTACCTGCAAAAAAAATATAGTGATATCCAAATCCATTACCTGCCATTATTTTCGATGAGTTAAATTAGGATCATAATTCAATATTTACCCTCAAAACCTTCATTGCCGATAGACACATACAGACCCGATGCTATATTCAAATATGAAGTCACAAAAAAAGTGATCCATTAAACCGAAAGGTAAATCGTGAAGTACGAAGCTGTAATTGGCCTAGAAACTCATGTCCAGTTGAAAACCCGCAGCAAGATGTTCGGCACCTCAAGCGCCGATTATCAAACCGCAGAACCAAATACCGTAGTTGATGAAGTAAGCATGGCATTGCCCGGGACGCTTCCGGTAGTAAACAAAGCAGCAGTTGAATACGCAATGATGATAGGCATGGCTATCAACTGCAACATAGCCAGATTAACTAAGTTCGACCGTAAGAACTACACCTACCCAGATTTAATGAAGGGTTACCAGATAACCCAGATGGATGAGCCAATATGCTATGACGGCTACGTCGATCTACCAATCGATCCACCTGTTCGTGTAAGGATCAACCGCGTCCACATGGAAGAAGACGTTGCAAGACTCATCCATGTCGAAGGTCCAAAAGGAGGAACAGTTCACTCTCTCTTAGACATAAACCGCGCCGGGACACCCTTAATGGAAGTAGTGACCGAACCAGATATGCACACTCCTGAACAGGTCGAGTCATATATTAATAGTCTGCAGCACATCGTAAGATACCTGGGCGTAGGCACTGCCAATATGGAGGAAGGATCTTTCAGATGCGACGCCAACATCAGTGTACGACCCGCCGGATCAACACATCTCACAACCAAAGTTGAAGTAAAAAACATGAATCGGGTGAGAGCGGTTGTACGTGCAGTTGAATACGAAATCGAACGCCAGATAACGGCAGTAGAATCGGGCGAGCGGATTGTCCAAGAAACCCGCGGCTGGGACGACGGTAAAGGAATAACCGTTTCTCAACGCAGCAAAGAAGAGGCTAACGACTATCGTTACTTCCCTGAACCAGATATCCCTCCGTTGGTCATAAACGAAGAGTGGATTTCTAGCACCCAAGCTAGGATGCCGGAATTGCCAATCCCAAGAAAAAACAGGTTTATGAATGAATGGGGACTCAGTGAATACGATGCCAACCTACTAACCGGCCTGCGCTCGACAGCCGACTATTTTGAGTCGGTATGTAGAAATGTATCTGGATCTTCAGACAAGGTGAAACACGAGTTTGCTAAAGAAGTGTCAAACTGGTTGAACGGCGAAATGACACGCCTGATGAACACAGACGAAGTTACCGATATGGCAGACACAAAAATAGCTCCTGAATCATTGGCGACACTTGTAGAAAAATTTCGGAAAAGAGAATTAAACAACAACGCGGCAAAGCAAGTGTTCGAAGCGATGTACACCAAAGGGGCAGAACCGCAAGAAGTGATCGAACTACTTGGGCTTGGAATGGTATCCGGAGCAGACTCCCTCGGACCGGTAATCGATGAAGTCATCACCAACAATGAGAAGGCAGTAAACGATTATCTGGGTGGAACAGAAGCATCTCTGAAGTTCCTAATCGGTCAGGTTATGAAAGCGACGCGCGGTCAAGCTGATGCTGCGCAAGCAACCCAAATGTTAAAAAAACAGCTTTCGGAAAAATAGTCTGACTAAGCAGCCAAATAAAAATAGCATATGAAAAATGATTCACACATTGATGCCCAATTTACAGTGGCGGGATTGTTGGTGTGGCCTTAACATGGTCACCTACTTGTATGTAGCCGCACATCACTTGGAGTAATCTAGTGACTTACTATGGCGCGTAGGAAATTTTATGGAAACCGTTTTTAGCCTAATACTGATAATTGTTGCAGTCACTCTGATCATTGTGCTTCTTCTACAGGCCCGCGGTTCTGGCTCATCTCTTTTCGGAGAAGCATCAAGCACTTTCCGTTCGCGTCGTGGTGTTGAACAGCTTTTGTTCCGCACAACCATTGTGCTCGCGGTAATCTTCGTCGGTGTTGCAATCGCCAATGTGAGATTTAGTTAGTCCAGACTAAACCTAAACTTATTCACTCCAATATTTTTTAACTTCGACAAATCCAATTAATTTCGGCCCAGGCGTAAGTTCTAGCACCATGCGGTCAGTCGACATCTCAAAATTTATAGTGGAAATCAACGCTGATGAATCGCTCGATCCATCAGTGGTCGGGGGCAAGGCGGCCGCGGTTGCGGAACTAGTCAAACATAAAATAACAGTACCCCCATGCTTCACAATCAAGACTAATGTTTTTGATGATTTCATTCGGCCGGTTGCTGGTGATATCACCAGCATCCTCACAAAGGTTGAAAAAGCTAACGTTTCTTCAGCCTTCGAAGCCGCCGATTCCATCTCCAATATCCTGGCGTCACAAGAATTACCCATGGGCCTAACCGAAAGTGTTAAATCACGATTAATATCGAGTGGAAGTACCTTGGCAGTACGATCTTCAGCAACTACAGAAGACCTGAAGGATGCCTCATTTGCCGGGATATACGACACCTATCTCGACGGTGCCACCGGAAAATCCGTTCTCAAACGCATCCGCGATGTTTGGACCTCGTATTACACGGGACGAGCTATTTCTTATCGTGAGCAAAAAGGGATTACCCACCAAACCGGTTCTATGGCCGTATTAGTGATGGACTTAATTGATGCTGAAGCAGCAGGAGTCATGTTCACGCGGGATCCAAGGGATGGAAGCGATCGTGTTCTGATTAATGTAGCGCTAGGTCTGGGTGAGGGTGTGGTATCGGGTGAGTCCGAGGCTGATTCTTTCGTTCTTGAATCAAGTTCATTGGAAATCATCAAACGAAATGTTATCGACAAGGAATGGATGGTCACATCACGCAATGGTGGGGCTCCCAACCGCGTAAGAATCCCAAGCGAAAAACGTGGTTCTCCGGCTGTTAAAGACTCAACGCTAAAAACATTAGCCAAAACCGCTATAGAAATTAAAGCTATCACAGGAAGCGACAGAGATATCGAATTTGCCCTGAAAAATGACGCTATCCACATCCTGCAGTCACGCCCTATAACAACTTCGGAAAATAAGAAAATGAAATTCCCGGTTGACTGGTCGGATTCGGTTGAACGAAACCGTCACTGGACCATACGCGGGACCCAGCCCGCCGTCCCCTTGCACATCGACTATGTCCTTGCTTCAGCAGAAGCAGAAAAACGTTCTGTTGCGACAGTCGGACAGTACATGGGTAGACGGAATCTGAAAAAAATTGTCAATGGATACATATTCACTGCTGAACCAGAATACGACTCTGAAGAATTGGAATCGCGCCTGCAAAAACACCATGACAGAGGCAACAAGTTCTTGGAAAAGGGCACAACGCTTTACTATGCAGAGGTAGAGCCACAGTTATTGAAGAACCTCGATGATCTAGATCGTATACGTCCGCCTAATGATGCCCCAATACCGGACCACATCGCTAACCTAAAAGCCACCACATTAGCTGCAGCTGAGCATCAATCAAATCTCCATTGGCAAAGCTGGGGGGGATTTAGAGAAAAAGGTGGACTCGAAAAATTATTCACCGAAATTACTGGTCATCGTCCGATTGATGCAACATCTCTGACAATGGCAATCGATCATATGACTGCAAGACTTACTCGAAGACTCATGAACTTGGCCAAACTGGTCAAAACAGATCACTGGTTAATCAAGATATTCGAGAGTCGCGACTACGACAGGTTATTCGCACGCGGGAACGGAGTCAGACCATCAGTGACGAAGTTCCGCATCCGATTCCGGGCGATGATGAAAATCTGGGGATGCCGAAACGGCATAGGCTACGGTACAGCATGGAAGCCTACAGACCCGACATGGAACATGAAGCCAGAGATCCCTTTAGATGTTATTGGTTCCTTCTTGAAACAGAACCTTGAAGAACACGTTAAGTTACTTAGGGATCTAAAGCGAAAGCGCAAGAGAGCGATTGAATCAGTTCACGCCAAAATCGGCAACAACAAAAAACTATCAGTTGCATTCAAAGCAGAACTATTCAAGGCGACAAATTACGTAAAAATGATGGAGGACCACAATTACCTGATAGAACAAAGAACATTCGGCGAATATCGTGAATCAATCAATCGGGCCGGTATAGCACTAAAGCGCGAAAATTTAATAGATGACGTAGACGATATTTTCTACTTGAGACTGGCTGAATTAGATAATGCCGCAAATACTCAAGATTACACTTCATTAAGAGCCATGATCGCCCAATCCAAAAAAGCATTCAACAAAAATTCAAAACTATCACCCCCAGAATTCCTAGGCACCAAACCAAGTAAAAAAGATGATGACGAAAAGATTGAAAAAGACTCCATCGGACTGAGTAGTGACGGCCAAATACTTCATGGCGAACCTTCATCGCCCGGTTCCTTTACGGGCAAAGCTAGGGTAGTTATCACCAGGACATCTAGGCCACCCAGCGTAAAAAAAGGAAACATATTGGTCACCGAGAACACGGGTCCCGACTGGGTGCCTATCTTCCCGTTAATAGGAGGCCTGATACTAGATGGAGGAGACAACTTTCAACACGCCTCGTTAATTTGCAGAGAATACAGCATCCCTTGTGTTATCAAAACAAAGGAAGGTACAAAAACAATCTCAGACGGTCAAATCGTCAAGATCGACGGGTCTAAAGGACTGATTACATTAAATCCCTTGACCTGAATCAGTCGCATCCCATCAACTTAAGATTTTTTTACCCAAAGCACTTAATCTCTAGACCAAACGGTGTCTTCACCGGTGTCCGAGATGGAAATTCCTGCCGCTGCCAATTGATCCCGCACGGTGTCAGCTTCATCCCAACGTTTATCGGCCCTGGCATCTTTACGCGCTTGCACCAGTGCCTCAATCTCTCGGTCACTCAATCCTGTTTTTTGGGGCGGGGATTCCAAACGCAACCCCAGGACACTTGTAAGCCTGCGAACCGTTTCGACTGCAGCAGCAACATCCATTTGATTGTCCCTACCACGGTTTATTTCCCGACACAGGTCAAATACAGAAGCGATAGCCTTGGGTGTGTTCAAATCGTCGTCCATCGCTTCAATAAAACGCTGTTCGTAAGATCTGAAATCTACAGATTCTCCAAAGTCATGGGGTTCAATATCAACCGTTTGGCGAATTCGTCGCATGGATCGTTCCGCCCTCTCAATCAGTTTTTTATCAAGCAGCGGATTAGTACGATAGTGACTTTGCAATATCCAAAGTCGAATTGCATCTGAACTGTATTCTTCGAGAGCAGAATTCACATTGAAAGCGTTCCCAAGTGACTTGCTCATTGTCGCACCAGATGTTCTCAACAAACCGTTATGCATCCAGATTTTTGAAAAAGGCACTGCCCCAGACGCTGACTCGCTCTGAGCAATTTCATTCTCATGGTGTGGAAAGATCAAGTCTAGTCCGCCACCATGGATATCGATTTGTTCCCCCAGGTGCTTGAACGCCATTGCTGAACATTCAATATGCCAACCAGGTCGTCCTGGACCCCAGGGACTGTCCCACTGGGGTTCATCTGGCTTGACGGCTTTCCAGAGAGCGAAATCAGCCGGATCCTCTTTACCATCTTCTATCTCAATTCTGGAGTTATCAAGCATCTCATCGATATTCTGACCACTCAGTTTGCCATAGTCAGACTTATCCCTAACTCGATAGTAGACAGATCCATTTGATGCATATGCTGATCCACCATCAACCAAACGACGAATCAATTCTATGATTTCGGGCATATCCTCAGTAGCCCTTGGATGCACGGTCGCCCGTTGTACGTTAAGTCCATCAATAGATTGGAAAAACGACTGAATATACTTCTCCGTTACCTCCTCCGTTGAAAGACCATCTTCCCTTGCACGGTTAATTATCTTGTCATCCACATCCGTGAAGTTTTGAACTTTACGGACTTTAAACCCACGGTATTCAAGATATCGTGTAAGTACATCGAATACGATGCTGCTAAGCGCATGTCCAAGATGCGAATCATCGTAGACAGTAACACCGCAAACGTAAATCTTAACTTCATCACCAATTGGAGCGAACTCTTCCTTAGAACGGGTAAGAGAGTTGTAAATCTGGATCATTCTTTTATTGGGATCAGGGTTGCAATGGCTTGAGCAGCGATGCCCTCACCGTCACCTATCGAACCTACCGAATCGGTCGAGGTGATTTTTATGTTAATGGTGGAATTTTCTAAACCGTCTATCTCACCTATCCTCGCCGACATGCCTAACGACTCGCCAGCAAGCTTGGGCCTTTGTGCAATGATCGTAGCATCAACATGCCCCACCAGCCAGCCATCTAAAAGTGCCTCCCGAGCCGACTCAGAGATAAATTTTGCAGAGTCGAAATCGATGTATCGTTCATCGGAAGATGGAAAGTGCCCGCCAAGATCACCTAAATTGGCCGCTCCAAGAATGGCACTGGCGATAGAGTGAAGCAGGACATCTCCATCAGAGTGACCATCAAGGTGATAATCAAATTCTATGTCAACACCTCCAAGGCGTAGTGGTCCCCCAGCAACGAGACGATGCCCATCAAAACCGATTCCAAATACAGATCCTGAAGGTCCCGACCCTGAGAGATTTGATTGCCCTAATCGGTTAGCCAGAATAAACCTCGCCAGATGCAAGTCCTCAGGTGTGGTAATTTTTATATTTTCATACGAGCCACTAAAGGTAGCCACTATCCCACCTAGTGATTCAACCATAGATGCATCATCTGTCACATCATCCCGAACAACATCGTGCGCAGTGTTGAGCACGTCATATCTGAATATTTGTGGTGTTTGAATTGACCAAAGCTCAGATCTATCCAGAGTGTCAGTGATTATCTTATGAGGCGCGACTTTGATCGTGTCCTTAACAGGCACCGCAGCGATTCCAGCTCCAATCGCTCGGGCAGTCGACATCCCGCGCTCTATAAGTTCGTGACCTACAAATGGTCTTGCGCCATCATGCACTGCGACAAAATCCGGAATCCCATTTACATGAGAGGCAAGAACATCCAGCCCGATCTTCACGGAATCTTGTCTGCGCTCGCCTCCAACTACAACATCAACAATCTCCGATAAACCACTCTCCTCAACAATGTTTTTCCCTGCTGGAAAATTATCCTCAGACATTACAAGAACTATTGAACTTGTGTTGGAAAATGATCCGAAAACCTGAAGTGAATGCAAAATAACTGGGATGCCGCCCAATGGGTGTAGTTGTTTATCTACTCCAAGCATCCGTGAGCTTCGCCCAGCTGCCACAACAATAACACCCAAACGATCCAGTTCATTGCTCATGTAAGCCATCCTTGAATGGAATCGATACCCCACAAGCAAGCGTATGCAATCGCTACGGATTTTATCCCTTTTGCTATAAACACAATCGCAAGAAACTTTCTGATAGGGTACCCGACCCCTCCGGCGGCAATTCCGATTACATCAAAAAACGGATTCGGAATTATTGCTCCTACAAGCAAAAATAATCCCCCACGCCGCAGGATCAGAGACTGCACTTTTGGGTAATATTTATTACGCTCCAAAAGTGATTTCCCTGAAATTCCCGCTATGTACCCCGTCATTTCACCAAGGGCTTCCGCTGAGGCCGAGACAAGCCCTATCACTAAAGGATTCAGCCCCAAATCAGGTGTAGCAGCTAAGCAAACGGCCACAGGGCCAGGTAGTGGCAATACTATCGAACCCGCAGCTATGAAACTTATAATCCAAAGACCACTGTAGCCAACATTTTCCGCATTCAAATTGTCGGTGGCCCACAGCACAGTTCCAAAAATAACGAATGCAATCACAAAAGAAATAAGGCCAATTCGGAAAAACAAGTCCCCACGATTGGAAAGCCAAATTTGAAGACGCGATAACCCGGAATCCGCCAATGCGGAACCTACATCCCCTTCATCTTGAAGGTTCTTTATTTCAGTTTTGTTAGGTTCAGTCATCTAGGGGCTACAACAAACTTTATTGCACGACGGAAACAGTTCAAATAGCCGAATCCACAATTGCTTTATAGGAATGATAGTTCAGCATCCTCATAAATGTGAACGATGTCAAAATGATCTATAGCACCCCATTCAATACCACTTTTCGAGCGTTAAGCTAAAAAGACGAGTGGGTAATTTATTGCAAAACTTTCTCCTTGCCATGAGATCCCTTCTCACCAACAGGTGACTCGGACGTTACTGCATCTCGAGATTCGTCAATCTCAAAGGTAATTTCACCACCAGTTAACTCAACTGCTATTTCCGAACCTTCAGGAAATTCTCCTGCCAAAAGTCGCTTAGACAATGGACTCTCGATATATCGTTGAATTGCTCTCTTAAGAGGTCTCGCCCCGTACATTCGGTCAAAGCCTGTCTTCACCAGCCAGGCCTTTACATCCTCGCTCAAAAACAATGAAACTTTCAAGTCTCTGACACGTTCAGTTACTTCCAGCATGAACTTGTCAACAATCAACTTAATGTCATCTTGTGTCAATGAATCAAAAACTATGAATTCATCGAGGCGATTCAAGAACTCAGGACGGAATTTCTGCTTTAAAGAGTCTTCGACATTGCTCCGGAGTCGGGCACTTTCCGTATCGTCACGACTTTGCTTTTGAAAGCCAAAAGCTTGCTGCGCTATGCCTTCAGAGCCGAGATTACTCGTCATGATGATAATCGTATTCCGAAAATCTACTGTACGACCGTGACTGTCCGTAAGACGACCGTCATCAAGAACTTGCAACATCGTGTTGAAAACGTCCGGGTGAGCTTTTTCAATCTCATCAAAGAGAACAACAGAAAACGGACGACGACGAACCGCCTCCGTCAAATGACCTGCCTCATCATAGCCAACATACCCCGGAGGAGCTCCAATTAGCTTGGATACGGTGTGACGTTCTTGAAATTCTGACATATCCACTCGTACCATGTTGTCTTCATCATCAAACATAAACTCAGCCAACGCACGTGCTAGCTCCGTCTTACCAACACCTGTAGGACCCAAAAAGATGAAACTCCCTATAGGCCGTTTGGGGTCCTTAAGACCCGCCCGAGCCCGCCGAACCGCGTCAGCAAGCACTTCTACTGCTTGGTCTTGCCCGATAACCCTAGTGTGCAATCGCTTTTCAAGATTGAGCAAACGATCTTTTTCACCCTCAACAAGCTGGGCAACCGGGATACCCGTGCGTTCTGAGATCAGGACAGCAATATCCTCATCTTTTACAACCTCGGCAACTTCATGGGTCGCGTCCCATTCTCGTTTTGCAAGATTGTAATTTTCCAGAGCACGTGACTTTTCTGCTTTGGTATTCGCTGCCTTTTCGTAATCGCCTCGAACCGATGCAGACTCTTCTTCTTCCTCCAGCTTTTGTAATTCCAGTTGCATATCATTCAATTCAGTAGGTAACAACTCATTTTCGATACGCTTTTTCGCAGCAGCCTCATCAATTAAATCAACTGCTTTATCTGGCAACAATCGATCAGATATGTAGCGTGCCGATAATTGGACTGCCGCTCGAAGTGCAGACTGTTCGATATTAAATCCATGATGTTGCTCATAACGCGGCCGCAAAGTCTCAAGCATTTCTATCGCCGTGTCAGTGTCAGGTTCTTCCAGCCAAACGGGCGAAAAGCGACGTTCAAGAGCAGCGTCTGCCTCAATGTACCGACGATATTCATTTGGGGTAGTTGCACCAATAGTCTGCAGTTCACCCCGAGCAAGCGCTGGTTTCATCATATTCGAAGCATCGAGAGCACCATCACCACCACCAGCACCAGCACCAACAACCGTGTGAATTTCGTCAATAAATAGAACTATTTCACCTGAAGCTTGGCGGATCTCATCCATCACGGCCTTGAGACGTTCTTCAAATTCCCCGCGGAATTTAGCTCCAGCAACCAAAGTTCCCATCTCAAGTTGGATCACACGTCGCCCTCGTAGGCTTTCTGGAACGTCACCAACAACGATCCTTTGTGCCAGCCCCTCAGCCACCGCGGTCTTGCCAACACCTGCATCCCCAATCAGCACTGGATTATTTTTTGTACGCCGCGTCAGGGTCTGCATAACTCGCCGGATTTCCATATCCCGGCCAACAACCGGATCAAGCCGACCTTCACGGGCATGTTCAGTAAGGTCTACACTGTATTTCGATAACGCCTGGTACTTACTTTCAGCCCTTGGGTCAGTCACACGTGCTGATCCCCTAACTTCGAGTAATGCCTGATAAAGACGCTCTTCAGTTATATCTCTATTTGCAAACATCTCGGCTATATCACCGTTAGATTCTTTTGCCAACGCGACCAGCAGATGATCCGCACCTATTAGTTCATCTTTCAAGCGATCAGCTTCTCCCTTGGCAATCTCAATCGCTTTTTGCACGCGCGGTGTCGGATATATCTGACTTTGACCCGATGACCCACCAACTTTGGGAGATTTTTGGAGGCGGGAGTCAAGTTCCTGCAAAAGATCAGCGACATCCACACTAAGTGCTTCAAGAATCTTCGCAGACAGGGAATTATCAATTTGCAAAAGCCCTGACAGTAAGTGCTCAGCATCCCACTGACTATGACGCATCTGAACTACAAGCTGCTGAGAGGTATTGAGTGCCTCTTGTGCTTGCTCAGTGAAATCGTCTTGTTTCAGTACCATTTCTTTCCTCTTCTCTACCGAAGTCGATTTCGCACCCCAGCGATACGGGGACGAATTAGAGAGCAAATCAACTTGACAACCTCATCTGACCTTCTCGCAGTTTGACAATTTGGACAGTCAAATCACTTACATGAGCTTCAAGTCTGTTTATTCGATTCAAAAGTTTGGACATTACTTCTATCCCTGCAAGATTCAATCCAAACTCTTCTTTCCATCGCAATATATTTTGAATCACCTCAACATCTCGATTGGAATAAAGCCGCGTACCTCCCCGCGAACGCTGCGGCACCACCAGTTCCCATCTTTCGTAATTTCGCAGAGTTTGCTGATGTACCCCGCACATCTGTGCAACGATTCCTATGGCGAAAACCGGATCATTATTATCCATATTCATTAAGATTTATCTCCAACTTCATCTGCACTGCCTTCACTAGCTTGAGCAAACCGATCACCGGACGCATTAGAACGAATGTCTCTCAACTGCATATAAAGCTGCCTCTCTTCATCGGAAAGAGATTCGGGCAAACGCACGTTTACAGTTGCATAAAGGTCACCGAATTGTTTGGAGTCTCCCATCGGAAGACCCTTGCCTTTTATCTTGAAGGAGCGACCATTTTGGGTACCCATCGGAATTTGTAAAACAACACGACCAGTAATGGTCGGTACCTCGACTTCACAACCTAGTAATGCATCCAGTAGATTTACTGCAATGTCGATTAAAAGATTTGCCCCTTTGCGACTAAATCGATCATCTGATCTCACATTGACAGTCAAAATTATTTCGGTGTCGTTATCTGGCCGCAACCTTATTTTCCGACCATCCAATACACCTCTAGGAACCCGAACCTCAAGATTTCTAGACCCTGATCCAGCTGAGTCAATAGAAATTCGACGAGTTACACCGGCATAAACCTCATCTAATGAGACTTCTAATGTTCCCTCATGTCGTACTGGACTCCGCATATGAGTAGCGGCGCCTGAAAACATATTGCCAAAGTTGCTACTGCCAGTTCCACCCCCCGCCCCGAACAAGTCACCAAGATTGAAACCAATCCCACCACTTGAATGGCGTCCGGCATTCACATTACGAATCTGATCAGCATGCTTCCAGTTATCACCAAAATGATCGTAATCCTTACGACGGGCAGGATCTCCAACTACCTCGTAGGCCTCGTTGACTTTTTTGAACTGATTCTGAGCTCGTGAATCATCGGGGTTCACATCCGGATGCAACTTGCGTGCCATCCTACGATAAGCGGATTTAATATCCTTATCCGAAGCATTCTTGCTAACCCCAAGTATGTCGTAATAGTTTTGAGCCATAACGTATTGAAACGCTCACAATCCTGATCAGCCAAATCATAAATTCGGTCAAACAACTTCAAATTGAACGTAATTGTAACACACCTGACTTACTATGAGTAATATTATCTTATAACCAACTTATAAGGTTTAGCCTCGGTAGCGAACGTTATTCACGCTTTTAGGAATTTGCTATAGCAAAGTGATATCGTAAAATCTGCCACAACAGTAGATGCTCAACTCATCTAACCGGACTTCAATATTCAATTGACAACAGTCAAGCAGACTCCATCACTACCAGGTTTCTTTTCTCGCTATGAATCTCGCATTGACGAGGCCTTACGAAAAGAACTAACTGGTTTAGATACGGAGATATACAACATCCACCGTTACTACATGGGTTGGCAGGAAATTGACGGTACAGATTCAAGTACCGGTGGCGGGAAACGTATGCGGCCAACCCTGGCGATGTTGGCGGCAGACGCAGTAGGAGGAGACTTAGAAAGAGCTACTCCAATAGCTGTAGCCCTCGAATATGTGCACAATTTTTCCCTGATTCATGATGATCTTGAGGACATGGATCGCATGCGCCATCACCGGCCAACTGTATGGGCTGTCTGGGGAAAGCCTACTGCAATAATCTCTGGCAATGCGATGCTGAAGATTGCAGATGGAGCCGTGTCGAAACTTCGCTCTGTGGGAGTTGAAGATTCAATAGCGCTTGAAGTTGAGCACGAACTCACTCAACAATACTTGAAGATGATGGAAGGTCAGTATCTCGACATTTGGTTCGAGACCGAGGAATCGGTAAGTGTCACACAATATCTAGATATGATCGAAAGGAAAACCGGAGCATTAATAGAGGCATCGATTTATCTAGGTGGACTCCTCGGCTCAAGAGGCGGACCGAATCGGCAAAAAGCAACTGCTCTAAAAGCTATAGGTCATGAAATCGGCAGAATATTCCAAATCAGAGACGATGTTTTGGGGATATGGGGAGGCAAAGAAACGGGAAAGCCCGTTGGGGCAGATATCAGGCGCAAAAAAAAGGCGCTTCCCGCTATTCACGCGCTCAGCATGGCTCATGGGTCTAGCGCATTAAGAATCCGAGATATTTTCCGAACCGAAGATGACTTAACGGAAAAAGACATCAATGAAGTTCTAGAGATCATGGAAAGACTCAAAACACAAGAATACTGTCAGTCAATGGCGACAGAAAGGTGGATCGATTGCAAGAGAATGATAGAGTCTTTAAATCTATCTGGGCATACAGCAAATGAATTCACTGAACTGGGCGAATTTCTTCTTGTCAGAGAGTCTTAGTACGATGAATTCAGAAAATCATAAGAACCCATCACAAATTTCATGATCGTCATAGTGGGAGCGTTACATAGAGAAACATCTGGAATCACCCGTTCACTAGGTTACAGCGCCGCTGAAGGCCCGGAAGATTTCACTGTCTACACTAGTAAGTCCAATCAAAATCCACCGATTATTCTCAGTGGCTCAGGCCCAGAGCGCGCATCACGAGCTACGACTTGGGCAATAGATGAATTCAACGCAAAAGCTATCGTCTCCATCGGATTTTGCGGTGGGAGCAAAGAACACCAACAATCCGGTGATCTCATAATCGCTACAGGTGTGATAAATCTTCCTGGCAGCCCTTTCGAATGGACAACATCTATCAAAACTGACCCAATCGATGCCAATCGATCGCTATCGCTTGCGGCCCGCACAGCGGTTGAGATTGCAGGACTTGACTACCATCTTGGACCGATGGTCACGGTCTCATCATTAGCAACCACATCAGGCACAAAGCGATGGCTCGGAAAGGTAGTAGGAGCAACGGCTACCGATACTAGGTCTCACGCTGTGGCGACTGCGGCCACAGCAAAACACATCCCATGGGTTTCGGTGTCTGCTGTACTTGACGATATGGATGTCAACGCACCAAGAATCATTGACAGAGTTGATGCAGGACCAAAACAACGAGGAGTAAATATTTACATCAAACATTTACTACAATATCCAAAAGACTTCCGGACATTGAGGAAACTTAAAGTCGCATCAGAGCTAGCCAAAACCTCACTGACAAACTTCATGCCAGCATTCATAAAAGCATGTTCAGATCTTAAAGTCCCAAATTCGTCAACAGCGCTCCAATAACAAGGAAAGAACCCACACATCAATGAACTCGAATGGTCAGAAAGATATTAGATTTATTCTTCTACTTGGCAATATATTTTACGCATTTGAAATAACCTCTTCCGAACATATCCGAACATAGGTGAAGAAAAATATCCGCAATGTACAACTGGAAACTGTTATTCATAATTGGACCAAAATGTCCAGAAAATATAAAACCAAATACAGCACATATAAACGCCCATCGTCAAATTTTAAAGTAACATATGTATCGCCGTGACTTGCCGTGAATGATTCGGACAGGTCAGACAACCCGGCACAGTGAAGTTCTTGATGAATTGCTTCGCTGAGTCCTAGACTCTCAGGGGGAGTAAGTTTGCACTCGGATAAAACACGTCAGATGTCGGCTGTCGAAGCGGGTCGAGTTAGCGTGTTGAACGGCTCGTTTCCCAGCGAATTATCGATGGGTGCTACGTACAAGGTTTTCAGTAAAATTGTTCAAGTCGAATCCACCGACGCCCCAGAACTAATTGACTTCACCGAAACTGCTCGGCAGCTGGTCGCTCAATCAGGTATCGATAACGGGCAAATCACCATATTCAGTACCCACACAACATTTTCGGTGATGATCAACGAAAACGAACCCCTCTTACTTAAAGACATGGAACATTTTCTAGAGCGATGTGCACCTAAAGATGCGTACTACGGGCACAATGATTTCGAACTGCGGACGGTCAGCATGAGACCAAATGAGTGCCCAAACGGCCACGCACACTGCCAACACATGATTCTAGGCACCTCTGAAATCTTACCCATCATCGCTGGAAACCTTACACTAGGCGAATTCCAGCGCATCTTCTTGGTTGAACTAGACGAGCCAAAACCTCGCCAAGTTGCAATCCAGGTAATGGGACTGTAGGCCATCCAAGGGAGTGGATAAGACGCTACAATTCCGCGGCCATGAACCGGTCATCTAAATCAGTTGGTCAACTTCCGACTCCTGCCATCGAAATCGGACCCGGTGATCGCGGGTATTTACAGGCAACATTCAAGGCATGTGAGCAACTAGCCAAGTCCCACTACGAAAATTTCACTGTTGGATCGAGATTGATTCCCAAAAAACTCCGTCCACACTTCTACTCTATATATGCGTTTTCGCGATGCGTAGACGATCTTGGCGATGTGGCTGAGGGCAACAGACTAGAACTACTAAATCTTTGGGAAGAACAGCTAGATGCCTGTTACCTAAATTGTCCAGATAGCATGGGACCCACAAACCCGTATTTCATAGCCTTAGCCCAAACGATCCGGTTGTTCAATATCCCAGCGGATCCATTCAAAATGCTAATAGAAGCTAATCGCAGGGACCAAGAAATCACGCGCACAGAAACGTTTAACGATCTGCTTGAATACTGTACATACTCGGCAAATCCTGTCGGACACCTGGTGCTTTACTTATGCGGTATCAAGGATAAAAAACTTCAACAATTGGCAGATCTAACATGTACGGGTTTACAGCTTGCAAATTTCTGGCAAGACGTTAACCGAGATATAGAAATCGGCCGGATATATATTCCAATGGAAGACATGAAACGGTTCTGCATATCAGAGCAACAGGTGAAAAGCGGTAAGGCAAATGACAACTTCAGGGCGCTCATGCGATTTGAAATAGACAGAACAAGACGGCTTTTTATAGAGGGGTATAACTTAGCTAAATTTCTTGATCCTGCGATCCGTACTGATTTCGCTCTTTTCATACGCGGCGGGTTGTCAATCCTGCAACATATTGAACGCAAGGATTTCGACGTGTTGAGTTCACGCCCAACAGTGTCAGCTTATGAAAAAGGTAAAATTCTGACTTCGACATGGATTCGCTCCAAACTTGGGATTAACCTAGTACCAAACAGTGCCTTCAAATCTGTAGCAAGGCATACTTAATGAACATGCCAACAATTACCGCTAGCCCTGAACAGATCTCGAAAGCATACGAAGTCGTGGCGGCATCCACTAAAGCCGCTTCATCTAATTTTTACTACGCCTTTGTAACGCTACCTGCTGATAAAAGAAAAGCCGTTTACGCGGGATATTCCTTTTGCAGAATGGCAGACGACATCGTTGACAACGGTGAACTTGGGGACCAAGCCGGAGAAGCATTGGATACGCTAAAGACAAAATTGGCCGAGGCATATGCTGGAAAAGCTGTTGAGGACATGTGGCTTGCCCTTGGGCATACATTAAACAAGTATCCGATCGACGTACAACACCTTCTTGATGTCGTGGATGGATGCCGAATGGATTTAGATGGTGCAACCTACGAAACATTCGATGATCTGAAAAAATATTGCAAAAGGGTTGCAAGCGCCACTGGCTTAGCCCTCATCGAAGTGTTTGGTTACGACGACAAACGCGCGGTGGATTATGCCATAGACCTCGGTATAGCATTGCAACTAACGAATATTCTGCGAGACATCACAGAAGACCTTGAAATCGGGCGAGTCTACCTACCTACCAATGAACTTGCAGAATATGGCGTGTCCATTGAAGACATTCGCAGGAAAAGGGTAACTCCGGAATTCACAAGGTTCATGAAATTCCAAGTCGAGCGAGCACGTAAATATCTCAATTCCGGCATGCGGTTATTCCCTCTACTAGATAAGCAGTCCCGATCATGTCCTGAGATAATGACAAATGTATACGAACGACTTCTAAGCAAAATAGAAAAAAATCAATACGACGTTCTGAATCGACGAACCGGACTGTCTAGGTTCCAAAAACTTTTACTTATTTCGGGAGTCTGGCTGCGTAGCCGCGGCATTAGGTTCGTTTAGGAAATGCCAACAAGAACTGTGATCGTGCTTGGTGGAGGTATAGCCGGACTGGCGTCGGCTTTACGGCTTATTCAACGTGGTTTAAAACCGATCGTTTTAGAAAAGCGACCGTTCCTCGGCGGACGAGCCTATTCATTCAAAGATCGGGAAACTGGGATCGAGATCGACAACGGTCAACACGTTTTCGTAGGTGCCTGCAAACAGTTCCAAAAGTACATCGCTGATTTGGGTGTAGATGACCAGGTGACGTTAGATGATCGAGTAGGCTTCCCTGTAGTTAAACGAGGTAAAGTTACTTGGCTACGGGGGCGTAAACTTCCATCGGCCCTCTCAAATTTATCAATGCTTATTGGCTACAAGCATCTCGGGATAACTAACAAGTTCCGAATCCTCTGGGGTTTACTCAGGATTAAACGAACCAACCTAGATATTCGACATGATCAGCTTAGTTTCTATGATTGGCTAAAAGGTCATCACCAAAATGAAGAAACTATCGAAAACTTCTGGAACCTGATTATTCTCCCGTCACTCAACGACGACATTAATTCCGTAAATGCCTATACAGGCATTTCATTGTTCAAAGTAGCCTTTTTAGGTCCAAACAAAAATGCGGCGATCGGCGTCCCATTAATAGGACTTTCTTCACTTGTAGGAGAAAGCGCTCGAGATCTTATCGAAAACGCAGGAGGAGCAATCAAAACTGGTTTCAGTGCAGCGGGTATTCACATGGAATCAGGTCAGGTAATAGGTGTTCGAAGCCAAGATGGTGAGTTAGTTAAAGGCAATGCAGTGATATCTGCACTTCCAGCGGCAGACATGATCTCTTTATTAAATCGCTCCCCAGGCATGCAACATGATTTTTTCAAGCCTGCAGAGTCCGTCCAAACAGCACCGATAGTTGCCATCCATATCTGGTACAACCGCCCAGTACTAACAGAAAAATACACGGCAGTACTCAACAGCCCTCTTCAATGGGTATTCAACGATACTCTCCTAAAATCCAGAGATGATGATGGCGGCCAACATATTATTATCTCGCTAAGCGGAGCATGGAAATGGCAAGATCGTTCTAAAGGGGAATTAAAAGAAATTTTCACAGCCGAAATGGCCCGCACATTCCCAAAGGCTAAAACCGCCACTATTACCCGTTTCACGGTTGTAAAAATGCTAGAAGCTACATTCCGGGTGTCTGTAGGTTCACTAGCATCGCGATTGCCTCAACAGACTCCAGTACCTGGTTTTTATCTGGCGGGTGATTGGACCGATACAGGCTGGCCGTCAACAATGGAATCTGCGGTCCGAAGCGGCAATCTTGCCGCTGATTACGTGGCTCAAGATATAACCAAACCGTAATAAACACCAGAGGATCCTATCTAAATGATAAATCGCTAACTAACAAGGTCAACTAAAATCCTGAAGAGATAGGGCACGTCTCGGATACGAGGTTTCCATCGTCACAAATACTCTCAAAAGGCGAATACTGTCAGACTACACGCTCTTACGACTTCTCAACTCGGCCGATCAGTCAAAATGCAACGGAGGGCTCCGTGCCACGTTATTACGGTATATATCTAGATGTAAAGGAACGTATAGGAATAGTTTTTGGCGGTGACCAGCATGAAGGGGAACGTAAAGTAAAGTACCTTCTTGAATGCGGCGCAATTGTAAAACTATTCAGCCCAGAAAACGAAATCTCACCCACGTTGCAGAAAATGGCAAGTATGGGAGAGATAGAATGGATCAGCAGGAAGTACCAATATGGAGATCTGGAAGGGGCATGGGTCGTAATCGTCGCCGACACCTCCTCCCAAGAAACCAACAATGCCATTTCCAGGGAAGCAAAGGAACGGAACATCCTGTTAAACGTGATGGATGTCACGCACCTTTGTACATGGATCGCCCCTGCACTGGTTCAGAGAAACGATGTAACCGTAGCAATATCAACTGCTGGAACCAGCCCTGCATTGGCCCGTCGGCTGAGGGAGCGAATGAGTGACGTGAATAATTGCCAATGCCTCCGTTGGGCCGAAATGGGACCACTTTTAACCGATGTTCGAATCGAACAACGTGCCCGCCAGTTAAAGGTCACCCCTAACGAATGGGCTGAGTCGATCACGGACCAGGTTCTCGAGATCTTCGAAAATGGAGATCCCGCTAAAGCTCGCTCTATGCTAGTTAAGGCATTGGAAGCACACGATGCATCGAGCAAAACATAAGGATTTATAATCAGGTACTCTCATAGGTATTAAATGACCAATCGAAACAACCAGCCAATCAAAGTTGGGACCCGTGGCAGTAACCTCTCGCTGACACAAACCGGTCACGTAATCGATGCTCTTAGTCAAGCCACCCCAGGTATTGACTTTGAAATAGTGACGATTAAAACAACTGGGGATCATGATCAATGGGAAAACCAGATGCCTCTCAAGGTAGGTGTGTTCGTTCGAGAACTAGAAAGTGCTCTTCTAAGTAATCGAATAGACATAGCTGTCCATAGCCTTAAGGACATGCCTTCATCACTTACTCCCAACCTAGTTATCGCGGCTGTGCCAGAGCGGGAGGATCCACGTGACGCCCTTGTCAGCCCCAAGGGAATCTTGCTAGAAGATCTCCCCTTAGGTTCGAGGGTAGGCACCGGCAGCATTCGTCGGCAAGCCCTAGTAAAAAGCATACGTCCTGATCTGACACTTGAACCGGTACGAGGTAATGTTGACACGCGCCTTAAAAAACTACGCCAAGCCGGTGGTCCTGATGCCCTTATATTAGCGACCGCAGGACTAAATCGACTAGGACTCCAAAATCTGATCAGCCAACACTTGCCATGCATGGAGTTCGTTGCGGCGGTCGGGCAAGGAGCACTAGCGGTTGAAACCCGAACAGATGATAAGTTCACAACCGAACTAGCCTCAAAAATCGATCACCTAGAGACGCGTCAAGCAATCACGGCCGAACGTGCCTTCCTCCATGTTATCGGCGGAGGCTGCTCCTCCTCCGTTTCTGCACATGCACAGATAACGAAACAGCAACTCGAGATATCCGCGTTCGCATCCACCCCAGACGCGTCAACTTTCCTGCGGGAGCGAGTAACGGGGATGGCCTCTGATGCAGCAAATATCGGATTTAACCTTGGGCAATCGTTTGTAGCCCAAGGTGTGCGACAACTTTTATCAAAAGGCTCCGTTTAATCAATGCCAAGTAAGACAGGCAGAGTTTATTTGGTGGGTGCCGGGCCAGGTGACCCATCACTTATCACAGTAAAAGGTCTCGACATACTCCGCACTGCAGACGTTATCGTCTTTGATCGCCTTGTTTCTCCCCGCCTCCTGCTAGAAGCCCGGGCAAGTGCGGAGATGTATGACGTTGGAAAAAGCCCAGGTAATCACCGAATGACACAAAAGGGGATAAACCAATTATTGGTCGATCTAGGATCGAAGGGTAAGACAGTTTGCCGACTTAAGGGCGGTGATCCCTTCGTATTCGGACGCGGTGGTGAAGAAGTATTAGACCTCGTTAAAGCTGGTATCCAATGGGAAGTAGTTCCCGGAATTTCTTCGACTATCGCAGCGCCTGCCTACGCCGGTATTCCAGTAACCCAGCGTGGGATCGCAACCTCCCTAACCATCGTTACAGGCAGCGAAGATCCTAATAAAACCGATTCAACAATCAACTGGGACGCGTTAGCCGCCATGCCGGGCACACTCGTTTTCGTAATGGCATGGAACAACATAAATGATATCGTGACTGCGCTTTCTACCCGAGGAGTTCCAGACGAACGCCCTGCTGCATTAATCCAATGGGGTACCACTGCCAGGCAACGGGTCGCCACGGGGCCCATATGCAAGATTGCCGAAATGGGCGCAGAACTCAATATGGGTCCCCCGGTTGCTCTTGTTATCGGCGAAGTCACCGGTCTACGGGAAGCAATGGCATGGTTCGACAAGAAACCCCTGTTCGGTAAGAGAATTCTTGTCACCCGTGCGCGTTCACAAGCAAGCAAGCTAGTAGAAAAATTAGAGAACCTTGGTGCAGAAGTGCTTGAATACCCAAGCATCAAAATCGTTCCTCTACATGATACGAAACCGTTGGACAAAGCTCTTGAAAATATTGCGAAATATGACTGGATGGTGCTCACAAGTTCGAACGCGGTTCGAGGTGTTGGCGAGCGTATGGTTGATCTAGGGATAGACTCGCGAGTATTTGCACATATGAAATTCGCCGTAAACGGACCTTCTACTGCGAACGCTCTTTCCGAGCTAGGTATCATGGCCGATTTAATGCCCTCCCAGTACCTTGCTAGGGAACTTGTAGATTCACTGAAAAAAGAAATACCAACTCCCCAAAAAGTGTTGTTCCCAAGATCCGAAATTGGACGTGAAACCCTGGCAAAAGGTCTCCGCGACATCGGTTCAACCGTGGACGAAATAACCGCGTATTCAACAGAATCGCCCGAGGATACCGGCGAACTCGCCGCGAAAGCCTACGAAGAAGGCGTAGATTTCACCACTTTCACCAGTTCATCAACGGTCAAGAACCTCGTTGATCTAATGTGCGGTAATCCTGACCTGATTAACACCAGCAAAACGGTCATAATTGGCCCCATCACCGCACAAACAGCCAGGGAACTAGGCGTAAATGTAGACCTGCAGGCCGAGGAGCAGTCGACTGACGGCATAGTGAAAGCAATCACTAAACATCTCGAATGAAACCGAAATCCAAATGACAAACAATCATTACGCTAACATCAGACGATTACGTCGCAACCCGACGCTACGCGAGATGCTCAATGAAAACCGCCTTTCAGCTTCCGAGTTCATATACCCGATGTTCATCGTCAACGGAACGGGTGTAAAAACTCCTATAGCACCCATGCCCGACATCAACCAGATGTCGGTAGATATGGCGGTGGAAGAGACCTTAAAAGCAAAAGAACTCGGAGTGAAATCCGTTCTGCTATTCGGAATCCCGAAGAACAAAGACTTAACGGGTTCGAGTTCTAGTTCACAAGGTGAAGCCGTACAACAAGCGGTCTCTGCCATAAAGAAAGCATCACCAGACACCTATGTAATTACTGATGTTTGCCTATGTGAGTACACAGATCACGGCCATTGTGGGGTCCTCGCCGGAGAGGATGTTGATAACCAGGCCACACTGCCGATACTTGCAAAAACTGCCATTTCGCATGCTCAAGCTGGGGCGGATATGGTGGCCCCATCAGCGATGATGGACGGACAGGTCGCTGCCATTCGGTCAGCTCTAGACGAAAATAATTTCTCAAATATTCCGATCATGGGATATTCCGCCAAGTACGCATCTGCATTCTATGGTCCGTTCCGCATCGCAGCAGAATCCGCCCCTAGATTCGGCGATAGGAACAGCTACCAGATGGCACCGACACAAGGTCGAGAAGCGATGCGGGAAATCGCTGCTGATATTGAAGAGGGGGCGGACCTCGTAATGGTAAAACCAGCACTGGCGTACCTAGACGTTATCAAGCAGGCATCACTGCAGTTCGACACGCCGATAGCAGCTTATAACGTCAGTGGTGAATACTCGATGATTGCCGCCGCTGGGCAAGCCGGGTGGTTAGACCAGGAGCGATCGATGATGGAAATCCTAACTTCCATCAAACGCGCCGGTGCGGATCTAATCATCACCTACAGTGCAGTCCAAGCTGCCAAGATCCTAGCCAAGGGTTGATTTAACAACAAAAACTCTGCAAGTGATATGAATACCGTAAAGCTAGGTGCTCTGGTTGATTTTAACGCGTCCACGAATAGCCGAACGCTTTATCGGTCCAAACTTGCGACTATCAGTCGAAAACAACCGGTTATCACCGAGCACGACGTACTCATCATTAGTAGGCCACCATTCGAATTTATCGGATGAAATTTGTGCGTAGTGGGCGTAGGTATCAGCAATTGACTGCCCGTCGATAAATAATTCTCCATCTTTCAATAAGACTTGTTCGCCAGGTAATCCAACGATACGTTTCAATATCCAGTGCCCTGACATCTTAGGGTCTTCAAGGCGTACAACGTCGAACCTAACAGGCACTCTACGTCTAAATCCTAGCCTAAACGAAATTACCCACGAACCACCGATAATCGCTGGTTCCATGCTGCTACCTCGAACCTTAACAAATTGGATCGATAACAACTCAATTAGCGAGTTAACTAGTGAATTCAAGTGAGAATCGCGTTTCTACGTGTTAGATTTGTCTGGCCAATCGACAGCAAGAGGCTTGCAAGTCTAATGCGAGCCCTCATTTTTCGAGGATAAAGAATCATGTTTCGAACAATTTCAAGAATCACCGACCGTATACTCCCTATCGGAATAGCAGATGCCCATTGTGACATCCCATGCGGCATTTACGACCCCCGTGATGCCATCCAAGCAGCACAAACTGTAATCCGAATGACAGAGTTAATCGAAGAGATGGGTACTCCATCCAGCGTTGCAGAGCACAATTCTTTTGCACGTTACGTCGCGGCCAAAGAAGAACACGCTACCAAAGCCAAAGATGACATTCTCGTTATCTGGACCGACTATTTCAAGCCAGAGCACCTAGCTGCAAACCCAAACCTCCACACCAAGGTATGGGAAGCCTGCAAGCTCGGTTCACATGTTAAACAGCATGTAGACATGGCGAAGGCCATAGAATTCAAAGCCGCACTTGAAGAAATCGGCCAGGCATTCACAGACAGCAAAAAATAATATGCTTTAGGCGTTAAATTCAATCAGGCCCTCGCATTTGAAATAATCGAGGGCTTGTTATTTAAAACATCAACATCCCACAACAAAGTCCAGTTATTATTTGACAACCATGAAAGAGCCAGCTTATTTAGACCAGACGAAAACTTCAAATTTCATCCTAAACCGGAGATAAACGATGAGTGACCCCTCAGCAACCATCAATAATCCCGCAAAGACCCTGCTCAAATCCAATAAGCCTGTTTTGATCTTCAATGTATTCGAGACCCTACGACCGTCAGTTATTAAAATCGTAAAGCAAACCGGATACGACATGCTGATGATAGAAACCGAGCACGTTCTACACGATGAATATACGCTTACAAACTTCATAATCAGCGCCCGTGACAATGAGCTGAGTCCAATAATTACCGTCCCAACTACCGATCGGATGCTGGTGTCTCGGCTCCTCGATGCAGGAGCACTCGGAATCAACCTTTGCCATGCGGAAACATCAAAACAAGTCGACGATATGGTGCGCTGGATGAAGTATCCACCCATCGGCGAACGAGCACTATTCATGGGAGCAAACGTCGATTACCAAAATGCCGATGCCGAGCAATACTGTCGAGAAGCAAACCAAGCAACCATGTTGATGCTAAAAATTGAATCCCGAAAAGGTGTTGAAAACGCCGAACAAGTAATTGCGAATGAACACGTAGATGGAGTGATATTCGGGCCCGGAGATCTGGCAGCGAGCATGGGATTCCATGGCGGGTGGCAACATCCAGAGGTCCTTTCCGCCATGGAAAGCGTTATAGAAATTGCGCTGGCTAACGGTGTTGCGGTCGAGCCTGCAGAGTTTCCTTCCAACAAAACAGAATACGCGCAACAAAAAAAACGCGGCATCCAGTTATTCGGCCCAACCAGGGAAACCGAGTATCAATTACTCAGGGATGCTGCAGAGCGTGCACTAGATGCCTACAGGTAACGACAAGCGAAACTATTTACCTTGCAATCGATCAAGAATTGCATGTAAGAATCATCGAACATCCACTTAGCGATGCAACAAAAGGATCAAGCGAACGTCAAAATCCTGCGAGGATTTTCGATTAACAACGTGTCTATTTGATGCTGGGACATTCCTTGGCGCTTCATCCATGCTGTAATAGTTGTAAGAATATGATCAAAACCATGTCCCCCGAATGCCCGCAGCCGATGCTTGGTGCAATTATCGTGTGCAAGGACTAGCCGTTCCAAATGACCTTCATCAATCAACCTAATCAATTGCTCGATCCGCTGGTAATCGGAAGGCATGTAAGTATCGGGAGCGTGCGGTGGAAACGGGGATTCAAGGCCGAATGTGTCGTATTCAATATAAACACCGGTGGCGGCTAACTCACGAAGAATTTCATGGTCGTAAATACGGATATCCACATGAGCCATGACCGTGCGGTCTAGGTCTCCACCTTCGTCTTGAATAAATTTAATGATTTCAATAGGTGCCTTCTGATCTCGTCCAGGGTGTATCAACAAAGGAGCGCCGGTCTCAGACTGTGCTGCGACCGAAGCTGCAACTGATTTTTTCTCGTTATCAGTCCACGGCCACGAACAGCCAATCTCACCGATGATGCCACTCCGAATACCGGTATTACCAACACCTATCTGGACATCTCGCACGATCTCCTCGGTTATGGTGTCGAGTGGTTTTGCGGAAAAATCCGGTGGAAGCGCAGGATCAACGTAGTATCCTGCGCCCATCACAACATGAAGCCCGGTCTCACTGCTTATCTTTGACAATGCCATGGGATTACGATCGATACCGATGCTTGTAACATCAACCAACGTACCCCCACCTGCTGCCTTATAGCGAGCAGCTTCGCTCGTTGCGAGGGAGATATCCGTCTGAACGAGGTTATCCCTGCTTGAAGACCAATTAACCCTAAGCCACCCTAGGTTATCTATACCAACCGGTTCGTCGGCCAGGTCCAGGCCTTCTTGGGTATCGGGCTCAACGAATACTATGCCGAGATCTATCAGCAAGTGCTCGTGGGTTATAACCACGCCCAGTTCTGTCGGATCAACAGGGCCAAGTACAGTAAGGGCTTTACCTGCTACATCACTTTTAGCCATTACCGGGTGATCCCAGCAAGGCCATTTCGAATGCCTTCAGTTGCCCACTTAGCCCAAGGGATCGTGAAGAACTTGAATCCCTTTTCTACGAAAAAATTCGGATCCATGTCAGGAGGAATAAAGTACATGCCTGGAACAACACCATGCTTCTCGCAAGCAGCAGCAATCTTGTCCAGTCCACCCTGGTAAATATCAGAGGAATAATCAAGGGGAACCCCGAGTTCAATGGAAAGATCCGACGGACCTACCAAGAGCACATCTATCCCTGGAACACGAAGAATTTCTTCGATGTTATCTATAGCTCTTTGTGTCTCGATCATGGGAATGATTAGAAGTTCTTCATTCACTGTGTCGAGGTAGTCGCGGTAATTCTCTATCTCTCCCCACTCGCCACGCACACCCGAGTTGCTGCGATCGCCGTCCGGAGCGTATTTACAGGCACGAACCAAGGCGTGGGCTTCTTCCCTTGTATTGATCATGGGCGCAACAATACCCCTAGCCCCAGCATCCAAAGCAAAACAAACAAGATCATCGCGGTTCGAACTTACCCTTACGATAGGTGCTGCCTTCGTACCCCGCATACTCTGGATAGCAGGATTCAACTGCTTAATTTCCACGGGCGTATGCTGCGTATCGAACATCAAGAAATCGAATCCGGAATCGCCCAACATGGTCATGTCACCATAGATCGAACCAGACGTCCCCACAACGGTCTGTCCGGACTTCAATAAATCCTTAACGGCGTTCATATGGCAGTGTCTCCATTTCCAAGTACTTGAGACTCATCTGAGATCGAAAATTTCTTCAGCGTTTGTTGAGGTGCATTGTTGCACATCACGCACGGCAGTCGAACCCATATTGCCGGTAATGATTGGATTTTCGCAGACCATCGCAGGCCCAGCAACGTCGAAGACGCGTTAAATATTCTCGAGAATCTCATTAAATGTTTTGCTTGGACACATCGCATCTACAAGCAAATCAACATCACCCTTGTAATAACCACCCAAATCCTGAGCAGAACCCTGCGAGTGATTCATTTCATCAATAATCCGCTGCTCGTTTGCAACGAGTTGACCCGCAACGGATGCAAAACGCTCGGCTATAACTGGGTTCGTTTCCTGCGCAGCCAAGGCCTGTGCCCAGTACATCGTCAGGTAAAAGGTTGCCCCGCGATTATCCAATTCACCTACTTTTCTTGAAGGTAAACGCCCGTTTTGCAAGTACTGCCCGGTAGCCGCATCAAGCGCGTCACCGAGGATCGCAGCTCCCTCACTGCCAAATTGCTCTCCCAAGTGCTGTAAAGATGCGGCCAATGCCATGTATTCACCAAGTGAATCCCAGCGAAGATGACCCTCTTCTTGGAACTGTTGCACATGCTTTGGGGCAGAACCACCTGCACCGGTCTCGAACAATCCACCGCCATTAAGCAATGGAACAATAGATAGCATGCGGGCACTAGTGCCGATCTCGAGTATCGGAAACAGGTCTGTCAGGTAATCACGAAGCACGTTGCCTGTAACCGATATTGTGTCTTGCCCCTTGCGAATACGATCCAGGGACAATTGCATGGCATCTTTGGGTGACAGGATCCGTATATCCAAACCGTCGGTATCTTCACCTTGAAGATAAACTTCCACCTTTCGAATGACCTGGGAATCATGTGCCCGCTCACTGTCCAACCAGAAAATAGCTGGAGCCCCGGTAGCTCTCGATCGCCTAACGGCAAGTTTTACCCAGTCTTTGATGGGAATATCTTTTGTCTGGCATGCCCGCCAGATATCACCCTGTTCAACTTCATGCGAAAGTAATATTTCGCCGGAACTACCAACGATCCGAACGACACCCGCTGCCTCTATTTCGAAAGTCTTGTTATGAGAACCATACTCTTCTGCTGCCTGGGCCATCAAGCCCACGTTAGGAACGGTTCCCATAACCGCAGGATCCAACTTGCCATTTACCTGGCAGTCCTTGATCGTCACGTCATAAATCCCTGCATACGTCGAATCAGGGATCACCGCCTTCACATCCTGTAGTTCATTATCAGCATTCCACATTCGACCCGAATCTCGAATCATTGGCGGCATGGAGGCGTCGATGATGACATCGCTGGGGACGTGCAAATTCGTAATGCCTTTTCTAGAATCAACCATTGCAATTCCAGGGCCTGAAGCAAAGTCTTTTTCCAAATCAGTAACTATGGTCCCGTTTGGATCGCGCATTAGGCCGGCAAGCTTCGCAAGAACATCCCCGAGCCCATTATTTGGATCAGCGCCGAGTTCGTTGATCTCGGGCTCATGATTTGAAAATAAATTCGAGAAATACGTACGTACTCCATGGCCAAAGATAATCGGGTCTGAAACCTTCATCATCGTCGCTTTCAAATGCAACGAATAAAGTAGATCTCTCTCCTTTGCATCACGCACTTGGGCTTTGAAAAAATCCACCAAGGCATTCCGGCTCATGAAAGTAGCATCGAGTATCTCCCCACCCAAGAGCGGCAGTGATTCCATTAGGACCTTTACATCACCATTTTTCATTACATGCTCGATTTTGGCCACGGTGTCTGATGGTAGGGTTATCGACTGCTCATTATGAAAAAAATCTCCCCCAGACATGGTCGCGACGTGGGTCCTCGAGTCTGGGGACCATTCGCCCAGGGCAGATGGATTAGCTCGAGCAAAGTCCTTTACCGCCTTGGGCGCACGTCGATCTGAATTACCCTGTCGGAGAACCGGGTTAACCGCACTACCCATAGCCCTCCCATAACGAGCCTTAGCATCTCGTTCTGCATCGGTTCCCGGGTCGTCCGGGTAATCAGGGATCGAGTAACCCAACGCCTGGAGCTCGGCAATGCAAGCCTTCATCTGGGGAGTCGAAGCGCTTATATTCGGAAGCTTGATGATATTGGCTTCTGGGAGCTCTACCAATCGTCCGAGCTCAGCAAGATCATCCTCAACGGCACGATCTCCCAAGACATCTGGGAACTGTGCCAGTATTCTTCCTGCGAGTGAAATATCACGTGTCTCGATCTCAACCCCAGCGGTTGCTACGAAAGAACGTGCAGCTCGTAAAAAAGCAT
>VFGZ01000022.1 GCA_009392215.1 SAR202 cluster bacterium | reverse complement strand
CCATCGACACTGACATAAGTGCGGACTTCAGGAATCGTTTTAATCCCGCCAACCGTATACACCGCAACACCTGAGCGTCCAACTATTGCGCGTCCAGGTTCAACAATCAACTCCGGTTCATCAAGGCCATATCTATCACAGGCACTGCGAATAGCCGTTACGATCTCGCTGGCATATTCGCCCATCCCAGGAGGCAGAATGTTAGTCACATATCCAACTGCAAAACCGCCGCCAGGACTGAATTTTTTCAATTCAAGTCCAAATTTCTTGCGCATTCTAGAAGCAAACTCCAAAACATAATCAATCGCTTCGGAATAAGGCTCAAGCTCAAAAATGGGTGAGCCCAGATGGAAATGAAGACCTTCAGTATTTAATGATGGTTGTGCAATTGCTTTTTCAATTGCTATTTCTGCATCTCCAGTTTCTATGGAAAAACCAAACTTAGAATCCAAGATCCCAGTAGTTGTCAAAAGATGTGTGTGCGGATCAATGCTGGGAGAAAGTCTAAGCATAATGTTCTGACGCACGCCCAACTCTTGAGCCACCTCACTAAGCAGGTCGATTTCGGCAAAAGAATCAACGGTAATGTTGCCGATACCGTACTTTACCGCCTCAGTAAGTTCTTCTCGGCCTTTGTTGTTGCCATGAAAGTTAAGTCGCTCAGGAGGGAAATCAGCGGCTATAGCCACTGCAAGTTCACCTCCAGTCACCACATCCATATGGAGACCTTCTTCATCTATGATCTTCGAGATAGATGGATTGGCAAACGCTTTAGATGAGTATTCGATCTGAGTTCGCGGGTACAAATTGGTGAAACTGTCGACAAAATCGCGACACATCCCTCGCAACGTAGCCTCATCATAAATGTAAAGCGGACTTCCATACCTTTGAACAAGATCACGTACGTCACATCCACCAATTGAAAGTCGGTTTTTCGCACTAAGGTCAGCAGTTATTGGCAGTAATTCAGATTCTGGAATGTTAGACATAGGATTTAGCAAAATGACGTTTTAATGAACCGAGCACAGCGAGGTTAAACTCAAACTATAAACCTTGATTGTCGGATGCATTAACAGGCACGTCAATGTGAATCATCCAAGCGGTGATCAAAACTTATCTCTGAATTAATCTTAAAAGTAATTGGAGGACTCTCTAAATTATGCAATTTCTAGATGTCTTTAATATCTGGAATATGGCACGATTCAACGACCATGAACGAGAAATCTATACGACTAACTGAATTGGCTGCTTGCGCAGGTTGAGCTGGTAAGCTCAGCCAGAGCGAACTCGCCCAGGTTCTGGGTAAGCTGCCGACACCCGCTATCATCGACAAAAATGTGCTGGTGGGACACGAAACCGGAGATGACGCTGCCATATACCGGATAGATGAACGCGTCGCTCTTGTACTCACAACTGATTTCTTTGCACCCATAGTCGACGACCCATTCGACTATGGTCAGATCGCCGCAGCTAACGCCCTCAGTGACGTTTACGCGGTAGGAGGAACTCCTCTAACGGCGTTAAATATTGCTGCATTTCCAAGAGATCTGGGTCACGATGTTATAGCCAAGATTCTTGAAGGCGGGCAGAAAAAAGCAGAAGAGGCAGGCATTTTAATCATTGGTGGCCACACCATTGACGACAACGAACCTAAGTACGGCCTTGCAGTTACCGGTGTCGTTACGCCCGGCAAACAGATAACTAATGCAAATGCTCAGCCAGGGGATGTCTTGGTCATCACAAAAGCAATTGGATCTGGAATTATCACCACCGCCGCCAAGGCTGGAAACGCAAAACATGAATCCGTAAAACATGCCGTTAAATCTATGGCAACATTGAATAAAGGTGCCTCGGATGCCATGGTGAAAGTGGGCGTTAATTCAGCGACAGATATCACAGGATTCGGCCTTCTCGGTCACCTTTCACAAATGATGAAATCCAGCGGATTATCAGCCAACCTGAACTGGTCCAAGATACCCATCCTTCCCGACGTTGTCGAACTGGCCCAATCAGGAAATATTTCAGGCGGCACAACTCGCAACATCGAAACAATAAGAAAAAACGTGACTATCGAAGATGGGCTATCGGATTTGAATCTGATAATTCTCGCTGACGCTCAGACATCCGGAGGGTTATTGATATCAGTTTCCGAAGAGCGATCTGAAGATCTTGTTAATAAATTAGTTAATAATCAAACACTTTACAGTAGTGTTATAGGCAAGGTCACCAAAGGCAATCCCGGAACAATTACAGTTAGAAAATAGCAAAAGCCCTCATCAATTCTCAGAATCTCCAACTTCCGACTCCGCTCGCTCCCAAATTAAAGACTTTTCATGATCCTTCAAGTCGACCAGCGATTTTTCTCCTGCAATCTCCTCCGCTCGCAACACATGATCACGAAGGTTCACCGTCGCCCTGCGTAATGCCACCTCCGGGTCAATTCCCGCTGCTTGCACTTGTCTGGCAACACCCATCAAATACTTACCTGCACGCTCCTCTGTTTCTGCTGATGACTCGCCATTTACCTCGGCGAATGCCAGGGGCATAGCTTGCTTTTCAGGCCAGGGCAAACCAACCCGCATCACACGTCTTTGAATCGACGCTGAGTATGCAAGTGCAGGCATCTCAGAAGGCAAGGAAGCAACAATAGAGCGTTTACCACCAGACTCGACCCTTTTGATTTCCTCCCAACGATCTACAACCGTATCGGCTTCATTAATCGCATCCTCATCTCCAAAAACATGGGGATGTCTCCTGATCAGCTTTTCGCGGACGGCATTACAAATTGAAGCAGCGTCAAAACTATCTCCACACTTTGCTATATCAGCGTGGAATACAATTTGAGTGAGTATGTCACCTAGCTCTTCGGCCAAGCTGGCAGGATCTCCAGAGTCGATGGCATCAAGCGTTTCATACGTCTCTTCGAGTAAATTAGGCCTCAGCGAAGCATGGGTCTGCTCCGCGTCCCAAGGGCAACCCCCTGGATTTCTCAGTATCTCTACCGTAGCGACAAGTTCTGCAAACGCTTCTCCAGCCGATTGAGCCTGACTGCTCTGTAAAATCAAAAGACTCTCCATACCTTCTAGACAATAATCAAACCCATGAATTGAACCAATATGGGTAATAAGACCCGTATCCTAGCTGCCACACCTTCTAATATGCACCAATCCAACAAGCAAAATCACCGCAGACCGTCATTTTCGAAAAGTAACTATCTAAGACGGAATTCACCCATAATCGGAGCCTGGGTGTTCGCATTGCTGCTTCCGGTGTTTTTAATTCTCTTTAATACCAGCTACATCACCAACAGCGAATGGCTGTACGAATATAACTGGTGGCGTAATGACATACACAATAGAACAGGTCTCGATAAAGAGCAGCTCAACAGTGGAGCAGCACAGATAAAACAATACTTTAATAATGACGCCGAGCTACTAGACCTGCGAGTAGATTATGACGGAGCCAAAGTTTCTCTCTACAACGAAAGAGAGGTGCTCCACATGGTTGACGTCAAAAAACTCATGCAGGCTGTTTTCATAACCTCACGTGTATTAGGAGCCTGCCTCCTAGCCTTATTGGCTGTCGGAGTACTTGCATTAAAGAAGGAACTACTACCGTTACTCCTCAAAACATTGAAGTGGTCAGTGATAGGGACGGGTGTTTTTTTAGCCATCTTTGGGATAACCGCCGTAATAGATTTCGGCTGGCTATTCACTCAGTTCCATTTCTTAAGTTTTACCAACGATCTATGGATGCTTGACCCCCGTAAAGATTACCTAATTATCATGTTCCCTCAACGATTTTTCTTTGAGTCAACCCTGTTCATAGGAACATTAACAACTATTAATTTCGCATTGCTTGTAGCAGCAACGCGGTTTGCGAACAGAAAGTTAAAATAACCAAGACGTTATCTGTCGAGTGACCCAAGCCATCGATCGACGATCGGCAGCAATTCAAGAATCGTTTGCAATGTGAAATCCGGCTTCACGGCAAGAGGTAAATCTGTTTGAGTACTACCACTTACCCAAACGGTCGTAATGCCTACAGCGGCAGCACCTGCGACATCTGTATGAATATTGTCACCGACGTGTATAACCCTCTGCGGTATAACTCCCAGTGCCTCAAGAGTTAGATCAAAAATTAAATGATTCGGTTTAGCAATTGCTAAGTCATTTGAAAACACCATGTGATCAAATATGGGAAGCAACCCCAGTTCGGCAAACCATGCAGTAAATGCACTGCTACTAGTCATACCAGTGTTGGTAATAAGCCCAATCAGAAGACCGCGACTATGCACTTGATTTAAAATCTCCAAAGAACCCTCAAGAAGCAGCGGCGGGCAGTCTAAAAATGCTTTATCGATTGCATCCCCTACATGAGTAATACCAGAACCGCCGATACGGTAGGGCAAATCGGGATCAATACGAGATAATCCAAGCTCAACCCACTTATGAAAATGCGCGTCAGTCCCACTATCATGCCCGACGGTAATTTCTTCAGCCATATCGACAAAATTTTTATGAAATCTATCCTGATCGACCGGCTCCCCGAAATCTCTGAGAGCATCAAGCGAGTACTCGGTCCTCAACTCTGCTCGCTTGGACGAGTTTGACTTGTTGCCATACTCAAAAATCAGGGTCTTCCACAAATCGAATGTGACAGCGGCCCGGTCAATAAATGCCAAAACTAATACTGAACCATGCTGAAAACATCGATCCCGTCCGGCAAGCGTTGTCGCCCATTCAAAAATCCCAACTCAACCAAAAAAGCAAAAGTGATCACCTCTGCCCCGAGAGACAAAATCAGTTCTGCTCCTGCGCCAGCGGTGCCTCCGGTTGCAAGCAGATCATCAATAATCGCAACCCTCTGATGGCTAAAAAACGCAGATTCGGCAACTTCAAGCCTGGCTGTTCCGTACTCTAAAGCGTAGTCAACACCAACAACTGGAGGCGGCAGTTTTCCAGATTTACGAAGAGGTACAAAAGGCACACCAAGCTGTGATGCAACCGGTGCACCGAATATAAATCCCCGAGCATCGATTGCCGCAATGGCCTCGGTTCCCTTTTCGCTCAAGTGATCAGCCAGTGTTTCTGTAACATGACGCATCGCATCGACACTGGCCATCAAGGGAGTCAGGTCACGAAATAAAATGCCGTCGGATGGATAATCCGGAACGTCCCTAATGAATGACTTTAAGTCCAATATGCCCAATCCTGTTATTAGTAATAGTTACTAAACCGATTTTAATGCCAAACAAACGAATTACGCTGTTTAATGATTTATTAGTTTCAGCCGATGCTTCAAACTAATGGAAATCTAATGATAAGCAAATAGTATCTTTGGAAAATTCATATCTAATTCAGCCAATACTATGAGCATAGATCTGTAATGTTCCCATCTGGTTACGATGCTAAAATTCCCCTCTCATCAAATATAAATAACTGATAATTGGCCGCACTGGAAACTAGGCTATTTTTACAAAGGACATTCTCATCTATTTATCGAGGCTTTCCCTTGCCGGTTTTAGAAACCACACAAATACCGAACTTGAATTGCGCCCTGGGCTCACTCTATTCGAGGGGCAAAACGGACATGGGAAAAGTAATCTCCTCGAAGCTGCATACATGTTAGCGATAGCCAAATCGCCCCGTTCTTCAAATGAACGCGATCTCGTCAACTGGTCACTAGCAGAAACCGGTGGACACATCCAGATCTTGGGAGTAGGTCGAAGTGCAGACAGCACAGTTCAGGCGCAAATAGATTTTGACATAACTGCCACTGAAAGTTCAAAAAATGCAACCCATGCGTTTCGCAAAGGTCTTCGAGTAAATGGAATCAAACGCTCGTCCATAGATTTTGTAGGAAACCTCAACATAGTCTTTTTTGAAGCAGAAGATTTAGAAATCATCTATGGATCACCAGGTCAACGCCGCAGATACCTCGACATCCTTATTTCTCAATCGAATTCTGTCTACCTAAAATCCCTGCAACGGTACAGACAAGTGGTTAACCAACGGAATCAGTTGCTTCGCCAAATAAGAGATGGCCTTTCACAAGAAAATGAACTCGCATTCTGGAATGAACGCCTAGCGTATGAAGGAGCATTAATCACCGATTCCCGTCGAAGATCGGTGGACGGATTAAATGAACATGCCGTCCCTGCACATCAGGATTTGACAGACGGTGACAAGCTTGAGCTCGAATACCAGCCTCGCATCACGGCGTCCTCTAAAGACACAGTCAACATCAGTAGTATGAATGCGGAGATGATTGAGAAAGAAATAACAAATGCCCTGCCAACCCTACAACGACGAGAAATAGCACAAGGCATTACAGTAATCGGGCCACACAGAGATGACTTAGAAATCCGACTTAATGGCAACCGAGCAGATAATTTCGCGTCTCGCGGGCAATGTCGAACGATCGCACTCGCTCTTAAAATTGCTGAAGCAGTATTCGTTACACAGTCCACTGGGCGAACTCCGGTTCTTGCACTGGACGATATCCTCTCGGAACTTGATATAGAACGCCGAAAGCTGGTGCTCGAGGCAGCTACAAAACACGAGCAGGTGCTATTGACCGCAACTGAGCGGGCAATACTCCCTGATAACTTCCTTGAAAAAGCCGATATCTACACGGTTATGAATGGACGCGTTACACAAGATTCAATTGCAAATGCCAACCCCTAAACCTTCTATGGAAAAGGTCAAAACAAGCTATCTACAAAAAACGGTCCAAGAGATCGCCTGCTTGATGGACGAATCCACATATGTGGTTGCGATGACCGGGGCCGGAATGTCGGTAGAAAGCGGAATTCCGCCATTCAGAGGAGTGGGCGGACTATGGACAAAGTACGGCACACCTCGAATGGATGGGTATGCTGATTTCAAAAAAGATCCAATCGGTTGGTGGAACCGTCGGGCCAATAAAGAGGCTGATGCCCACATTCTGGAATTGCGTGATGCTCTAGAAGGAGCTAAGCCACATGCCGGCCACTATGCCCTGGCTGAAATGGAAAAAAGGGGCGCCATACAATCGGTCATTACCCAAAATATCGACGGGCTGGACGAGAAAGCCGGGCTGAAGAACCTGATCGAAATTCATGGCAATCGAACAAAATTGAGATGCATCGAATGTAATGAACGTATATCACTGGGCAGCTTCGTCCCTTTGTATGCCCCTAAACCGTGTGAAAAGTGCGATGGCTTAGTGAAATTCGACACTGTAATGTTCGGAGAACCAATCCCTGATGACGTAATGACCGCAGCTAGAGCCGAAATCAATAAAGCAGACTGCGTCATTACGATTGGTACATCAGGAACAGTGCGACCAGCAAGCGGTTTGGTTTGGATTGCAGAGTCCGCCGGTGCCACAATCGTCGAAATTAACCCGAATAAAACAAAATTAACTGCACTCAGTAAGATATCTTTGCGTTCAAAAGCGGGCAGCGCGCTACCGACTTTATTAAACGCTCTTATCAACTAGGTATTAACAAACATCTAAAATGACTGTGGAAAAAATCCACCCCAGTAGATCAGGTTGTAAATTCTGAAATGACATCCCCACTTGAACGAGAAATTGCATCATATTCAACAGCAAACCCAATTTCCGAAGACTTACACAAGAAAGCCAGTAAATTTATGCCTGGCGGAGATACCCGTAATTCAATTTACTGGGATCCCTTTCCGGTCTACATAACAAGTGGAGAGGGAACGACACTGACCGATGCAGACGGTAACAAGAGAACAGACTTCGTAAATAATATGACGACGTTAATCTTGGGACACCGACCGCCAGAGGTAACATCAGCCCTGGCTTCACAGATTGATAAGGGGCTGTCATTTCCAGCTCCAAGTCCATCCGTTGTCCGATGGGCAGAACTGATGTGTGAACGTGTCCCTTCTCTTGATAAGGTCCGATTTGTTAACACCGGTACAGAAGCGACCCTCAACGCAATCCGGGCTGCAAGAGCATTCACCGGCAAACAGAAACTCATAAAATGCGAAGGTGCATATCA
>VFGZ01000021.1 GCA_009392215.1 SAR202 cluster bacterium | reverse complement strand
AACCGCCGCTTCTCGTTATCAGCCATGGCGGGCCTACCAGTGCTACCAGTGCTTCCCTGAGTCTATCTACACAGTTTTGGACCAGCAGGGGGTTTGCGGTTGTCGATGTGAATTACCGCGGTTCGGTGGGTCACGGTAAAGCATATCGTGATGCATTGAAAGGTAACTGGGGGGTCTATGACACAGACGACTGTATTGCAGCGGCAGACTATCTTGTAGGTCAAGGCCTTGTAGATACTGATCGTGTGGCGATTAAGGGCAGCTCAGCAGGTGGATATACCACCATAAACGCCCTGACCTTTCATGACAGATTCGCAGCGGGCGCAACATATTATGGCATCGCCGATCTCAGCGTATTTGTAGGTGACACGCATAAATACGAGTCCCGTTACCTCGACAGTCTCATAGGTCCCTACCCCGAGGCAAAGCAGCTTTATTATGATCGGTCGGCAATAAATTTCGCGGATCGATTGGCATGTCCAATGTTGATACTTCAAGGTCTTGAGGACAAGATCGTACCTCCTTCGCAGGCGGAGATCATGGCTGGAGCCTTGCGGGATAAAGGCATCCCTTTCTCACTCATGATGTTTGAAGGGGAACAACATGGATTCCGTCAATCCAAGAACATAATCGCATCGCTTGAAGGGGAACTTTACTTTTATGGACGAGTGCTGGGATTTAGTCCGGCAGGTGAACTTCACACAATCGAAATAGAGAATGCCTCAGCACTTTGAACGTGACGACGTCCAAAGATACGACCAGGAAGCAAATGTCAGAAAACGAACCCGACTCAATACTCGTGGTGACGCCGCATCCAGATGATTCAGAATCTGCTGCTGGTGGCACTATCGCTAAATGGTGCGCTGAAGGTAAAAAAGTGGTGTTGGTAGTCTGTACAAACGGCGATAAGGGCACCAGCGACCGATCGATAAAACCGGAAGACTTAGCAGCGACCCGAGAACTGGAGACCCTTAATGCGGCGAAGGCGTATGGCCTTGCTGGTGTTGAGTTTTTAAGGCTCAAGGATCAGGGGCTTGAAGATAACGATGAGTTCCGCGAGAAGCTTGTCCGCCAAATTCGCATACACAAACCACGACTGCTCTTAACGATAGATCCCTACAGGAACTACATACGGCATAGGGACCATTCGATGACGGGACGCGTGGCTTTGGACGCGGTGTTTCCCTATGCCCGTGATCATGGAGCCTATCCTGAGCATCTTGCTGCAGGTATCGAGCCGCACAAGGTTCAGGAGGTCTGGTTATTTAGACCCGAGAAGCCCAACCACTATGTCGATGTGACGGATTTTTTTGAGACTCGTCAAAACGCTCTTCATTCCCACGTTAGTCAGGTTGGAGAGCGCAGCGATGAACGCGACGCGAGATCTCGTAAACGCTTAGGTGAAGCCGGCAAAGAACACGGAGTCGAACTCGCCGAAAAGTTTATGCGCATCGATATCGGTAGATAAAGATCGACCTTACGACCCGGCATCTTGTGATGGTCCGAACAGTTTTTTCGGTTCGTGTCGCGCTGGTTTACCCGGCTCCCTCACCGCCGTCGATTGGTAACTCAACGCCGCTGATGAAGTCGGATTGAGACGATGCTAGGAACAGAGCGGCGGAGGCCACTTCTTCAGCTTCTGCAAATCGTCCTGTCGGAATACGGCTAAGTTTCACATCTCTTCGAGGGCTGGGAGGCCAGGCACTCTCGCCCATAGGGGTCATTGTTACCGTAGGGGCGATGCAGTTTGCTTGAACATTGTGCGGTCCGAATTCTACTGCCATGGTCTGGGTGAGAAGCTGTAAGGCGCTCTTGGAGGCGCTGTAGATCCCTCCGGTTGGAAATGCCCGAATAGCTGCTCGAGAAGAAATGTTGATAATTTTTCCGTGCCCCTGTTCGATCATTCCCGGGGCAAACGCCTGAGTTAGAAGCAGGGGAGCCAGGACATTTACGTTGATGATGGTGTGGAAATTTTTTATTTCCGCCTCGAGGATTGGTTGAGGTATGGTTACGCCTGCGTTATTGACCAGTATGTCTATTCGACCGAAATGTTTTAGCGTATCTTCGGCGAGAGATTTAACTTCTTTTGCATCTGCCATTTCGGCTGTTTGTGTCCAGACTTTTGATCCAGATTTTCGTGCTGATTTTGCGGTTTGTTCTAATTCTTCAGCGTTACGGGCTGTTAGTGCGAGGTCAGCACCCGCATTGGAGAAGGCCTCGGATATTGCCACACCTATTCCTTTTGACGCTCCACTTATAAACGCAACCTTTCCTTCGAGAGAGATATTTTGAGATGGTGCCATTGTTTGGGATTCCTTTACTTTCCTGTGGATTACCTGCCGGTCAGTTTCGAAAGGATCCAGAAGAAACTTTCTTTCCGAGACGTGTTGATAGTCCAGTTGATGGGCGGATTCTGATATCCGTCGACGTAATTTCCATAAGCAGCCGTTCCACCCGCTCCAGGTCCAGGATCGAAAAATCCCCATCCGGCTCTTTGTTCGAGGGCAGCGACAAAGTTGTTTGTCTCATTTTCAAATTCGAAATGATCATCTTCGTTGAAAAAGATAGGCTGACCTTTGTAGGAATTTGCATTGCGGGTCTCTTGGACTCTGTTGGTGATTTCCACCGGATCGTGCATCCCATTCCCATGCAGCAGTATGAAGTCAGATGATTCGATCACTTTTTCTGTCGGAACCATTCGTCTTGTGAAGCTGGTGCTGACTAGGAGTCGGGCTCCATCTTTGGATATAGATTTCGCAAGATTTATCAGTTCATGAATCCTGTCTGGACATAGGATTTCATGTTCGTATAGCGGTACATCGCACTCATTATTGATCTCTAGAAGTACGTTTGTGTATCCCTTGGCAAGAACCCAGTTGCTTGCTTTTTCGACGGCTGTTTTTACAGATTCCTCATCACTGATACGTTCATCCTGGCCAAAGTAAAAGAGTCCGAGGCACACGATCATTCCAATTTCATCGGCCGCCTCGATAACCTTCGCTACTCGCTTCATAAAGGCAGGTTTCAGGTCCCCATTTTCTGTGAAAGCTCCAGAGTCCCATGGTTGCGAGCGTGTACTAGGAAGCCCCGCCCATATTTCAGGTTCAGTTGCATCTGGGAATTTGGTTTGGATTCGGGTCATCAGGTCAGATAGACCTTCTGGGCTGGACTTGTAGTAGCCAAGTGGTGAAGCACCCTGGAGATTCACGTCGATGCAAGATAGCCCTTTCGATTTGTAAGTCGGAAGCATTTCGATCAATTCGTTCGTGTTGCGGTCGGCATCCCACTTTTCATTGTCCGGATAAGCCCAGAGGTGTCGAGTGAACTCGTTATCGTCGTCGAACACCGCGTTAGCCATGCGGCTGTTCATCATCAGGCCTTCTATTGCAACCCCTCGGAAGGTGGCTCCTTCGTGGGTCGGTGTGCCATTGACCAGAAACTTATCCCCTTCTATAGAAATTTTGGTCACCGGTCTGAATTCAGTCACTGGCTTTTCTCTAATTTCTTAGCATCTGTTGTGGACCACGCGTTAGCGTTGTCGATTCTGTGTTGGATCGATGGATGAGAGTGAAATATGAACTCGACGACTGCGTTGGGTTGTTTTTGTGAGAGGTTTTGATCGCCGAGCTTGGTCATAGCCGATATGAAATCATCTTTCATACCCGTCAGATTTAATGCGTACATATCAGCTGAGGTCTCGGCTTTACGTGATAGCCAGTTTGCAATCGGAAGAGCGACAAGTGAGACGCACGCACCGACTATGAGTACGAGGGGCAGACCTGCGATATCGGCAATTCCTCTTAGTCCGAGAGCATCTATCCACGCTACCAGGGCCAGGTCGATTACGAAAAAGCTTATGAATACCAGAGCGGCCTGTACAACCAACATTTTCCACACGTCTCCTCGGACATGGTGCCCCAGTTCGTGTGCCATAACCACTTCAATTTCTTCCACTGTATTTGATTCGATCAGGGTGTCGGAAATGATGATTCTTCTGGTCCTACCCCAGCCTGTCACGGCTGCGTTGGCCTTTGATGACTTATCCCCCAGATGCCACACATAGACACCTTTTACATTGGTGCCTATTCGGTCGGCGAGGGCAAATAGTCTGTCCTTAAGTTCGCCTTCAGGGATTGGTTCGAACCTGTAAAAAAGTGGCATTAGCACTATAGGAACAAGCGCCATCATGATTATCATCAGAACTATCGCACCGATCGCTGCCCATACCCACCACATTTCAGGTTGGGAACGCAAAAGCCAGTAGATTCCAGAAATCAATGCGACGGCTAATACCGTTTGAATCATTGTTCCTTTAAGCCAGTCCCATAGCCAGCCGCGGATCGAAACCTTACTCAGGCCATATTTTTTTTCGACTATGAATCCTGAAAAAATTTCGAAAGGAAATTCAATCGCCTGCAAGCCTGCGCCCGAGACCAACAGGTAGATCACCACAATTAGTGCTGCTGAACCTGTCCAGCCCTCAGCAAGGTTTCTTATAGCTTCAGATCCGCCGAGGAGCAGGAACAGTATTGGAATAACGAAATTAAGCGCCATCGATACCAGAGACATAACCAGCTTCACTCGTTCGTAGCTTTTTGCCTTCGCAGGGTCCGCTGCAGGTACATTTATCGTTTCGTTTTCTGTCAATTTTTGTTCCATGGTTTAATGTGAAGTATCGCTTGACCGGATTCCAAGATTCTTTGGTCTCAGGTGATGATTGATTTACTGGTAGAAGGTCATCGATATTTTTAGCTGATAACTCCAATTTTATGATGCTCTATAAGTTCGAAGTCGATCTCTGCACCAAGTCCGGGGCCGGTGAATGCGTGGACATTGCCGTTGGAGTCGATGTCTATCTCTTCGGCGAGCCCGTACTTTTGAGCGCCAGACGGGAGTAACACCTCGAAAAACTCGCAATTTTTCATTGCCATAATAGCGTGCATATTTGCGACGTTGTTCAACGAGTTGCCACCATGGTGAACTTCATAATTCATATGAAATGCCTCTGCCAGATGCGCAGTTTTCATCAGGGCTGTAATCCCACCTTTTACAGCAACATCCCCTCTAAGGTAGTCCGTTGCCTGTGCAGTTAACCAGGGTGCATAGGCTGTGAAGCCGCCCGGCGAATATTCAGTTGCCATAAGCGGGATGTGGAGCTGCTGGCGGAGCTTTGTGTAGTTATAAATATCATCGTCGGCAAGCGGATCTTCGTACCAGTAGTAGTTCATTTCCTGTATCGCTCTGCCTACCCGTAAAGCTGAAGGATAGTCATACGCCCAGGTTGAGTCGAGCATGAGTGTGTGTTCATCGCCTACTGCTTCTCTGATCTGTCGGCAGCATTCGATATCAAGGGCTGGATTGGTTGGCGGATGTATTTTGTACGCGGTCCATCCATCGGACCTCATGCTCGCGGCTTCATTAGCGTAAGTCTCTGGATCTTGATGCACCGTTGATGATGCATATGCTCGTATCTCTGACCTGTAAGATCCAAGCATCTCGTGTATTGGCATATCGGCAATCTTTCCACCGATGTCCCACAGGGCTACGTCGCATGCGCCTATGACGCGTATGCCCGACTTTCTGATAACCATGTTCATGTTTTGCCAGAGAAGTTCCCGGTTCAAGGGATTTTGACCCATAAGGACCGGCTTAACGAATTTAATGAGTGAGGTGGCGTCAAGGCTTGCCGGCTGACTTGAGCTGCCAAGGAAAGCATGGCCTTCAACTCCCTCGTCGGTAGTTATTGTCACAAGTCCAAGATCAGACTCTCCACCTATTTTGCCTGACAGCGGACTGTAGTTAATCGTGGGTATGCCTTCCCACTTGAACAGTGTCACGCTAAGGTCTGTGATCTTCATGGTTGCCTCGTATTTTTTCTGATGGTGAAGTTATCTAGAAGACCCGTTGGCCAGCAGATGGTTTTTCAGTTACCGCGACTTCGCCCTGTGTGAAATGTTCGAGAACTGATTCATCAACCTCGATACCGAGTCCCGGAGTACTTGGAACGGTGACCCTGCTATCTGATTGTGTGAAGAATGGTTCAGTAAGGTTTTCTCTTATTGGGTGCGGTGTTTGGTCGAACTCCAGAACGGATTCGTTTTGATAGGGGATATTGGTCTGTCCGATTTGGCCTATTGGTTGGACAGCCAGCGAGTGTAAAGCTGCTGCGAAACTTATTCCAGTACCCCAGAAGTGCGGGTTAAATTTCACCCCAAAAGCTTGTGACATAAGACCGACTCTGTGCATTTCCGAAGGACCACCAACACCGCATATGTCGGGTTGGATGATATCGAAAGTTCGGTTTGCTAGCCTTGACGCAAACTCCCACCGTGTCGAGAGGCTTTCACCGCCGGATGTAGGGATAGGTGATCTTTCTTGAACGATCTTGTTTGCCTGGTCGTCTCGCGATGCGCATGGTTCCTCGAACCATGTCAGGTCATGGTCCGCGACCATATTGGCGAATGTTAGTGCCGTAGAGGGATCGTAGGACTCGTTTGCGTCGAACATGAGCCTTACATCTTCGCCGATCGCCTCGCGGGTCTTCTTGATGCGCTTGGCGTCTTCAGTCAGTGACATTGCGCCTACTTTCATCTTCATTCCCGAGAATCCCTGTTCAACGTAATCGGATGCTTCCTCAAGAAGCGGTGCGAGGGCATAGTTATCTACGTAGTAAAGTCCCGTAGCGTAAACCGGTATTGAATCGTGTATTCTCCCGCCCAAGAGCTCGGCTGCAGATTTACCTGAACTCTTGCCGGCTATGTCATAAAGTGCGGTATCTAGTGCACTGATAGCGTTCGCACCGCCTTTAGCAAAGACGTGGCTCTGATATACCGCTCTGTGTAGCTTGTGCCAGATTTTGCCTATGTGAGCAGGGTCTTCGCCAATAGCGATTTGTGCAACTGTGGCTATGCCAGCGACGGAGTCTTGTGAACCATACGTTTCACCCCAACCGACGACCCCGTCATTCGTGGTGACTTTTAACACGATCACACTGCGGACATCTGTCCATCTCTGTGACCAGCCGAACGGCTTGTCCAGTTCTGCTTCGACGAATCGAACCTCTATACGTTCTATTCTCATTCGATTGGATGTTCTTTCTTCATGCTTGCCGGTTACGTGCGCTGCTCCCAGTCGGTGTCAAGTTTCTCAAATCTTCTGTTTAGCTCTTTCACTACATTGGAGGGTATTGGTAGATCATTTTCGACCTGTTTTATATTCGCTTCCATATGCGATGGACTCTTTGTACCAACGATGGCTACGTTTACATTAGAGTCTGCCAATGTATATCCGAGCGATGTGAGTATTCCGTCTTCTGGTTCGTTCTGAATGTCGCCGAGTGCTCGCATGGCATTCGCACGCTCCAAGTATGGTTCATCGTATCCGCGAACACTTGGTTTGGATTGGTCGTTACGGGACTTAGCCCAACTACCGCCCGCTATAGGACGTTTTATTATGGTACCCATACCAGCGGCGGTCGCTTTTTCAAGCAGTCCTGAAGTTCGGGCACGTTGTTCTACTAGGTTGTAGCTGGTCTGGAGAGTTGCGAATATTCCGGATTCAACTGCCCAGTGGGCGGCCTCATTGTCACCCGAGTATCCGATGAACCGTGTTTTGCCAGCATCGCGAGCTTCTTCAAGTGCTTTAATGACCTCTCCTTGTTCAAGAATATCGATCTCGCATGAATGGAGCTGTACAAGGTCTACATGGTCAGTCTTAAGGCGCATTAGGCTTCTGTCAATTGACTCGATGACCGTAGCGTAGGTCCATTCATCCCCTTTAGATTTACCAGTGATGTGCCCCGCCTTTGTAGCAAGGAAAAACTCGCTTCTACGGTTTGCTACTCCATTCCCGATCAATTCTTCAGATAAGTCGTAGCAGGCAGCTGTATCAAGGAAATTAATCCCCTGGTCTAGAGCGGAGTGTATAACTTCTGATGCCTGTTTCTGGTCCTTGAGTGAGAGTTCGTAACCAACTTCGGCCAGCCCAATACCTAGTCTGCTGGTGTTAAATCCAGTATTGCCAAACCTTGTAGTTTGCATTGGGTACCTCCTTTCGCATGTCCGTTATTGCATTGATTGTCCAACATAGAATGCAAACGAAGATTACTACCAGTTAAAGGGAATTAAACTGTCGCTAGAGAATATTTTGATAAAAAAAGACCCGTGCGAAAAAGCACGGGTCGATTCATTCAATAGCCGAGGCTTATGAAGCTTTACCGATCTTAAACATTTTGGTGCTACATACAGGGCAGCTGCCTTGTGATGCGGGGCGACCGTTTTTCATTGTGATTTGCTGTGGATTTTGCATATCACGCTTGGTCTTACACTTCATACAATAGGCTTCCATGGGATCCCCCCGTTACTCGTGGATGATTGTTGTTTTTCGGCTTCTCGAACACCTCGTGTGTTACTGCGGCCGATCTCATATTGTCGATCGACCCTACTACATCTTTTTGAACTTGTCGCTAGTTTGACGGTTAAAGTTGAGAGACGTTGGCCGTCAAGGGGTTCATGCGTACGCTTAGTAACGTTGGATTAATGATTCATAATACGTGAAATACTACGAAAATCGTAATAATATCTCTGCTATATAGATGGAATCATTAAATTTTTCAGTTTGTAAAAATTGGAAAGAAAATTGGACAAATTCATAGCGTTTTTTCTGGAGAACTTGTTTCCCAACTGTGTTTGAGATTGAGATAACAGTGATTTGTACCTCGCTGATCTAATATAATTTTGTGTCTAACATCGCCGTGCACCGTACTTTTGATAGGCGTTCGTTCATGCTCAGTAAGAATTATTTAGGGTAGGTAAATTTTCGTGTCAGAAGCTCAACCCAGTGAAGCAGTAGACCAATTGAGGGAGGCTGCCGTTTCAGCTCTAAATTCAGCCGATTCAAGCGAAAAACTTGAATCATGGAGGGTTGATTTTCTTGGGCGAAAAGGTCGATTGACCGCGCTGTTGAGGGGATTAGGTTCTCTGGAGATTGAAGAACGGAAAATAGTGGGTGCCGCAGCCAACCTTCTTCGTGCTGATCTGGACTCACTTTATGAAGAACGCGAAATACAAGCGAAGTCATCCGATTTACCTGTTGGCTCATTAGATGTCACCCTTCCAGGACGTAAACCTGCTCTTGGAGGGCTCCATCCTTCTACGCAGATGATTAGGGAAATCACTCAGGCGTTTAACGAAATGGGGTTCCAAACGGTAGAGGGCCCTGAGGTTGAGCTCGAGAAGTACAACTTTGACATGCTCAACATACCCGCAGGTCATCCGGCTCGTGATCAGTGGGACACGATATGGGTTGATTCGGAAAAGCATGACGATGTACTCCTACGCACGCATACTTCTCCTATGCAGGCAAGGGTCATGGAAAGTAATGACCCGCCTATTCGTGTAGTGGTTCCGGGTAAGTGCTACCGATATGAATCCACTGACTCGACTCATGAATGGCACTTTAATCAAGTTGAAGGTTTGGCGGTCGATGAAGGGATTACATTCGCAGATTTAAAAGGGACGCTTTACGAGTTCGCAAGACGTATATTTGGGCAGTCACGCAAAGTGCGCTTTCGCTGTGATTTCTTCCCATTTGTTGAGCCCGGGGTGGATATGTCTATTGATTGGAATGGGAGATGGATAGAGATTCTTGGTGCTGGGATGGTTCATCCGCGTGTTCTAGAAAATTCTGGTTACGACTCAAATAAATACACAGGGTTTGCGTTTGGTATGGGACCAGAGAGGATTTCAATGTTACGTAATGAAATAACCGACATTCGACATTTTTTCTCTAACGATCTGAGATTCTTAACTCAGTTTTAGCGATATTTGAAAGAACTTGAATTGGTTCGTAATTTCTATTTCCACATGTAATGCTCGCAATTGAGATAAATGTATGAAGGTTCCTGTTTCTTGGCTTAGTGAGTACGTAGATATTGACATCGGGCTTGATGATCTGGCCCATCGTTTGACGATGGCCGGTAATGAGGTTGGATCTATCGATCGAACGGGTTGGATAGAAAATGTTGTAGTGGGTTTGGTGATAAATGTCAGACAGCATCCGGATGCGGATCGTTTGCGCCTTGTCACGGTTGATCACGGGAATGGTGAGGCAGAGGTTGTATGTGGCGCCCCAAATGTCGCTGAGGGTCAGAAGATAGCATATGCGTCCATAGGTGCAATACTTCAGGATGCGTACTCTAGCGAACCAGGCAAGACAAAAAAACTCAAGCGTTCGAAAATACGCGGTGTCGTGTCAGATGGAATGGTTTGCTCGGTTCGAGAACTTGGAATTGGTGATGACCATGAAGGGATTCTCGTGCTCGATGATCATGCTGAGGTCGGCACCCCGATAGGAGAGGTTCTGGGCGAGTCGGTTTTAGACATTGAACTGACCCCTAATCGACCAGATTGTTTAGGTGTTCTTGGAGTTGCTAGAGACGTTGCGGCGATTACGGGAAACCCGTTAAAGCAACCTGAAGTGGATTTTGACGCGCTAGGGCCTGATATTGACACACTGGCATCCGTTGAGATTGAAGATCCTGATCTGTGCCTTCGTTACACGCTTTCTGTTATTGAAGGAGTTACGATCGGAGAGTCCCCAAAATGGCTTAAAGATCGTCTTCTTGCAATTGGCGAGCGGCCAATTAACAACATAGTTGATATCACGAATTTTGTGATGTTTGAGATAGGGCAACCACTTCATGCATTTGACTATGACAAGGTAGCCGATCACAAGATTATCGTGAGACGAGCTAGGTCCGGTGAGAAGCTGACAACCCTGGACAGTAAGGAACGAAAACTCGATCCAGATATGCTTCTTATTGCTGATCCTGATCATGGGATCGGATTGGCTGGAGTTATGGGTGGAGCTAATTCCGAAATATCAGAATCTACTGGAACCGTGCTTTTAGAATCAGCAACCTTTGAGGGTGTGAATAATCGTCGCACGGCGCGTACGTTGGAGTTGTCTAGCCAGGCCACGCTCAGATTCGAGAAGAGTTTAAGATCGGGATTAGCAGAGGTTGGTCTTCGCCGTGCCACAAAACTTATTCTGGAAATCGCTGGTGGAAAGGCAGCATCAGGGATAATCGATGTGAATCCGAGTGCTGGTCAAGAGTTGGAATCTGTTCGTCTTGAATCCAGCGATATTCCGAGAGTCCTCGGTGTTGAGTTTGATAGAGGTGTGGTTGAAAGCACACTGCGAGCGCTTGGATTTGATCTGACAGGGGATGCGACCGGCTGGGATGTGTTAATCCCTTATTGGCGTCCTGACATTTCGATATCTGAAGACCTCGTAGAAGAGATAGCCCGTATAGTTGGTTATGACAACATCCCGACAACAATTCTTTCAGGTAGACCACCTCAGTGGCAGCCTCAACCGGAGATGGATCTGCGTCAGCGGGTGACCGATTTAATGGTTCAAGCAGGTATGCGAGAGACTATTAATTACTCTGCTACAACCAGTGAAGGTGAGGCGCGTGTTTCTCTTGATGAATCCGTTGCAGCGCAAATAAAATTGCGAAATCCCATAAGTTCGGATTTTGCAGTTATGCGTCGAACCCTCCGTGAAGGTCTGTTAATGACGGTTGCACGTAATTCACGCACCTGGCGTGGACCCATAGCTATTTTTGAGACGGGACGGGTTTTCTTAGATTACGGTGAAGGGCTGCCCGAGGAGCGTCAGATGGCGACAGGGGCTTTTGCCGGGCCAAGGAATGATCTTCACTGGGATCTTTCGAGCGATACTTCAGACTTTTATGATGCAAAGGGCGCTATAGAGTTCGTTCTTACTAATCTAGGTATCTCGCCAGTCTTTGAGCCAGGCGTGGATCCCACGTTTGCAGTTGGCCGGACAGCGATCGTCAGGGTCCCGGCTGCGAATGATGCCGTAATCGGAGTGGTTGGTGAAATTTCTGAAGAAGTACTTTCGCAGTTCGATGCAGAAGTCGATAGAGTTGCATTGTTCGAGCTAGACCTACAATCCGTCCTAGAGATCATTTCTGGATCAACGCCATATGGCGGTGGCGGTAAGTTCCAAGAGTTTATTAGAGTGCCCGCATCCCATCGTGACCTGTCATTAATTGTTAAGAGCCAATCAACTGCGGGAGAAATAGTTGAAATTGCACGACGCAATAGGATTGTGGCGTCAGCAACGGTTTTTGACCTGTTCGAAGGTAAAGGCGTTCCTGAAGGAAAGAAAGCCGTTGCCGTGCGCCTTGTGTATCAATCACCGAAAAAGACGCTAACAGCCGAACAGATAGGTAAGATCGAACAACAGATTCTGAATCAGCTGAAAAAAGAACTTGGCGCTGAACTACGCGCTTGAAATAAGTACCTAAGCATTAATGTCTCGTAAACCCAGAGAAGAACACGATCGTCCTCATCGTCATCATTACGATGCTGAGATGTTAAGCGTGGAGGAAGCCCGGGGGCGCATTCTTTCGTACTTTTCGCAGCTTTCCGTGGAACCCACACCATTGCTGGGTTCTTTAGGGCAAGTTTTGGGTGAACGCGTCCTCGCTCCGTTTCATGTGCCTCAACTCACGAATTCTGCGATGGACGGATATGCTGTTTTTTCTTCTGATACGACAGGGTCAACTAAGAATGCACCGACGGTATTGCAGGTTATTGGTGTAGTGGCAGCCGGACAGATAGCGGACCAGCCTTTGAAACCAGGTACTGCAATTCGAATTATGACAGGTGCTCCGCTTCCTCAAAACGCTGACGCGGTTGTTCCATTTGAGGATACAGATGAGCTTGAGCGTGGAGAAACTGTAAAGCCAGACGATACTGTTGCTATACATATTGAGGCAGAACCAAATGACAATATACGTCAGGCAGGAGAAGACATTCGTCAAGGCGACAAGGTATTTGAGGCAGGACATATTTTAGGTGCGGGTGAGGTTGGCGTTATTGCCTCTTTGGGTCGGTCTGAGATTCAAGCTGTGCGCAGACCCGTTGTTGCGATAGTTTCAACGGGTGATGAACTTTTGCAACCGGGTGAGAATTACAGACCAGGTAAGATCTACAACTCTAATGCTTATAGCATCGCGGCTATGGTGACAAAATATGGTGGGATCCCAAGCGTTAAGGGAATAGCGAAAGACACAGTCGAATCACTAGAAACTGTACTAGATGGTGCACTTGATGCGGACTTAGTTGTCACGTCTGCAGGAGTTTCAAAAGGTGATTATGATATTGTCAAAGATGTGCTCGCATCTAAGGGTGAAATTGCGTTGTGGTCCGTGCGTATGCGCCCAGCAAAGCCACTGGCTTTTGGCTTACTTGACCGCAAAGACGGAACCCGAGTTCCGCATCTTGGGCTTCCGGGCAACCCTGTAAGCGCAATGGTGGCATTTGAACAATTTGGACGTCCAGCTATGCGTCTTATGATGGGTAAACCGCAGGTAGAAAAGCCTTCGATAGAGGTTTTAATGGATGATCCGATTATTAATCATGATGGCCGACGTGTGTATGCTCGAGTACAGGTGTATGTAGACGAATCTGGTGCATATCGTGCCAAATTGACTGGAAATCAAAGCTCTGGTGTATTGAGTTCAATGGCTATCGCGAATGGATTAGCCATATGTCCAGACGACATTGATATGATTGATGTAGATGAGAATGCCAAAGTCGAGATGCTCGACTGGCCAGATGATATTTTTGGGACCTTATAAATTTCCATTAACGCGGGCAGAAAAATATATGACGAATCAGACAGAACAGATACAAGAAACCGTAGAAGAGTCGGAGCCAGAGCCTAAATACCATGTGGACGCCAAGGCGTTCGATGCTACTGGTAGATCATTTGCATACGCAGTTTATTCAAGGTTGTCTACAGGAGGTAAAGCTGTAGTAGACGATGGTAAAACACCTGCTGGCTTCGGAACTGCTGCTGAATATATGAAAGTGATGGGTAACGTTTGTGTAAACGAACCTGAATTCCTTTTACCGGGAACCCCGATCACTGAAGCAGTTTTCAGGCTGCTAATAGCAAATTCTAATAAGGCTATGACGATTGCAGAGATACAATCAGGCCTAACGGATGCCTGGGCTAGTGTTATTTATCTGAAGAACCTCTCTGATGAGGTTTTGCGTCGAATGCTTGAGCAAGAAAATGATTATTTCATCAGGCGAGCCCCTGCTCGACGACGTCGGCAGAGTAAGAAACGTTAGTTGGTGTGGTCGTTTTTGCTTTTTACTTTGGCCTGGGTAGTCTTTGAATCGTAGGATAAATTCGCCTCTCGTTTATGTAATGTGGCTTTGCGATATGTTTTTTGCTCTTCTTCCCTAAACCACCTGAAGAAAAGTATGGTCATAGTTGCCAGGTAAACGAAATTGCCTGGAATCCACATCAGCAGTCCACCCGTTCTCTGGTCTTCTACAGGTGACCAGGTGAAATGGCCTGGACTGTTCAGATAGAAGTCGAATAAAACCGATTTTGACAGGGTGATAATTGCAGCCAACACGGCTGTTGGCGTGACTGCTAGGAGTAAGTAAATGATTCTCTGGGGGTGCGTCAGCTTGGTTCGAATAGGTGGTGGGCCTATTATTGGCCACCAAAACAGAACGGCTGTTGAGAACATAGTGAAGTGCATGAAAAGATGAAGCCAGTCATTCTCGAGAGATTGGTTGTATGCTTCTGGAATATGCCAGGCGTACAACGTGCCTATGAAGGCAGGTAATGCAACGGTTGGCATAGTAAGGATTCTCATGACCTTGATGATCACTCCTGTGTCGGTCAGCGCGGTTCCAATCCCCACGCGTAAAGGACGAGGTAAAGCCCATATGTAAGCGGGCATAGGCCTTGCTAGCAATAGAAGTGGTGCAGCGAACATCGCGATAACAATATGTTGTGACATATGCGCAGCAAACAGGTCGCCTGAGTAGTAGTCCAGTGGACCGGCCAGGGCTATCGCCAAGAGGATGAGGCCAAAAAGACTTGCAGTGAATTTAGACCAGAAGCGTCCGTGTCTATCAGAACGAATGGCCAGACGTGTGGCGCCGATCATATAAGCACCGGTTATAAAAAGGAACAATACCGCCGGAGGTGATGAGAAGTCCCACGCAAGTGCGAACTCCCCGAAACTATTGATCAGGTCAGGCTCTTGGCCGTCATTCATAGCGTCGGTTCATTCTTGATATCTGTCACCCTTAAGAGGAGTCGGTCTTGCGGGGATTTGGCTTGTGCCTCACCCCGTTTATTGACTTTTGCCTGAATAAGTATTGGGTTATTCGAGAATCTTGCAGATCAGATTAGTTTGGTGGTTGGTTACCAAATTCCAATAGAAGCAGGAGCAGCGTGAATATGAAAATTCCAACAACCATCGATGCTCCGAACAGGTATGTAAATAAACGATGATCAAATCGCAAGTGCATGAAGAACGCTACTACGCCTATGAACTTTAGAAGAGAGAGTATCAACAGTAATGGTATGTACCATCCACCCAGTACTGCTCCAATGTCGAACAGCCATACTTCGATAAGGGTGACGATGGATAGGAAAAGGCCGACAAGCCAATAAAAGCCTGGCCCCGCATGCGATACACCGCCGTATGTCATGATTCGCCAGATATTGCCTAACCACGCACCGCCGATCGGACCCTCATGGGGAGGGTTTGGTTCGTTGCTGGCTGTGTGCGGGAGGTTCCACCAGCCGTTGCCATCGTGATGAGTTAATTTTCGCCAAAGACTGGCCATTATTAAATCCTCTGCCTATCTTTTATCGCTATTAGTGGATAACTGATTCCATTCCAGGTGGTGGTGCATCATTTGCAGAAATCAGATAGATAACTGTAAAAATCACGATCCACACAATGTCGACGAAGTGCCAGTATAAGCCTGCAATTTCTAGATCCAACGCGTTGTCGCTGCGGAGAGCTCCACTATTTGAGCTATACGCGAGGAATGCCATCCAAATGACCCCGATTGTTACGTGCGCACCGTGAATGCCGGTGAGTATGAAAAATGTCGTCCCGAAAATATTCGTTCTAGGGGTTAGACCTAAATGAGCGAACTCCCTAAATTCAACGAACTGGAACCCCATGAAAATTGTGCCTAGGACCACCACCACCAGTATCCAGAGTGTTCCCTTGTTTTTTTCGCCTTCTTTCACGTAGTGAAGGGCCAAGACCATCGCAAGAGAACTCATCAGCAAAACGAAAGTAGATACCGTTGTTATTGGAATATTCAGAACTTCCGAGGGATACGGACCTACCAGGCTTTTGCCTCTGTATACCAGATAGGTGGCGATGAATGCTCCGAAAAACATCACGTCTGATCCCAGGAATGCCCACATAAGGAGTTTCCTGTTATTCAGGCCGGTTGTAGTGTGCTCTACCGGCGTATGATGTTCTGTTGTTGCTGCCTGTGTCACGTTCGTTGAATCCTTGAACTGGAAATTGAACTCTTGTTTTCCAAGTTAATTACGTTGGGTCGTTTACCGGTTCCATTGACCAGCCGAGCATACCCCATAAAAATATCGGTACACCGGCAGCGATTACATAGGTGTTTGTGAGGAACCCTATGCCAAAGATGGCAATGCCTACTCCAAGTATGAATGGATAATAGGATTTGTCGGGTAAATGTATGCCCTCATGTCCCCCGTGATCATCCTCATGCTCTTCGGCAGTTTGAGTAGCAGATGGAGCGATATCTTCAACATCGTGATCGTTATGGTAATACTCTGAGATGGTCTCGGGATGCTTTTTGAACCAGAAATCATCTCGGTAAACCACGACTGGTATTTCATCGAAGTCATGGACTGGAGGTGGTGAGGAGGTTGACCATTCGAGGGTGCGGCCATCCCATGGGTCAGCAGGGGCGATTTTTTTATTCATTCGTGAATATACTATGTTGATCATGAATAGAAGGATTCCGAACCCCAGTATGAATCCGCCGATTGATGCGGCCAGGTTCGAGCCTTCCCATCCCATGTTTTCAGCGTATGTGTAGATACGCCGTGGCATTCCGTCCATACCGAGCCAGTGTTGAGGTCCAAACTGTAGATTCATTCCAATCAGCATTAGGGCCCAGTTGGCGATGCCAAGCTTTTCGTTAAGGAACCACCCTGTAAATTTTGGCCACCAGAAGTAGATTCCACTGAATATTCCGAGCAATGCACCTCCTACTAGAACGTAATGGAAATGCGCAACAATGAAGTATGTGTCTTGTTGTTGGGAATCAGTTGGAGGTGATGCGTGCATCACACCACTGAGCCCTCCAATGGTAAACATCGCTATAAACGAGATAGAAAACAACATTGCTGTATTGAGCTGGATATTACCTCGCCACATTGTGCCGATCCAGTTGAAGATTTTTACACCTGTTGGAACAGCGATAAGCATTGTGGACATCGCAAAAGCGGTGTTTGCCGCAGGTCCTAGGCCGACAGTGAACATGTGGTGACTCCATACGAACCAGCCCATGAATCCAATCACTATCCCTGCAAATACAACGAATGCGTAGCCGAACAATGGTTTCCGTGAAAAAGTTGGTAGGACTTCGGATACGATTCCCATGGCAGGAAGGATGAGGATGTAGACCTCGGGATGCCCAAACAACCAGAATATATGTTGCCACATTACGGGATCACCACCAGCCAGAGAGTTGAAGAAGTGAGTACCGTAAACCCTATCGGTCTGTAGCTGGATACCGGCTACTGCAAGTATTGGCATTGCCAAGACTAGTAACACTGATGTGACAAGCGTCATCCAGGTGAAAACAGGCATTTTGAACATGCTCATACCAGGTGCACGCATGTTTATTATCGTGATGATGAAATTGAGACCTGCTGCGATCGAGGCGACACCGAGAATGTTCAACCCAACAACCCAATAGGTCATTCCGAGACCTGGATTGAACGTTACGCCCGAATTGGGTGCGTATCCGAACCATCCGCCGTTCGGTGCATCACCTGTAATCCAGCCTGCGTTCATGATTAATGAACCGAACAGGAATACCCAGTAACTGAGCGCATTAAGACGCGGGAAAGCGACGTCACGCGCACCTATTTGTAATGGGATGAGCCAGTTAAAAAATGCAGCAGACAAAGGCATGATTACGAGGAACACCATTGTCGTACCGTGCATAGTGAAAAGTTGGTTGTAGAATTCAGGACCGATAAAAGTGTTTTCTGCTGACGCCAGTTGTACTCGTATCAGTAACGCCTCCACACCGGCCACCAAGAACCAGAGGAACGAGGTAATTCCATACAGGGTTCCAATACGCTTATGGTCAACGGTTCCGATCCAGCCCCAAATACCCGTTTCAGATTGGGGACGGGGGAAGAATCTTGGGAATGTCAGTGCATTTGTTGTCACTATTTGGCTCCACAGCCGGGCTTACTAATTGCTCTCATTCGGGTATTTATTCCAAGGTTTTGAGATAGGTGATAAGGGCATCAATTGAATCGTCACCAAGCTTGTCCCAGTTTGGCATTAATCCTGGGGTGAACCCATCGACGATAAAAGCATCCGGCTCTCTTAACGACTGCTCAAGGTATTCATCAGCACTCAGGCCCGCAACACTATTGCCGGCTCGTTCTCCTATCCCAGCCAACCCAGGACCTACGATCTTGTCATCGCCAGTTGAGTGACATGCAGAACAGTTTGTCGTGAACAACTCGACCGCGTCCACATCTTTACCACTAGACATATCCATTGCCTGATCTGTTGATCCCGAACCAGGTTTTAGAGATAACAGGTATGTGGCTATATCTGAAATTTCAGCGTCGGTAAGTTTAGCCTTCCCGTCAGCAGTATTGTAGACAGCTGCATGATCCTGCATCCGAGTGCCGATTTTGATTGTAGATGGGTCGGTAATCCACTCAACAAGCGATTCGTGATTAAGGTCCTTGATTCCGGCAGCCAATGTTGAACGAGTTCCGAAGTGGGTCAGGTTAGGTGCAGAAACTATGCCAGAGTTTTCAATATCGGAGACCCATCCATTCCAGCGTGCTTGCTGAGAGCTTATTTCTTGTGCATAAGATCCGGGTGCTGTTGAATCAACAGTGTGACATGAAGAGCAATTTCCAGCGAATAAACTCTTTCCGGAGGCTTCTGCTGAACCTGCGGTTGGAGGATCAGATGCTGTGTGCATGCCTGATATCCACGCATTGAAATCTTCTTCGGTATGTACGAATACTCGGAATCGCATATGAGCGTGCGCTATTCCACAAAATTCTGCGCACTGTCCATAATATTCGCCGACTTCGTCACCCATCATCCACAGGTAGTTGTCATTCAGCGGGACCATATCAACTTTGCCTGCGATCTTTGGGACCCAGAAACTGTGTATTACGTCCTCCGACTCAAGCTTGAATCCCACCGGGCGATTTACTGGGATATGAAGCTCGTTGGCAGTTATAACCTCATGGTCGGGGTATCGGAATTCAAACCACCACTGGTGCCCAATTGCCTCCACGTTTAGGACCTCGCCTCTATCAGTAGGAGCTCCATTTTGCTGTTCCCAAATGTCAGTGAGCGTCGGGATGGCGATGACTAGCAATATGAGGACTGGAATGATTGTCCAAGTAATCTCTAGCTTATCGTTACCGTGGGTTTGGTACGGCAGCTTGTCAGAGTTTGAACGCCGCCTGTACCTGATAGCCGCATATATGATCGCGCCTTCAACAAGAATGAAAACGACTGCAGCAATCCAAAATATAAATATGAATAGATCCGCCTGGTCAGAGGCTACTGGACCGGCTGTGCCGAATGTGGATTGATTATTTTCAGGTGTACATGCTGCAAGAAGTCCAGCGGCAACGGGGACAATTAGAAGTAGAGCAGTACGGAACGAGAATGGAAGCTTTGAAATTCGGTGCATCTGGTAGCGGTAGGTAAATCTCTGAATTGTTAGGTTGTGACAGTTTCCTGACAAACAAATACCGACCGCAAAGATCGGCGAATAAAGCATTTAAAGTATCAGAAGCCTAACATCCGTCATTTCTAGCCGCAACGGTTATTTTATCCTGATAACTTATCTTTTTCGTTTGCTTTCGATTACCGTATCTGTGCGAGTGAGAGTAGGTTTAGTTTTATGGTGAAGAAATTGCTAATCGCTACACGCAATTCGGGGAAGATTCGTGAGTTTTCACGGATGTTGTCGCAACTATCGACGGACCTCGTGTTTGATGTTGTTGGTCTCGATGATCTTCGAATAGATATTGAAGTGGACGAAACAGGATCTACGTTTGAAGAAAATGCCATACTCAAGGCACAGCAGTATGCTGATGCCTCAGGAGAAGTGACATTGGCTGATGATTCTGGATTGGTTGTTGATGCGTTGAACGGTGGACCGGGAGTCTTATCAGCTAGATATGGCGGCGACGGACTTAACGATGAGGAGCGTGTCAATTTGCTCCTGGAGAATATGCGTGACGTTCCTGGGTGGCAGCGCACGGCGCGATTTGTTGCGGTGATCGCCTTGGTTGGATCTGGCGTACCTGGTGGGCTTGTTACAAGTGAAGGCGTGATCGAAGGAGCCATTACGCATGAGCCGATTGGGCAGGATGGCTTTGGATATGATCCTGTATTTTGGATACCCCGCTGCACCAAAACAACGGCTCAAATGTTAGCGGCTGAAAAGGATGCTATTAGCCATAGGGGCATAGCGTTACGACGTATGACTAGCACGTTCCAGGTTTTGTTTTCGAGGTAATTACCACTAATGACAATTCGGCAAGATAATATCTAAGAAACGGTTCGGCACGTTTAATTTTGAACGCTTTTCCTAAACAACATGTCTCAAACTGCTGATTCTTACATTTTCAAATCTATTACTGATAAGTTCAGTCGGCCGATTCGCGATTTGCGTATTTCAGTGACGGATCGCTGTAATTTCAGATGTCCATACTGCATGCCTGCAGAGGTTTATGGGGAAAAATATGAATTTTTAAAGCGACCTCATATTCTTTCTTTTGAAGAAATCGAGCGGCTGACAAGATTATTTGTCAGCACTGGCGTGTCGAAGTTGCGAATTACTGGTGGGGAGCCACTTGTACGTTCAAATCTTCCCGATCTTATATCGAAATTGTCTGTTATTGATGGCATTAATGACGTAGCGCTGACAACTAATGGATATTTACTTGAGAACAATGCGCAACAGTTAAAAAATGCTGGCCTTAATCGATTGACTATTTCTCTTGATTCGATTGATCCGGATGTATTTAAGAAGATGTCAGGGCGTCCGCAGGGTCCAACTAATACTCTTGCAGGCATAAAAGCAGCGGCTTCAATGGGCTTTGATCAAATCAAAATTAACGTCGTTGTTCAACGTGGTATCAATGAGCACACATTGATTGATACGGCTCGGTATTTTAAAGGCACTGGAGCTATCGTCAGATTTATTGAATTCATGGATGTAGGAACCAAAAATGGTTGGGAGCTTTCTCAGGTTTTTACATCCGATGAAATTATCCAGACTATTAATGCAGAATTTCCGATAGAACCTACTGAACCCAATTACAAAGGTGAGGTAGCGAGACGGTACAGATATGTTGATGGGAGTGGTGAGATCGGTGTTATATCTTCAGTGTCCAAGCCGTTTTGTGGTGATTGTACAAGGGCTCGATTATCTACCGACGGAAAGTTGATAACTTGCTTATTTGCATCCGGTGGCACGGATCTCAAAACTCCTATGCGTTCAGGGGCTACTGATCCGGAGCTTGCTGCGATAATTAATAAAGTTTGGACCGGTAGGAACGATCGATATTCGGAATTGCGATCGAACGATACTGACTTCGAAAATGACTCAGATGACAGTAAAGTTGAAATGTATTATATCGGTGGCTAGTTCTGCGTATTGCCATGTCGCGGTTTCAGGGTAATTTTAGGTAGATGTTTAAAGATATAGATACGACTGTTTATGCTTTTTCCGATGGGTCAGCAATTGGGAATCCGGGTCCTGGTGGGTACGGGGTAGTTCTTAGATATGGTGAAAATGTAAAAGAATTCAGCCAGGGTTATATTCGTACTACTAATAACCGTATGGAGCTGTTGGGCGCTATCACAGCCTTGGATGCCCTTAAGAGTCGTCAGCGGGTGGTATTGACAACAGATTCTCAATATGTGATCAACGGGATTGAAAAAGGATGGGCAGCTAGGTGGCAGGCAAATGGGTGGATGCGAAACAAGAAGGAACCGGCTCTTAATCCGGATATGTGGGAACGGTTGTTAGACGCTTGTAATCGACATGATGTACGTTTTGAGTGGATTCGTGGTCACACTGGTCATCCGGAAAATGAACGTTGTGATGAATTGGCCAATAATGCTGCGAGGGGTGGAGATCAGATGCTAGATGAAGGATTTATTGAGGCAGGTGCCTAAATGACTGACGGATCATCTAACTTAAGTCATATAGATGAGTCGGGTAATGCACGCATGGTAGATGTCGGCTCGAAGAGCGTGACCGAACGAGTTGCGGTGGCACGTTGTGAAGTTCATATGCTGCAGTCCACCCTTGATCTTATTCAGTCAGGTGGATTTGATAAAGGTGATGTACTAGGAATAGCACGAGTGGCAGGAATTATGGCCGGGAAGCGGACTTCCGAACTTATTCCGTTATGTCATACGTTGAATATCGATCAGATTGCGGTTGATTTTGAGGATCTCTCAGACGGGCAAGGTATCGCTGTGACTGCGACTGTTCGTACGTCTGGTAAGACAGGTGTGGAAATGGAGGCTCTAACCTCGGCAAGCCTAACGGCACTTACCATTTACGATATGTGTAAGTCAGTTGATCGTTCTATCAGTATCGAAAGACTGAGGTTATTGCGTAAAAGTGGTGGAAAGAGCGGTGATTACGTATCGGATTGATGCTTTGTTTTTAATTAATAATTGATAAAGACAGTGATATCCGATGTCGTTGACCACGGTTTAGCCCGTGGCTAACATGATTGGCTGGAACTGGTGATCACTGGTTTCTGTTCAACATAACGGCGATGTAGCTCAGCTGGTTAGAGCGCGCGCTTCATAAGCGTGAGGTCGTGAGTTCAAGTCTCACCATCGCCACCATTCATATTCCTCGGCTTTGATTTTCCATGTATTTGGTGGTTATTGTCTGGAATACGAGTTTCAGAAGGTATAATTTGAAATCAGGGCGATTAGCTCAGTTGGTTAGAGCGCTTGCTTCACACGTAAGAGGTCGGAGGTTCGAGTCCCCCATTGCCCACCAACGGGGTTAATTACAATTAAGCCTTTTGTGCCGAGGTGGCGAAATGGCAGACGCGCTACGTTCAGGGCGTAGTGCCCGCAAGGGCGTGCGAGTTCGACTCTCGCCCTCGGCACCATTGCAATGAATGTTGAAGTAGAATTCGAGAGAGGATTCATCCGCATATGTGCGCTTGTAGCTCAGCTGGATAGAGCGCAGCCCTGCGAAGGCTGAGGTCGTGGGTTCGAATCCCGCCAAGCGCGCCATTTTGTTGTCTAGATTGGGCGGTTAGCTCAGTTGGTTAGAGCACCTGCCTTACAAGCAGGGGGTCGGAGGTTCGAGTCCTCCACCGCCCACCAATCTCAATTCAAACTGAAGAAGTCCTTGCAGAAATGCAGGGGCTTTTCGCGAAGTTACTCCAAAGTTACTCCAATAGC
>VFGZ01000020.1 GCA_009392215.1 SAR202 cluster bacterium | reverse complement strand
TTCAAGCTGATTCTTGGATTTCAGGGTAAAGATTATTAGGTTATAGAGCTTCCCCTTGTTACGCTGGAATGAGGGATTTTGTTTGATTAATTTAGCGCTACTGTTGAAATGCTTTTTAGACTCGCTCGTGAAATAAACTTTGTAGTTTTACCTGCTCTAGCTGTGATTTTATTTGCCTGCTCGGGCTCCGATGCTGCGGAACCTGATTTTGAAGTAGACGAGATAACAACAGCTAAAGCGTCGGACCAACCGCAAATTAATGAACCACCTCCCAATGTTTTGTCGACACCTGATCTGGTTGACTTGCTTAAGCCATCGGTTGTTCAGATCGCTGTCAACTTTGACCGTGGCAGAGGTGTTGGAACGGGAGTAGTTCTTGATTCAAGCGGGTTGATACTCACGAACTGGCATGTCGTTGAAGACGCGAAAATGATCACCGTCGCTTTTGATGATGGATCTATCGTCGAAGGCGAATTTTTTAGACGTGACCCGCAGCTTGATTTGGCAATTGTGCGTGTGGATCATTCGGGTTTACAACCTGCAAATTTTGGTGATTCTGAGCAACTTAAGATCGGAGAAGATGTCGTCGCTATCGGGCATGCTTTAGGCCTTCGTGGAGGGCCTACTGTTAGTAAAGGGGTTATCAGCGCTCTCGATAGAACTCTAGTTGGTCATCCTCGAGGTGATTTAACAGGTTTAATTCAGACCGATGCGGCGATCAATGAAGGTAACTCTGGTGGGCCACTGGTAAACATGTTTGGTGAAGTTGTTGGGATTAACACCGCTAAAATCAATATTGGCGACCGTATAGGTTTCGCGATCAATATGAATGCTGCTAAGGCTGCAGCTTATAGTTTGATCGAACAAGGGCCGGTTCCACCACCTGGATTCTTAGGTGTAGGTGGAATTGATGTAACACGAGCGCTAGCCTGGGCCATCGGGCTTCCAGTTAGTGAGGGTTTTGGCGTGACTAGCATTGAGCCTGGGTCTCCGGCTGAGGAGGCTGGAATAGAACTTGACGATATTATTGTTCAGATGAACGAGACAGTGATCACTGATGGACAGGACTTGACTGAATTTCTCGGGGAACATCCTAGTGGTAGCAGCGTTAAGATTGTAGTTGTGCGTGATGCTCGATTACTTGTTTCACTCCAGGGCGAGCTATCTGACGAACCAGAGAGATAGTCAGTAAATTAAAGTTAGATCTAGGGATACTTCATCTTAACGCTCGATGAATAGTGCAAAATGACCCGGAGTCGCGGAGCATTCCTTAGAAAGGCAGAATAATAAGGGTATGGTCAATTCAGAGTTGAGCGGGAAAGTTGCAATTGTTACCGGTGCAGGGCGCATGCGAGGTATTGGACGAGCTACTGCCGTGATTTTGGCCCGCATGGGGTCTCACGTGGTAGTGACCGGTACTGGTAGGAACCCTGAAACTTTTCCGAATGATGAAAAAGAAGTTGGATGGCGGGACATCGATTCGACTGTTGAAGAAATTCAAGCCAAAGGAGTTCGCGGGCTCCCTCTGGTCGTAGATGTTTCAAGTGAAATTGATGTTCGACGAATGATCGATTCGACGATCGAAGAGTTTGGACGTCTGGACATTATGGTGAATAATGCAGCGGCTCCATGGGGCCCAGATCGAGTGCCGGTGCTCGATCTTCCGGCTGAGATATTTAAAGATGTTGTTGACATAAAGCTTATGGGGACGTTCTACTGTTCCAAGGCTGCTGCTGGGCAGATGGTAAAGCAGGGTGCTGGTGGCAGAATTGTCAATTTGTCTTCGACAATGGGCAAAAGTGGTCATGCGAATACCAGCGCTTACAACGCGGCTAATTTTGCTGTCGACGGTTTCACGCAAGCTCTTGCCAAAGAGATGGCAGAGCACGATATTACGGTTAATAGTGTATGCCCCGGGTTGACGGAAACTGCCAGGATGGATCCAATGGGGCGTGAAGATCGTTGGAATGAACGGTTGAAGGGAATTCCGATGAACAGAGTTGGAACTGATCAAGAGATTGGCGAGTTGATAGGGTTTTTGTGCAGCCCTAGAGCCGCGTATATAACTGGACAGGCTATCAATGTGAACGGTGGGTCCCTGACTGAGCGTTAGATATCAGATCCCTCAAATGTAGCGACTTCGACAAAATCTTCTGATTCAGTGTCCCATGCGAATTGTTTCGCTTCGACAATTCGGTCATTGTTTATTCCGATTACGATTTGTTGGACTGGATATGCAGGACCACTACCCCACGGATCGACGGCATTATTTCGATCAGTTTCCGAAAAATACGCCCGGCCATTAGGGTGTGAGTGGTAGATGATCAGAGGTTTTATGTCGTCATCAAGTGTTTGATTCAGTTCAAGAAGATCCTTGTCTGATATTACGAACGCAGTTTGTGCTGTTCTGTCCTTGGCTGTGGGGTGGGTTTCCTTATCGTAGGTATTCACAGCTTTTCGGACACCATTTGCAGTGCGAGAATTTTTTTCTCCGGTAAGCCACCCGCAACATTCGTCTGGAAACGATTCGCGAGCGTGCGTAAATATTTCTTGCAGAAAAGATCTTGGGACGCTTACTGGATCTGGAGGTGTCAAGGAATCAGCCTTGTCCTATGACGATATTCATTGGTATTTCGCCCATTTTTTATTTGTAATATTCAGTGATGGGAATTCAGGTCATCACAATATACCTAGCATATAAACAAGCATGGTTTTTTGCGATAGCAGAATTATCGTTCTGTATGATCGTAAGGCATTGTGAGGAACAGAATAAATTGGGTGTCAATTCTCGATTCACAAGTTTAGGGAGTAGGAAATGATCAACCGGTTTATCGGCATAATCGGACATCTGGTTTCATCTTGGCGCTGGGATTGTGCAACGATTGTTAGATTGCATAATCGATCTTGAGAGAACTTGTTTGCCTAGAATTCCTAAAATCCGATTGAATAGGCGTAGTAGAAATCTACGTCGTTCGCAGCGTGATGCTCTTGCACGTATTGGATTATCAACGGCGGCTGCACCCATGTCAGGTGAACTGACAACATGTATCGCTTACATGTGTCCGTGGGCTCATGCATGCGATACGGCTACTCCGCGCCCAGCGGTGGTTCCGGAACGCAGATGTATAAGAAAGTTTCCTGATGAACGCCGACCAAGATCAGGATTGTCCGATATCGCCCTCGATAATTTGGCAAGATACCGGGAAGAAGGTATACGGCTTGAAGCCGTTACGATCTCGATTTTAGATGAATTTCGTCCTATGGGTCCGACCCCTTCACTTGGCCGTAAGCGTCCTGAACGTCCGGTATATGAAGGTGGAGTTCGTGGCAAATCGTTTATTAGTTGATTTGTGGTTTGGATCTTTTAATAATCAATGCCTTAGCGGCTAGGACCACAAGCTAACCCAGATTTATGCAACTGATCCATCTGAGTGTAGTTTAGTAATTTGATCTTTACTGAAGCCCACGTCTACTAGAATGTCGTCGGTATGTTGGCCGAGAGCGGGGGAAGGTATTTCTTCGGGCATACCGTCCCCGAATCTTACGACCGGACCTGATGTTCGTATTTTCTTCCCGGTGTGATGATTCATTTCGATGACGTATTTATTGGCTAAAACTTGTTCATCATCGATCATTTCTTCCACATACCGAATCGGTTCGCAGGGTATATCGTGAGAGCGCAGCTTTTTGAACCAGTATTGAGTAGATTTGCTTGCAAAGATCTGTTCGAATTTACTTACCAGGCGTTTGCTCTCGGATATAGCGTCTGACGTAGTATCGTCATAATCTGGATTGGTCACTCTTGGGTCTTTTAATCCAAGTACATCCAAAAGTCGTTTCCTGGCGTGCACTGCAAGCGTTCCAAGGGCTAGCCCGCCATTTAGAGTCTTATATGCGCGGTAGTAACAGTGGTAGACCGATGGTCTTACGGCCTGTTGGTAGCTTTCTTGAATCTCTTCGTAGCTAGCGTTTTTTTCAATCAAATCAGGGTAAACATTTTCATGCCATATCTTTGCAGGGGCTGGAACTCCGTCAATATCTGCTATGCGCAATGTCTGCATGCCTATAGCATTTCCAAGTAGACTGGTTGAAATTAGTTGCCCTTTACCAGTTTTACCTCTTCCGATAATTCCAGCAAGGATGCCGTTTGCTGCTGCATAACCTGTTGAGAAATCTATGAATGACGATGACCAGACTACTTCGGGTTGGCCGTTTTTTATTTTGCCTTCGCTTGCTACAGCTCCTGAGTATCCCTGTAATATCAGATCGAACCCTGGCATATCGGCCATCGGACCTTTAGGGCCATACGCTGTGATATCAACGTAGATCAGTTGGGGATTTATTGTCGAAACAGAATCGTAGTCGATGCCTAATTTTTTTGCGGTGTCAACGCGGTTATTTGAAATAATCCCATCAGAGGCTTCGATAAGTTTACGTAAAACAGTTTCCGAAGATTTCCGTTTCAGGTCGATGCAGATACTCCGCACTCCCCTGTTTAAGGGCAGGAATACACGGCTTTCGTTAGGAGCGAACGGAGTTGCATGTCTCCATGGATCGCCAGCAGGCGGCTCGACTTTTATGACATCCGCGCCCATATCTGCTAACAGTTGCCCGCCCCAAGGCCCGGCCACAAAACTGCCGAATTCGATAATACGAATTCCTTCTAACGGACCTGCCATTGGGGGTTTGGTTGCTGACATGCGACAGAAATACTTCTGGTCAAGTTGGTTATTGTAGGGTTGTTTGATTTTATAGTTGAACTTTAATCAAAATATAAGTTATTAAAATTCGACGCCTGATGCCGAAGCAACCGTGTCGAGATCTTTATCGCCACGACCGCTTAAAAGCAGCAATACAGTTTGGTCTTTTGATAGCGTTGGAACCCATTTCATCATGTAACCGATGGCGTGGGCTGGTTCTAGTGCAGGGATTATTCCTTCAGTTCGGCTAAGTAGTCTAAATCCTTCAAGTGCATCGTTGTCTGTTGCAGACACATATGTGGCGCGTTCTGAATCTTTAAGGTAACTGTGTTCAGGTCCTACTCCTGGGTAGTCAAGTCCTGCTGAAATGCTATGTGCTTCGGTCACCTGTCCGTACTCGTCCTGCAATAAGTAACTTAATGATCCATGTAGTACGCCGGGACGTCCTTTTGTCATGGTTGCAGCATGACGACCATCGAGGCCTTCGCCCGATGCTTCAACACCGATTAATCCCACATTGGTATCTTGAATGAATCCTGAAAAAATACCTATTGCATTTGATCCCCCTCCCACACACGCCACTACGTAATCCGGAAGGCATCCGGCCATTTCTAGGATTTGTTTACGTGCCTCAACGCCAATAACAGATTGGAAATCACGGACCAATTTAGGGTATGGATGTGGGCCTACTGCACTGCCAATTATGTAATGAGTTGTTTCTACGTTTGAAACCCAATCACGGATTGCTTCGTTGATAGCGTCTTTTAGCGTTTTGCTGCCGGATGTAACTGATTCTACTGATGCGCCAAGCTCGCGCATTCTGTAAACGTTTTGGGCTTGTCGTCTTATATCTTCTTCGCCCATATATACGATGCATTCGAGGTCCATCTGGGCACAAACCGTTGCAGTGGCCACTCCGTGCTGACCTGCTCCTGTCTCAGCGATAATACGTTTTTTGCCCAAACGTTTTGCTAGAAGAGCTTGCCCAATGGCATTGTTGATTTTGTGTGCGCCAGTGTGGTTGAGATCTTCTCGTTTAATGTAGATCTGGCTTCCGCCGAGTTTTTTCGTGAGGTTTTTGGCGTAATAAAGGGCTGTTGGTCGACCTACGTAGTTTGCAAGTAAATCATCAAACTCTCGCCAAAATGAATCGTCCTGTTTGGCTTCATCGAATGCAACTTCCAGTTCATCAAGTGCGGCCATTAACGTTTCCGGTACAAACTTCCCTCCATAAGGCCCAAATCGGCCTTTTGAGTTTGGGAGTGGGTCAGGGTTATCACGAAAACCAGACGAAGTTGAAGTCATAGATTAGTAATTAGTAGATTGCAAAAAGTTTGTTGTTTCAATTAATGGCCCGTTATTGTGCTTCAAATTAAACCAATTTCTTGGGCACAATATTCGATCTCAAGCTAGGATAGCAGTCAAGAGATGCGCAAATCGTGCAGGACTATCTTATAAATTCCATAACGTAGTTAACAAGGACGTTACCTGAGTTGTCAGACACAAGACCAATTCGACCCAGTATTGACGAGTATATGATGTCGATAGCAGTAGGTGTAAGGGCTAGGGCCAATTGTAAGGGTAGCCACATTGGAGCAGTTTTAGCTCGTGAAGGGCATATTGTTTCTACCGGCTATAACGGGACTCCGCACGGAACGACTAACTGTGATGAGGGGGGATGTGATCGATGCTCCAATCGGGAACGATATCCATCAGGTACAGGTTACGATCTTTGTATATGTGTTCACGCTGAGCAAAATGCCTTGCTCTCTGCAGCTCGCTTCGGAATATCAGTTGATGGATCTCTTTTATATACAACTTGGAGGCCCTGCTTCGGATGCACTAAAGAGATGTTGCAGGCAGGAGTTCTAGGAGTTCGATACGGAGTAGATTGGGAGCCGAATGAAGATCTTCGCTCGGAATATGAGCGGCTGCAAAGTTATTTCCCTGATGGAGTGAAGCAAATAGCCCTGTAGAACGAGTAGAAAGTTTTTGTTTGTAAATGAAAATCACCAGCGTTGAAACCATTGCTCTGCGTGACGATTCAGATGGGACCGTCATATCTTGGAATCCGTCCTTTTCAGAATCTGACGGCGTTCCTGCAAGTACTGGTGGTTATGACATCACATTGGTGCGGGTTAATACCGATGAAGGTGTCAGTGGAATAGGTCAATGTGAAGCTCCTAGCATCATCATCGATGCGATTGTTCGCGCATCTTTAGGTCTTGAAGTTTTACTTTTGGGAGAGGATCCTACGCAAGTTCAACGCCTATGGCAGAAGATGTATAACTCCACTGGAGTATTTGGTAGGAGAGGAGTTGTCATAGGTGCGATTGGTGCTGTTGAAACAGCATTGTGGGACATATCAGGCAAAGTTTACGGAAGGCCCGTGCATGAGTTGATATGGCGTTCATTTACCACTGCTGCTAGTGATTTTGAACCATTAAAACGTGTTACGCCTTATGCAACGGTTTATCCGCCCGGCTCAAATCTTGATGAACTCAGTGAACGAATGAACGTAGCTCTTTCGCGTGGATTGAAAGCTGTAAAAATCGAAGAATGGCCCGGTCAGTTTGGAAATGTTGATGTTGATACGGATGTAGCGGTTGTTGAGAAAGCGCGCTCTATTTTGGGTCCAAAACGAGATTTAATGATTGATGTACAGAATCGCTGGCGAGATGTAGGCCAAGCTTTACGAACTATTCAAGAAATCGAGCAATTTAAACCGTTCTTTATTGAGGCTCCTCTTCCTGCAGACAATATTGAAGGTTATCGTCGACTTGCCGAGGCAACGAACGTTCGAATAGCAGTTGGCGACTGGGGTTTCAGCACGCGTCATGAATTTGCTGATCTTTTACGTCGTGGTCGAATGGATGTTGTTCAGCCAAGTTCTGTACGTGCAGGCGGAATGCATGAAATATTGAATGTTGCTGAAGATGCTTATCGATTCGGGGCTCTATGTGTTCCACACACATGGTGCCATGTTGTTGGAGTCGCAGCGGAGATCCATTTAGCTGCAATTACCCCCAACATGCCTTATTTTGAATTTCCTATTGCTTTTCCACCTTCGCCGCTTGTAGAAAACCTACTTCTGCCTCAATTCGAAATTTCTACTGAGGGAACGATTTCTGTCCCTGATCGGCCAGGACTAGGGTTTGAATTAAACGAGGATGTTGTTTCGGAATTTAGAGTTGAGCCTTACTGATGTTCCTGCGGTAATAATTTGAGCAAGCCGATTCAAACTTCCGATAAATCTGACCATGCAAGGGATGATTTCCGAAAGAGACATCCGCGCTTGTCGGAAATTACTTTCATCGGGGATGACAGATCCCTTAGAGGTCGAATCAGGCAGCATTTACGAAACCCTCCGATGCGTACCATCTTTTTAATAGCACTGATTGTGGCTTCTATACCGTTTGCCATTATTTATCCCAAAGTCTCAAAGGTCGCTCAAGATAATTGGAAAGTTGTTGAGTTGTCTAGAGAGCGTCATTTTGTGAACGTTACTGCTGCAAGTTGGATATACCCGTTTTTAAGAATGCAGGCCGTCCGTATGCAGAATGCTGAGGTTCCGATTGAGTGGAGAGGTATATCCTTCAAACACGGTCCATGTTTGCCCGAGCACATGTCCCAGTTGCCGGTCGGTAAATATGCATACGCGATTGAAACGGCGTGTAAAAACCTCGATAAAATTCAAATGACCTACGCCTCGGACTGTGCTGAGACTTCTAAGTGCATGATTTCCAATGAGGCGGTAGTAGAGTTGCAAATTGTTTTAGATCGTCTCAAAGTGGCATTTTCCGATGCGGGATTTGGCATCCAGTCTGATGATCAAGAACAAATACGTGAATGAATAAAATCGTAGTCATCCTCGGTAAGTTCACCGCACTTGCCATACATTGATAGTATTTTTCATGCTTGTTAAAAATGGTTCTGGTTATTTCACAATGAAACTTAGTATTTGGCTCAAATTGCCGACACCGTCTTAGATGGATCATTCATTTCACAACGAAACAACGTTCCTTGCTCGATTTAGGCGAGAACTGCGCAACCCGTCCATGTTGACGGTATTTCTTATCGTTATATCTTTTTTGGTTATTGTCCTGGCGCCTTTTGCACCTAAGTGGGTTATTACAACCCAGGATAGTCTTGAAGCTATATCGGAACAGAAAAAGATCGACCAGCAGAGCATGGGTTCATTTACCGCGATTGTCCCTAGTCAGATTGCGCCCTGGATGGCGCAGCAAGCTTCGACTATGAGTTCAGCCACTGGGCCACTTGAATGGAAAGTGGTTTCGTTTCGAACCGGTCCCTGTGACTTAGAAAACTTATCTCAGCTTCCTGATGGTAAATATTCAGATGCTATTGTTGAGGTCTGTGGAGAACTTGATCGTATTCAGCAACATTATTCGGGTAATTGTTTTCTTGCAACAGATTGCAATGTTCCAGCTATTGCAAAGGAAGAGATTGAAATAGCAATGCAGATAGTTTGGGATGCATTTTCCGATGCTGGATTTGTATTGCCATATACCGAATGGGAGCAGGTCCTGCCATAACGTGTGCTTAAATGATTGTTTGATATGCCAATCAAATAACTTTGCAGTAGTGTGCTAAATGGACAGTCGAATCGCTGCTAAACTCTGTCGGATGTTCGATCATTACGGTTAGTTTTAGATGGTGTGGTACGTATGAAAACAAGCAATTCTCCTCATGGGTTGGTCGGTGAAGCTTACCGGCCTCCGAAGATCGGTAGTAAGGGCGCGGTAGTGGCTAATCATCCGATGGCTGCTCAGGCGGGTATGCGTATTCTTCATCAAGGCGGTAACGCTGTCGACGCAGCGATCGCTGTAGCGTTCGCTTTGGGCCCATCTGAGCCTCAAGGGTCTTCCATAGGGGGAGACGGATTTGTCATGGTTCATATGTCAGCTAATAAGACCGTCGAAGTGGTAAACGGCACAGGCGCTGCGCCACTTGCTGCCACTCCGGAGGAATATCACGCAGGGATACCGATTACGGGTGTTTTGGGCACTTCCGTACCGGGCATTGTCGACGCTTTACTCTCAGCACATTCCAAATATGGAACACTGGCCTTATCAAAGTGCTTGGAGCCAGCGATTGAGTTATGCGAGGACGGGGTACCTGTTTCTGAATTTCAAGCACATAGTGCTATGCAAAATCCCGTTCTTAAGAGCTCCCCAACTTCAGGACCCGTATTTGCGCCACGAGGCGATTGGTTAAAGGCTGGTGAATTGCGCAGAAACCCCGACCTTGCACGCACTTACCGTGCGATAGCGGATCAGGGAAGAGATGCATTTTATGAAGGTGATATTGCCAGAGAAATTGCTAGATATTCTGAAGAGAACGACGGTCTTATAACTTACGAGGATTTGAAGCGTCACGAAGTTGAATGGCAGGAGCCTGTAGCGATTAGATATCGTGGAAGGACTGTTTACGAGGCACCTCCTAATTCCAGTGGGCATGTTTTGTTGCAGGAATTAGGGATGTTCGAGCATTTTGACCCACAAAAATACGGATACATGTCTTCCGAGTCGATTCATTTGATGGTTGAAGCTAAGAAGCTTGCCTTCGCTGATCGTGAGGCTTACCTTGCTGATCCTCGTTATGTGGACGTCCCTATCGAAGGAATGCTAGATCTAGCTTATCTATCCGAACGTGCCCAGCTAATTGATGTTGATCATGCTGCAGAGCATGTTGCAGAAGGGGATCCTTGGAAGTACATGAGTCGTAGACCTGATTCTCGCAAGAAACATCGAAAGGCGGGTCGTCTTCACAAGGCAGGCAGCGACACGACACACTTCTGTGTAGTTGATCGATGGGGTAATTCCGTTGGTGAGCTTCAAAGTATCCAGACTGCGTTTGGTTCTTGCGTTATCGCCGGCTCAACAGGAATTCTTCTGAATAACAGAATGACATATTGGCATTTGGATCCTGACCACATTGATTATTTGAACCCAGGGCAAAAAGTTCGGCATACTATGAATCCGCTAATGGTTTTCTCTGCACCCGTTGAACAGGGTGGCAAGTTGGAATTAGTTTGTGGAACACCCGGAGCTGATACCCAGGTTCAGACCAATATGCAGATTGTCACTGGAATCTTTGATTACGGGCTTAACGTCAGTGAGGCTATAGATGGACCTCGCTGGACGCATGTACAAGCAGGAATGGGTTCGGCATATCCACATAAAGACATCGAATCTCTCCAGATTGAGGATAGGGTGGGTGAGGATGTGATGAGCGGTTTACAAAAACTTGGCCATCCAATTCAATCTACTGGCGCTTGGGGTGGGGCTGGAAGCGAAGGAGCGATACAAGTCGACATAAAAAATCACACATTTTTTGCTGCTTCAGACCCACGTCGTGAGGGCGATGCATTGGTCTGGTGAAGGTTCTGTTGATTGCGCTCAATCACGGGTAAAACTTACGACCAGAAAGAAACGAAATTCCAAATTGCTGTAACTGCTTCAAAGAAAGTGAAGCTGTCCAGATAACGGCCTCCGTGCAATACCCATTCCTGACCAAGTTTAAATATCGTGCAAACAATTAGCCACTTTATTACCCTCGACCGGTTCATCTCGTAGTTTGGCCAATAGTGAAGTCTGATAGCTACAAATACGAACCAAAACTCAAAAATATTTGGAAATGCTAATAAGATTGGTCTTGCACCGGTTAATTCGAAAGTAATGAATCCGATCATGCGGAACCCAAACAGTCCGATTGCCACAGTACGTTCGATACCGCTCCATCTATTGGCTACCCATAAAAAAGCGAGCATGTAGACGATATCGATCCACTTATCGAATGCTTGATAATTACCTAGGCCTCCAAGATCTAAGAATCCCATCCAGAACAGATCAGAAAAATCGACAAGGATGGCGACTATTGCCCCAGCCAACGTCCATCGAAGTACTGGGAGTGAACCTGCGATTCGGATTAGTCCGATTACTATTTGTTCTAAAGTCACTTTTTTATATCGTCGGGATCAGGTAGAGCGGTTAGCAATGGTTGAATGGTAACTATAATCATTTTCATCTGTCAGGTGGCTGCCAACTTTCCATGGTGATGCGATGATCATGGTATTACTAAACACTGAAAAAGTTACTTTTTGCGAGTGAAATAATGAAATATCGACATCTTGGAAACTCCGGTCTTGAAGTCAGTGTGATTGGTCTTGGGACTAATAACTTCGGTGGTCGTATGGAGTTCAAGGAAGCTCAGGAAGTCATATTTTCAGCATTGGATCAAGGCATAAATCTGATTGATACGGCGAACATTTATTCTCATGGGAGATCAGAAGAGATTATCGGTCGTGCTTTAACTGATCGCCGTCAAGAGTCATTGATTGCAACCAAATTTGGCATGGTGTGGGAAGATGGCCCTCATGGCCATGGCGGATCGCGCAAGCATATTATGGATTCTTTGGAAGGTTCGTTACGCAGACTTCAAACGGATCATGTTGATCTTTATCAGATGCACCAACAAGATCCTGATACTCCGATCGAGGAGACTTTAAGAGCACTCGACGATGCGGTTAGTTCTGGAAAAGTGCGATACATCGGACTTTCAAACTTCGATGCCTGGCGTATTGCTGATGCTCAGTGGACGGCTATACATCATGGGTTTACCCCTTTTATTTCTTCGCAGCCTGAGTACTCCATGCTTGAGCGTGGTGTTGAACATGCGATTCTTCCTGTTAGTGAAAAATATGGCTTAGGTACGTTACCGTACTTTCCATTGGCGCATGGTTTTCTGACGGGAAAGTACCGTAGAAATAAGCCGGTACCTGCGGGAACCCGATTAGCTCTTACGCCAGATGCACAGTCAAAACGACTTTCAGCCTCTAACTTTGACGTTCTCGATCAACTTGAAGTATTTGTTGAGAAGCGTGGTCATTCCATGGTAGAGCTAGCCTTTGCTTGGCTTCTTGCACGTGAGTCTGTAGGTTCAGTGATCGCTGGCGCCAGTACGCCTGATCAGATTTGCCAGAATGCAGCTGCTGCTGAATGGGAATTGACCCAGGAAGATATCGATGAGTTGACCGTGATATTAGAAGGCTAAAGTCGTATTGGTTGTTTTTTTAAACATTGAGGACATCGAGGTCTGATACGGACGCTTATGGATATTGTTTTGTGTCAGCAGGTGTCTGTTTGTGTATGACATGATGACTTTTTAATTTTGTAGGGTATGACCAATATGGCAGAGCACATACTTGCAATCGATCAGGGAACGACCTCCACTAGAGCAATAATCTTCGACTCTTCGGCGATACCTGTAGCATCTGCTCAGACTGAACTCAAACAGTACTTCCCTCAACGTGGCTGGGTAGAACATGACCCGAATGAAATCGTCGATTCGGCTATCGGTGTTTCTGAGCAGGCTATTACTCGATCCGGACTTGCACCTAACGATATAGCTGCAATTGGCATAGCAAATCAACGTGAAACAACCATCGTATGGGAACGTGCGACAGGTAGGCCGTTAGCTAATGGCATAGTGTGGCAAGATCGTCGAACCGCTGATAAATGTGCTGATATCGCCCAGAGCATTCGTGCTCGTGATATTAGGCAAACTACCGGATTAGTTATAGACGCATATTTCAGCGCGACGAAACTATCTTGGCTATTGGATGCCGTTCCCAACGGAAGAAAAAGAGCTGAGTCGGGTGAATTATGCTTTGGGACTGTTGACTCTTGGCTACTCTGGCGTTTGACGGATGGGGCCGTCCATGCGATTGATTCCACGAACGCTTCACGAACGATGCTGCTCAATATTCATGACTTGCAGTGGGATCCAGGGATGATGGAACTATTTGATATTCCCCTTGCGATGCTTCCAGAAGTTAAACCTTCGTCTGGAGATTTCGGAGTTACAGACAAGCAGGTTTTTGGAGCGGAAATTCCAATTACTGCAATGGCAGGGGATCAGCATGCTGCGTTATATGGTCAGGCATGTTTTAAAATTGGCCAAGTTAAGTGCACTTATGGTACTGGTGCTTTTGTATTGACTAACTGCGGAACCATTCCACCACTTGAATCATCCGAGGATGGAGGGCTTTTGTCAACGTTAGGATTTCAGGTGGGATCAAAGAGAACTTACGCTGCTGAGGGTTCGGTGTTTTCCACCGGAGCTACGATTCAATGGCTGCGAGATGGCTTAGGAATTATTTCAAGCGCGGCTGAGACCTCCGAAATGGCTTTGTTAGCCGAATCACATCATGGAGTTTATTTTGTACCGGCTTTCGTTGGCCTTGGTGCGCCACATTGGGAGCCCCACGCGACAGCATCAATCACAGGTATGACACGTGCAACGACGAAATATGAAATTGTACGTGCCGCTCTAGAGTCCACCGCGTATCAGGTGGCGGATGTCATTAGTGCTATGGAAACTGGGCGTAAAAGGTCTGATGAGCCGTTGCGAGCTGACGGCGGTCAAAGTGGAAATTCTTTTGCAATGCAATTTCAGTCCGATATTCTTGATCGTCCTGTTGAGGTCGCTAATGTAGTTGAAACTACCGCTCGTGGAGCAGCCTTACTGGCAGGTCGTGGTATTGGTCTTTGGAGATCCGAAAAGGAAATAAATTCTCTCTGGCAGTCTTCGGATCGCTACGAACCATCGATAAGTGAATCCGAAAGAGCGTATCTTCGATCTGGCTGGTTGGCTGCAGTTGAACGTTCAAGTTCAATAGCCTGATTTATAGATGTCATTATTATTTAATATTGGCGTGTCTAATATGCACCGAAACTAACTTACAAATGCTAACCTGCCGGCAGTTTTAGGTTACTTGAACATTGAGAGGCAATCATATGTATGTTGGAACACAGGTGGGAGCGCGCAACGACTCAGATTTTGAGCAATGGGCGCAACTTGGGGTTGTGAATGTGTGTTCAGATCCTGCTGGCAACCCACACGAATGGACTAAAGACGATCTTGCACGTCATAAGGAAAAGCTGAATTCATATGGAATTGAGTTAGATATGATCCAGATTCCACTTTCATCGACTCCATTGGAAAGGTCTCAGTCACCGAACATAATGCTTGGTAAGAGTCCTGAAAGAGATCGAGAAATCGAGTCCATTCAAAACATCATACGTATGTGCGGCGAGGTAGGGATCCCTGCAGTCAAGTACAACATGAACATTATTGGCATTCCACGTTCGGAGCGTGAGCAAGGTCGTGGTGGATCCAGTAACTCTACTTTCAGATGGGCTAAGATGGATCAAGATGCACCACCAGGTATAGCAGGTGTTGTCGGTGTAGACGAAAATTGGGAGCGGATTGATTATTTTCTTGAACGAGCGGTTCCTGCTGCGGAATCTGCGAGGGTTCGTATGGCATGCCATCCTCATGACCCATTCACCCCCGACGGCTATATGGGCGTGACTCGGCTATTGGGTACAGTTGATGGGATGAAAAAATTTGTTCAAATGCACGAAAGCCCATACCACGGGTTGAATTTTTGTCAGGGTACTGTCACGGAAATGCTAGATGATCCCGGGGAGGAGATAGCCGACGTAATTCGTTGGTTTGGCACCCGAGAAAAGATTTTTAATGTTCATTTCCGCAATATTCGGGGGCATAAATTAGATTTTATGGAGTCTTTTCCTGATGAAGGAAGCATCGACTTTGTCGAGACGATAAAGGTTTATCAAGAAGTTGGCTATAAATACATGTTGATGCCAGATCACGTGCCGCATATCAGTGGTGACGATCCACAAGGTACAGCATTTGCTTTCTGCTACGGTTATATCACTGCTCTTTTACAGTCAATCGGTGAACCGCGTAAGCAGGCGTGGGTAACAAAAGGCCCCTGATCATATCTGAATGATGACCTAATTGAGAAGGAGTTTACAATTGGCGGATAATACTCATGATCCAGTCGTGTATCGGTCACATGTTCGTATAGAGCGTCTCAAAGGTCCCATAAGACGTGCGTTTGTGCCGGCAAATGACGATCCTGTTATGTTTGGGGTGCATAGTGAAGTTGCTCAGCATTATGGGGTCGATAATGATGTCCATGAGGCTTATACGACAACACTCGATTATGTGATCGCAGCTGCCGCGGGGTGAATGACTGGAACTTTTGGCGGCGCCCTTGAGGCTCGCGGGATTCCGGCTGATTCGGGTAAATTGTATTCAGAGTCTATCGGAGAGTTAGAAAAAGACCGTGGGGTTTTGGTTATTAAACGCGTTCATGTGCGTTATGTTTTGAATGTCTCATCTGAGTTAATGTTAGAGAAAAAAGACGCTATCCAGCGGGCATTTAATCTCCATCCGGAATCATGTCCTGTTTACAAAAGCATTCATAAATCTATAGACATTACTAAGGACTTGGAAATCGTTGAGGTTTAATGGGAATTAGCCCATCAGGTTTCTACTATGAGTAAATACTTTTCATCTGCCATGTATCTAGGGTTATGATTTTGGCATCTTTGCCTTGAGACCTGAACGATATTCCTGTGCTTTCAGTCTTCCCTGGGTACACTCGCATAGCGATGCACTGTTTGTCATTAACAAAAACCTCTACGACGCTTTTATCGATAAATACTCGTAATTTTAAATTCTCGTCTCTTTCTAGAAATACAGGTCCTGTTTCTGGCGCTCTTGACAACACATCAGGCAGTAGAGATGAGTATGAGGAGTCGATGGTAATCAATCCTTCTGTTGCAGCGAGACGTTTATCTGGCTGCCACTGATCGTATCGCTCCCAATCTCGATATCCGCGATTTGCGTAAAAAGCAACACGCGTAAACTCTTCTTTGTTTGGAGATCGGAACACGTTCAACTCGATCATAGGGGACGTGTTAACTTTTATCTCGGTGATGAGCTCCATAGCGTTACCCTGAACTTCATGGATCACTATTTCATTGTTTGCTGGAAGGAGAATATCTTTAAAGCTTTTGTGATCGGATCGTAATGATTCTATGTCCCCGGCAGGCTCTATCCTCAGCCTGTCGCGATCGATCTTGTTCTCGCCAAGTAAGGACAGGTGTCTGGGCAGTGTCATGATCTGGTTCCAGCCTTCAGTGTCCATCGCTGGGTTCATGTTGAAAATAGCGATTACTCCACCCTTACCATCTGGAGTTGCCGAAGGAGCATGTACACCACCGGGACCAAAAGCACCAAAATTGAAATCATGGTGTGATGTAACTACAAATTTATCTCTGGGCTTATCGTAATCACCGATTAATGCTTGTCCTCCGCTCATGTGGCTGAAAAATAAAAGGATATGTCTGTCACCTATTGGCCAAAAGTACGGGCATGCACCATCATCGCCAACCAGTGTGAACGAGTCTCCCTCTATGAATGGATGCAGATATTCCCATGACTCTAAATCATCAGATCGGAACAAAAAGTTAGCTCTTGTTCGCCTGCCTGAGGGTTCGTGAGGAAGCGTTCCACCTGATAGGGCATAGTAAAGGTTATCTTTTTTCCATATGCATGGATCAAAAACTCTATATGGCCAAGGTGAACCGTCAGGCTGTGCTATCGGAATGACGGCCTGTCCGGTGACTTTCTCCCAGTTGAGGAGTAATGGGTCGTCAGATAGGGCGATCATGTTCCCTGCTCCAACGCCATGATACATGGCGATGACACGATCATTTTCAACAAGTGTCGCTCCTGAGAAACACGACTCTTCGGGATCAGGGTATATCGCATAAGGAAGATCTCTCCAGTGAACAAGATCATCACTTACTGCGTGTCCCCAATGCACTACTTTCTTACTTCCTGATCCCGTGCTGGTAATTTCAGAATCTGGATAGCCTTGATAGAAAAGGTGCCAGCGGTTTTGCCAGTAGCACAGTCCATTAGGATCGTTGAGATCGTTTTCAGGATTGACGTAGTGGTATATTGGTCGATATGGATCCTTGGACAGCGATTTTCGCGAGGCAGCAAACCTTTCCATCATTGGATTTGATTTCAGTTGGTCTTCTTGCTCTGTAAGGGTCTTAGCAAAAGTATATTTGGGTACAGTGGATGCCCTCGAGGTATCAGCTTTATCAGCAGTCAATATATCCGCCTTTGGTTACATTAGCTGTCAAGGTAAATGTGTCGGGGTTTAAGGCTTAACCATTGACCCGTCGGCGCGACGTACGGTGTCCCATGCTCCTCCGAATTCCCTTTCTTTGAATGGGAATTTTGCGGCCATTTTTTCATCTACATCAATCCCTAATCCAGGCTGACCATTGGACCACATCATACCGTCTTTGAGTGTTGGCATACCTGGGAACATCTCACGGGTACGCTCTCCAGGTATTGCAGCTTCTTGGATGCCAAAATTGTGAGCATTTAGATTCAACATCATGTTGGCAGCGTGGCCTACTGGCGACGTGTCACCCGGTCCATGCCATGCAGTTCTGACACTGTAGAGTTCACCCATTGCAGTGATTTTTTTGGCGGGCGTGATACCCCCAATTTGTGACATGTGTATACGTATAAAGTCGATGAGACGGTCTTGTATCATTGGAATTACTTCATGCGGGCTGTTCCATAACTCACCCATCGCTATAGGTGTTGAAGTCTGTTCTCTGACCATCCTGAAGTAGTCGTTGTCTTCAGGGCTGAACAAATCTTCCAGAAAGAAAAGTTGGAACTTCTCGACTTCCTTGGCGAACCAGACACCAAGTATCGGTGGGATTCTTTCATGGACGTCATGAAGTATCTCCAGTCCATAGCCGAACCTGTTTCTTATGTATTCAAATAAACCCAGTGCGGATCGCATGTAAGGCTTTGGTTCGAATATACCACCGGGGTGGGCGTAGTTCTTATTCGAATCGTAGTCGCGTAACCAGGATGTCGCCGCTATGGGGCCATCTAACGTATTACGATTTGTACCCGTGTCGCCTCCTGAAGCCGCACCTCTGTTTCCATAAGTTGCGTATCCAGGAGTCGTCATTTGCACCCTTACATGGTGAAAGCCCTGTTCCACGAAAGCCTGAACTTTATCTCCGACTTCTTCGTGGGATTCTCCCGAGGCATGGACGTAAACGGGAGCCGCCTCACGGGCACGTCCTCCGAGAAGATCGTAGACGGGCATATTGGCCATCTTGCCCTTGATGTCCCACAAAGCCTGGTCTACTCCCGAAAGAGCATTATTGAGTACAGGTCCGTTACGCCAGTACGATGACACGTACGATGACTGCCAAATATCTTCTATATCAGCTACATTTTTGCCTTTAAGAAATGGCTTGAGGTAATCGTTCACTGCAGCAGCAACTGTCGTAGGGCGCTGGGTAAACGTTGCACAACCTACCCCGTATAGTCCTGGTTCGGACGTTTCAATTTTGACTATAACCAGCCTGATGTTGTCTGGCTCGGTCAAAATGGTTTTGATATCCCTAATAGTTACATTGCTCATAGATGTTTGAACCTGATTTCTTTACTGCAGTGTTTAAATTGTCTGAAGGGCTGCTAATACTACCCTTTTACACTACTGGTAAATTGATGTTTTAAGGTTGGGTTGTTAGTTGTCTTTTCGGCACCATTTTCGAAGTGATGCCATCTCTCGTCTGGGATTTTGGGTCATTCCCCATTCGACGTAAGAAACTTCAGCGACGTATATATCTCCTTTTGAGTCAATTGCAATACTGTGTGGCCATAGGAATTGATCTGGTTTCTCTCCAACCTGAGTTGATCCAAATCTTGTGATTCTATTTCCTTCACGATCGTAAATGCCTACGCGGTTGCCAAGGTTCGGCTCACCGCGATTTGGTGATCCTTTTGTAGGTCCTTGTTCTGCTATATATATGCGAACATTATCGCCTGAACCCGTTACTTCTACGGCCACAGCTTTGTGAACTGGCCACATGCGAATGAATGTTCCATCTAGTGAGAATACTTGAACACGGTAGTTCTCTCTGTCGCATACGATCACTTCTTCGTCATCGATAAGCGCAATATTGTGAGGTACGTTGAACTCGCCTGGGTCTGTACCGATAACTCCCCATGACTTAATGAGGTTACCTTCAGGGTCTAGTCTATGTACTCTTGAGTTGTCATAACCGTCTGATATGAAAATCTCTCCAGTTTTGGTGGAAATAGCGACGTCGGTTGGGCGGTGAAACATATCACCGCTTTGTTTGGGAGCCGGTGTTCCTGAGCCGATGGTCATCAGGTATTCGCCAGTTTTTGACATTTTATGAATCTGGTGTCCGTTATCATCTACTAGCCATACATTGTCTTCATGGTCAATGGTGATGGCGTGAGGTCGATTGAACCATGTGTCCCAGAACTGAGATGCATTCCCATAAGGGTCTCGAATAATCCGGACTTTGTCGGGGGGGTTATCGTTACCCCACATATCTATGACTTCGCCAAGTTTGTTGAACACCAAGACAGGTTTGTTGCCTCTATTGAAAACGAATACATTATCGTTTTTGTCAACAGCGACCGAAGTAGCTTCGCGCATCCAAATACCATGAGGTACTTTTGCCCAATGCGGATCTGGTTGAAACTCAGTTTTTGTAGAAACGTTGTTAGGCATTATGTTCCTTCAATACGAAAAGACGCGAAGTTGTTCAATCTGTCGCCAGCATGGTAATGCGGATTGTTGGTTATGTGGGAACCTTAGCAGGTTCAGTTTTAGATTCGTCGAGGTAAATTACTTTAGTCGGGGACCAATCAAATTTTTCAAAGCTTCGATTGCACTTTAGACCATCTTGTGCTGGTTTCTTGTTAGATTGACATATATAACGACGGGTACTCAAGAAAAGCTTTGATCTTGAGCTCAAATATTTTTGCAAGATCAGTTTTAACAAAGGGTAGAAAATAGAAATGTTTGCAGATTTAAATGAAAAGGTTGCGTTGATTACTGGAGGTGGACAAGGTCTTGGATTAGGGATAGTTCTGAAAATGGCTGAACAGGGAGCCGATATAGCTATTGCAGATCTTAGCGATGAGAACTTAAGGCAAGCAGCTGATCAGGTTGAGGGCATGGGAAGGAAGGTATATACCGTAAAGATGGACGTAACAGATAAAGGTTCGGTGACGGCTGGGGTTAACAAGTTGACCAATCAAGCTGGTCAGATAGATATTTTGGTCAATAATGCTGGAGTAGCGGGTGCCCCAGGTTCCACAGGTACTTCATTTCGGGATGTTGACTGGGATTTCACATGGAAAGTTAATGTAAAAGGTTTGGTTGATGTGACCGAAGCGGTTTTGCCCCAGATGCGTCAGCGAAAAGCCGGCAAGATCATAAATATTTCCTCTGTTGCCGCAAAGGCTGCTAAATACATAACTGCCTACTATGCGACTACAAAAATGTCAGTTGTTGCCTACACACAGGCTCTAGCGAGAGAATTCGCAGCAGAAAACATAAATGTCAATGCGATTGCACCGGGTCGGATCTGGACTCAATTTCATCAGGATTGGATGAATGAGCGTGAGGCTCTTGGCGACGAGGCAGTAGTTGGTAAAGAAAAATATGATGTGTTTATGGCATCTCTGAAAGAAGTGATACCAATGGGACGCCCTCAGGAACCTTCTGATATAGGTTCACTCGCGGTGTTTCTGGCTTCAGAAGAATCACGGAACATAACAGGACAGACAATTCAGTGTGATGGTGGGCAGGTGATGGTCTGATAGCGGATGGCTGTTTTAGAAAGTGATTAACTCGAATGTTTAATACTTTTAACTAACTGTTTCTCATCCCTAGGTGATATTTAGGGGATGGTGAAATGTTGTTATTCGACAGGTGCAATATTTATTGTGCTGTCCAGTGTTTAATCCCGTCCTCTGGTGTGTAACCGATCATTTTTTTTGGGTGCTCTATGTCTCTGAACCGAGTGAAATTATCTGAAACTCCATAGAATACATCCCATTTAATGTCATCGGGAGCTTTCACGCATTTTTCGAAAAATTGAGCTACGTCCCGGTGGCTGAAATGGACTGAGGCCTCACGAATGTTGGCAGGTTGATTTTCTTTTCGAACTCTTCCAATACGGGCAACAATTGCTGAACCGTGGTGCTCTGCGAAAAGCCTCGCCATTGCCTCTCCAGCGATTTTAGCGACACCGTACATGCGGTCGGGGTGCGGTGGAGCTAGGTGGTTCATCATCGGACGTGGGTCAGGTATCTCATCAATACGTCCTTCGACCATTGTTTTAAACGGTTCGTGTCTTTCAGCTGCCATCATTGTGGCTCCCGAAGAACCAAAAATTACTCTTTTTGTACCAGAGTTTTTTGCAGCTTCGAAGATATTGTAGGTACCTGTTATGTTGATATTGATCTGTGCTAAGTCGTCGTCACCCAGATAGGCAGCGAGGTGTATGACTGTATCGATATTTTCGAAAGCGGGGCCGATGGCATCAAGGTCTGTGATATCTGCCTGCACTGTTTCGAACCCTTCGACTTGGCTACGGTTTAATGCCCTTATTTCATAACCAAGTGAATCGAGGTGTCGACCAACAATTCCTCCGATTAGCCCGCTCATTCCTGTAATGAGAATCTTTTTTTTGTTCATGGTTCGGATCCCCTGGATATTTTTATTTAAATATTTGTCAGTGAAATTAGAATTCAATCCCTTTTTGGGCTGGTATTCCTTGATCACTATATGGGTGTTTGACTTCAGTCATTTCAGTGACTAGGTCTGCTGCTTGTATCAGGCTAGGTTCTGCGTCACGTCCAGTGAGGATCACATGTAGCATTTCAGGTTTGGCTTTCAAAGTGTTAATAACTTCGTCAAGATCTATCCAACCGAACGATATTGGATATGTAATTTCATCGAGCAGTATTAAATCGTATTCGTTAGATTCAATTTTTTCCTTCGCTATACGCCAACCATTTTTTGCTCGTGATTCGTCTTCAGATAGGTCCTTAGAAGTCCAGGTAAAACCCCTACCCGAAGCGATTATTTCTATACCTATTTTTTCAGCTGCCAATTGTTCACCGTATTGGGATTTTTCGCTTTTGATGAATTGGATAGCACAGATGTTCATACCGCGCCCCCATGCCCTGAACATGGTTCCGAATCCAGCGGTGCTTTTGCCTTTGCCGTTCCCAGTGTTGATGATCACTAGTCCTTTAAGTTCTCGACCTAAATTGGGAGCGGGGGTGAAATTTGTAGGGGGAGTTTTGGGCATTTATTTATTCTTTTTATCCTAGCTTATCTGTCATTTTCGCTTAGATGTTGTCTGCGAAACCTCGGAGGAGCCAGCCGATTCCATAGGCCATTGTTGCAGCCATTCCGCCTATGGCTACTGTTTCTATTCCAGATCGTATCTTTTTAGCGCTAACTACTTTGGCTTTAAATATGCCAATTGCGAAAAAAGTAATTCCTGTGGCAATTGCACTCCACAGAAATGGGTTGGGTATCCCGTCGTCAATCAATAGGTTAACGATGAATGGCGTTACAGGAACGAATCCTGCAATTAGGAATGCCAGAAACGTTAGCCATGCAGATCGTTTGGGATCAGGGCTCTCGATTGACAGCCTATGTTCCTCTTGGAGCATTGTGTCAACCCAGATTGTCTTGTCGGATGTGATTACTTCTACGACCTGCTCTAATAGTTCACCCTTAAATCCCTTTCGGGCGTAAATCTGCCTTATCTCTTCTCGCTCACCTTCGGGTATTAGCTCGATTTCTCTTTCTTCATCGGTTCGCACCATCTGGACGAATTGCTGTTCTGCGCGAGTGCCCAAAAAATTGCTCACAGCCATAGAGAAACCATCTGCAATCAGGTTTGCCATACCTAGAATTACGACAATTCCCGATGTTAGGTCTGCGCCCACCACTCCCGATACAATGGCGAAGGTGGTAATGGTACCGTCGATACCTCCATATACCATGTCTTTGAGATAGCTTTGGGGCGTACCTTTTTTCAAACGCTCACTCACACCTTCTGGAGTGTGCGTTTTAATTAGTTGTTCTGGACCCTTAGGTCCTGTATCCATATAGTTCTCCTAGAATCCGTGATTCATGGCACTGTCTTCTGGTACAAATCCCAGTACATCTTTAGCGTGTTCAATATCCCGCCATCTTGTAGGGTTATCTGAACAAGCGAAAACTACAGCGTATTTCAGATCATTTGGCGCATGGACAGCTTTATCGATCATTTGGATGATATCCCTATGGCTGCACCATACCGCAGCATTTCGCGTACTTAATGGGATGTCATTCACCTCTACTTTGCCAATGCGAACACAGATTATCGACATTCCGTACTGTTCTGAATACATCCATGCTAAGTGCTCTGTGAACATTTTCGAAACGGTATAGAATCCAACTGGTCGGACCGGATCCTGAGTTGTGATCAGAGGTCGTGGAGATGGTATTTTGAAATCTGGGTCATGAATTATTGATTTATAGGGTTCTATTTGCTCAAAACCAGCAACTACAGCTCCACTGCTTGCGGCAATAATTCGCTTTACTCCTGCCAGTCTAGAAGCTTCAAATAGATTATAGACACCGTTAATATTTGCTTTGATGTGTATCTCTGGAGATACATTCCCGCGTGAAGCTGCCATGTGAACTACAGTATCCACGTCTTCAAGCGCAGGAATAATATTGTCAATTCCGTCTCCAATATCTGTAACAGTTGTTGGAAATCCTTCGACTTCAGTGCGACCTAATGCGCTGACTTGGTAGGTCTTTGCAAGGTGACGACCTGTAAGCCCCCCTATGAGGCCGCTCATTCCGGTAACCAGTATTTTTGATGGACTCATTGTCTGTTCTCAATTTGAAAGATTATGTTCTAGGAAAACTCTGTGATGTGTTCGGACGTTACCCTTGTCAATTCAGATAAAAGTTTGGGATTTGCATTAAGGGTATCTAGGCTTTTGTCTGCCATCAGATTAGTGGCTTCTTTACGAGCGGTTCGTAGTAAATCAACATCATTGATCGTTGCAATTTTCAGTTCGTCCCAACCACTTTGGCGTGTTCCCATGAAATCCCCGGGGCCACGGATCCTTAAGTCCTCTTCCGCTAGTACGAAACCGTCGGAGTACTTAACCATTGCCTCAATCCGCTCGCTTGCTAGATCATCTTTGGAATTTGCCATCAAAATGCAGTAACTTTCATCTTCACCTCTTCCGACTCTTCCTCTCAATTGGTGAAGTTGGGCGAGGCCGAATCGATTAGCACTCATTATGATCATCACTGTTGCATTGGGGATATCCATACCGACTTCAATAACTGGCGTAGCTACCAGAACATCGATTTGCTTGTTCCTGACACGTTCCATCACATCTTGCTTCTCGGCAAGCTTCATACGTCCATGCAATAGTCCAACGCGTAGATTCTTGAATTCACCCTGTTGAAGTTTTTTTAGTTCTTCTAACGCTGAAGCCGATTCGATTGAATCAGATGGTTCGATTAATGGACAAACGACGAACGCCTGCTTGCCATCTGCTATCTCTTGGCGTACTAATTCATAGGCGTGATTTTTTGCGACCTCGTTTGTTGCTAGGCTGGTTGTGATAGGTTGGCGCCCTTCAGGAAGAATTTTTAACGTTGTAATGTCTAGGTCACCGTAGATCGTTAGAGATAATGTTCTGGGTATAGGTGTCGCAGACATGCCAAGTAGGTGTGGACGTGGCGTCTGTTGAGTTAATGCTCCGCGTTGCTCAACGCCAAATCTGTGTTGTTCATCTACTACTACGAGACCTAGTCGTGGAATTATCACTTGGTCCTGTAGTAGTGCATGGGTTCCGATGATGAGATCCGCCTCACCATTGGCAATTATCTGGTGAACTCGTGATTTCGTTGCTGTCTGCAGACTACCCGTGAGTAATACGATGTTGATGCGTTGATTGCCGCTTGATGGTAGGATCGCTTGCCGCACGGTGTCTCTGGGCTCGTTAGATACTGATTCAGCGTTGAGCTGGTTTGTGATACTAAGGAATTGCTGCTCAGCAAGCACTTCCGTTGGAGCCATAAATGCACCTTGGTAGCCGGCCGAGCTTACCGCTAGAAGAGCGCATAAAGCTACAACCGTTTTACCGCTTCCAACCTCACCTTGTAATAGTCTTCCCATTGGAGCGCCGGATGCCATGTCTTTTATCAGGGCATTTAAAGATTCTTGCTGGTCAATTGTGAGATGAAATTCAAGTGAATTTAAGAATGATCTGACAACTTTATGTCCCTTATCACGGTCTATTCGTATTCCGTTTTCACGGTCTCTCCACTCCCATCTCTTTTTCAGTGCTGCCAGCTGATACAAAAAAAGCTCATCGAAGGCCAATCGTTTACGTGCTTGAACTTGATCTTCTGTTGATTTTGGGTAGTGGATTGACTCATATGCGTCACTTAAATCCATTAAAGAATTGCGTTTTTTAATGTCTTGGGTCAGAAACTCATCCAGTATTGGTAAACCGATGTCTAAAGATTTTCGTGTCGCAGAGCGAAGGGATCGCTGTGCCAGACCGTCCGTTGAAGGGTAAACAGGCAGTAGTATGCCGGCATGTGTTAGCTGTGAGTCGTTCTTTTGATAATCGTGTGAATTTTCGTCGTAAAGTTGTTCATGTTCCGGATTTTGCATTTGTAATCGGTTGTTGAATGATCCAATCTCTCCACTAAGTGTGATCAAACTACCCGGTTTGATTTTATGCGTAAGATACGCCTGTCTGAAAAATGTGGCCTCAAGAAGCTCGGTACCATCGTTTACTGTGATTTTTGCAGCACCTGGGGCTGGTCCGATTTTTGCGACCTCAGATCGAATAACTCGTCCAACTACTGTTGTTATCTCACCGTGAATTGCATCTTGAATTTTTGTCACTTTTGAGTAGTCGACGTGTCGATTTGGAAATAGTCGTAACAGATCTCGAAGATTTCTGGTTCCTAAGCGAGTTAATTTTGAACGCGTAGCTTTATGTATGAAAATCAGATTAGACAGCGGGGTATCAAGATCGTAGTTCGTTCTAGTTTTAGAGGGTTTGCGTCTAGTATTTGATGTGGTTTTTGACTTTGACTTTTTGGTCATGCGTTGGGTCGAATTCGCACTGCCAAGTTGACCCATAATTGCAGAGGCCCATCGTTGTCTCTGTCCTGGCGAGAGAGCTGCGTAGTTGGTGCCTTTCAAAGGCGCAACATCGCGAATCCATCCTACCTGTGGAGCTATATGACTGATGAAGCGATCAAGTCCACCCATTACCGCACGATCATTAAATTCAAGTTTTCGTTCTAAATCTAGAACGTTTTTGAGAGATTTTGTCGCGTGATCGGGCGATGTCTGTTTTGAATAACTTCCACTGCCCTGCATCAGCTGGGCTTAGCCTTGATCATTGCGAGGCCAAGTGTTCCCGGACCAACATAGTTGCCAACCACCGGGCCGAGTTGCGCGACTATTGTGTCACCATCAGGGTCGAACTTAGAGACTTCTTGGGCAATTGCCTGAGCATCTGATAGATCTGTTGTATATAGGACTGCTAATTTTTCAAGGGGGGCATGTTCTTGGACCAGTGATTTGAGTCGCGCAATTCCTTTGGCGCGACTTCGGGCTCGTTCTAATGGATGAGCCTCACCCTCGTGTATAGTCAAAATCGGCTTGACGCGTAATATCGATCCAACGAATCCCTGGGCTTTACCTATACGTCCACCTCTCACGAGGTATTCGAGCGTATCGACCATTC
>VFGZ01000019.1 GCA_009392215.1 SAR202 cluster bacterium | reverse complement strand
ATTGCGCTATAAAAGTTAAAGCCCGTGAAGCAGCAAAAGCATTATTGTCTTATGGCGCTGACACAAGCGGACGGGACGTCGATTGGATAACGTGAGCCAAAGTCGATGACACTGGTATACCTCAAGCAATTTTCAAGAGGTATATGCCCTTAAAATTCCATCTTAACCACACGTGAATTCAGTCTCTCAAAACGCGAAAACCTATCTCGTTACCAAGATTCTTTTTCATTGAAAGCCGAATCATCAACAGTGCGAGATTTTCCAGTAAGATCGAATTCGATAAGGATCCAGCATCAACTGTGTCGAAACCCAGTTCTGCTGTGAGTCGTATGACTATCTGCTTGGAGTCTTCATCATCCCCACATATGGGTATTGAAATCTGTCTGCTATCAAGCTTTCTACCATCCAATAACCTTGCATCGACAATATTCAATGCCTTAACCACATTCGCTCCAGTAGCCCATTCAGCTACAAGTTCTCCCCCAGACTCGTCTTGATTCACTCCAATATTCAGGCCTTTTACAAAGGGATTTGTAGCATCAATCAACGTATATCCGGAAAGATCGCCAAGAACCATAACGGACTCCTCAGCTGCCTGCCAAGGAACAGCCAGAACAACAACATCCGCCCTAACCACCGATTCCGTAAGACTTGTTACCTGAACACCATTCCCGATTTCAGCCACAAGATCGCCAAGCCGTTCAGATTCGGGAGCCCTCGATCCGATCACCACCGAATGCCCAAGGCGAGACCATCCCCGTGCGAGTCCGGATCCTACACTTCCACTCCCTAAAATCGCTATCCGCATTAAGACTCAATTTCCAGATGTGATTGAGGAGCCCAACCCAGTAACGCCTTTGCTCGGGACAGGTTATGTTCTTTTTCGTTTTCATCCCCCGCTATAAAAACAGGGTCAAAACGACCATGACCTATCTGGACATTCTCCAGAGCTGCCAAATAGGCCCGGGCAAGGTCTGCTTCATCTGTAACAAAAAGCATGTTAGATCCATCAGGTCTTACAAACTTAGGCTGAGCGCGTTCTTCGAGGTAGGCATCTCGCCCCCTAGGACCCGTAATACGCAACGCCGTGATATTCATATCAAACCACGATGCGAAATATCTGCAAATACCTTCGCCGAATCCTTTGCTGAGCCCATAGGCAGTCGGAGTATCCAATGGGATTTCATCTTCTGACTTATAGTAATTTCGACCCCTGTAGTGAACACTCATAGAACTCGTATACACACCTCTTGTTAACCCCGCACCGTGTGCCAGCCAGAGGAATGTATGCAGCCCAAGACAATTAACCTCATAATTCTCACGTATCACTTTAAGATCCTGATCAGTGACCATGCCACCCTGTGGGCTTTTCATTACCAGCCAGATAAAAGCATCAACACCAGCAACGGCCTTTTCAATCGCTTGTGGATCAGTAACCGAACCCTTAACAAAGTCGATGCCTTCATGCCGAGGTTGAGCAATGTCAAGAACTCGTAATTCATGTTTTTCTCGTAGGTAAGGGGTGATGAAAGAGCCAACCATTCCAGCACCGCCTACAAGTAACACTTTCAATTCATACCCCTTTGTTGCACTGAAAAAACAAAATGCCGTACGACAACTGATATGTAACTAAACACTTCGATTTTTTATACGAACGATTAAAAGTCGATAACTCGTTAGTCATCATCTTGAAAATCATCATCTGCGCCATCCAAAACAGCACGCATTCCATAAGAAACATTGTCAAGCTTTGCAATCATCTCATCTGGCAATATAAGCTCGAGAGCTCCGGCCACGTCAGTTATTTGCTCGACAGTATCAGCCCCTGAAATAGCAACGGTAACTTCAGGATGTGACATCACCCAAGCCATAGCGACCTGCGGCATACTAACTCCCAATTCATTTGCCACATCATTGACAGCAGTGATTACCCTGCCGGCCTTGCCCCTCATATAAGTCGCAATCTGCCCCTGTCGCCGAGACCCCCACAATGTGCTGTCATCCGGCACTTCTCCATGTTTGTAGGTTCCGCTCAAGAGTCCCACACCCAGAGGGCTGTAGGCCATGAGGCCTACTCCGGTCTCTCGAATCATCGGAAAAAGTTCATCTTCCTGGGTCCGGTTCATCAGTGAATAGGGGTTCTGAACAGCGATAAGTGGCTGAGCATTAATGCGCCTCTGTACCTGAAGTGCCTGCACCACCTGCCAAGCCTGGAAATTACTGACTCCAACGTAACGGATCTTACCCTGCTGAATCAGGGTCTCCATCGTACGGAACTGCTCCTCAAATAAAGACATGTCATCTACACCGTGAAAAATGTAGACATCAACATGGTCGGTTTGCAAACGCTTGAGTGACCGTTCAATCTCACGCATAACATGAAATCGTGACGGACCCCGGTCATTTGGTCCCTCACCGATCGGGCTAAAAACTTTGGATGTGATGACAACATCATCTCGTCGACCCTTTAAGGCTTGCCCAAGAACTTCTTCAGAGCTTCCGATATTGCGCCGATCATCCATGAACCCATATACGTTGGCGCAATCGATGAGGTTAATACCCGAATCAAGTGCCTGCAGCACTACGCTCTTGGCATCGTCTCGATCAAACTGGCCTCTGAAACCCAATCCCAGCGCCATACGCGAGACCTTTACACCAGCCGTGCCAAAATTTACATATTCAATGCTCAATGAGAACCCCCTGTAGACGCATTTGAAATAAACTATTAAGCTCCCAATTTCGATTTGTCTGAGCGCAGATTCTAACCTGTTCTCAACAAGATGCCCGCACTCTACAGTCGATTAGAGGATTTATTAAACAGACATCCAGAGGCAGGCTAGGTTAATAACACCTTGATTGATCCAGTAATCATCGCGAACGACATCAGAAAAAAATACGAAGACATTGATGCGGTAAACGGTATTTCATTTCAAGTTCGACGTGGCGAAATATTCGGAATGCTCGGACCAAACGGTGCAGGCAAAACCACCACCGTAGAAATTCTCGAAGGCATGAGAAACGCTGACTCCGGCGAAGCTGTCATCGATGGCATAAACGTGAAAAAAGATCCAACCGCAGTAAAGTCCATTATAGGAGTCCAACTCCAGCAGAACGCTTTCTTCGACAATTTGAAACTCTCTGAAATCGTAGGTATGTATGCTCAACTCTATGAGACTAAGGTGGATCCAATTGAAGTTCTCTCAAGGGTAGGGCTTGAGGGTCGCAAAAATAGTAAGTACGCACAACTTTCAGGAGGTCAGAAACAGAGACTATCTATCGCAGTAGCCCTAGTTAACGACCCTGTGATTTTATTTCTGGATGAACCTACAACCGGACTAGATCCTCAAGCGCGTCGACAGGTTTGGGCATTGGTCAAAAAGATTCGGGATGATGGGGCTACGATAGTGCTCACAACCCATTACATGGAAGAAGCCGAAGAACTTTGCGACCGTATTGCTGTCATCGAAAGCGGCAAGATTATAGCCATAGATACCCCTAACGCTCTTATAGACCAGCTTCTTGCAACTGGTTTCAAGCCTGAAAAGCGATTACGAGAAGCAACTCTTGATGATGTCTTTTTAAACCTAACCGGCCGAGATCTCCGAGATTAAACGATGAAAATTTACCTAGCTCTTACAGTTGTTTCTCTGAAAATGTATTTCCGAAACAGACAGGCGCTTTTCTGGGCACTTTTTTTCCCGTTGCTGGTAATGCTTATTTTCGGGATGATGAACTTTGATGGTTATAACGCACCTAGCGTTGCCATCCATGATGAATCCGAAAGTGAGGCATCTCGTAATTTAATCAAGGCACTTCAAGGTGATGAAGAAGAGGTGCTCAAAGTCTCTACAGGTACTCCCGAAGAAATTTTGCACGATTTGGAATTTGGAGAATCACGAGCAGCAATTATCATCCCAAAAAATTACGGGGTGCCCGGCGAATTGGCAGTTCTCCAGGTAACGTACGACGAACGTTATGCCCAAGAGCGTGCAGTTATATCAACCGTACTAAAGCAAGTGACCGATGGCCTATTCAAAGAATACGCAGCTGTCCCGGATGAATATCTAGTGGAAAACTCGATCAACGTCAATGAATCACTAATTCAAGGTCAAGGTCAGGGATTCAAAGGCTGGTTAATTCCTGGCATTGCCGCTATGGCCATAATGCAAACCGGTCTTTTCACAGTGGTATTTTCTTTAGTCAGGTTCAAATCTCAAGGTGTTTTACGACGTTTAAAAGCGACACCTATCGGAGCGGCACATTTTCTCGCCGGACAACTCACCACAAAAGCTATCGTTGTCGTACTTCAAACTTATGTCCTGATTATTGTCGGCGCACTAGCACTTGGAGTATCAGTCAACACCGGACGACTAGGTGCATGGTTTGACCTAACGGTTCTGGCTCTCCTGGGAGGGGCACTATTCATCGCTATGGGACTAGCAATATCGGGCTGGGCCAAAAGTGAAGAAACTGCAGCCCCGATGGCCAACGTAATCTCAATGCCGATGATGTTTCTTTCAGGCGTTTTTTTCCCACTCTCTGTAATGCCTGAGTGGCTAACCAGATGGTCGCAGTACCTTCCTCTAACCTACCTTGCAGATGGCATGCGAGCTATAACGGTTGAAGGCGCAACGGTAACAACACTAGGCGATGAATTGATAGGTCTCACTTTATGGATTCTAGTGGTATTCACTATCGCCACAAAAACCTTCCGATGGGAATGATATTGACACGAAGAAGGTTTTTCTCAGATAAGCTTCTCACTTAAACGGAAACCAGCGCGGTTTCAAGATGGGTAGACCTATAGCGAATGCCTTCTGGATGAAAAAACAAATACAAATTTATTTGTAGATTTTATGACCAATACACCTAACCCAGAGAATCCAGATACGAATAACGGTAACGGCGTCAGTCTCACAGTTGGAGAACTTTCCCGTCGCACAGGCGTTACAACTGCTACGATCAATTACTACGTACGCATCGGGGTTCTCCCACAACCACGGAAAACTAGCAAAACCCGCGCACTTTATCCGGCAAACTTCGAAGGTTTAATTTTAAAAATCAAGGAACTCCAAGCAGCAGGACTAAACCTAAATGGCATCAAACAAGTCATAAATGGTGATCCAACGTCACCGCTCGCCGGGGCTATATCATCAGAACAACATACCGCGATGCCTAGCAGTTCCAGCCCGACCGGTCCAATTCCTATCCGAGATTTTCTTGAACAGAGTGGATTGGATACCGATCTTTACGATAGCTTGATCGCAGCCGATCTGTTAAGACGCCCGCGCCTAGGTCCAGATGACACCCCTGCACATGATAGGCGAGACCTTACGGCAGCTCGAGCATTTGCAAGACTCAAAGCCGCAGGAATCAACTACCAATTACTGGAACGACACTCCGAATATTCTCCGCTATCCAAGGCTGAAGCCCTATTCCTAGCAGAACACCTGAATTCAGCAACTATTCGATCCACATCTACACAGCCGATAAATCTGGTTGCAGCCTTCGATACGGTTCGACGATACCTACGAAACCTTAAATTGGACGAGGCATTCCCGGACTGGCGCACTCCGAAAAATTAACTGGGATTGCGATGCTTATCCTTCACATAGTCGATTACTGCACCTAGCCCATCTGGTGGTGCCCCAAGCCGCACAGCTTCGTCAAAGTCTTTTTCAGACTCTACGTCCTGACCGATAGCAGCATGTGCGACCGCACGATTTCCATAAATATCAGCCACATCAGGTTCAAGTTCTATCGCTTTAGTAAAGTTACTGATTGCCTGCTCAAAATCACCCATAGAGAGATAGGCCGTCCCGAGGTTAAACTGGATTTCATGATTTTCAGGATCCAGCCATGCCGCCTCTTCGAAATCAGATACTGCCTTATCCAAAATCCCCAGTTGAGCATTCTTAAGCCCACGGCGAAAAAAATCAACAGATGTCTTTGGCGGAAAATCTATCTCTGATTTATTAGCTTCACTTTGAGGATCGTCGGAAATTGTCAAGTCTTAAGAACTCCATGGCAATATTGATAGTGGCATTACAGTAATGCCACTATCAATATTAACCCGCAACCCGGATAATCCAACACTCGAACCAGAATGGCGTTAGAAAAAAACGCCATCCCTGAAGAATTTATTTCGTTCAGTCCAAGAGAGAAAAATGAGAATTTCTATTATCGGTCAGTCTGCATTTGGAAAATCAGTCTTAGAAGCATTAGCCAAGAACAATGTTGATGAGATCGTAGGAGTATTTGCTCCGCCCACTAGAGAAGGACGACCAGATGATCCGATATCTGAGTCAGCCCATGCACTAAATGTTCCAGTGTTCGAATTCAAACGCTTGCGAGACAAGGAAGCAATAACTCAATTCAAAACAGTGCAGCCCGAACTTTGCATCATGGCATTTGTCACCGACATCGTGCCTATGGAAATGATCAATTATCCGATTCTAGGTACTATTCAGTACCATCCCTCGCTTCTCCCTCTGCATCGCGGGCCCAGTTCAATAAACTGGCCAATAATCAATGGCGAATCCACCACGGGACTAACAATATTTTGGCCTGACAATGGTCTGGATACAGGACCAGTATTGATGCAGAAAACTGTAGAAATCACCACAAAAGAGACTCTCGGTGATCTTTATTTCAAGAAACTATTCCCACTAGGTGTGGAGGCAATAATCGAATCTGTTGAACTAGTTCGATCGGGAAAAGCACCAAAAATAGTCCAAGATGAATCTATGGCAACCTACGAAGGATGGTGCAAAGCTGATGATGTCCAAGTCAAATGGGAAGAAAATACAAGCACAGTTTTCAATATGATCCGTGGTGCAGATCCACAACCAGGAGCCAACACTACTTTCAATGGAATAAAACTTTCTTTATACGATGCGGCGGCTTCATCAGACAATACTGCTATTCCTGGCACTGTGGTTTCCATAGGCGAGTTAGGAATACAAATATCGACAGGTGACGGTGCTGTCAACATAGGTCGAGTACGAGAATCAGGTTCAGGGAAGGTTACGTCATCTGAATGGGCTGAATCAGTCGGACTCGCAGTAGGTGATTTACTGGGCACCTAGGGGTCGTTTAAGAACCCTGTAATCAGATCATTAACCGCATCAGGATGATCCAAAAAGGGCACATGCCGAGCATTTTCAATAATGTGCATGCTCACATTGGGTAAGAGTTGAGCTAAACGATAACCATGTTCTAATGGGAATACGCGATCTTCTGCACCCCATAAGGCAAGTGTGGGAGCGCTTATCGAAGCCAACTCTTCATCTGTAAATATGGATTTTTGACCCAAAATATTTGTAATAGCAACGAGGCTTGATCGCATTGCATGACCATGTCCATCCGGTAAGGTCACATCGTAAGCGTACTGCTTATATGCTGAAGCCCCAGTAAAATCCGAGTTAACAACTTCCATCGTTTTAAAGTAATTATCCTGCCCCCATCGATTTGGCCTAACAATTAATCGACCAAATAGGGGAACAATCGCCAACTTAAAAATTAAAGGGAAAGCCCGACCCAGCCCAGCAGAATCAATAACCACCAATTTGCCCAAGCGATCAGGATCCTCGAGCGCCATGGCCAAAGCGGCTTGAGCACCCATAGAAAGTCCCACGACATCGACACGATCGAGATCAAGCTCGTCAAACAATCGAACCATATATCTCACAAGATTTGGGAGAAACGGCGCTTTATACGCATCCTGAGTCGACAAGCCAAATACCGGATGATCTGGTGCAATCACGCGTCGGGTTTTGGATAATACCTGAATCTGTTTAAACCAGATCGCTGATCCTGCTCCACCACCATGAAGCAACAAAACCGGTGGGCCTTCACCGTAATCCAGATAGTGCACCAGATGATCACCCAGATCAATAAATCCGCCCTGATAGTCCAGGTCCGCTATACCCAACAACTTTGACATGCTTAGAAAGATCTGTCGATCAACCCCTATAAATTCTTCAGAGTGCATGAGTTACGGTTTTACCTATCGGAAAATTTATTGCGGAAAATACAAATCGCAAGACCGAGTATAAACAAACCAATCACAATACAATCACCAGCGTCATGAGCACGCCTAATCAAAAACCCGATATAACACCGACATCTCGCGGTGATCAAAGCACGCTTCCAGAACAGGTCACTACAGAATCTGAACTGCAGCAACAAGCTTGGGAATTACTCGAGTTTACTAATGTCCGGGCACTCTTAGCCGAGCGTACTCGGTTTTTTATGTCGCGTGAAATGGCGATAAAAGCTGAACCATTACTTCACATGGAAGATGTAGAGAGACTCCAGGAGGAGACGTCACAAGCGGTGTTAATGCTGTCAACGGTCGGCGACATCGGCCTAGCGGGAACTCGGGATCCTCGTACTGTCCTTAAGCGTGCCGCTATCGACGGAATGCTGACTGGAGAGGAAATTGTATCGATCCTATTCTTACTAGACTCGATATGGACAGCGCGTAACACCGTGGTGTCAATGAAAGGAAAAGCGCCCCTACTGGAAGAAATAGCCTCAGATATCCCCAACATGAGAGATCTGAGTGAAGAAATTTTTAAGTCAATATCTGGTAAAGGAGAAGTGCTTAGCTCAGCGACCCCTAAACTATCCAGATTACGAACGAACGTGAGTAAAACATTCCAGCGCGTGATGAGTGCGATGGAACGTATCGCGAATAGTAAGTCAGTTAGACAGTCCCTCCAGTCAACAGCAATCGCAACAAGGGGGGAGCGACTTGTTCTCGAAGTACGCGCTGATGCAAGAGAGTCAGTCCCTGGAATCGTACATGACGTATCGGGTAGTGGGTCTACACTTTTTGTGGAACCACTGAAAGCAGTTGATCTCTGCAACGCATGGCGAGAAACAGCTGCGGAAGCTCAAAGAGAAGAAGAGCGCATTTTGCGCCGAGCTTCACGATTGATCGGGAATCGAGAAGAAGAAGCACTGATCTCCTTAGAAGCTGCGGCTGCGATCGATCTCATCGTAGCTCGTGCTCGGTTATCGATATCAATGGGAGGCAGACGTATGGGAACTATGCCGGCCGGATCGGATAACGTTATCAACCTTGTTGGTGCCCGGCATCCTCTCCTTGGGAATAATGCAGTACCGATCACAATTAATATCGGCCCAGGATTCAGAGGACTTGTGATTACAGGGCCCAATACCGGTGGAAAAACTGTAGCTATCAAAACCATTGGCCTTTTCGCTCTCATGCATCAAGCAGGCATGCAAGTGCCTGTAACCAATGGAGATATAGCCATTTTCGACGCCGTCTACGCGGATATTGGAGACTCACAATCTATCGAACGGTCTGTTTCAACATTTTCGTCCCATATGGGTCGAGTAGTCAATATCTTGGATGAGGCAACCTCAAGCTCACTGATTCTTCTTGATGAACTGGGAACGGGAACTGACCCAGAAGAAGGATCTGCGCTCGCACGATCAGTATTAGCGCATGCAGCTGCCAACGAAATGCCAATCGCTATCACATCACACTACCGAACAGTCGCTGAGTATGCTGCAGAGTCCGAAAACCTTCAAAACGCTTCAGTTGAGCTTAATCCCGACACGATGATGCCCACGTATCACGTATTAATGGGCATTCCGGGGCGCAGCTACGCTATTCACGTTGCCAGACATCTAGGAATGCCTGGCCATATGCTCGCTGAGGCTGAAGCAATGATGGATCCTAGTCGAGCAGAGGCTGAAAGTATTCTGGAGCAACTTCATCGAGAGCGAGAGGAAACCAGTCGAATTCGAGACAAAGCAGAAAAAGCTAAGATTCAAGCTGAAACAACAAGGAAAGATCTCCAAAACAAACTAAGCAATGTGACTCGCTTACAAGAAAACATGATCGAAAAATCTCGTGTAGAACTTCGGCGCGAGACGGAAGAAATCCGACGCAGCTTAAGAAAAATAGTCAGCAAAGTACGTGACGATAAAGATCTTGCAACCGCACAACGCGCGATTGGCCGTATTCGTAATCAGTTCTCCGATCCTACGTGGCTACCGCTGACTCCACCACCAGAAAACGAAATATCAACAGATCCTGACTTAAATCGACCTCTGCAATCCGGGGATCAAGTAGAAATTAAAGGCCTAGACGTTCAGGCCGTTGTTATAGAGGTTAATCCAGATGGAATCGTTGAACTGCAAATGGGCAATGCCCGTATCGAATTAAACGAACGGCAATTACGCTTGATGAAAGCCCCTAATGTTCCTAATAGTTCAAAAGAAGCTGCTCGTATCACAGTCAATACGACCAAAAGCGAAAAAACGGTACAAGAGTTAGATGTACGAGGGTCGAGGGTCGATGAATCTGAACAACTTGTAACCGAGTTTATCGATAATGCATCGATGCAAGGGCTTACGAGCATTCGAATCATCCATGGGACAGGTACAGGTGCACTAAGAGAGGCAATTCGATCACTGCTAGCAAATCATTCTCTTGTCGGATCATTCAGCGCCGCGCCTAAGAACCAGGGCGGTAATGGTGCAACACTGGTCGATCTAAGCTAAATCATAATGACCTATGGCAAAAACGTTTTCCACACGAACCGACGAACCTGATCTAAGCAATTAGTGAACGATCGACAGCTTCGAGGGTCGATTTAATGTTTTTTGCTGTATGAGCGGTTGAAATAAACCATGCCTCATACTGTGAAGGCGGAAGATAAACGCCATTTTCAACCATCTGGTGAAAAAATCTACCATAAGCATCGCCGTCAGATACTGACGCCGTCTCCATGTCCGTCACTTGGATATTGGAAAAAAACACCGTCATAAGTCCGCAAGCCCGGTTAATTACCACTGGAATCCCCGCTTCAGCGAATACATTAGTGACTCCATCGGCAAGTTTGTCGGTGGTATCTTGCAGATCTTCGTAAACTCCAGGTCTAGCTAACTCATCCAGCGTAGCTATACCAGCAGCCATAGCTACTGGATTACCAGAAAGAGTTCCTGCTTGATACATGGAGCCAAGAGGGGCTACTTCAGACATAATTTCTGCACTTGCACCGTAAGCGCCCACCGGAAACCCGCCACCGATTATTTTCCCGAGACATGTAATATCCGGCATTACTCCCAAACTCGACTGTGCTCCACCGAAAGCAACTCGAAACCCCGAGATCACCTCATCAAAAATCAGTAAACATCCATGCTCATGGGTCAGTCCACGCAAACCCTCTAGGAATCCATCAGCAGGTAAAACTACTCCCATATTCCCTGCGATGGGTTCAACAATCACGGCTGCAACTTCTCCAAGATTTGACTCCAATAGGCTTTTAACTGATTCAAGATCGTTATATTCCGATACAAGTGTGCTTGCGGCATAACCAGGATGAACACCAGATGAAGATGCAATCCCCTGACTCGCTAATCCAGAACCTGCCTCAACAAGCAATGCATCTTCATGCCCATGATATCCACCCCTAAACTTGATGATCTTATTTCTCCCGGTCTTAGCACGAGCCAGTCTGAGCGCTGACATAGTTGCTTCGGTCCCTGAACTGACAAACCGAATTACCTCAATTGATGGAACGGCGTCAACAACCCTCCGAGACATCTCTACTTCCAACTCGGTTGGAGCGCCGAATGATGTGCCTGCACGTGCGGCGTCAATCGCTGCATCAATCACGACTGGATTGGCATGTCCCAAAATCATTGGACCCCAGGAACATACGTAATCAACCAGCTCGTTGCCGTCAACGTCCCAAATACTTGATCCAGCAGCTTCCTCAAAAAAAATCGGGGAGCCTCCCACAGCACCCCATGCACGAGCTGGACTATTAACTCCACCAGGCATAACCAGCTTGGCATCTGAAAATAGCTGTTCGGACCTAACACGTGACAATTAATTACTCCCACGAAACCCATAATTATCTTTGATCAGACATTGTGACGCGAAAATTGAACTGATAACAGTGCCGATGCACATGTTTAACCGGAGTCTCATAGGCTACGAGAACCTAATCGGTTTTATCCTCATCTTGTTCAAGCAAGGCGAAAACTTTTTGCACTGACTCAGCAGCTTGAGCTTCTTCGCTACGGAGGAAACTAATCGGATCTGCAAGAATCCTCCGAACTAGTGATCTGGTCATCTTTTCTACTAACTGCGCCTGACGGTCTGTCAAGCCGTCTATTCGGTTCAGTGTTTGTTCCACTTCCTGCTGACGCATACGCTCGATACGTGCGCCAAGAGAACGAATCACCGGCTCACTATCAATACCAATCAAACGTTCTTTAAAACGTGAAACTCCATCATCAATCAGCTCGGCAGCCTCCGAAGCTGCGGATTCCCTGAGACCCCAATTCTCTCTGGACTTCAACTGTAGCTCAGAAAGACTTATAAGCATGACCCCTCGAACTTCCGCCACATTCGGATCAACATCCCTTGGCATCCCAACATCAAGAATATTCAGGGGCCGCTCAGGTCGCATATCCATAGCAAATCTAATAGTTTCGACCGAGACGATCGGATCTGAAGAAGAAGTACACGTAATCAACATGTCACAATCGGCGAGAGCCTCTGGAACTTTTTCAAACGGAACCTGAGAAGAACCAAGATCTTCGGCAAGAACCCTGCCACGTTCGAACGATCGACTCGATACGACAATTTCGTCAGCACCATAGCGCCTTAAGGCATTAGCGGTAAGCCTGCCGGTCTTACCAGCACCAACTAGTAAAACCTTCAAACCTCTTAGATCTCCAACAATATCTTGAAGTTCTTTAACCCCGAGTGAAGAAATCGAAATACGATTTCTTCCTAAACCAGTCTCTTTACGAATACGTCTACTGGTTCGCAATGCTGCATGAAACATACGTGACAAAGACGGATCAATCGTACCCGCTTCCCCTGCAGCCTGCAGAGCCTTTGTAACCTGCCCGATGATTTCGGATTCTCCAAGTGCAATGGAATCCAAGCCCGCAGTTACTCTAAACAGGTGTTCGGCGACAGCATCTCCGCTGAGCGTATAAATGTATTGGTCAATTTTGGTTGCTCGAGAGTTTTTGGAGGCTGTCTGGATATATTCCTTCAGGCGGTTGATCCCTATCGACACGTCTTCGGTAACAGAATAAATCTCCATTCTGTTACAAGTGGAAAGTATTACACCCCCACCAGCGTGCGTGGCCAGTCGCTGGAGATGCATATCAAGATCTTGATTAGGAACAGTTACGCGTTCCAATACTTCCATTGGTGCGTGTTCAATATTTAAGCCGGCGAATATGAAATTCAAAGAATGAAAAGTACCGCTAAAGTATTAGATGCCTCATACTTTGATGAGTTATCAAACGAAAACATTATCACGAATAATCAAATCCTGATCGAGTTCGTCTAGTGAACATAAGGATAGCTGATAGCATCTACCATCATTTAACACTCTTGCATTAAACCTATCAACCATAAAGTTTCTGAAATCAACATTACAGATGAAAGACAAACCGATAACTTCACCTACCGAACGTGGATACACAATGCCCGATATCTTCGTAACCACCGAATGGCTTGCGGAACATATATCGGACCCCAACGTACGTGTAGTCGACACTGATGTGCCCGAAGATTACGAGACAGGTCACATCCCAGGTTCAGTAAATCCGATAGATCATTACTACAAAACTTCCCTTGAAGACCGGACACATATTCAGGGCCCTGAACAATTCGCAGAAACGATGTCAGATTTAGGGATTGGCGACGATACCACGGTGATTGGATATGATCGCTCGGGAGGTGTCTACTCTTTTCGGTTGATGTGGGCACTGCACTATTACGGTCACACAAACGTTAAGTTCCTGGATGGCGGATTACCCAAGTGGAAAGCTGAAGGGCGCGAAATCAGTACGGAGTCTGTTACTGCACCCAGCGCTACATTCACATCAAGAGCAAATTCAGAAATCTTCGCTTCACGGGATCAAGTCCTAAAGGCTATTGATGAGGAGTCAACAATACTCCTTGATGTTCGAGCCGATGACGAATGGGACGGAACTAACAAGCGAGGAGGCCCCAGAGGAGGAAGAATCCCAGGCGCTGTTCATCTCGAATGGACCAATTTTCACACCGGAGGCAAAATTCCCGTTCTAAAATCAGCTCCCGAAATCAGAAAACTACTTGCTGACGTGGGGATCACATCTGATAAAAATGTAATCACATACTGACAGGGTGGTATCCGTGCGGCGCACGGATTTTGGACACTAAAGCTCGTTGGAATTAAAAATGTTAGAGATTACGATGGGTCATGGAGAGAATGGGCTGAAATTCCTTCTTGCCCAGTAGAACACCTCACCTGACGATAATCGGTTCAACATATAAATATTGTTTTAAATGATGCAATCGCAGATCCGAAATTTGTTAATAAGGATTTCAATTTGACCAATTGGATGAGACTTGCCGAATCAAATAGGGACAACTTATTTAATCTAATTGAACAACTTGTCTCAATTGAAACACCCACCAGAGACAAGGCCGCCAATGATGAGATTTCTTCATTCACCGCCAATTTAATGCGATCAGTGGGAGGTGAAGTGACTGTCCATTCTGAGACAGAATTTGGAGATCACACAGCTTTTAATTGGCCAGCACCAGACGGTAACAACGGTAAACAACATGCCTTCGTATTAGGGCATCTTGATACTGTATGGCCGCATGGCACGCTAGCACAAATGGGGTATCGAGAAAAAGAAGGACGCTTGTATGGTCCAGGCGTACTCGATATGAAAGCCGGGATCGCCACCACCATCGTGGGACTCCAAGCCCTTAAACATAACAACCTCTGGCCAAATCGACCTGTCAGAGTTCTTTTCAACACGGATGAAGAAGTTGGCAGTCCCTCATCTAGACCACTAGTCGAACACTATGGAAAAGGTGCTGCATACGCTCTAATAATGGAACCAGGACAGGGATCAAATGGGGCACTAAAAACCGAACGCAAAGGCTTAGGAGAGTTTCGAATATCAGTCGAAGGCAAGGCGAGCCATGCAGGTGCTTTTCCAGAACGAGGAGCATCTGCTATCCACGAGTTATCGCATAAAGTACTTGAGTTACAGGCGATGAATGATTGGAAAAACGGTATCACTGTAAACACTGGTCTCATTTCAGGTGGCTCCGCCCGAAACACCATTCCCGCTTACGCGGAAGCAACCATTGACGTACGAGTTCGAACCACGACACAAGCAACAAAACTCGAAACATCGATCCGTGCATTGGAGCAGACCATAACCGGTACTAGTATCAACATCGAAGGCGGATTCCATCGTCCACCAATGCAAAGGACACCGGAAATAGCCGCTTTAGCAGGAAAACTGATCAAATGGTCAGACCAGCTTGGATTTAAAATGACGGAGGAATCCACTGGAGGAGGAAGCGATGCAAACCTCACTGCGGCGATGGGCGTTCCATCAGCCGACGGCCTTGGATCTATGGGTGAAAACCCCCATGCCCAAGGCGAAAACATCGAAATCAGTGAACAAATCAATCGACTCGCGCTTTTCATGAAAGCGATAAACTCCCTTTCCTGACAAATCAAGGCAGCGAACGAAATGTCGCAATATAAAAATGCAACAGAACAAACCTCGAGAGATGCTCGAAGCGATTCGGTAAATCGTGGAAGCTCCTTGAATTTAAATCGAGTCTTGGTGCCACTAAACGGATCACAGGATTCAGAACAAATACTGCCATTTGCAACAATGTTCGCTGAATGGTTCTCAGGTGAAATCACGTTATTCCATAGTCTCCCTCCAACCCACCCTGCAAGAGGCGCAAGACCACAACAAGTGCACTACCCGGACGCACCTCATGATCGCGGTGCAATCCTTGCATCAGCCTACTTAGAAGAGGTGGTCAGCAGGCTTAACCCCCATGGCATAAGCTGTCGCTGGGGGATCGCTACTGGTGATGCTGCAACAATGATTACATCGCGTGCTACAACTAGTGGGTTCGGTATGATTGCGATCGCAACAACTGCCCGGTCAAAAGCTCATCGCTTGGTATCGCCAGGTTTATTAGACAAACTGTGGAAAACTACAACTGCTCCATTATTGATCATTAATCCACATCATAAGGAATTCATGACTGAACCTGTAAAAGCACCTCAAACCTTGATTATTCCACGCAATCACCGTGGTTCAGATTCGGTGCTACCCATTGCGAGTGCTATGGCAGGTGCGAGCCGATCCAGCATCAAAATCGTTGAAAAAAAATCAAGAGCAAGCAGAAAAGACGAATCCGAAATTCTCAACTACTTTTCGACAAAAGGTATAAATGCTGAAATAGTACAAGTGGACGGAAATTTCACAAAAAAAATTCATAAGATACAGGCCGACGATCCTGGATCTTGGATATTAGTGGGTTCAAGAATGCGTTCAGGTATCCGTCGATCTATTCTAGGAAGCATCTCAGATAAGCTTGCAAGAAAAGCAGTAGGACCAGTAGTGGTGGTCGCTGATTCGAAGGTAATTAAACAAAGAACGCGCGCATCACACAAAGCAACTAAAGCCCTAGCTACGCTTCACTCATAGGCAAATACAACATTACCTTTTGTGAAATTGCATACTTTGCAAGTTATTTATCCGCATTCCTGCGAATCATGTACCCCCCCAATGCGCCAACTGTAGCTCCGAACCAGGTATACGGGATGAGAGCTGCGAAAACAATCACCCACCAGGTTGCGGGTATCCCAATGATTTCATCTGCACCAAATATAAATTTTATTATCAATACAACAACAACCGGGATAAACATTAACCCAGCCATAAGTCCACCGAACTTAATAACTCCATCCTGATTAATGTTCGCAATGCCACCACCGATAAAACCGGCTACAAATGGACTCAAGGGAGCTGCAACATAATGGACAACCGGAATCACTAGGGATGCCAGCATTATCCCAAACCCAATCATTACGCCTTTAAACATCTAGGTTCCTCACATGAAACTGTCGAATCATGCAATTCGTTCGATACGCCCTTGATAATTGCGCTATACAAGATCGAAATTTATTTCGAACTCACCACAAATATCACGAAACCAATCGATCACTTCAGGATGTAGTGGAACGCCATTCTTCATACGCTCAATCCGTACCTCGTGTTCAGGTAATCCAGCATAATAAACACGTTCATGCCCAGCCATAGGCTTTGTTGCAGCAAGACCCTTAAGCATTCCATCCATATTTTCTTTAAATTCACTAACATCACCAAACGCTTCAACCGAGTATGCAGCCACGAAGTGCGCTCGTCGCGTACGAGACAATGTGCCAAATCCAGGCGCGAATGAAAGTTGCCCGCAAAGAATGTCCACCATCACGCCAAGGCTATATCCTTTGTGAGAGCCAAGCTCTCGTGTAGATCCTGTCGGTAATTGCATGCGCACTGAGTTAGCAGCAAAATCCGCAACAGCTCCTCCGTCCATGTCTGGTGTTCCATCTTCATTTGCCACCCAACCCGGTGACATACCCTTGCCCATGCGATTTGCCAGACCAATCTTGTTACCGGCTATTGACGTCATCGCAGCATCGAACATAAAGGAAGGTTCATTATTACCCGGTGCCGCAAATGCTATGGGATTCGTTCCGAGTTGAGGCTCGGCACCAAAGGTAGGCACCATTGCTTTTCCACCAGCAGTCATACACCAGCCAATCATATCTTGATCAGCTGCCATCATTGCATGATAACCAGCAGCCCCCAAATGCCCTGAATTTCGAACAGCGACAACACCGGTTCCAACTTCCTTAGCCTTCGCAATAGCAATGTCCATGGCCTTTGGCGCAATCATGAGCCCAAGACCACCATCACCATCAATGGTCGCGGTGGAAGGTGTCTCTTTTATGACCTGAAGCCTAGGGTCAGGATTCAAGGTCCCAGAGTTATAGCCAGACACATAAGAACGAAGCATGTTCGATACACCATGTGTGTCTATGCCACTTTGATCAGCGAACATGAGGACATCTGCACCCAAATACGCTTCGGATTCAGACACGCCGCATTTCATGAATATCCGCTCAGTGACAGATCGAAGAGTATCGACGTTTACTCTGATCGCTATGTCATCAGGCACTTGAAAATGCTTTAGCAAGTTGCACTCCTCGATTTGATGGATCTAACGCCACCACTAGTTATCGGTATCAACAATGTACCCATGAGAGTTTCTATAGTGAGACGGCGAAATGGTAGCACCTTATTCACAAAAGGTTGAGACTTACATGTGACCATTTGTTACGCTAAATTTGTTCTGAATACTAAAAGTTAATCAAATAATTAACTTCCTAGTGTTTTTGCACAAAACAACAACCTAGTTAGGGGCTGTAGCTCAGTTGGGAGAGCGCGTCGTTCGCAATGACGAGGTCGGGGGTTCGAATCCCCCCAGCTCCACCAATTGAATACACGAATTCCGGAGGAAAAAATGGTTCAAATCACCAACAATAGCCAAGTGGATTTCGTGCTGGAACAAATCGAAAAATTAGTGGCATCTGAAGGAGGAGTACTAGATTCAGTCTCTCTTGACGGTAACAGCCTCAAAGTCAAGTACACGCCGGGGGTCAACGAAGAATGCCCAGAATGTGTACCGACTCACGATATGGTGAATCAGTTTCTCACAGCTTCACTGGGCATACACGCACCACATGTTAACGATATAGAAGTCAGTTAAACGCTTACCCCGTATGACCATTAAAGGCTGATGCCTGCCTAGAAAGTCTTTCATCATGATCCTCGGCAAAGCGTTTTACTGCTTCAAAAATTGAATCTTTATCAAGATGAGCTTCCTTTATAACATCATCTTCAGTCCCACCACTCAGCCACTGATTATCCCAGTCAGATGTGAGCGAGTACTCATCGGTCAGTGGTCCAACACCGGTCACCGGCCATACTCGGCGCGTCCCGGTCGTGACAACCATTAGATCGAATTTCTCCGAATCCGTTAGCACAGTATCGCGGTACGATTTAGGCTGCCTATCAAACAATTCCTCGCTTATAGCAGCAATCACCTTCACATTGACCCCTGCTTCTTCGAGTTTTCCCAGAACACTCACCAGATTCACTGTAGAACTGGATCCTTGGGACACAACAACTCCATCTTTAGGCTGGTTAGGATCATAATCCTTGATCAAATAGAATCCCTTGGCAGCAGCACGAGGATCTGAATCTGCAAAAGTAGAGCGGTCCGCTACGGCAAAGTCCGGCCTTGCAACTTCAAGCACTATCACACCAACCTTCGGGTCACGTGCGGCTATTTCAGCAGCTGCGAAGTAACCTGGAGCCACGTCGTTATAGTCCCAAAAACTCAGCACGATCACTTGACCTTTCGGGAACAATTTCCAAACCTGTGGAGCAAAAATTCCAAAATGAGTTCTTGCGTCAGCAGCAGTCTCGGGTCCAGAATGCCCAGCCAAAACATGAGCAACTCCAAGCCTGAATGGACTATCCTGATTTTGCTGGCTCCAAACGCGTAATGGGAGATACATAAGTGGAGTGAACGCACCATAAGTTCCCGAGATTGACCACACACCGTTATGCCTATCCGGATCTATCGACAAAGACTGGCTCGTAAAACCAACTGCCGTAGAAGCATTTCCTGCCTCTTGTATAGGTGCCTTCAACCTAGTTCCGACAACATTATCAATAGGATCGTAATGACCCCAAAGTGATCCATGGTCAACGTTTATCGACTCGGCAAGATCAGCTGCAACGATCACAAAACGGTTTTCAGTGACGTAATTAGCCCATTTTATGATTTCCGAAATAGCGCGACGGGTACCTTTGACTGCCCCGGGTTCCTCGAAAAGCGCTATGCCAATATCCTTCTTTTCACCTGTCACAGGATTCTCAGCGGTGACCGTAGTTGCCTCAGTTGGAAGGTTCTTAACCAACAAACGATCGTCCTGAAAAGGATCAGAGTTCGGGTCCACACGCAGCGGAAGATTGTCGTTCACCTGATCACCAATCTCAACCAGGCGCTCAGCAAGCCAGTCCCCAAGACCATCCTTATCAAGGACAGACATAGCAATATCAATATTAGTTTTAAGCTGAAGAAGTCTTTCCCTGTCGTCCGAAACTACACCCGACCGAATTCCTTCAAAAGTTACACCGTACTTACGCTCAAACGACTCCGCTAGAGCCTGAAAGTACTCTCCATTCATCGGCATACCATATGCATGACTGGCATGATCAACCACCTGGGTGACTCCACCTGGAAGCATCCCGTCTTTAGCCCCCGGCCAGAACCCCTTTACCGTCTTACCAACTACTATCATCGGGCGACGGTCATCCTCATCCCAATCTTCCATGGTCTTCAAAGCGCCTACGACTTGATCATAATTTGTGGCATCATCAACCTTGAACACATTCCATCCGTACGATGACCACTGATCCTCTATTCGATAGGTATCTTCTTTTACGACACTGCCCACAAGTTCATCATCGATCCCAGCGTTGTTGTAAGACATGAGTACTCTCAGTCGTTTTCCAACTCTCTGCGCTAGTGCCTGAGTCTTAAACTCCTGCGAATGTCCTGATGTGAGAGCAAATTCTCCTTCAATTGCAATAATTTTCAGAGATGGATCAGCTCCCATCATGTCCCAAAAAGCCGCTTTGCCAGCTGCAGTAGCTATCCCAATTCCCGAAGGGCCACCGTTTACATCGTTGGTCAAGTCGGTGGTTTCTGAATGCCCTGATAAAGCCCTTATCCCACGAATTTTTGCCTGAGCCATCGCGGGGTGGTCCGCAAGATCATTTTCCTCCAAAATGGTTGCTAATGCGCCTGCACCACGACGAAATCCGAGAGCATCTATTGAAAGCATTGACGCCTTCGGATCGGCTTTATATCTTTCATCACCAGTTATGGCATGTTTTCGCGCGAGCGCTTCACCCATGATCATCCAAAGAGCATAAGTAGCGGGAGCGTTATGCCCGCCAGCCAGCATGAACTTATCTGCAAACGGATGCTTTGGTCGACGATAATCAAATGTCATACCGCCGTTTTCGGGACCCGCCAGATGAGTAGCTACCGTATAAGGCATATACGCTGTAGGACCACCAAAGTGACCAGTCTGATGATAATTACACATCAATACAAATGTCATTGATGCAAGAAAGCCAACATCTTCAAGCCGCTCCCGGTCATATGAAGGAATTTCAACCGTTCTGGAACTAGCTACTTGATCGAGGGAGGCAGAATGAATAGTGACGGCAGAACTACCGCTGGCTGGCATACGTTTTATTACTCCATTGCGAATGGTTTAGGGATATAAATTACAAGCGTGTCCGAGGGCGACAGAATATCTGTGAAAACCTTCGGACGCCAGCCCGAAATGATCTCATCCGAGTACTATCAGTGCTAGATATTTCAAAATATCTAGTTAAGAGCGAACCTTAGCCATTCGGCAGACCGACCAGAGAGTGGAAATATGAACGATAAATCGTTGCGCCAAACCGGGCAAAATTACATTAACGGAAAATGGCAAGATTCAATTTCCGGCCAAACCTACCCAATAACAAATCCTGCCAAAACTTTTCAAACCGTCGGGGAGTTCCAGTCCAGTCTCCCGCAAGATGCAGAGAATGCTATAGCTGCAGCGAGTGACGCCTTTAATGATTGGGCTAACATGCCTGCACCGCAACGGGGGGGGATTCTCTATAAAGCACTCGACATAATGGATCGCCGTACAGACGAAATGGCTAAAACGATAACACTCGAAGAAGGTAAGCCAATCGCTGATGCAATTGGTGAAGTGAAACGTGCAATGAATATCATCGAATATTCAGCCGGCGAAGGTCGTCGATTGCATGGTTATACAACACCCTCTGAACTGCCGGACACGGTTGCATACACAATGAAACGGCCAATAGGGGTAGTAGCTCTCATCACACCATGGAATTTTCCATTAGCAATCCCAGCGTGGAAGCTTGCCCCCTGCTTAATTTCTGGAAACACTGTCGTTTACAAACCAGCTTCGGGAACACCACTTTCTGCAGTAAAACTAGTAGAGATTTTCGAAGAGGCAGGACTACCACCCGGAGTATTAAACCTAGTCACAGGACCAGGAGGATCAGTAGGGAACACTTTGGTGGAGGATCCACGTGTCAAAGGGATATCTTTCACAGGTTCAACTGGTATAGGTACCGAAATCACAGCAAGGGGTTCAGAGTTACTTAAAAAAGTTCAGTGCGAAATGGGCGGAAAGAACGCAGCAATTATTCTTAATGACGCAGACCTAGAAAAAGCAATTCCCGGAGTAGTCCAAGGGGCTTTCGGCTCAACCGGGCAACGATGCACTGCTACATCAAGGGTGATCGTCGAAAATGGAATCTACGATGAGTTCTTGGAAACATTAATTATCCAGACCAAAGCCCTATCTATCGGTGATGGCATGGATGAATCAAGTGATGTTGCACCACTTTCGAGTAAGAACCAACTCGATACTGTTCTTAGATACATCGGGATAGGCACAGAAGAGGGTGCACGCCTTACATTCGGGGGGCATCAACTCGACAGTGACGAGTTTGCTAATGGGTATTACATCGAGCCGACGATCTTCACAGATGTAGATCGTACAATGCGCATCGCTAAAGAAGAAATATTTGGTCCAGTATTAAGCGTGTTCAAAGTATCAAATTTAGAAGAAGCGATGAATATCTCTAACGACGTAGATTTTGGGCTTTCTTCCTCGGTTTACACTCGAGATCTCGTTCAAGCCTACGAATATATTAATTCGGCTAAAACAGGAATGGTCCACGTTAATGCTCCTACGCTCGGCGGGGAAGTTCACCTACCGTTTGGAGGTCTTGGATCCTCAGGAACAGGACAACGGGAACAAGGAACAGAAGGCTTCGATTTCTTCACTGAGACAATCAGCGTATATATAGACCATTCTGCAGGGGCTAAAGAACGCTCAAGATTCATTTAATGCAGCTAATGCAACAAGTAATTCAACAATGAAAAGTTCATATCAAATAATGCAGTAAGCAATTTTTATATGTCCTGTTGAGAATTCGAGTAGTTACCAATGGGTAATCTATGCAAATAACAAAGCGAATATTGCTGTCGACATTGGCGGGCGCACTAGGAATATTAATTGCCTGTGGATGCCAAAATTCAATAATCGAGTACCCTTCAGCCAAAGAGGGAGGTACCTCTTCCATCCGGCTACCGGATCGTAACTTCACGCCTGACTCATTCGTAACGGCAGGCTGGAAGAAATCTAAACAGTACGACACCGCCACCGTCCCGGAGTCAACTGAGATTTGGTACGGATTCTTCAATCAAAAAGACATCGAAATAAGATTCTACGAAACTCATGAGGCGGCCGTAGAGATAGGAATTCCTGGGGCGATAAGTTCAATTGAAAGTGCCGTAAAACGTTCAAAAGGCGGCAAACTTTTAGACTTTAGTGGAGGTTCGTTCACCGGATACGCCGATTACTTGGTAGCCGGTAATGCTGTTCTGCTATGTGAATTCGACCGAACCCAGTGCGATCAACTAATAGCCAACATAGAATAAAAGCTTCGACTTATAAATCTACGCAACATTAGGCAAAACATCTTTGATTAGCGCAGTCATCGATTCCTGCCAAGGCTCATAAGGGTTCCACTCATGTCCCATTGCCAAGAGTGTTCCAAACCCACCAAGTTCACCATTTAAATCGTTCAGTTTTTGCGTCACCTCGGCAACACTTCCGACAATAAAAACATTATCGATCAGGTAATCAATTGTCACATCAGAATCAGGCATATCCGGATCATTCTTCATGATTCCCAATCTGTCATTTTTCGAAAGCATCGGGATGAAATATCCTTCAAAATCACGGGCCATTGTGCCTTCTGTAACCAAACGGCGTGCCTCAGCAGTTGTGTCCGCTATAAACACTTCCCGCGCCACGCGCCAAAGCAAACGGTCTGGTTCATTCCCGGCCTCCTCTGCTCCTTCAGCTATCGAATCCCAGTGAGTTTTAATCTGATTAGGGGGAGCAAGATTGATGCTCATCGGAATCCATCCAAGCTGTCCGGCCATTTTCAAAGTAGGAGAATTAGGAGATACACCCGCTACTCCGATGGGAGGATGAGGTTTTTGATACGGCTGCACATGCGCACGCATTCCTATCACGTCATCGGGTTCGGGAATTCTAAACTTCCACCATTTAGACTCGTATAACCCAGGTTCGGGATTTTTCCAGATTTTTAATATAGTTTGAAGTGCTTCGCGCGTGTACGCACCTGCATCCACACCACCATCTTCGTCATACCCGAACACGTGAGTATCACCTGGAAAACTTCCCGTTCCAATACCCCAATTAAGTCGCCCTTCCGACATATGATCAAGTTGGGCGATTCTATGGGCTAAAACAAAAGGATCATGATTAGGCATACAGGTAACACCGGTACCAAGGCGGATATTTTTTGTTACCCCTAATGCTTGAGCAATGAAAAGTTCAGGCGAGGGAATGGGTTCCCATTCCGCAGTGAAGTGTTCACCGATCCAAGCCTCTTCATATCCCAATTCGTCGAGCTTGACGATCTGGTGAAGATCAGACTTTAGAAGTTCCGTCATGTCAGCACCCGGTGGGTGCAAGGGCATCGTAAAAAATCCAGGTTTCATTAATTAGGTACCAAAATTGTTAAATGTTAAGTTCGCTTACCCGTTGGTACGCAATCTACAGTTCAATATCACGAAGTGCAAGATGTACTCCTTGTGACGATAAAACAGTAAAAACCTAAAAATGACATCAACTACTTCTTGTGTATGTACAAATTAGGTGCATTTAGAAAAACAAACAAATGAAATAAATACAAACATAGATTCATACGAACCAGACACCTGATCCTCCAGATGACCGTTAATTACCAGACGAAAATTCTGCCCTAAGAGCCTCAGCAACGATCACAGCTTCACCTGGTTCAAGAGCGACGGGGCTCACGTAAAGTTCATCCGCATAACTACCTGTTCCAACATGGATCGATGGAGATCCCTCGGCAAGCCGTTGTTGAATTACAGATGAAGACGGACCATTCCAATCTTCATCAAAATAAAAAACAGCCGTAGGACCTTGTCTATTAGGATCCCCGTCCTCAATAACTGACTTCAAGCCAGTAATACCTTTACCGGCATCAACTATCGTCTCAGACCACTGACGCCAAGTGGTCCATTCTTCCTCATGATCCATACTTACGAATCTTTCGAGGGCTACTAAAAGTCCGGCTATTTCCTCTTTGGCAACTTTACTCGCCCTTCCGACTCCAGCATAAGGCGACATATTTAAGCGAGCAGCCTCAATCAGGTCCGCTCTTCCAGCCAATATTCCGGTGGACTGTGGACCGCGGACTCCTTTGCCTCCAGAGAAAGTCACCATATCTGCCCCTTCAACAATGTACCTTCTTAGATTCTCTGCCGGCGGCAACATTGCAGCACCATCAACAAGTACTGGGACATCACGTTCATGTGCAATCGCCACAACCTCCCGCAGAGATAACTCACAAGACAACCATGGTCCAAATACGTAGGCTACAGCAGCAGTTTGATGATCAATTGCAGACCTAAGCTGCTCCGCAAGAGGCTCTTCACCCGCCCCCCATTCCTTAAGGTTGGCACCTGCAGTCCGATAACAAACTTCGTAACCAAAGCGATGCTTGTTATGAATTAAAATCTCGTCTTTCATGCCAGATGTATCGGGCAGTTGTAAAATCAAATCGGGATCTGAACCTGCCATACAAGCCGCCGCCTGCATCAAAAGACCTCCCGAAGCCCCAGAGACGACAAGACCTGCCTCTGCCCCGGTATATTTCGATATGCGTTCACCTGCAAGCTTATTCAGTTCATTAAAGTCAATGAATGTATCAGCCGCATCATACATAGCCTGACTAACTTCCGGCACCATTCGACTTCCACCAAGTATCGTTACCCAGCTCCTCCCATTGATAACAGGATTAAGTCCAAGCTCGTCAAATAGATTTGAATTGTCAGAAGTCATTTGCTGTTACTAAAACCGATTATTCAAAATATGAAAACTAATAATGCGTAAAACATACAGGGTAGTGAGTTAGTTGTCAGCTTTTGAATATCAAAACCCTTGAACACTCAAATATCATATTCCTATGTCGGTTAAAGGTGCCAATCAACGAGTTCTAAACTTAGAATAGTCAATGTGCCCCTGTAGCTCAGTGGATAGAGCAACGGTTTCCTAAACCGTGTGTCGCGTGTTCGATTCACGCCAGGGGTACCATTTAAACCCACATCCATTAGAAGAGCCAAAGCAATCATTCAATCGTTTCTCGGCCATATTCCGAAAAAATCATCACGCTCTTCAAATTAAGCGCCGTTTATAAAGTGCAAACCGGTTCCGGTTCAATCATATACTCGCTAAATACGACAAACTAATAATTAACCATTATCAAATTTTTCAGGGGCCATAAGTTCGTAAAACTCGATCCAATTGTCGATAACCATATCTCGGCCTTCCGCACCGACATCCCGCACTGATTGAGGAATGACATTCCCTTCACGATAAGGCGACTCAAGTGTGTCGGCAGTCCATTCCATATAGACGCGGTTACGTTCACCAGGAATTGTTCCTCCATTAAAATAGATTCTGGCAGTTGACCGTTGACCTGATTTCTCGTACTCCTCAGACATTTTCATGGCTATCGTTGCGTACCGTCGAGCCATTCCGGGTTTAACGTCATATACTCTGCGTATCACGTACATCGTTTGCCTACCTTAATGAAGCTGAGCCTGTTATATCAGGCTCAAGATGATACGCCTTATCCTCTTACTCAATCTGATCAT
>VFGZ01000018.1 GCA_009392215.1 SAR202 cluster bacterium | reverse complement strand
TCCACCGCTTGTGCGGGCCCCCGTCAATTCCTTTGAGTTTTAGTCTTGCGACCGTACTCCCCAGGCGGAATACTTAACGCGTTAGCTTCGGTCCACAAGGGGTCGATTCCCCGAAGACCCAGTATTCATCGTTTACAGCGTGGACTACCCGGGTATCTAATCCGGTTTGCTACCCACGCTTTCGTCCCTCAGCGTCAGAACTGTCCCAGCAAGCCGCTTTCGCCACTGGTGTTCCTCCCGATATCTACGCATTTCACCACTACACCGGGAATTCCACTTGCCTCTGTCAGTCTCAAGTTCAGCAGTATCCCCCGACCTCTTCAAGTTGAGCCTGAAGATTTCACAGGAGACTTACCGAACCGCCTACGGACCCTTTACGCCCAATAATTCCGGACAACGTTTGTGACCTACGTATTACCGCGGCTGCTGGCACGTAGTTAGCCGTCACTTATTCCTTAAGTACCGTCCTTACTCTTCCCTAAGAAAAGAGGTTTACGACCCTAGAGCCTTCATCCCTCACGCGGCGTCGCTCCATCAGGCTTTCGCCCATTGTGGAAGATTCCCTGCTGCTGCCTCCCGTAGGAGTGGGGGCCGTGTCTCAGTCCCCCTCTGACTGGTCGTGCTCTCACACCAGCTACCCGTCTTAGGCTTGGTAGGCCATTACCCCACCAACAACCTGATAGGCCGCGAGCTCATCTAAGGGCGGCAACCAGTTACCCGGCACCTTTCATCCAAGACCTTAGATCATGGATCATATGAGGTATTAGCAGAAGTTTCCCTCTGTTGTCCCTCACCCAAAGGCAGATCACTCACGTGTTACTCAGCCGTCTGCCACTAAGTCATCACCCCGAAGGGTGGGACTTCGTTCGACTTGCATGCATTATGCGCGCCGCCAACGTTCGTCCTGAGCCAGGATCAAACTCTCCGTAAAGTTGACGTTCTTTCTGTCCACTGTTCAATTGTTAAGGTGCGACCTGAACCAGGAGACGCGTTTATCTCCAAGCCAGACGACTAAGTTTATGATCCACAACTGAAACGTGTCAACAGAAATCTGATCTAAATTCCAGCAGAAGATTGTTCGAGTTTTAAGTACACTAAAGAGCAATTGGATATTACCCTAGAGATGATGCGTGCTAGCGAACCGTCATTAAACCAAGGTAAATTTAGCTAGGAATTAGGACGTAACGCACGAGCGAAAAACACTAAGATACTACTACGGTCATACCCTAACATCGGTTCTGACTCTACCCGGAAAAATCTAATTTTGAGGATCATAAATAATGGCAAGGAACGTTCCTGGTGAGCCATACACCAGAATCTCAGCCGAAGAAGCGCATGAAATGCTTAACGCTGGTGAAGCGACAATGATTGATGTCCGGCGCCCAGATGAATACGAAGGCGCCCACGTGAAAAACGCGGTGCTGATTCCAGTCGACGATGTGATACCAAGATTTGATGAATTACCAACCGAGGGCAAGCTCTTGTTTATCTGTGAAGTAGGCGCTCGATCCGGTCTCGCCGCAGAATATGCTGCAGCGATGGGAGCCGATACAGCCAGGTTGTATAACGTAGAAGACGGAACGGGTACATGGATCGAAAAAAAACTCCCATATTCGACCGGCACCACAAAGTAACTGCGAGTTGATCATCTATCCACAGATATTCAAGCCGGAGAAGCTCATTTGAAAATTGTGGTTGTAGGTTCTGTAGCTTATGACACGGTTGAAACTCCGGCGGGGAAAAGAGAATCCCAGCTCGGCGGCTCGGCCTGTTTTTTCTCAATATCAGCAAGTTACTTCACTGAGGTGGGAATCATAGGTGTAGTAGGTAATGATTTCGCTCCATCGGACCGATCGATGCTCAATAACCATGGAATCGACACCACTGGCCTTGTTGAGGTAAGCGGAAAAACCTTTCGGTGGACAGGTGAGTACATGGAGGACATCAACACAGCAGTCACGCTAGATACCCAACTGAATGTTTTTGGAGATTTCAAGCCAGCCCTAACTGAAGCACATGCAAACGCACCGTACTTGTTCTTAGCGAATATCGACCCGAACATTCAAATGCAAGTCCTGAACTCTATGACCAGTAGGCCAAAGTGGGTTGCCAGCGACACTATGAACCTTTGGATCAATGTCGCCAGACCAGCCCTTATCGATATCATAGGCAAAGTCGATATGCTCATCATCAATGAAGACGAAGTAAGGCAACTCACAGAACAAAACCATTTACCAAGCGCTGCCAAAGCAGTAATGAATCTCGGCCCCAACTCAACTGTTGTCAAAAGAGGGGAATATGGTGCGTCACTATTCGGAGAAACCTTTTGCTTTGCCGCGCCAGCTTACCCGTTGAAGCGGGTGATCGATCCAACCGGAGCCGGAGATTGTTTCGCCGGAGGTTTCATGGGACACATAGCATCCGTGGAAAATATTGATGAAGAAACACTACGCACAGCTACCATAGTTGGCAGCACAATGGCATCGTTCGCTGTGGAAGACTTCGGACTGGAACGTATAAAAAATCTAACAAAAAGCGATATCAGTGAACGCTTTCGAGCTTTTACAGAATTAACTCGCTTCAAATCCCCCCGCTTCATCCAGTAGCGGAAACTGAACTCAAGCAACTTACACCCACTGAGCTGACGGCGACTGAAAGCGCCCATCGCCCGGACCAAATAAAACTTACTAACTAATAACTTTGGAACTCGTCCGGAGAGAACATGAATTACGACATCAAAGACATCAAGCTTGCAGGCAAAGGCAAACTCCGCGCTGAATGGGCGGAACGAGAAATGCCAGTGCTCCGCACCATCAAAAAACGATTTGCAGAAGAAAAACCGTTAAAAGGAATTAAACTCGCTGGTTGCCTCCACATCACAGCAGAAACAGCCAACCTTGCGCATACCCTAGTATCGGCAGGAGCCGACCTTACATTGTGTGCTTCAAATCCACTATCGACTCAAGATGATATAGCGGCCCATCTCGTCGAATCAGGTATTCCAATTTTCGCTATAAAAGATGAGGATGCTAAAACATACTATGACCACATGTCCGCTACAGTCGAAACAGGTCCGCAGATAACGATGGACGATGGGGCCGACGTGGTCGCTATGCTACACAGTGAAAAACAACACCTGCTCAAAGATGTGATCGGTGGAATGGAAGAAACCACAACTGGTGTCATCAGATTGAAAGCACTTCACAACCAAGGCAAACTCAAGTACCCGATCGTAGCAGTCAACGATTCCCAAACCAAACACATGTTCGACAACAGATACGGTACGGGTCAAAGTTCCCTCGATGGGATCATTCGTGCAACTAACATGCTAATTACCGGAAAAACAGTAGTGACAATCGGATACGGTTGGTGCGGGAAGGGCTTCGCCATGCGCGCTAAAGGTATGGGTGCGCACACGATCGTGTGCGAAGTTGACCCGGTAAGAGCACTCGAAGCAGTAATGGACGGGCACCAGGTCATGAGCATGAATGACGCCTGTACTATCGGAGATATCTTCCTTACAGTCACAGGCGGAATGAAAGCAATTGATAAGCACCATTTCGACAACATGAAAGACGGTGCCGTCGTAGCCAATTCTGGTCACTTCAATATTGAAATCAACGTAGAGTCACTAGAGCAGATGTCCGAAACAAAACGTAGCGTGCGAGAGTTCGTAGAAGAATACACCCTTGAGGATGGTCGGAAAATATTCCTTCTGGCACAGGGTCGCTTGATCAATCTCGGTGCTGCTGAAGGACACCCGCCTAGCGTTATGGACATGAGTTTCTCAAACCAGGCTCTTGCCGGAGAATACATCGTCGAAAACCACACGAAGCTTGACCCTGGTGTCTACACTCTACCGAACGCGGTAGACGCAGATATCGCAAGTATAAAACTGAACGCGATGGGTATGTCTTATGACACCCTCACTGCTGAACAGGACAAATACTTAAACAGCTGGGAATCAGGAACATAGTCGAAACCTTGGAATAAAAAAAACAACCAGTGATTGCAACAGATACATTTAGCAAAGTTCACAACTATATAAACAAAAATGTCTAACACAAATTACTTACTTACATCCGAATCGGTATCCGAAGGTCATCCAGATAAAATGGCCGATCAGATTTCTGATGGTGTTTTAGATGCAGTTATTGCACAAGACCCTATGAGTCGCGTGGCCTGCGAAACTTCAGTCACTACCGGCCTCGTCTTGGTATTCGGTGAAATCACCACCAAGGCCGATGTCGACATACGGGGAATCGTACGAGATACAATAAGAAAAATCGGATACGACGATCCGGCGTACGGATTCGACTGTGACGGTTGCTCCGTGCTAATCGCTTTGGACGAACAGTCAACTGACATCTCCAGCGGAGTAACTCAAGCCCTGGAAGTACGCGGCGAAATCGGAGCTGATGAAGTCGGAGCTGGTGATCAAGGGATGATGATTGGCTACGCCTCGAACGAGACACCGGAATTCATGCCACTCCCAATCTCACTCGCACACCAGCTGACTAGGAAATTGACCGATGCCAGGAGAGACAATGTAATCGAATACCTGCGACCGGACACCAAAAGCCAGGTTACCGTCGAGTACACAGAGGATCATAGGCCTGTTCGAGTCGATACAGTTGTCATATCAGCGCAGCATGATCCCGAAGCAACCAATGAACAAATAGCTGCCGACATTCAACGGCACGTGATCCAAGAAGTCGTCCCCGCTGAGCTTCTCGACTCAAAGACCAAATACTACATCAACCCTTCGGGTAGGTTTGTTATAGGTGGTCCTGTGGGTGACGCCGGACTAACTGGGCGGAAAATAATTGTCGACACATACGGAGGAAGTGCACGGCATGGCGGCGGGGCATTCTCAGGCAAGGACCCAACGAAAGTAGACCGCTCTGCTGCATACGCTGCACGATGGGTTGCAAAAAACCTTGTAGCTGCCGGGCTTGCGGACCGCGCTGAAGTGCAACTATCGTATGCCATTGGCGTATCAACCCCTATCTCAATACAAGTCGACACGAAAGGCACGGGTAAAAAGCCCGAAAGTGAACTAGTTGATCTCGTCAACAACAACTTTGACCTTAGACCGAAGGCAATAATTGATCATTTCAAACTGCGCCGACCCATCTATCAACAAACAGCCGCTTATGGACATTTCGGTCGTAACGATCTCGATCTCCCATGGGAAAAACTTGACCGGGTCGATACATTGAAAGCTAAAATCTGATCGTATGTCAATAATATTCGATTAGTAGAAAAGGCAAATAATTGTTTCGGCCCAAAATCCAGTTCGGTACTGATGGCTGGCGGGCGATCATCGACGAAACTTTTACTATTCCAAACGTAAGAGCATGTGCAGAAGCCGTAGCGCTGCATCTTCTAGCAAATGGTAAATCTGACCGAGGTCTAGTTATAGGTTTCGATACTCGATACCGATCTCCTCAGTTCGCAAAAGCGGTCGCAGATACGGTGAAAGGGTACGGCATAAAAACCTTCACTCTCGATGTTGCCGCTCCGACACCTGCCTGTAGCTTCGCGGTCGTCAAACAATCAGCTGCCAATGGCGTAATGATCACAGCCAGCCACAATCCCGCCGAGTGGAACGGATTCAAAATAAAGTCATCTGCAGGGGGGTCCGCAGCGCCCAGTGAAATTGCACAAATCGAAAATCATCTGGCCAATATTTTGGAAGGGAATTCTTCCAGCCATCCTGCTATGACAAGACAGCCCGGCACTAACACAGTGCTCGACGCTGTAGGTCCCTATATAGAGCAACTAAAAAAAGTCGTGGACACCGACCCAATCAGATCCGAAAAATTGAAAGTGGTGGTTGATGCAATGCACGGGTCTGGAGCCGGGATTCTGCCAAATGTCCTGGACGGAGGTGAAATCGAAGTCATCGAAATTCGCTCCAGTCCAGACCCTAACTTTCCAGACATGGATCAGCCTGAACCGATCGAACGGAACGTAAAACCCCTTTCAAGGGCAGTCCGAGAATTAGGAGCTGATGTCGGAATAGCACTTGATGGCGACGCTGACAGGGTAGGTATCGTTGATGAATCTGGACGGTACTTCTCGACCCTAGAGGTCTTCTCATTGTTAACGGATCATTTCATGGGACGCCGGGGAGAAAAAGGTGGAGTGGCTTGCACCATTACGATGTCATCAATGGTAGATAAATTGTCAGATAACTACCGTGTTCCCAGCTATCGCACTCCGGTCGGATTTAAGTTTGTCGGTCCGACCATGATAGAAAATCGCTGCTCGATGGGCGGTGAGGAAAGCGGAGGATATGCATTCAAAGGGCACATCCCTGAACGTGATGGTTCGCTTTCAGGATTGCTGTTCCTCGAGGCAATGGTTATGAGCGGTCTCAAACCATCACAACTTCTGAATAATTTACACGCACTGGTAGGCCCGCATACATTCGAACGCCTTGATATCTCATATGACGAGTCACAGCGAAAATCGATAGCAGAAAAAATATCGTCTGCTTCACCTAACTCGCTTGGGGGCCTGAATCTTCAATCGGATGACAGGCGCGATGGTGTACGTTTCGATTTAACAGGGGGTTCATGGGCTGTCGCCCGAATGTCAGGTACAGAACCTCTCCTTAGAATATACGCTGAGGCACCTGATAAGAAAACTCTAAAGTCCATCCTTGCAGATACGCGAGAGACACTGGGCGTCTAGCAAAGCTCCAAGTCAAATTCATCTGAGTGTTTGGGAAGAGATCCTTTGAACCAAGACTTTTATTTGGTACCGAGGGTGGGATTCGAACCCACACGTCCGATAAAGGACAGCGGATTTTAAGTCCGCAGCGTCTGCCATTCCGCCACCCCGGCACAGAAACAATTACTTTAAGCGCAAAAAAGTATGTTCTTTATTCCATTGTCGCGAACTCTCGCTAAAAAGAAAAAGGTAGATAAACACAAGAAATAATGTGCTAACTATTTTTCTTTGGTTCCATACAATAATTTAATCTCCGAAAGGTTATATTGAATTCCCTACGAACCTCGCTGCAGATATCCAATCAATTAACATTTATTTATGTCCAGTATTAAAAAGCCCGTTATAGGAATTATCGGCGGAACCGGAATTTATGATATCGACGGTTTCGAGAATGCCCAATGGGTGAAAATCGAATCTGCCTTTGGCGAACCGTCAGATGAATTTCTCATTGGCGACTTTGCAGGCTATCGACTGGTCTTTCTACCTCGGCATGGGCGCGGGCACAAAATACCTCCTACCGAAATCAACTATCGAGCGAACATCGAGGCACTGAAAAGAGCTGGTGTTGATCGAATCATCTCATTTTCAGCCGTAGGATCTCTGAGAGAAGATTACAAACCAGGTGACTTCGTGATCGTCGACCAATATGTCGATCGTACATTCGCCAGAGAAAAATCTTTCTTCGGAACAGGATTTGTCGCTCATGTCAGCATGGCAGACCCTGTATGCACGACCACATCTGAAGTGATCACGGAATCAGCTAAATCAATCAGACTTAATGCCCACACAAGTGGCACTTATCTGGTCATGGAGGGGCCTCAATTTTCGAGCCGTGCTGAATCCAACTGGTATCGGAATATAGGTTGCGACGTGATCGGCATGACCAACATGCCCGAAGCCAAATTGGCAAGAGAGGCCGAGATGGCATACGCTACCGTCGCCATGGTCACCGACTACGACTGCTGGCACCAAGATCACGACGACGTGAATACAGCGTCGATACTCGAAGTGCTTCAAAACAACTCCGAGCATGCTAAAGAACTCATCAAAGCCCTCGTACCCAGACTTGGAGCATTACAGGCACCGTTCGAGTCAGGCGCACATACAAGTCTTGAACACGCCATAGCTACAGTTCCAGAACAGCGCGATCCTGAACTGTCAGCCAAATTGGCAGTGATTACGAAACGGGTGATTGACAACCCCGGCTGGTAACGTCCAATCCCCCAAATTCGAATTCCAATGAAAACACTATGATATTTCGGCGTCTGTATAAGCATGTCGCGACAGAATCGACGATCCACCATCCACGGTTAATATCGACCCCGTAACCCATCTTGATTCATCGCTTGCAAGATATACAGCGGCCCATGCAACGTCCCATGAAGTCCCTTCCGTACCGAGAGCCGTAGTGTTCTTTCGGTGCGCTCGCATTTCTTCAGAAAGCCGCCAGGACACCATTGGCGTGTACACCGCACCAGGCGCAATTGCATTAACTCTGATACCTTCCCGACCGTGGTCAGCGGCCATCGATATCGTGAGTCCTATTACACCAGCTTTCGACGCTGTGTAAACCGCAGCTTTAGAAGCTCTGACTCCAGCAATGGACGCTATATTTATAATCGAACCTCCGCCAGTCTCAATCATGCGGGGTATCGCATGTCGAGAGGTCAGAACCATACTTTTAAGGTTCATTTCCATATAGTTGTCCCACTCATCTGGATCAATCTCGGTTACCGACTTACGAAAGCTGTTGCCGACATTGTTATCCAAGATATCGAGACGCCCATATCTTTCAATAACCGTTTCAACCAGTTGCAAGCAATCATCGTCATTAGTTACATCAACCTTAATGGTGCTGGCTATTCCCCCTTCGGCCTCGATCCCCTGAAGTGTCTCGTTCGCTCGCGCTATTTCCATGTCGGCGAGGAGCACACTTGCTCCTTCTCTAGCGAAAAGAGTCGCTGTAGCCTTGCCATTACCAACACCTTCTCCCCTTGAGCCAGCTCCTGTAACTATTGCTACTTTGCCCTCGAGCCTAAGTCGTTTTTCATTCATTCAACTCTCCGGTCGTCCTGAGACATCCAATAAAACATATTGATCATTGTTACAAAAAGTCAATGCATTTCAACCAATCCTCCGGTCGTGCCCAAACCACTCTTGCTCCCGAATAACATACTTTTGAATTTTTCCAGTGGCTGTTTTAGGCAACAATCCGAATTTCACTTCCCTCGGAGCCTTAAAATGCGCTAACCGTCCTCGACAAAAATCAATTATCTCTGTTGATGTCGCCTCGTATCCGTCCCTGAGTGTTACAAAAGCCTTTGGCGCTTCTCCCCACTTCTCATCGGGCACTCCCACCACGCAAGCCTCTAGTATCGCAGGATGTTCCATAAGCGTTTTCTCAACTTCAACACTTGAGATATTTTCACCACCAGAAATAATTACATCTTTCTTTCGATCCTTTAGCTCTATGTAACGGTCCGGATGTACGACCGCCAGATCTCCGGTATGAAACCAACCGCCTTGAAAAGCATTAGCCGATGCCTTGGGATCACGGTAATAGCCAGCCATAACAGTATTCCCGCGGACAACCACCTCTCCAATCGTCTCGGCATCCATAGGGACATCCTGCATATCAGCAGCAACAACTCTTACACCAACATGCAAAGTGGTGACCGGAACACCCTGACGAGATTTCATCCGAGCCTGATCTTCAATGGACATACCAGCCCAATCCGGCTGAATGGCTGCTATGGTCGAAGGACCATAAGTTTCAGTCAATCCATACAAATGATGAAGCTCAGCACCCATCGACTGCATAGCTCGAAGCATTCTCGGCGCTGGCGGTGCTCCGCCGGTGAAAATCTTTACGCCGCTCAGTGCCCCCTCGCTTGCCATCGGAGAAGCCTCAAGCATAGTCAAAACACTGGGTGCAGCACACATATGAGTAGCTGAATGCTGAGCGACCAGTGAAAATACTTCCTCTGGATTGACCTGTTTCAGGCAAACATGCGTCCCACCTACTGCAGTTACAGCCCACGTATAGCACCAACCGTTACAGTGAAACATTGGCAGAGTCCAGAGGTAGGTGCTGGTTGAACTCAGTCCGGCATCAATAGCCTGTCCCAGGGCGTTTAGATATGCCCCCCTCCCCGTGTACTCAACACCCTTAGGTTCACCAGTTGTACCTGAGGTATAGTCAATGGCAATAGTATCCAACTCAGAGTGATCGAATTGAGGCACTTCTACGTCAGCAGCGCCAATCAAAAACTCTTCATACTCGATTGCACCAAATAAGCCCGAAGCATCACTGGTATCGACCATTTCAACCAAGACATCTACTATTCCATCACCTCCAAGCGCTTCACCAATAACCTCTGCATACTCAGAGTCAAAAATCAGGGCCTTGGCACCCGAATGACGGATAATAAACCCGATCTCTTTACTGGAAAGCCGGGTGTTCATGGCGACCAGAATGGACCCCATCCTCATTGGGCCATAATGCCCTTCCAGCATCTGTGGAGTATTAGGAACCAGGTAAGCAACCCGATCACCAGCACTAACCCCACTCTGCACCAGTGCTCCAGCTAGGCGTGACACCCTTTCATCAAATTCTTGATACGTGTATTGCTTCTCCCCGTAAACAACGGCGACCTTATCCGGATATACACGCGCACTCCTATCAAGAAACAGTCCTGGATGCATGTTGAGAAAAGAAACGCTATCAGCTTCACCAGCATGCTTTTTTATTCCCAATGCACCTTCCTTTCATACTTGTAACGGAATGCGCCTAATGGACAATAAAAACGCAACAATTTCATAGTCATCAAGTGGTCGCCTTTTTTCTCCAAAATTGCTCCAGAGTATCCCGTGCCTCCCAACCTAAAACTCTCTTCACTTTGTCATTCAAGAATTTTTGATGTGGAAGATCAGGGAACACAAAAAACACCTCGGACCTCGAGGCGAGACTTTTTAAATCCACTTCCATTGCCAGCCTGAATGCATCTGCAGCATCACGCCAAGACACCGTATAAGGAACGAGATCGCGCCCTAAGTTAGCTATCGGTGATCCTGACTCAGCTTTATCCGTTTCAACATCTACAAACATGTAAAACAGTAAATCCATCACATACGCATCTTGTTCAGGAGCCATAACAGTGCATATCTCCTGTCCCAATGACTTTGTAAGAGCGTAAAGATAGGTACCAGGCTGATGCGGCACATCAACATGAATCCCATGATCAAATCGCTCGTATGTGGGACCAGTTACAGCATAAAACGGACCGGTATTTATTAATCTACGAATACCATGCTCCCTTGCGGCGATCATCATGTTGTAACAACCACGAGCATTTACATCAAAGGCTAACTTTCGATCAGGACGAAGAACCGAAAGGTTAATAATCGCATCCATGTTTTCAGCCGCTCGCACTACCTGGCCGATGTCAGAGGAATCAACCTTAATGTACTCGTGTTCTGTCTCGAGATTGTTAATATCGGTTATGCGGAGAGTGTGGCTTTTTTCGAGCGCTTTTACCACATGAGGTCCAAGTTCACCGTTTCCACCCAAAAGCAGTATTTTCATGATTAGCCTCGCGCCTTCGGGGAATACCCAATATTGATTGGACCTGTTACATCATCGGCGCTCCACCACGGCTGGCCAGTTAAGAATCTGGCATCAGGTACATCTGACTGAATGTGAAAGATATCAAGCCAACCAGAAGTCTCAGCCGCAATCGACTTTTCGATAGCCTGTATTGCATCGTCAACGTAAAGTGCAGATGTTGAAGGACAGGGATTTCCCTCTTGCGTGATCTCACCCAGTCTCAACACGACAACATTTATCTTCCGCTCCCTGGCAAATTCCCTGCACACCATCTCTCCTAAATGGCATCCAAGGACCGATATATCGGACGAAGGGGTAGGTTTCCATCTCTCAGTCACCGCTAAATCGGGATCGTACCCTTCCATAAGTTTCAGGGAACTAAGGTAGATAAATCTGGGCACACCTTCCTCGGCTGCTGCCCAAAGCAGGTTGTATGTGCAACGCATCTGGTAGTCAAGCTGGTCGGAGGCGCTTAACTCAGGGTCAAGCCATCCCGAATGAATAATCACATCCATTCCAGATACGAGTTTATTCGTTTCCGGCCCGTGCCCGAGTTCGGCTTGTTCGAACTTAAAGTCGCTCTTTGAGTCGGCCTTATTCACCATACGCACAATATGGCTTTGCTCAAGAACCGGAACAATTTGCTGAATCAGCGGGGAGGCCGAAAGGGTGGTTAGAACCTTCAATGAAAACTCCAGCTTATTTGATTGATAGATATGAACGTTATAGCCCCGTCTTTTTACCAGAAGCGATAACATCTCGTCTCGACGAACGATCGTTTAACTAATACATATCAGCTTCAGAATGGGCAGATGACGTGAAAATCACCAGCTTCGAAATAATTAAAGTCCCACCCAGCTGGGTATGGCTCCGCATTCATACTGATACCGAGCACACGGGATTGGGTGAGCCATACTTAGAGAATCATCCGGATTCCGTCATAGCAGAAGTCAGACGGTTAGAACCATTTCTCATCGGCAAAGACCCGACACAGGTCGAAAAACTTTGGAAAGAAATGTATGAATCTGGAACTGGTTACCTCGGGGGACCGGTCAAGATGAGTGCTCTAAGCGGCATAGACATCGCACTCTGGGATCTTGCAGGCAAGGCTGCAGGGGTACCGATTTACCAGATGCTTGGAGGTAAGGTCCATGACAGGATAAAAATGTATCGAGCACTGGGGCACCAGCTGCCGTGGACCGTAGAGCCCGGAGATCCTTATGAATCAGGGACGCCCCTGATACGAAAAAATACCAAATTCGACAACATCACACAGATCGATCCCGGTACGTACAGGGAGGCCGCCCGCATACTTACGGAAGAGTGGGGATTCAAGGCTTTAAAAATGCACGTTGCTATAGGAGACGGGCTCGAGGCAACTTCGCAGGTCAACGCTGTAGCTGAACGTTTCGGTGCGGCGCGTGAAGGAGCCGGGGAGGATATAGATATCGCTATCGATATCCATAATCCGAACCCTGCGATAGGTCGACAGATGATCGAGTCATTAGCCCCTCACAGACCACTTTTCATAGAAGAGCCTATGCCAGTCGAACGAGTAGAGGCGTTGGCACAGATAGTAGAAGGCACAACAGCAACAATTGCTGCCGGAGAACGATGGATGGGGAAGTGGATATTCTTCGATGCCCTTACACGTGGACTAATTTCTGTCATGCAACCTGACATATGCCACGCTGGCGGTATAACTGAATGTAAAAAAATTGCGACCATGGGGGAGGCAGCATACGCCAAGCTTGCTCTTCATTGTCCGCTCAGCCCTCTCGCACTTGCAGCATCGATCCAGGTAGATGCATGCAGCCCAAATTTCCTAATACAGGAACATAACGAGGTGAACGATTCAATTGTTGACGGAAAGACATTCATAGGGAAAGGATTCTTCAAAGACCCATTCGTACTGGATGCAGAGGGTTGCGTGAATGTTCCAGATAAGCCTGGGCTCGGTATAGAAATCGATGACGCAGGATTTGAGACCATCATGTCAAAACCATGGACCCCGGTTCGGGGCTAGAATCACGTTATGCAAAACAACTCCCTCGAAATCACCACAGCCAAATCTATTGCAGCGTCATCAATAGATGAACAAGCCAACGGCCTGATCGAGCTTTCAAAAGATATCTGGAATCATCCGGAATCAGGCTTTCGTGAACACCGCACGGCAAAAAAAACTGCCGAATACATGAAACTGACCGGTCTTGAAACACGTGAGAACGTGGCGATGACCGGGGTCATAGCAAAATTAGACACGGGACGACCAGGACCACACATAGCGATAATGGGTGAGCTAGATTCACTGATCGTCCCCGAGCACCGAGTCGCCGACACTAAAACCGGAGCTGCCCATGTATGTGGCCATAACATCCAGATAGGGAACATGCTTGCTGCCGCCGTGGGACTTTCCAATCCTGCAGTCCTGGCAAAACTGAACGGTTCCATTTCGTTCATGGCCGTACCGGCCGAGGAATATATTGAAATAGAGTACCGTGAGAAACTCAGGGATGCAGGAGAGATCGAGTTTCTTTCAGGCAAACAAGAGTTCATCAGGTTAGGTGAGTTGGAAAAAGTGGATATTTCACTTTTAACCCACGCTGAACCATCTGGAGAACCCGCACTGCGACCAGGCACAAGCCATAACGGGATGATAGCCAAGAGTGTGCGGTTTCTAGGCAGATCTGCCCATGCCGGCGGTGCTCCTCACCTTGGAATAAACGCGCTCAACGCTGCAAATCTCGCAATGCAAGGAATCGCTCTACAAAGGGAAACTTTCAAAGAAGAAGACAAGATTAGAATCCATCCAATAATCACACGAGGTGGAGCGGCTGTTTCTTCGGTGCCTGCTAATGTAACCATGGAAATGTTTATCCGGTCAGCCTCTATTGAGGGGATGAAGGATGCAGAAATAAAGGTAGATCAAGCGCTACGTGCAGGCGCAATGGCAATTGGCGCGACAGTCGAAATCAGTACTTCGCCCGGATATATGCCTTCAAAGTTCTGCGAGGAATTAAACCAGACATACGACCATGCTGCAGTTGAGTTGGTGGGCGAATCAGGATCCGGACGAATGCCCCATCGAACATCATCAACGGATATGGGTGATGTATCGATGATAATGCCAACTATGCAGTCATACGTAGGCGGGGCCAGTGGAAGGACTCACAGTAATGAATTTGAGATAACCGACTGGGGTCTCGACGTGATCGTTGCAGGAAAAGCACTGGCGTTCACCGCTATATCGCTACTGGCTAACGAGGCAAAACACGGTCAGAAGATAGTAGAACAATTCGACGCTCCGATGACGGTTCCGCAATACCTCGAGACGTTACGAGGGTTCAGGCGTAACGAAAGCTGGAGTGGCTAACCAACCTTGGAACTCTGGATTCTTGCAGCACTTGCGAACCCACTCGTATTCTCCATAGTCACGCTTGTAGACAAAAAAGTGCTGTCAGGATTTGGAATGCCTCTTGCAAGTTTCAATCTGTGGGTCGGGGGCAGCCAGGGGATCTTTGGAACGATCGTCTTACTCACTACCTTCCCGGCAGGCGTAGGTTTTATCGTTTTTGTGCAAGCCTGGTCGATAGGCGTTTTGCAAGCATTCACATTGATATTCATGTTCTGGATGCTCAAACGAGAAGACCCCTCACGCGTAATACCAGCTATGCAAACATCTCCGATATACGTAGCTCTGCTCGCATGGATTATTCTTGGAGAGTCATTGAGCGCCTGGCACTGGCTTGCAGTTATGCTGGCAGTTGGTGGCAGTATTCTTGCATCAGTAACGGTCGGATCGGCAGGATCGAGTGGGAGACTGGTTTTCCAACCACTTTTCCTGTTGCTGGCAGCCGGGGCCCTGCTAATGGCGAGTTCACAACTGATCACTAAGGCCATCATTGATGACCTTTCGGCACTTCACATAGTTTCGATAAGGGGACTGGGGCTTTTCACGGTGATGGCAACAGTATTCGCAAGACCTGACGCGCTAAGAACCCTAGGTAAATTCCTCAGGCAACCAAAAAAAGCACCCTGGATCATCGTGGCTGAAGGAGTGATGCCGTTCGCTGGACACCTCTTGATTACCTATGCAATAGGTAAAGGTCCAGTTGCGTTGGTCTCAGCACTGGGAGGAGCAAGGCCAATATTCGTCTTCAGCCTCACAGCTCTTGGAACGTGGCTGGCACCAAAATTGGTTTTCGAAAAATTCACCCGCGTAAGCATGCTTTTAAAACTGTTGTCTGCTTCAATGGTCGTCGCAGCCGTAGTAATCATTTCACTGAAATAAGTATTTGAAACCGACAGACATTTAAATAACCTCTAACAAAACTAAAACCTTAGACCAGCTCGAAGCCAAGTCCGAATTCCGCCTTGACCGATTCAAACCATTCGATAACTTCACGATGGTAAGGAATACCTTCCTTCTTCCTTATTTCTACTTCTTCGGCCTCAGGTAGTCCGGCATATACCACACGATCATGTCCAGGCGCTGGCTTAGCATTTCGCAAGCCACCAAGAAGCTTGTCCATATCATCCTTAAATTGCTCAGGATCTATAAAACCATCGATCTTGATTGCCTGCACGTAATGACCCATTATGGTTCGTGGTGAAGGAGGCATCAAAAACCCTGGGCCCATGCCCGAAAGAATTGGAGCCATGATTTCAGCCATCGCTGCAAAACCATAACCCTTGTGGGAGCCCTGCTCGCGAGTACCTCCAAACGGCAACATCATGTAATCATCGGGCAATGGAGCCTCTTCCATAATCGGTGCTCCATCGACATCGGATATCCATGCTGGCTCCATAGGAGCGCCAATACGCTCGGCAAGACGTAGCTTGTTTCCGGCAACCTGAGTAGTCGCAATATCAAACACGAAAGGCACCTCGTTCCTCGCAGGTGCAGCCCAGGCCCAAGGGTTGGTTGCAAACATCTTCTCAGCTGCATGCGTTGGTACCATTGAGAGTGGATTGCCAGCAGTTGTGGTCACGCCAATCATGTCATGTTCAAGAGGCATCATCGAATGATAGGCAAGCATACCAATGTGGCGAGAGTTGTGCACTGTAACCGCACCCATCCCGTGCTTTTCGGCTTTTTCAATTGCCATCTCCATCGCTTTGGGGAGAACATGGAGACCGAGACCTGTATCGCCGTCAAGATTCGCTGTCACGTCCGTTTCACGTGTAATCCGTACATTAGGGGTCGGATTGATCTCCTGGTCGCCATACATTTGGACGTACACACGTAGCATGTTCGAGACACCATGCGACTCGCAACCTCGCAGATCACTCGTCAGCAACACTTCAGCAGAAAGAGCTGCATCTTCAGCTGACTGTCCGCATTTCTCAAAGATTTCAATCGTTGCTTGCAGCATGCTCTCGGGCTGTACGAAAACACGAGCCTGTTCCGGCACTAGAAACCGTTCGAGCATTATTTCCCCCTGAACTAAACATACTGAGTTTCAAGACAATTTATGTCTAGAAGGTCTAGAAGAATGAAGCATCTGTTCATCAGCCGCAAGGGCAAAAATATAGCTTCAGATGGGCTATAACCGAGAACTACTTGAACTTGGGTATAAAGGTGAGAATACTCAACACGTACTTAAGCTTCTACTGCCTGCTTTTTAACACCCTTCGCCCGGCCGCGCTGTTGCTGGCTCAGGATTGTCTTACGAATACGGACAAAATTTGGCGTCACCTCAAGACATTCATCGTCCATGATGAATTCAAGTGCCTCCTCAAGAGACATTGTTTTTTCCGCATCGAGGTGCTGTGCATGGTCGGCTCCTGCTGACCTCATGTTCGTCTGTTTCTTGGCCTTAACAACGTTCATATCCATATCCTGAGGTCGGGGGTTCTCACCAACAATCATCCCTTCATAGACCTCAGTCGCAACAGGTACAAACAACTGTCCACGTTCCTGTGCACTCAACAGTGAATAGGTTGTAGTCACCCCTCGCCTATCAGCTACTAAGCTACCAGTGGGACGCGATCTCATCTCTCCATACCAGCGTTCATACCCTTCAAAAACATGATGGGCCAGCCCGGCTCCACGCGTCTCAACAACAAACTCATTATGGAAACCAATTAGTCCCCTGGCAGGAATAACAAAATCCATCCGCACCCGCCCATGACCATGGTTCACCATATTGACCATCTTACCTTTACGATGAGCGAGTATTTGGGTGACGGCTCCCAGGTGCTCTTCGTTTATGTCGACAGCAAGCCGCTCAATCGGTTCGTGAAGTTTTCCATCAATAATCTTCGTAACTACCTCGGGCTTACCCACAGTAAGTTCGAATCCTTCACGACGCATAGTTTCGACCAACACCGCAAGTTGTAACTCGCCGCGGCCCTGAAAAATCCATGAATCAGGCCGGTCCGATGGTAGTACATTTATTGAAACGTTACCGATTAACTCTTTTTCAAGTCGCTCTTTCACCATCCGAGCAGTTAGCTTATTGCCATCAAGACCTGTCAGAGGAGACGTATTGATACCTATAGTTGCCGAAATGCTGGGCTCGTCAATTCGAATAACGGCAAGGGGCTGTGGATCTTCTTCATCAGCCAATGTCTCACCTATAGTTACATCAGGCATTCCGGCTACAGCAATTATTTCACCGGGACCTGCCTCGTTAGCATCGACCCTATCAAGCCCTTCTGTAACGTAGAGCTCCGTAATCTTTGCTTTCGCGATCGACCCGTCCACTCGACAATGCGAAATAATTTGATCCTTTCGGATAACACCTTGGTGCACACGGCAAATCGCCAATCGGCCTACGTACGGTGAAGCATCGAGGTTCGTAACATGAGCTTGAAGTGCTTGCCCCTCTACATAGGCGGGGGGTGAAATATTTTCCATCAGCAATTTGAAAAGGGGTTTAAGATCAGTTCCTGGTTGATCAAGATCCATTGTCGCTACCCCATCGCGGGCATTAGCGTAAATGATTGGAAAATCAATCTGTTTCTCGTTAGCATCAAGGTCGATGAACAGCTCATATACTTCATCGATAACTTCAGAAATCCGAGAGTCAGGCCGATCAATTTTGTTGATCACTAGAATCACTGATAAATCAGCTTCAAGCGCCTTGCGTAGAACAAATCGAGTTTGTGGAAGCGGGCCTTCGCTGGCATCGACCAGAAGCAAAACACCATCCACCATTGCAAGACCTCGTTCAACCTCACCACCAAAATCAGCATGACCCGGAGTGTCGATAATATTTATTTTCGTATCACCCCAGCGCACAGCAGTATTCTTCGCCAGAATCGTGATCCCTTTTTCCCTCTCAAGATCCATCGAGTCCATGACTCTATCGGCCAATTCCTTATGAGAACTCACAGAGCCCGACTGCTTGAGCATGGCATCAACCAAAGTAGTCTTACCGTGATCTACATGTGCGATGATCGCGACATTGCGTCGATCATTTCGAAAAATTTTAGTCATGGTCTATGAGGCTCGTCGTAACAGATATCGTCTGCGTGCATGAACGCGAATGTAAAATTTGCCACCCATGATTTTAAAGTCGAAACTTGGCCGGACAGTAACCAGGAAAAAGTGGCTCATTTGAGAATAACATCTCCTTCTTGAAACTGGCTCGAATGTTTTGAAACAGAAAATATCAGTTTCATTTAATTCTCCCGTACCCTATGCAAGCCCTTATCCAGCTGTTCATGAATATGAATACGGATGTAACATCAGGCAAACTACAGGTCAATCACGTATTGGGGGAAATCATGACCGACGCTGTGTTCCTTGGCGGAGACCGGTATCACAAGGCAGCAGAAGCACATGCTGGCATCGGTCCTGTTCTAGAAAAAGCGGGACTTGATGTGCACTACACCGACGACTTCAAGTCTATTGACTCCGATTTGCTCGAAGGGACAAAACTCCTAGTTTTCCTGCGAGACGGTATGGAGTGGCCTAATGGTCACGATGCCCCTCCCGAACGGTGGATGCAACCTCACCAGGAAAAAGCCATAGAGGAATTCGTACTGAACGGGGGATCATTCCTGGTAATGCATAACTCTGCGTGGAACTATCCATGGGATGGCGGCTACAGACGAACCGTGGCTGGATACTTTCAGTTCCACCCGCCTTACATGCATTTCGATATACACATAACCGACAGTAAACACCCGATCACCCGAGGGGTGGAAGACTATGAAATCGAAGACGAGCAGCACTTCATATGGTTCGACAACGACCGGGTGGACCTTTTTGCTGTAAGCCAAGGCAAGGACGGACGACAGTCAGCATCCGGCTACTCGCATGAGTACGGAAAAGGTCGGGTAGTGTACCTCGCAAATGGCCATCGGCTCGTGGTATTGCAACAGCCACCAGTGCAAAAACTGCTAACCAATGCGGTCAACTGGCTCCTTAACAGATAAAGGATTTATCCAATGAGCGTAGAAATCAGGAATGAACAATTCCGCAAAATAATCAACGACACAGCACCGTTAGAGCAAGTTGCAACAGGCTTTATATTTACCGAAGGTGCAATGTGGGATGCCAAGTCAAATGAACTCATCTTCAGTGATATGCCCGGCGACATTGTCCGGAAGTGGTCCGAATTAAACGGAATCACTACGTACCGTCAGCCAAGCGGTAAAGCAAACGGTCATTACTTCGATTTACAAGGTCGATTACTCTCATGCGAGCACGCTAACAGTCGCGTCATCCGCGAGGATCATGACGGATCGATCAATCCAATTGCTACTCATTACGATGGTAAAGAACTCAACAGCCCAAACGACATCGTGGTGAAATCTGATGGAGCCATCTACTTCTCAGACCCCACGTATGGCCGAATGGATGGTTTTGGACTTCTACGAGATCAGGACATGGACTACCAGGGGGTGTTTCGAATCGACCCAATATCAGGTGATATATCACTCGTCGCATCAGACTTTGGACAGCCTAACGGTTTAACTTTTTCACTTGACGAGACCCAACTGTTTATAAACGACACCGACAAGGGTCATATTCGAGTATTCGATGTAGCTAGTGATGGCAGTATCTCGGGGGGTAAAGTATGGGCTGTACCCCAAGGTTCAGGTGACGGCGGGTGTGATGGAATGAAAATCGATAGCGAGGACAACCTGTACTGTACTGGCCCAGGGGGTATCCATGTGTACGCACCTGATGCAACCAGCCTGGGAGTGATTAATGTTCCAGAGGTTGTCGCCAACTTTACATGGGGTGATGATGACCTCAAAACCTTGTACATTACAGCCTCAACTTCACTCTACAGAACCCGTGTAAATATCGCCGGACGGTCCATTTCCTAACCAGCGCAAACGAAAGAACAAGCATGATCACTCTCCACGTTTACCTAACCCCAAAACCCGGACAGTACGAAACATTAAAATCCAAGATTAACGATCCGTGGATATCAACAATGTCCAAGCAACCTGGATTCGTCCAGGCGGCCATGCTCACTCAATTTGACGACGAATCATCAGAAGATATCGAGGTCATATCATATTGGGAATCCGAAGAGCTCAGGCTTGAATGGGTAGCCCGTCCAATCCATGATGAAGTGTTCGCATCCATCATGGATCTTGCCAAAACGATCTCACCGACTGTTAAGACCGTCAGTAATACCTGGAGTATCTAAAAAATATTCCCGCTTGCCAATCTAGTCCTTGACCGCCTTTGTCACTAAACGGAGAACAACATTGAAAATAACAAACGTAGAAGCATGGGTAGTCGTGCCGGACCTTGGAGGACTCAAAGACCACCAGGGCACGCTTCATCTGAATGAATGGCAGTGGACTTTCGTGACGATAGAAACCGACGAGGGCATCACGGGATGGGGAGAATCATCCAGTACACCACGAAATGGATCAATCTTAACTGGAACGGGAGTGAGAGCTGTCAAAGAGACCCTGATTGGTGAAGACCCGGCTGATATTGAACGACTCTGGCAAAAGCTTTTCCGCCGCTACACCTATATGGGTTCACGAGGATTCCCGACCACCATCATCAGTGGAATAGATATCGCTCTCTGGGACATCAAAGGCAAGGCCACAGGACGCCCTGTTTACGACCTGCTGGGTGGCAAGATGCGAGACGATATCCGCATGTATGCCAACGCCTGGTTCGGTGGGTGTTCAACCCCAGAGCAGTACCATGAAGCGGCCAAGAGGACCGTTGCTGAAGGTCATGATGCAATGAAAATGGATCCCTTCCTTGAAATGGGTCCATTCCACACGATGTACCAGGATGGTCAGATTTCAGCAGACGGCGAAAACCTCGGTTGCGATATAACCGCTGCAGTCAGGGATGCGGTCGGCCCAGACGTTGAAGTCTTAATCGATGCGCACGGTCACTACAACGTAGCGACTGCTGTACGACTGGCTAACAGGTTGTATGACGAGTCCAGAATCGACTGGTTTGAAGAGCCTTTGCCTCCTGAAGGCATCGAGGCATTAAGGTCGGTCCGACAACAGATGCGTGCTCCAATGTGCGTAGGAGAACGACTGTTCACCCGCTGGGACTGCGCTCAGATTCTCCACGAAGGACTTACAGATTTCTTAATGCCTGATGTAACTTGGACTGGCGGCATTTCAGAACTAAAGAAAATCGCGACCATGGCCGAAACGTATTACATCCCGATCAGTCCCCACAATGCACAGGGGCCAGGGCAGATTCTTGGTGGAGCTCACGTATCGATAAGTACCCCAAACTTTTACAGGCTTGAGCACGCTCTCGACTTCAAAAGAGGATACGACCACTTCTTGACTGAACCACTCAACTGGAAGGGTAACAAGCTCGTGCTAAGTGATAAGCCAGGCCTGGGGATTGATCTCGACATGGACAGAGTCAGGGCTGAACTCCATCCCGATTGGAAATAATAAACCGGGCACCCTTCAATCAGATTCAAACGCAGTATCTTCTGAAAAGCCATTCCAGAAGTCAGCAGATTTCACCATCTGATCGTACTGAGCATCGATCAAGGGCAGTACCCTGGGGATATATTCATTCACCCATCGGGGGTCAGTGTAAACCTCCTGCTTTTTCTGCTCGTAATGCTCCAGATCCTTGTAGGCCCAGATGTGATAAATGCGATTGATACTGCCAATCTCCGTATAAAACCATCCTGCGAGAGGTACTCCGTACTCTCGACGAAGTGGCACAGCCACCTCTCGCATGGCAGACATGTATTCCTGCAGCTTACCCGGCTTGAGATCATAAATTCGCATGTTGTAAATCACCAGATAGCTCCCCTTTTTCAAATCAAAGGACAAAATCTACAGGTACTGCCGTCGCATGCCCCGCCTGAAGCGAATAGACTACCGCCCGTCCTAACAGATGTTTAGTAGTAACGACTGGCCCAATCATGAATATTGCGTTCGTCGGATGTGGCAGGCGCGGGCGATACCATATGTCAGCTTTCGCTGATATTGATAGCGTTAATATCAGCGGCGTTTACGACCCATTCAAATCAGCAAGAAATTCTGCTGCCGATCAATTCGGTTCAACAGCCTACAGCTCTGTTGAACAGCTGATTGACTCAGCGGAGCCAGATGGCATAGTAGTGGCCACCCCAGCTCATCTCAACGCTGCGGCAGCACTACCAGTGCTTTCCTACGGAATTCCAACCCTTATCGAAAAGCCGCCGGGTCTTTCTTCTGACGATGCGCGCAGGTTACTAACCGTTGCACAGAGAAAATCTACAAACGTAATGGTAGGACTCGACAGGAGGTTTAACCCCCTGGTGACAGAGTCTCTAGCCCGAGTGCGTAGGAATGGCCCGATCGTGCAGATAGCTGGAGAATTTCATAAAGACATCCGGGATTTCACCGATGACCCCAGGTTTGCTCAGGACATTTTCAACTACATGATGTTGGAGTCGCCGATACATGCTCTGGATCTTGTGTGCTTTGCGGCTGGTTCGAACGTGTCGAAAGTCAGTGGTTATGTAAGACAAACCAATTCCAAATACCGCGACGTCCACGCTGCCCTCATCGAGTTTGAAAACGGTGTAGTGGCGCAGTTTTCTGCAAACTACACCACTGGAGGAAGACTCGAACGTTATGAAATCCATGGTAGACAAATATCTGCATACCTTGAGGGAGTTAACCGTGCATGGGTTGTGGAAGAGGGTGATTCACATGACATAACACCACCTACACAAATGACATCCACGCAAATCCAGGATAGTTACTTTATCGAATGCATAAGATCCGGCACAACATTCAGCGCTCCTGCTGCAACCCTCGAGGATGGCGTGAAGTTACTTGAACTAGCTGAAGCCATTTATGCAGAAGACCAGAACTCCTGATTAACACTATCCGAAAATCGATTTGATCCAAAATTACCTGAAAAACAACATAATCGAATCTTGATCACTCAAGCGGATCTGCACCCATAGCCGCAAGAAGCGCACCGCATCTATCCAGCGAATGGGCAGCGTTCGCTCCTTCACAGAGCATGATCATGTTCCCGTAAATAACATAACCACCGTACTTGGCTTTAACCCCCCCACTACCATGGGTTCCAATTGGACCGGCAAAAAAATACCTGCGGTCCTTGATACCTTCCTTCCAGGTCGCTTCGTCCTTGTCCAGAATAGCGTCATCACCGGTAGCTTCGTCGGCGAAAGCCGTCCCTGACTCGACGGCAACATCATGGGAAGGGTAAAAACGAATCTCGTACTCCTTTGCCTCTGAGCCGTCCGGACGCCAGAAGCCGAATAAAACATCAGTCGCTCCGGTAAGCCCCTCTACGTCATATTCTTTAGCGGTCTTGAATCCTGTTCCATCCACATCTTCATGGGTGAACAGCCGTTCGGATGGAGTGACCGGCTGTAATAACTCGTTCGACTTCGATGCTGAAGACTCATCAGGGTCCGTTCCGCAAGCAAAAAAAGTAAACAGTAACAATCCAGTTGCAATCCCCTGGATTATCAACGATTTAAGTGTTGAACTACTTCGCAAATACAAAAGCGCCGACCTTCCCTGTTAGTCCTAAAACTCCAAGGGGCTATTTTCTCAAATTCTTTTTCAGTAAGATGCTGCCAAGTTTAAAACAAATGCCAGAACTAGGACAATCAACATGAAAGCCGCCGTGTACCGCAGCAAACAATTGTTCGAGGTCACCGATATACCCAAACCAGAGCCGGGCCCCGGAGAAGTGCTGATCAAGGTTAACCAATCAGCAATATGTGGTACCGATGTTCATGCGTTCATGTACGACATCGCTCCTCCCGGCTCAGTCCTTGGACACGAGTTCGCAGGAGTAATAGCAGCAACGGGCAAGGGTGTCACGAGTTGGAAAGAGGGCGATCGAGTTATCGGAGGCGGAGGCGAATGGCCCACTGGCAAAGAACCCCCCACAAAAATCCATCCCAGGTATAACTATCGCAAGATGGGATTCAGCGCCAATACACGCACGAGAGGTTATGCAGAATACACGGTGCTGGAAGACTGGGCACCATTACCTATACCCGATAGTGTTCCTGACGAAGCGGCAGCGCTGACCGAACCATGTGCCGTAGCAGTGCACGCTGTGCGCAGATCCTCGGTAAAACTCGGAGACAGCGTGGGAGTGATAGGAGCAGGACCAATAGGTCTACTTGCTATACAGGCTGCACGTGCAGCCGGAGCTTCACAGGTTATTGTTTCTGAACCTGCACCAGGGCGCACAAATGCCGCACTAGCCGTAGGCGCAACAGAAGTGATCGACCCCTTTGAACAGGATCCTGTTGATCGCATGGTAGAGCTGACAAACGGTCGAGGACCCGAAGTGATATTTGACTGCGCGGGGCTAAAAAATACCCTTCAACAGGCATTCGACGCAGTACGCAGGGACGGACAGGTTGTACTCGTTGCAGTCCCATGGGAACCATTACCGCTTCTACCAGCAGAATGGATGGCCAGAGAAATCGACTTCCGATCCAGCTGGGGAAGTCTCCCTGCAGAATGGAAAATATCCTTGAACTTGCTGGCTGATGGCA
>VFGZ01000017.1 GCA_009392215.1 SAR202 cluster bacterium | reverse complement strand
CTAAGGTGAATCCTATCCCCATGATGATGAATAAAACATAGGCATGCCAAAGTTCTTGTACTGTAGACATTCCGGCAAGCGCCAAACCACCAATAGCCACACCTGTTGCCGCTACGGTTTTAGGGTCATATCGGTCTGCCAGCATTCCAGCGACTGGGCGTAGGCCACCTGTTGCAAGGCCAGCAATTGCAATTGCTCCTGCGAGTGAACCGCGGGTCCAGTCAAATTCTTCGGTTACTGGCTTAAGGAAGATACCGAATGAAAATCTTGATCCAGCACCACCGAACAGCATCAGCGCAGTACCCAGAACGACTATCCAGCCGTAGCGTAAATTTCGGAGTTTAAAGATTTTTGACTCGCTAAATATGTTCGAATTAAAGACCTTAGATCAAGGAGATGGTAATGAAGCATATCTGATCCCCTGACTATATCTGATGTGAGGATTAATTAAAGATGTTATTTCATAATGAAAATGAAGAGTCTTACTTACGTTCAATAAACAGAAAGGGGATGGTTGCAACCATCCCCTTTCTGAAGCTCGATTACGAGGTTATTTACTAGCATCCGAACAGACTGTGTCAATAATCAGCTGGGTTACGACATACGGGTCGCAGTTGGCATTCGGGCGTCTGTCTTCAATGTATCCCTTGCCGTCTTGGGCTACCTGCCAAGGTATGCGGATAGAGGCACCCCTGTCTGAAACACCGTAAGAGAATTGATCGTATCTCTGGGTCTCATGCAGACCGGTTAGCCGGTCTTCTATTTTGTCCCCATAACCGGCTATATGCTGCTCAGGTTTACCTTTAGCACCAAGGGATTCAGCTGCCTGCACACATGCGTCATAGGAATCGCGCATTTCTGTGGTTGAGAAGTTTGTGTGACATCCTGCACCGTTCCAATCTCCCGGAATCGGTTTGGCGTCAAATGAAACAGAGATTGGCATTCCTTTGGGACCATTTACGTCTTCTCCGATCCTTTGGATTAACCATCTCGCCAGCCACAATTCATCACCTACACGGGGAGCCGCTACCGGTCCAATTTGGAATTCCCATTGTCCTGCCATAACCTCAGCGTTGATGCCGGAAATGTGTAGTCCTGCGTCTATGCATGCCTGGAGGTGCTTGTTTACAACTTCTCTACCAAATATTTCATCTGCTCCGACACCACAGTAGTAACCACCCTGTGGAGCTGGGAATCCGATATCAGGCCAACCGAGCGGATTGGGTCCTTCAAAGAATGTATATTCCTGTTCGAGGCCAAACCATGTGTCAAGATCGCCGTATTTTTCTGCTGATGCAGCGCATTTGGCACGCGTGTTGGTCGGGTGAGGCGTCTCTTTGTCGGTTAGGAGGGTTTCGCATAAAACTAATTTATTAGAACCACCCCGAATTGGATCAGGAGTGACTAGTACGGGACTCAGAACGACGTCTGAATTGTCACCTGAAGCCTGATTAGTAGATGAACCATCAAATCCCCAAATTCCAGGCTCTTTGTTATCTGCTAAGACCTGTGCCTTCGATCGCAATTTTGCAGATGGTTCCGTACCATCGATCCAAATATATTCGGCTATGTAGGCCATGGTGTTATTCCTCGCTCTGTCACAGCGTGCTCAGGACCCATGTGATCTGAGCGGTGTATTCGATTTGTATATGGCGCATTTTACGCACCAAGTACGCCTTCGGCTAGTTTAGTTGGTCAACCGTCTATTTTGGCTGACGAAGTATTAATTTACTTTACGTGTGTTTCAAGAGTGTTTCGATTTTGATGCAAGTGTAGGAATCTTATGAAAAGTACTGAAATGCTTTAAACAGAATTCGACTCATGCCGTTTCAAACTACATAATCTTGTTATGGACCGTGAACATTTCAAAATCTTGGACGGCACTGCAGATGACTTGACCAAGTGGCATCGCAGGAACTCTCCGTTGCAGCTGGATTTAAAGAGTGCTGATCTTTCGGGACGAGACCTGAGCGGACGGGATTTTTCTCGTGCAATACTCGATGGCGTTAACTTTTCAGGTTCAAATCTCGACGATGCCGTCTTTACGGAAGCTAGAATGCGGTACGCTGATTTTTCTGACGCCTCTATGAAAAGGGCAATTCTTTATCGATCAAATTGTGCGGGTGCCAACCTGACAAATACGGACCTTGCCGGTGCATCACTTTACCGTTGCGTGTTGCGAGAAGCTGTTATCAGTGGTGCGAATTTTAAAACCGCAAAGATATACAAGGTAGCTTGGCCAGAAGGTTATGACGTTTCTGCATATGGTTGATCTGGGTCATTAATCACCCAGACTACCTGTAACGCGCATTAAAGTTTCCTGTACTAGTAACTCGTGATCAAGTGACCGAAGAGGTTCTGATTCTCCGTGTATGTTTCGCACTAGCTCAGCAAAAGTATCGACATAACGGGCCCTGTCTTCGATTTTCACTATGTTGACGCCTGCGGTGTAATCGCCCTGATCTTGTTCAAGCGTCAGCCTTATAGTGTCGGCTGGCTCGAAAGGTTCCATTATTGCTGAACCCTTTGTTCCATAGACTTCGAACCTTCTTGCCATCGGTTTTGTTTCCATCGCGGCGATATCGACGGTTGCAATCGCTCCGGTGTATTCAAATACTCCGAGTGTGTTGTCCATCATCTCGCGTGTCTCTGATGCGGAATTTTGGAAGAATCGCGTAACCTTGTTAGGCCTTCCAAGTATCCAGACGACCTGATCAAGCATGTGACCACCCAAGTCAAACATGACACCGCCCTGATAATGTGCCAGACCTTCCCGTCCAATAAGCTGTCCTTCGGGGTTTTTTTCGGGTATCCAGGTCGACATGTGTGCTCTTACCTGAAATATGTGCCCAAGAAACCCAGATCTCGCCCAGTTAGCAATTCTTTCGAATCCATCATGTTTTCGAAACATGTATCCCATCTGTAAGAAGGTTCCCTGGGATCGTGCCAGTTCGACCACCCGTTCAAATCGCTGGTAGTCGTTGCCGGCTGGTTTGTCGTAAAAAACGTGTTTGCCTGCTTTTACAATTTGTTCAGTTTGTTCCAGGCTTTCTTGATTTGAGCCCTCTGATGAGACGGCGACGATTGAGGGGTCTTCCAGTATTTCTTCGGCGCTATCTAAAAAATTAGTTTGATTCCAAGATGCGCTTCCTTCTACCTGTTTTCGACGAATCTCGTCTGGTTCGAAAACACCAACCAGTTCAACTTCAGGATGTTCGTTCATGACCTGCATTACACCTTGTGCATGACCATGCTTTGTTCCTATTTGAGCCATTCGAAGTTTTTCGGGCATCTGAACAGTTTCTCCATCTGATAGGGCATCTTTAATATTTACTGCGAGGTATGAACGACGAGTGTCGCAGCAGTTTACGCCGTGCTTAGATTGCGCGCACTGTTTCAATGAATGTCTTGATCAGTTTGGGATCTTTTATGCCATCAGTTTCCACTCCACTTGAGACATCGACACCCCATGGGGCAAGCTGTGATATCGCAGCTTGAACATTTTCTGATTTAAGTCCGCCCGCAAGCAAAACATGGTTCTGTTCGGCGACACCTTCAGCGGCGGACCAGTTGAAAGATCTTCCAGATCCACCAGGTGTATCAATGTCAAAACGATCAAGAACCACTCTATGTCCTGCATTGAGGTGTGATTCAACGGTTTTATAGAGGTCGTTTGGCTTCGTACCGTCTTTGACTCGTATTTGTCTGAAGATAGGCAAATTCAATCTCGAAACATAGTCGGAATTCTCTTCTCCGCACAGTTGTACGAAGTCTAGATTCGTTTTGGCAGCAGTTTGGTTGACAAAATCGACGCTCTGATTTCTAAAAAGACCTACCAATTTTATTGATTTAGATACTTGAGTTGAGCCCCGGTACTCATTGATTATTTGAGCTGCTTCATCCGGTTGAAGTTGTCTACGCACTCCATCTACAAACACGAAGCCTAGAAAATCTGCTCCACATTCGGATGCCACTGATGCTGCTTTTGCGCTGCGTAGCCCGCAGATTTTTATTTGCGTGTAGCTCTTGGTCATTTCATCAACTGACTTGTATTTCAGCCATTTCTCTTGCCAGGTCACCTACGTTCCCACCTGCTCTCATCAATGATTCACCTACGAGAACGGCCTTAGCGCCCGCTAGACCCATTCGTTTTACATCGGTTGAGTTTGTCATCCCGCTTTCAGCCACTTTGATTTTATCGGGAGGTATTTTTTTGGCTAATTGTTCAAATACGGAAAGAGATGTTTTCAGAGTTTTTAGGTTTCGGTTGTTTACACCGACTATTGTTGGCTCAATTTCCATCGCTATGTCGAGTTCTGGTTCGTCAAACACTTCTACGAGCACGTCCATTCCCATTGAGGTTGAAATTGCAAAGAGGTCTGCGTATTGGCTGGGATCGAGTATGGCGATGATCAAAAGTATGCAGTCTGCACCTGCTGAACGTGCCTCGTGGATTTGATATTCATCCACGATGAAATCTTTACGCAGAACAGGCACATTAGCTGGGCGTGCAATCCGCGTAGCAGCAGTAAGATCTTCGATAGAACCTGAGAAATAATCATGTTCGGTAAGAACAGAAATTGCTGCAGCCCCTGCATCGCAATAAAGTGCTGCTCTTTGCGCAGGATCCAGATCAGGGTCTAGTGAACCGGCTGACGGGGATGACCGCTTCATTTCAGCAATAAGAGAGATTCCGTTTCTTGTACTGAGAGATTCCTGAAAAGAAAGTGGTGTTTCACAATTTTCCGCAACACTTCGGACATCCTTTATGCTGCGCAGTTTCTTCGCTTGCTCGATTGTTCCTAAACGTTTTTCAACGATTTCACCGAGTATTCCGGGTATTTCGTTCAAGATTGCTCCTGACTCGCTTTGATCAAGGCATTTAATTTTGCCTGCGCGGATCCCGAGTCGATCGAGTCCTGTGCGATTTCCGCTGCTTCCTGGAATGCAGTAGCTCTACCGGCTGCCATGAGCGCGGTTGCAGAATTTAATACGACTACATTACGTCTGGATGTTTCTGGAGCAATAGGCGGATTGTGCCCGCCTCCCGAACCATCGAAAATATCAAGGATAATTTGAGCTGAGTGATCTACTGATTCTGCAACTAGATGGTCTCTTTTTCCTTCCTGAAGACCAAAATCTGCAGGGCGAGTACGTCGACGCTTTACTCCGTCAGAATTGACCTGGTAGATCAGGGTGTGTCCTTCAACGTCTACCTCATCTGCTCCAGATTCAGCATTTACCACGAATGCATATTGTGTTCCAAGAATTTCGAGTGCTTTTGCAATTCGTTCAGCAAATGCTTTATCAGATACACCGATAACCTGTCGGCTTGCTCTCGCAGGGTTGGTCAGGGGGCCAAGAAAGTTGAATATCGTGCGTATCCCAAGTTGCGGTCGCAGTGGTCCTGCGAATTTCATAGCGGGGTGAAATGCCTGGGCGAACATGAATCCTATCCCGGCTTTTGTTAGGCAGTTTTCCACTTCTTTGGGACCGAGCGTTATATCAACGCCGAGTGCTTCGAGTACATCTGCGCTACCGGTAGAACCCGACATTGCTCTATTTCCGTGCTTTGCAACATTAACCCCTGCGCCTGCGACAACAAATGCGGACGCTGTTGAAATGTTGAACCAATTTAGCCCGCTACCGCCTGTGCCGCATGTATCAACCATGTCCATATCAGTATCGATATGTAGTGAAACTTCCCGCATCACACCGGCCATTCCTGCAATTTCCTGCGAAGTCTCTCCTTTCATACGCATGGCAGTAAGGAATGCTCCAAATTGTGCTGGCGTAGCCTGTCCTGTCATTATCTCGCGCATGGCATCGGCAGCCTGGTCATGCTCAAGGTCTATTCCCTCGACTGCAGTTTGTATCGCCTGTTGAATGTTCATTTTGTTTAATCTCGTGTTCAGGTTGGGTTGCAGTTTTATTTGCTAGGAGATGGCTTATCGAGAAAGTTTTGCAGCAGTTCCTTTCCCGCTTCTGTCATGATGGACTCAGGGTGGAACTGAACTCCTTCCACATCTAGATCCTTGTGGCGTATTCCCATGATGATGCCGTTTTCTGTCTTGGCTGTTACATCGAAGTCATCAGGAACAGTATCTGGCTCGACAGCGAGTGAATGGTATCTGACAGCTTCGAAAGGTTGTGGCAAATTATTGAACACTCCTTCACCCGTGTGGTGGATTGAGGAGGTTTTCCCATGTCGTATCTCACCGGCACCCTTGACTATTCCTCCAAAGGCCTGAGCAATGCATTGATGGCCAAGGCAAACTCCCAGCACTGGGATTTTTCCGGCGAAGTGTTTGATGACGTCTATAGATATGCCGGCATTATCTGGCGTTGACGGGCCAGGTGATATAACCACTCGATCAGGATTTAGGTTGGAGAGTTCTTCGATGGTAGCTTTATCGTTCCTGACTACCTCCACAACAGCACCAAGTTCTGACAGATATTGGAACAGGTTGTAGGTGAAACTATCGTAGTTATCGATTAGCAAAAGCATTGTTATCACCCGGCCATGACTTTAAAAGTTTGTCTGTGTTGGACATTGTTTGTGGATTTCTGGTTCTTTGTGAATTGTGCACGTGCTATCGCTGAAAGAGGTGCTTTGACTTTTTGTATCGATTCTAGATTTTCTGCGACGGGATCGGAATCGAAAACAATGCCTGCTCCACCTTGGACATGTGCCGTACCACCTCGCAAGATTATGGAACGAATGATAGTCCCCGAATCTACGTCTCCGTTCTGTCCGAACCACCCTATACCTCCACAATATGGCCCACGGCCTTCCAACTCTAGGTTGGCGATTAGCTGAATTGCTCGCAGTTTTGGTGCGCCTGAGAGTGTTCCTATTGGGAATCCCGCTTTGAATGCATCTAGTCCGTTATTATTTTTCGATAGCTGTCCTTCAATTCTCGATACTAGATGCATAACATGTGAGTAGCGTTCAACATGTTTTAGTGACTGGACTTTTACACTTCCTATTTTGCAGACGCGTCCCAGATCATTACGGGCGAGATCTACTAGCATTACATGTTCAGCAGTCTCTTTTTCATTTGAAATAAGATCAGCTTCGTTTTGTAGATCCTCTTCAGCTGTATCTCCACGAGGGCGAGTGCCTGCGATTGGATGGATTGATGCAACACTGCCCTTCGATCGGAGCATTAATTCGGGAGATGCTCCGATTATCTGCATGTCACCGAGGTCAACCAGGTACATATATGGGGAAGGATTCATGGTCGTCAGGTGTTTGTATATATCTAAGGGGTTAGCTGACGTGTTGACGGTGATTCTCCGTCCTAAAACCACCTGAATTAACTCTCCATCGATGATTGCATTCCGTGCCGAATTGACCATTTTTTTATACTTGATAGCACTCACTAATGACGTACTGTGAATATCTGGAGCTTCGGTGTCTGGGAGTTGCTTTACTTGGTTAGTGAGAGACGCAGTGTCTAATGTTCTTGATATTTCTGAGATGCGATCGCGAGCAGTGTTAAATGTGTTACCTGTTTCGGAAAAAATTATTATGTGAATCTGATTGAGTTCGTGGTCGAATACGAGCAATTCACGTGGAAACGCAAATGCTGAAACTGGTGAACCGGTTGGGTCTTTAGGCAGATTTTTTAATGATGGCTCGAAGTGCTTTATGGCTTCGTAGCCTATGAATCCAAATGCACCTGTAATGAGAGCAGGCAAGTTGGCTA
>VFGZ01000016.1 GCA_009392215.1 SAR202 cluster bacterium | reverse complement strand
TGAATTACGCTTCCTCTGTCACAAACAACAAGATTTTCAGCATTCTGTAATACTTCTCGATAAGGGAGAAAACTGAAACCTAAATCTTGAGCTTGCTTGAAATGATCGTCAACTCCTGAGATAGTTTCGTAAACCTCCGTCAATACAAAAAGGGTATTTCCTGTTTCTACCCCATCATTTTTTTCTTCTTCAATAGACCAATTGAGGAAGTGCAGTTTTTTGTCGCCATCTCTGTAATGAGTTTCTTTCATCCAATCAGTATGCGCCTTAGCATTTTCCTTCATCTTTTCAACGTCATCAGATTTTATGGTCCAGATCCTCGTCAGTTGAGTTTTCCCTTCATACATTCTAAGTTTCCTCTGATTTGATTATTATTCGGATTTTAAGCAGGGATGTTCAATATCTCTGCATAACCTAATTGAAAGTTTGAACCCAAGCGTGAGCTACTGGCCCTATTCCCTCATCGTCCAAGGCAGGGACTGTACTGATCTCGCACACATCAGACCATTTCAGCGCCCATTCGGTAATTAATGATGCGTTGTCGGTTTCAGTGATAATAACTCCCCAAGTATCTCCGGCTGAGTGCCACCTTCCAACAAGGTTCAAGCCTTCAGGAAACTCTGCAGCGGGGTCTTGAGTCACAAATCTTGAAACACATTCCCGCATAAATTCTGTATTGACTTTGTATTTTGAAATAAATAGCAAAATTGTCTCCTCAATGTTCTAAAAATTTCTGGGGCAATATTGTTATCCATAATCTGTTTCAAATTCTCAATTTCGCTTATTTAGAAATCCCATAATTATCAGGAACCAAAATAAACGCTGTGTCTGATGTTTTTCTGGAGGGTGATATTCGGCGGTGCGCTGATACTGGTTTCAGGCATGAATAATCAACATAGTAAAGTTGAAGCAACTAATTCCGGACATTATTTTTAAAAAAATGTACACCTCAGCCAACGTTATTGATCTGTGGCATACTGCCCATGTATGAAATCATCTGTTTCTTCATTTTGGGATAGTGACATAAAAATGATTAAACGAATTATCAGCGCGGTTTTACTCTTGATACTAATTTCCGGCTGCAATTCTTCAGAAACGATCGAAGCTCCAAAAGCCCAAGAGTTTTCTACTCCCAAGGTTGAAATTAAAACAACCTCAACCAAGGGTGCATCTGCTACATCAGAGTCAAGCACAGTGACCGATCCCTCGAAGCCACCCAAAGCGAAGGCATCGAAGCCACCCAAAGCAGAGGAGGCATCGATTGTAGCGGCACCTACCCCTACACCTAAGCCCGGCGTGGTGGAACGCGTCGTAGAAAAGGCGAAAAAGGTCTTTTCGACCGTTCAAAAAACACCAACTACAACACCCACTGTTACAGTCAAAGATTCTGCAAAACCTTCGTTATCTGATTCTAAACCGGAGTTAAAACCTGATGTGCCCGCCTCGTTTAAGACTCCCGATCTAACAGTGAATTCTTATGGATCCGGCAGGAATCATCTCACCACTGTTGAGGATGAACTGGTTCTTTCACCACCCAAATCAGCCACAATAACCATGGATCATAATCCAACTGCTGGAAATGTACTTGTTTCCGCGGCTGAGGGTACAGTCCCTCCCGATGCTTCCGTACTCGTGGCGAACATGGAGCTTGGAAATGCTGCTGTAGTAAAAGCCAATTCGAAAGGCGCATTTGGAGTCACTATCCCCGCCCATGCAGGTACACATCTACTGGTCAAACAGGACTCTAAAACGCAAGGATCTTCAGTGATCAAAAGCGGTCTTAAGGAAATCTTTCAAACAGAGCAATTAGGATCGCCGGGCATCGTCCTCCGAGTGCCGGTCGTAAAATCAGCAGCTAAACCTGCTGGATATTCCATCGCTGGCGGAGCCAGGGTAACTGATGACGGTCCACCATGGGTTTTTGAGGGAAACCTATCTGATATCGCTTTTCAACCGAACGGCACATTCAATTTAACTGGTCAGATAAAAGTGCTCACTGATTTTCAGCCACTTGACGAAATTTCCCTTAGCTTTTCAGGTCAGATCCTTGGCGATGAAGACGGGTATCAGATTGGACCGTCAGGTGATTTTGTATCTACCATTTTGACGCCAACCGGATTGCCAATCGAACGGGGAATTCAGAAACAAGCACTTAATATATTCGAAGAAAATTGCAATCCAGGGAACCTAGGATGGCGAGAAGACAATGATGCAATGATCGCTGATTTTTCCTGTGAGGTACAGGTAACATCCGACGCTCCCACAGGAACCTACGTTACATGGCTTACGCTTAATACTCCTGATTGGATAAGGCAGGCCTTGCAAGATTCATCCCCACCAGATCAGTTGAATCTCGGGAATCCACTGGGGCAGGGTAATAGCATTGCCCTTGCGACGGTCACCGTAGGGGATGCAGCATCGTTACGACTCACGACCACCCTTTTAGCCGACCTGCTTCAAGAAGGCACCCGAGGGGGCGTAGTAGCTCGGGAAGATGCCAATCGACTGGGAATCGGCTCCAGAATCATCACCCATCACAACCCCATAATACCCCGACTAGACCCATACGGTGATCCTTGGCAACACCGCCTGGATCCCTACCTGCCGCTGATGGGGATAACCGACCGCGCCCCTCCCGCTGTTCCGTTGGTTGCTTTCGATTTTTCTAACAGCGAACTCATGATCACGGTAGAACGACCCGATGGTAAAACAGATGTACTTGGGCCTGGCCCAGTCGCCGCCTACGGGGTTAAATCACCCACTGGACCTAATGGAGAGCAAATTGCTGCCGGCGGTGGACACATAGGCGAGATTCCGCAGTTGCTGGGCCATTCAGATATGTTCAACTACCAGTTTCCACTTGACGGAGACTACGTCGTGCACGTCGCGGGTTACATAGCTGATGAAAACGGTCAAATAATTGACGTAACTGGTACATTCGACTTGATTGTGGCCAACAGTCTCGATATTGAGACATCGCTGTTGCCCGGCACCCCTTTCGAAGTTAAGGACAGCCTGCCTGTCGGATTGCAGGTTTATCCGGGAGTCCCGGGCGATATCACGTTTATCGTTAGTCACATCGGACCAGACAACGCAGTAACCGAAAAGCAATATACCGGTACTGCAAACGCGGATGGTTGGTGGGATGGTGAAGGTCAGTCTTTTTCATTCACGGCTCCAGGTGAATACCTCGTGGAGGTAGAAACACGTTACTCGGATTCAGAGGAGCGTCTGTGGGCGGGACGTATGAAGTACGGCGGGGTTATTGCAACTCCTGATGGTCCGATCATTGCTCACGGTCTTAGAGGCCACGATGCGTTGGACTTTATACCGCCACCTTGGGGTTTCGGAATAGATTTTCCAGCAGATGGTCACCTACAGTTTCCCTATTTCACAGGAGACGTTTTATGGGGCATGGAAGGTCCTGAAAAACGAGGAGATTTATCTGGTCTTGACCATTTTCATTCATCTGGGCCTGGAGATTCGGTCAACGTGGGACTCAGCATGCAGATCGTGGATCCCGAGCACCCTCTCGTGAAGCGAGCGCTCAAGCAGGCCGAGCAAATGGTGCCAGATCGATATGATGAATTGTTGAAAGCAGGGCAGGTACCGCTCATTACGAGCCCGGAAGAAAACGATCCGCTCAACTGCGCCAATCGTTGTGGAAAAGGCCCGGGCGGAAGTAATGGTTTACGTCCAGAGGAATTAAGCCTTCTGGCGTACAGTTACGGTTCAGCTCAACGACCCGGCGTCAGAGTACGAGAAATCATCCAAGGCGAAGGTGCGTCATCGGCTTACTGGCGCTTCACTGATGCCTACCACATGCAATCTGGTAACGGCAGTGAGGGTGACTTGCCTGGTGATTTCAAATTCATGTACGGCGGTACTGTAATACGTGATACCCCGGCTCAAGAAGGAGTGTTTGCAATTTACGGTTCAGGTTGGGTCCTTACCCATGACGACGACCCGATGGGTTCCCGTTTCATGCCGCCATTTCAGGGTAATGCTGGAGGCCCAACTGGTGGCCCTCTCTTTACGGTACATGGACAAGAGGTTGACATATTCTTTGTACCTCTGGGAGTACGCCCAGGGGCTGTTTTAGAAGTTGGCAACATGTTTCGTATGGCAGGTCCGATTATGCCTACGCTGCCCAGCAGAGTGGAATATACCGTAACGGCACCCGACGGTACCATTAGATCATTTGACGGGCGGGCAAATGCTGTCGGTTATTTCTATGACTCTCAAGATGATTTTAAGCTTGATATACCAGGCCTTTGGACAGTTGATTTGACGGTGACACATGACGGTATGACCAGTGCGGGCCCAGTACAGACACCTTACCCTCAGGGTGGCCCACTTACTCCTGATGGAAGAACTTTCACATTTGTCGTAAAAGACACTGAGATGGCTGAACTGAACATATCTACCGACCTGACCATTCTCCGCCCAACTAACTGGTACAGTGGTGGAAACTCCCAGGCAAGCTTTACGGCACTACTACCAGAGGACTGGACCGGAACAATGGGTCACGTAACGGTCACTATGCCGGGCATAGTGCTGATTGACACCGAAATACCTGTGGAAAATGGTTCTATCACCTGGGAACTCCAAGGTGAAGAGATGAACCAACTAGCTGCAAATTTCGACTCAGGGGAACTTGCCGACACAGTAACTGTTACCTATCACCTTGAAGAACACTCAGGACGGACTGCTGCCGGCACGATAGTCACGCATGGAAACCGAGTACCGCGCTTTCTCAGTTCAGGACTTGATAAGCCAATCAAAATGACAGAGTTAGCAACTAATCAAACTACCTGTCTTGAAAGTGAAACCCAGCTCTTGCACAGTGATTTTGAAAACGGAGCACCGGCCTGGGAATTTGATCCCAGTCAATGGGCAGTCGTACAGAGTGATCAGTCAAAGGCACTGCGGGGTGAAGGTCACGTTCACGCGTTTGCTGACGATAACTGGGGAGAAGTAGCTTGGCGTTTGCTTGTTAAGCTCGTTAGAGGTGGTGTCCACCTTAACTTCCATTGGAGAGATTCCAACCGCTACTTAGTTTCTTTCAGGGAAGACGGTACAAATGTTATGCGTAACGGACAGTCCGAAATGGGCACGTCAGCTACACAACATGCCCTTGAAGAATGGCATGTCGTAGAAATTGGTCTCCTGAGGAACCTTTTCTATGTTGCTGTCAATGGACGGGTCGAGATTGAGCAAACGGACTCAGACCCTCTTCCGCCAGGCGGGATCTGGTTAGAAGTGCTCGATGACAGCGAGGTACTGTTCGACGAAATAAGTGTATGTAAGCCCAATGCTTGAATATTGTCACCATCGTGCAAGCAGTTATGGTGTCTTTAGCTGGACTTGGGGGTCATAACAATAAATCTCTACCGGTTTTCACCAATGACCCTACTACCGTTGTTTCCGATTTTCGTGCTCGTCGCCTGTAGTAGTTCTTCTTCAGCAGAACATATTCAACCACCTGATACAACAACCGTCGTTACGGTCAACAAGGTTTCCCCAAAGCCGACACCACCTCCCGTAAGGCCGCCGGTACAGACGCGCGCGACTCCTGAAACAACGTCCAACCCTATCCTTGCAAACCCAGTATCGTCTTCATCTGTAGCCGTCTCTCCCGACGGTGAGCTTGTTGCAGCTGTCAATCCCGATAGCGACTCAATCACTCTGGTCGATAGCGCTTCGTTGGTGGTAAAAGCCGAGATTCCGGTGGGAAAGAATCCCAAAACTCTTTGCTTCACCCCGGATTCAGCAAATGTGCTGGTCAGTAATCATGACTCGGCCAACATATCGGTAGTCAGTCTCAAAAACGCGGCTGAGATTGTTCGATATTCCATAGGGTTAATGCCATATGGGATCGTTACCGACGGGACCAACATTTATGTGGCTGAGTTCGCTGCGGGCAATGTGAGCGTGTTAAATCTTAAAAACGGCAGACAGGTTGACAACATCGCTGTCGAAGCTTTTCCTGCAGGCCTGGCGTTAACCACCGATCGCAAACGTTTACTGGTAACCCATTTATTCTCCGGTAAGGTCACTAACATCGATACACAGACGCTGACAGCGACCGGTACTGTTTCCACGGGTTCCGACATAAGTCTAAATCAGGGTATCGTGATAGGCCCTGGGGGAGAGAAAGCCTATCTGCCCCAGACCCGCTCGAACACGGATAACACAGCGCTGCTTTTTGATTCAACTGTATTCCCGGTGGTGAATGTACTGGATTTATCTGAACTCAAATTACTGGTGCGTGAGCGTATTACGCTGGATACGGCGGATGAGCCGGTTAATATGCCGTTCGCTGTGGCGATTACACCGGAAGAAGATACCGTCTTTGTTGCCAACGCAGGAAGCGACGATGTGTCGGTGATCGACCTAGGTAACAATCGCGGTCTGGAGCATATCGCGGTCGGTGCCAATCCGCGTGGGATAGCCATCACGCCTGATGGTGCCCAAGTTTTCGTCAACAATGTACTGGATGGAACCCTGTCCGTTATTGACACGGATGATCTTGCCGTCACCCATACTCTTGCCCTGACGGAAATAGGGCTTTCCGAGGCTCTGCTTCTGGGCAAGAAGATTTTCAATTCGGCCGAAGAACCAATGCTCAGTACTGACAACTGGATCTCCTGTGCTACATGCCACTTCGATGGGATGATGGATGCCCGTACCTGGCTGGGCTTTCCTGATGGGCCAAGAAACACCCCCTCCCTTCTTGGAGTGAGTCGTACATTACCAATTCACTGGTCTGGAGATCTTGACGAATTACAGGATGTTGAGATAACGATACGTGACATACAAGTTGGAGATGGTCTGATAAATGGAGAGGCACATGACACACTCGGTGTTGCACACACTGGAATGTCACCTCAACTGGATGCACTGGCCTCTTATCTCGCTCTGTTAGAGTTTCCAAGTTCACCTAATGTGTCGGATGCAAGTGATCTGGAATTAGGCAAGCTGACGTTCAAGTCTCTAGGATGTGACGGTTGCCATGTCCCTCCATTATTTACTGATCGCCAGTTACATGATGTGGGAACGGGGGATGAGGTACTGGAAAAGAATAATCATGGACGTGGCACTAACTTTGATACACCTAGTTTGATCGGGGTATGGATGACTGCTCCGTACTTTCATGATGGCAGTGCACAAACATTGGAAGAAGTTTTAAGGACCGGTGACGTGCACAACGTTTTTCAACAACTCACCAATGAAGAGTTAAATTCATTAATCGATTATATGAAAGCCCTGTCGATGAACGATTGAGTGTTTCGGAACAGAAGCCACAAACAGAAATCGCGAACTGGTGGAAGAGAAGAAGGTGGACTTAGTTTCTGAAGGTCCGAACAGAGATCAATACGGTGATCGCTTGGACTACATGACTGTATTTAACGGATTGCAAGTTCATCACATGTCACTCATGGTTGATTATGATTTAGAGAATACCCATACCTTA
>VFGZ01000015.1 GCA_009392215.1 SAR202 cluster bacterium | reverse complement strand
GGGTCGGTGTCTCGGGCTTTTTAGTTCACTCCCGCAATTCAAGTAGAGAATTCTTATGGACAAATTCCGGGAAGGTATTTTCGAGGCAACTGACTCACTCATTGAATCTCGATCGGTATACCGATCGAGGGTCTTGGATTGTTTTTTTGATTCTGTTTCTAATAATTGTGTTGATCACATCATTGCTACCTAGTGCAAGTGAGCTTACCAAAGTAATGCAAGTAGGGCGTATTTTTGCGTTGCTAGGAATATTTGGGCTGATGGCATTTTCATTGAACCTTCATACAGGTATAACCGGTATGACTAACTTTGGTGTGATTTTCTTTGTTGGTATTGGAGCGGTGAGTGTTGGGCTTTTGTCTGCTCCTGTTGAGACGAATGGATATGGCTGGAATCCGTGGTTTGCAACTTTGGTTGCCGTCTCGATATCGGGACTAGCTGGGTGGTTACTGGCGTATCCAACCGCAAGATTGCGAATGGATTACTTTGCGATTGTGACGATCTCGTTAGGGGAAATGCTACGTATAGCGCTTCAATCTGAGCCTTTACTGAGAGCCGGAACCGTGACATCTGCGATCGGCATATCTCAATATGCTCGACCATTTGAAGGTTGGTGGGACTCGGGAATGTCTGAGATCGTCGGGGGCTGGTTTGGGTTAGAGGTGGCAGCGCCGTACGTTGTTTTCCTTGCATTTATGAGCGTTTTATTTGCATTAGCGATATGGTGGCTCCTTGATACAGTTCTTGTTTCTCCATGGGGTCGTATTCTCAGATCAATCAGGGAAGATCAAGACGTCAGTCAACATCACGGGCATGACATTTTGAGGCACAAAGCGGCAAGCCTTGCACTGGGAGCTGCCGTTGCTGCTTTGGCCGGTGCTTTATGGGCTTGGTTGAATACCGGTATCTTCCCTGAATTTATGAGTCCTGTTAGGTCTACTTTTTTGGTATGGGCTGCATTTATAGTCGGCGGTCGTGGTAATAATCGCGGCATGATAATTGGGGCTTTTTTGATAGTCATCGTTGAGTTCTTCTTTAACGTCATGGTCGTTGCTCGTGGAAGCGAAAGTTTGCCATTGCATGGCATTGTGACTCATCTAGATAATGCCTTCCGATGGCTGGTGGTAGATTTTGGTGGGTACTTGTGGTCTGATCTTTCCATAGAGGAGGTTTTCCTCAGAGGTAAGGTGATCGTCAACCTGTCATATCTCAAACTTTTCCTAATCGGTTTAGTCATTATTGTTGCATTGCAGGTGGCACCAAAGGGTTTGATTCCGGAAGTTCCCAGTCGGCCTATTCCCTCGGTTGATTTGCGGAGACGTCATAAGGAGTTTGAGTAGTGATGAAAGTTCCGTTGAAGGTTTCCGATCTCATCAAGGATTTTAGTGGTCTTCGAGCTGTTGACGGGATATCTTTTGAGATTGGCGAAGGGGAGTTTGCGGGTCTGATCGGTCCGAATGGTTGTGGAAAATCAACGGCATTTAATTGCATCTCGGGGCTTCTGTCGTCAACAGAAGGGCGTGTAGAAATATTTGGTAATAATGCAACGGAGTTACGCCCGGATCAAATCCAGTCAATGGGAGTAACGAGAACCTTTCAGCACACTCGCCTTTGGAGAGAGATGACGGTAATTGAAAATTTACTTGTTCCGCCCAGGCAACAGTTTGCGCCGAACCGGCTACTTTCAGTATTAAGACCAAGGTCTCGTTCGGCTGAAAGGGAGCGGGTCGACAAGGCATATGAGATATTGGACTCTCTTGAGGTCTCTCACATGGCTCATAATATGTCTAGTGAATTGTCTGGTGGTCAGAGTAAATTGGTTGACATTGGACGAGCCCTTATGGGAGAGCCCCGGTGTCTGTTATTGGATGAACCAGTTGCAGGTGTTGCAGGGCCGTTGGCAGAAAAGATATTTGTCAATCTAAGAAATCTTGTGTCTGAACAGGGCATGAGTCTGCTTGTTATAGAACACAATATGGACTTCATTCTTCGCACCGGCGTGGACAAAATCATAGTGATGGATCATGGCAAGGTTCTCATGCAGGGAACGCCAGGAGAAGTGATGGCTAGTAGTGACGTAACCGAGGCATATCTTGGTGTTTCAGAGGCGGAAGCAGTATGAGCCGTGTTCTTGATGTAAAGGGCGTAACCGGCGGTTATGGATCGGTACAGATTTTGAATGGGGTTGATCTGTATGTTGACGAAGGCGAATTAGTTACCGTTATAGGTCCTAATGGATGCGGTAAATCCACGTTTATGAAAGTTCTTTTCGGAATCGCCGATCGATATGAAGGTACCTTTGTTCATAGAGGTGTTGATGTTTCATCCTGGCGTACTGATAAATTAGTAAAACGCGGCATTGCATATGTCCCACAGGTCGACAACGTGTTTCCTTCATTAACCGTTTATGAGAACTTGCAGATGGGAGGCTTGAGCATGGGTTCCGCAGATCTTCAAAAGCGAATTGATCAGGCGTGTGAAATGTTTCCCGAAATGCAATTGCGCATGAATGATCTGGCGGCATCACTTTCAGGTGGCGAAAGGCAAATGTTGGCGATTTCTCGGGCGTTGATATCTGATCCGACATTCCTATTGTTGGATGAGCCCACTGCCGCACTATCACCAAAATATCAGCAGGACATCATTGGGCGTATTGATGGACTGAGGAAACAAGGAATCACAGTATTAATTATCGAGCAAAATGCCAAATTATCACTGGCTCGGTCAGATCGTGGATACATATTTGTGGGTGGTAAAGTAGCTCACGCGGCTCCTGCAAGTGATCTTTTAAATGACCCTGATATCGGAGCTTATTTTCTCGGGACGCGCTAGCTGTCAACTCGCGTTTTGAGCAGTTTAGTTTCTGTTCACCGATAGATATTGATTATTCAAATCAGTGTTCAATTAGCCGAATATATATTCGGTAATAATTATTCCTGCGAATACGAACATTAGTAATGCCATCGCTGCGCTGAATTTATTTGACGCTTTGCCCAGTTTAGCTGCACGGTTACCTCCGGTCATGAAGATGGCTACGCCTACGTACCAAGAGGCATCTATGCAAACTCCCATAAGTGCCATCGCAAGCAGAATGTGTATTCCAAGATCTGCATTAATAAATGGTGCATATATAGCCAACATCCAGGCAAATATTTTTGGATTAAGCAGTGCTATCAAAAATCCTTGAGCAAAACTCGAGTGAACAGAAAATTGAGTCTCATCGGCAACGATTGGTGATGATCTGGATAGTGATTGTTTGGCGAATATATATCCCAGAATTACAAGTACAGCTGCACCTGTCAATCGTAAAAAATCAACCGTGCCTGAGTGAATAGAAATGGCGGTAATCATTCCTGAAGCTGCCAAGAATGAATAGATTCCAAAGCCGAAACCATGTCCAAGTCCAGTCAATACTCCGTGTCGGCGTCCATTTACAACGCTGTTGCGCAGCACAGTAGCCAACGATGGACCTGGGCTCATTGCTCCCAAAACAAACACCCCTACTAGGGCTAACCAGGCTTCTATGGGCATAAATCATCTCTCAAATTCGAGACAACGAATGCAACCCTTGATCTTTTTATCAGGACGATTTTGTCAGTTAGGTTACATTTAAGTTTGTAATCGACCGTCATCCATGACAACGCTCATTGCTGACGGTCGATGGCGTTTTCTTATTTGGTCAACCATTTTTCAAGTTCTTTGCAGTTGGTTGAGGGTTCTAATGGTTTGCCGTCATCACCTTCGCACATCATCACTAGGTTGCCGATGACGGTGTAATCATTGTAGGTGGGTACCCGAACGGGGCATGGCATTTTTTGGCTGGGTGGGATATCACTATCTTTTTCAGGTCCTAGATAGGATGCTGATACCTTAGAGGAACCGTGGTTGATTTCTTTTACTGCAGATTGCCAGCCTGCACTTTGGCAGGAAGTACGGTCCATGGTACCGTCTCCAGGGGCCTCTCCGACCTCATTGTGAAATGTCTGCACTTCGGCTGCAGCAACACCAAGGGTTTTAGCGTCTTCAGCAGTTGGGTAAATTAGTACTCCTACTTCAGCGGCGTTTAGGAATCCCCATTTTGCTGTTGTAGCTCCAGGATAATCAAGCAGGAAATCCTTTTGAGCTTTCCAACCGATTGCTTTGAGATCATCTTCTGTAAAGTTCGTGGTCGATTCAATCATCCTGATCACTTTTGGGAAATCAGAATTTCCTCCTTCTTCATTAGATACAACAGATCCATCTCCCCCACAGGAAAGACTGAGCAATATAAGAAGCATGAGTGCAGTACTAATTGAGCGTGCTTTGAGCATAGACAACCATCTCTTTTTAACAAATGTCATTTTGAGGTTTTGTTTGATGTGACCATATGACCTGCCCTTCATATGCGTCAAGTGGATTAAGTCAAATTTTCATGTGTGAGATCTTTTGATTTTTATCGCATGAGATCATTAGGAATATTGAGCCATCCATTAATCAATCTAACTTTATGGCTACTATATTTTCTTGCAAATCAGTTAATTTTCCAGGATATCGTTCGATGCACCTAACTTATTCTAAAAGATGTGATATTGGTTTTAGGCTCAGACTTCTAAACTATTCAGTGGTGCCAGTTAGTATCATCGTTTGGCGCTTGGTCGGAAGATTTAATACAAGAGATTTTGTAAAGATCGTTTGCGATGTTCAAAGATTCTCTTCAAATCATGTTTGACAAACAGCGTATGCATCAAGCGGCCAAGTGGAACTTTATATGTAACGATATCTTTCACAGTTGTGGAGTTGGTATTATTTTCCTGTAGCAAATGTTCGTGATGCCAATATTGATATGGTCCGTTTTTTTGTTGGTCAACGAATCGGAATGGAGGCTGCCAAATCGGTATTTCAGATACCCATTTTATTGGAAAGCCTCTGAGTTTCAGGCGGTATTCGATAATGGTGCCAACCCCCATTTGAATGGGTGTGTCTGAAACGATATTAAAGTGCAGCCAGGGAGGGGTGATTTTATTGAGATTTTCTGCCTTTGCAAAGAATTCGAACGTTTCACCTAAAGCGCGATTCACAATTGTTTGAGTTGTCAGTTGGTAAACGCCGTTATCGAGCCGTTTGATAGTAGGTGGTGAAAATTTTGTCATCAGGTCGGAGAGGAATTGAAGATCGGTGATATCGGCGATGTGCTAATTGTCTACCAACTCAACAATGTTCACATCCAGCGCATCGGATAGATTTTTCAACGTTGCAAAACTGACGTTCTGTTTGCCATGTTCTACTGCACTCACGTAACTGCGATCCAGTTTAGAGGCGGTGGCAAGTTGTTGTTGGCTGAGCCCTTTTTCTTTTCTGAAATGCTGGATTCTTCCACCTAGATCGGTAAGCATTGCCTCGAACGTCTTAGAAGAAATACCCAGATCAAATTTTTCAGATATCCATTTGAGGGCGGTGATAGGATCTGATGTTACATAGTCTGCAAATTCGAGAGAATTGCGAGAACCGTTGTGGTTGATTGCTCCACCACCGACAATGATTCTGGTCGAAGGGACGGCATTTTTCACGATTTTTGCGGTTTCGGCGGCTACACCCACCTGATCAGGTAAAGTTACCGATAGGCACAGAAGATTTGGATCATCTGACTGTACCATTTCAAGAATCGCATCACTTGGAGTATCTGTTCCAAGGAAATCGACATCCCACCCATCGAAACGCAACAGATCGGCAAACATAAGCGCTCCGACCAAATGGGTGTCTCCTGCAACTCCGGTTACAATCGCCTTCAATCCCGTTTTGGTCCCGTCATGGTAAGAATTTTTCACGCGCGCTAGCAACCGAAATGCGATCTGGGTTGCTCGATGTTCTGTTGAAATATTGAGCTCGCCACGGTGCCATAGGGCACCGATTTCTGTCATTGAATGAGCTACGAGACTTAGGTAGATGGTTGTTGGTGCCCACCTTTTGGAGATTGAGTCGTCAATCAGTTCAGTAGCACGTGTTTCATCGCCGGCAATTAACGCTTCCAGCAGGGCCTTTTGGTATTTTTTGAGCTCAGGAGCCCGAGGTTTTGTGCGGTATTTATTGCTCATGAACTAATATCATGCCTGAAGATCTACTACCCAACACTTCTAACTCTAAGAAAAAGATGTTTCCTAAGTGTTGCGAGCAAATGACGCAGTTGTTACACATGTACATCGGGTGTGTTGTATATCGCCAACTGGTCACTTTAAAGTTCTGTTCGTAAATTGTGTCGATGATGTTGTTATCGACTGTTCAAATTTATGGTACGCGTTTATGTTCTAAATCTTTATCACCATACTATCTTGACTGTAAATTTGAACAATTCAAGCTTATCTATACAACATTATCGCATAATTGGTGACTTTACACTACAGGGACATAAACGTAGAATATATACAACATTTAATCATTAATGGAGATTTAATTCTCTTCCAATTATAGTTAGGTTATTCTCGTATTCCCATATAAAGGTACTTTTGCTTTTTGTAATCTTGCAGCGAAAATTGCCGTTCAGTTCGAATGAAACCAACAAACAATGTTTTTTACTACTTTATCCACTTCGAAAAGAGCCGTCGCTGGCTTATTAATCTGGCTTCTAGCTGTAGGGATGGTGTTCTCCTTAGCTCCCAAACTTGATGATGTCACTACAAACGAGACTGAGGAGTTTCTGCCTGCCGGGGCGGAATCAGTTCAGGCTATGGAACTAAGAGCTGAAAAATTTCCATCGGGAGATGGCATTCCAGCATTGGTGGTATTCAGTTCGCGAGGTGATATTGCTAGTAAGAATGAAGCTGTTGAGTCATTTACCAAAATCGCTAGATCGGCTACAGCCCCAGAAGCGATTCAATCGGTTCTCTCTCCAGGCGATTCTCTAGCTGCAAACGCTACTTTGAATTCTGAAGATGGTTCCACGTCTATGGTGGTGGTTACGATTAATGGCTTACCTTCTAACCCCCCGTTTCAGTCGGCCGTAGAGTGGCTATCAGACCGAGCAGCGGAAACTGGTGGTGAATTGAAAGATCCCGAAGGCCAAGTGGTAGACACAGCGGTAACAGGACCGGCGGGTATCATCATTGATGCTGTTAAAGTTTTTGGAAAAATTGATGTAGCAATAACTGTAGCTACTGGGTTACTTGTCCTTGTCCTACTATTGCTGATTTATCGATCTCCTGTTACGGCAATTATCCCGCTATTGGTAATTGGATCTGCTTTATCACTGGCACAGGCGATTGCTGCATTGTTGGCTGACAATTTTGATTTGCCTTTAAACGGTCAAGTAACCGGAATCATGTCTGTCTTGGTCTTTGGGGCAGGCACCAATTACGCTCTTTTCA
>VFGZ01000014.1 GCA_009392215.1 SAR202 cluster bacterium | reverse complement strand
CGGCTTATCTAGCGAGCGAAGAAGCCAACGCCGCGGACAAGTCCAGAAAAATGGAGGGTCCGTTGGACGCCTTCTTGGGCAAGCCCCGTATGGAAACTCAGCCACTATTCAAGCAAATACGCCACCCCAATATCGTCGTGACTCTCAAAGGGACGGTTCTCGCCACCCTCGGAAACAAAAAGCTACTCGCCCGTCGTAGTGAAGATGGTGGTAAAACCTGGGGAGAAGAGATCATCGTCGCGGAGCCGGCCTTTCAGGCAGGTGGCTTGACCGTCGACGAAGCCAGCGGAGAAATCCTGGCTTTCGCCGAGGACCGACACCCGCCCGCTCCGCTGTCGGTCTATCGGAGTCAAGACGATGGAAAGACGTGGGAGAAAATGGAAGTAACGATCCGCCCGGACACACGTGGGAATGTGCCCTCAATGCACATGAACGAACATGGTATCACATTGAGGCACGGTAAGCATGCCGGGCGATTGATCCGCGCGGCGCGGCATTACGGCGAGGCGAATTACCCGAAGAAGCACTGGCCAACGCACTACACCACCGCAATCTACAGCGACGATCACGGTAAAACCTGGAACACCAGCAAACCGTTCTCGGAGATGGGAACAGGCGAGGCGGGAATCGCTGAACTGTCCGATGGTCGGCTCTACTACAATTCCCGTTCGCACTGGAATGCGAAAAAGCCGCCGCTACGCAGACGCGAGGCATGGAGTTTTGATGGCGGCGAGACTTGGACCGGGTGGCGGATCGTGGACATCCTGCCTGATGGACCTCAGAACACGAATTACGGGTGCTTTGCTGGACTTGTCCGGCTTCCAATTACAGGTCGGGACATCTTGCTCTACAGCAACTCCGATAGCGCTGCCGGGAGAAAACTTGGTACAATCTGGGTTAGTTTCGACGGCGCTAAGACGTGGCCTCTAAAGCGACTGCTCTGGAAAGGCCCATTCCAGTACTCCTCCCTTGCTGGGGGGCGACCTGGTACGCCGACCGAAGGTTGGGTCTACATGCACTTTGAAGGCCTCCTCCCCCAGACACATGTCGCACGGTTTAACCTCTCCTGGCTAATGAACGGTGCGCCGACAGGTAACGGAGAACTTCCCGCCAAACCAACCACAGACAAGTCTAGCCGTTCCCCTGAAAGCAGGACTGCAAAACGGGTCGAAAATTAAGAACTGAAAGGAAATGAAACACCTCCTAACCACAACAATCGCAACTTTGATTTTGGCCGGATGCGCATTTTGCAAAGCACTTGCGCCTGAACGGCATCTTAATAAGAACATAGATTTTCCTTCAAAATCTTCCTTCGGAAAAGAAAAAACAAAAAACAAAGAAAAATTAGAAGTTAAAATCAGATTTGCTGCTTACAATGTCTTGTTTGGTTTGTGGGGGAAGCCCGAATCAATAGGCGATATGTTTAAACAATACGACTTGGATGTTGTTTGTTTCAATGAAGTGCCAGATGGCGACTGGACAGCTAGCGTTGGTCGGGTATTAGGTATGGATTATGTCCATGTTGGTAAAGTTTCTTCTGCAAATCACAGGGATAAATACAAGTCAATCTTATGTCGCTTTCCACTATACGACAAAGATGAACAAGTGGTAAATGCCAACGGATGGAAGCCCGCATCATTAGTATCAGCAAAATCAAATATAAGAGGTGTGCCGTTAATGATTCATTCAACCCACATACCAGGCCGACCAGAGGAGGAGGGATCTGCGGCAGCTTTTATTGCCGAAAAACTGATTAGTAGTTCACCAAGCGAAAACTTGTTTGTGCTTGGTGATTTTAACAACCATTTCGACCGGGGCGCCCTAAAATCCTTTAATAAGGTTGGTTTAAAACCCATCTGGAAAGAACTCTCAATTGATACTGCAAAAGCCAGCACCCACAAACATATTGAGTCCGGCAATGAATCAGGGGTGATCGATCATATTTTCTTTAGTACTAAGACTTTGAAAGTAAATGTAACAGGGGGTGGGATAATTAACAATGCATTCAACAATCCAGAAACAGAATTGAAAATGAATCGTTATGAAAAAGAATGGGTTAAATATGGAAAACCGCTCTCAGATCATCGCCCTATTTGGGCTGAATTCATTTTCAGCACTGATAATGGCAAAAAGTGAGAAAAAATGAAAACTGTATGGGAGTAACTGCTCAAAAGAACAAATGCGACCGCTAATCCGAACTCTACTGTTGTGCGTTACGCTCGCTATATTCATTACGGCCACAAACGCTCAAACTTCCGCGAAGTTCAAGGCTTCATCGACTGTTCCAGTCGCCAATCTGCATGTTTCAAAAATCCATGTCTCGGAATTGCCACCGCTCCACATCAACGGCAACTCTGCACAAGCTCATACGCAAGGTCTCCTTGTCCATCAAAATGGATTTTTCGTTACTGCGCGTCGAGACGATGTAAACCCACGCCGCTCACTCCTGCTTTGGTTGCAGTGTAATCCTAAGGTACAAAAAGAAAATTGCTGTATGAGCAAAAAGAGCTGGACTAAGGTCTGGGATATTACGCCGACCTCCCAGCCCGTAAATTGGTCCGGCATTCTTGATCACCCCGGCGGATTTGATTCCGACGGTGAAAACCTTTGGATTCCAATCTCACAAAGTCGTCGTAGCGGCAAAACAATGCTTCGTAAGTTCTCAATACGCTCTTTAATTGACAAAGGTGATGCGACGCCTTCCGACAGCATTATTATCAACGACCACATAGGCGCGGTCGCAGTTTCACACACTCCAAAGCGCCTCTTTGCAGCCAATTGGGATACTATGATCGCCTATGAACTTTCAGCTGACGCAAAGCTGATTCAACATTACAAGCGCAACATGTTTATTCAAAATTTACCCAATTGGTCGATTGCAGTGCAGGACTGGAAGGTTCACAAAGGGTTTTTGGTTGCAAGCGGCCTCGATAAAAGCTCGAAGATTTTAGGCAGTCACCCGCGTTCCGTGATCCAATTGATCAATGCTAAAACTCGAAAAATTAGCGCAGAACTCAGGCTTCCGCGCCGTGAATTGGGAAACTTTGCGCGAGAAGGTATGGCGGTTTTTGATGGTCATATCTGGCTGCTGCCAGATGATCTCAAAGAAGAGAATAAACTCTACCGATTTCAATTTAATGAACTATTAAAACTAAGAGGAGAGGGCTTGCGGTTGAAGAATTGAAACCTGAAGCGGAATGAGAAAGAAACAAAGCAAAGGATTCACACTCATCGAATTGCTTGTGGTGATCGCCATCATTGCCATTCTGGCAAGCCTCCTACTTCCGGCGCTGGCTCGCTCAAAAGCCAAGGCGCACAACGCCAAGTGCATCAGCAACCAGAAGCAGATTGGCTTAGCCTTTATGATGTACGCAGGCGATAACGATGAGTCTTATCCAAAACTCACCAACTGGGCGACTTCCGGTGGGAAACAAGGAGAGAGCAGCCTTTACAGCGGCACGACAAAGGCGGAACACAGGCCTCTGAACCAATACGCGGGATCAACAGGAATCTTTCTATGCCCATCAGACAAGGGGGATTCACTGCACAACATTGAACATTGCTACGATGCATGGGGAACAAGTTATCTACCCCAATTCAGCCATGATTCCTTCAGGGTTAAAATGGTGTGTGGTGTGCAGAATGACCGGAATAGCCGTTCCATCAAGTCAGGGCAAATAGCCAGAAGCCCCTCAAATAAAATTATCCAAGGTGACTGGACATGGCACCCCAACCGCACGAAGGACAACCCGAAATACCTCTGGCACACCATCCAAGGGCAATTTCGAAACAACATCCTTTTTGGGGATGGGCATGTGGAATTCTACAAATTCCCGAATGAAGCTCCCAGCTGGATCTGGTCTCCCGCTCCAAATCCATCATGGAAATGGTGGTAAGACATCACAGGCGACGATAAATGATAAGGAGAACCGCCAATAACTTCGTCATTGGTAAAACACGCAAGCGGATGGCAATTAACTCTATTTGGAAAGAATTTCCAAGGCGAGCCTCCTCCCGCCTCCGGTAAGCGGCCTGGCATTTTTTGACCCTGCCTGAGTTAGAATCACCACCACTCGATCGTGCTTAAGGTTCACAATGGCGCTTGTTCCAGATGCTCCACCGTGTCCCACTGTCTCATCACCGAAAAGCTTAAAACCCAGACCATACTCTCGAGAACCAGGCGGCTTTTGATAAAGCCTCGAAATCACATTAGACGAAATGAGCTGCTTGTCATTAGCCTTTCCGCGAAGTGAATGAAGGCGTAAGAATTTCACAAGATCATTTGATGTTGAAACCAAACCTCCAGACGAACTCACAAACCTGTCCAATTTAGCCCTGAAATTGGATATGGCGGATTTTACCTCTTCCTTACTGGATCCGGCAATCCGCTGTGAATATCTTGGATGACGTTTAAGAACCTCTAAACCAGGAAAGAATGATGTTTCAGCCATACCCAGTGGCTTGAGTAATTTCTCATTCAATTGTTCAGCAAATCGCCTGCCTGTTGCCACCTCTATGCATCTGGCAACAGCTGCATACCCGCGAAACGTGTAGGCGAATCTTTTGCCAGGCTTTGCAACAAGACCACGCTTGGCAATTAGCTTGGCGACCTCTGCCTGATCAGCTTTTAGGATTGGGGAATTTCTTGGAAGATCACCCATGTTTCCGCCGGGAAACCCGGAGGTATGAGACAAGCACTCGGCAATTGTTGGAGACCTGACCGCACTTCCATCTCTTAGCTTGAGTTTTGAATACTCCGGTATGTATTTTGAAATCGGATCGTCGAATGACAGCTTTTTTTGTTCAACCAAGACAGCGACCAGCGTTGCTGTGATAGGTTTGGTGATTGAGGCAATCAATACAGGTGTGCTGCTTTGCCATAATTTAGTCGTTTTGTCATTAAGCACCCCATAGCTTTGATTAAAGACAACTGATCCTTTTTCAACGACGCACACCGATCCGCCAGGAATTTTTGCAGAAGAAACTGCTTTTTTGGCCAGCTCATTCAGCGGTTTCCATCTGGCCGAAACCTCATCCTTCTCAAAGCCTGTTGCGGAAGTGGCTAAGATGCCGATGTAGGTAAATTGAAATATGATATGTTTCATTAAAACGAACGGATTTTAGCTATGAAGGTAAGATCCAGCAATGCCGAAAATATTTTCCCGCGTACCTCGAGGCGCTTCTCTATCTCAGCGGATCGACTGCTTGTCGCCCGCCTAGGCCAAGGCCATTATCACATAGGCGACGCTCAGCTTGAGGCCGCCTTCCATTCAGTGCTTGGTGGGGGTTTGCCATGAGCGGTCTGGTTGCTGCAGTGCGATCAGGCTGGCTGTGAGTGCCTCGCGCCAGTTGATTGTTTCTCCACCGGGTACAGTCAGTTCCTTCACGCCCAGCGCTTAACGCCTTGGCCGTGAGATGGTAGTAGTAAGTGCCTCCGCCCTCATGCAGGGTTTTTCGTCGAGTGTGTAATTGCGGCCAAGCCAGTCGGCGACCGTCTTCACCCGGTCGTCGTCACGTCCGATCCGGGCATGGGCGAAACTCATTCTAATCACAACCGTAGCGTGCTGTGCCTTTGAAATTTCAACATTGACGCAAAGGGGTTTTGGACTACGTTCTCTGCACTATGTTATATAGAATGAAACCACTCATAGCAGCCATGCTGCTCGGCTCGGCTGTTTGCCTTCAA
>VFGZ01000013.1 GCA_009392215.1 SAR202 cluster bacterium | reverse complement strand
ATTCCTGTTATAGTTGGCCAGAACAAACCATATAATTGTGAGTGATTGGCTAGTCTACAGCAATATCGCCATTAACATGGATATTTACAGTCACGTTTTGCCAGGGCTACAAGAAGCCGCCGCATCGGCGATAGATAAGCAGATAGGGATCGGCCTTCCCATAGCTGAATAGGCCCAAAAAATGGTCACGAACTCTTTGAGACTTGAGGGCATTAGATGGGATGAAGTTAAGCATTTAACCAGGATTCCTAGTCAAAACGGGATTAAACACAACAGGACGGGACAAGAGAAGACAGGCGTGTTCCAACTTCAAATCCGTTATGCCTAGTGACGATCGGGGTAAGTGGGTTCGACTTTTTGGGTTGTACAATAGATTCGACAATCTATCCCTGATTGTGCTCATATATATTGCAGGGTCAATAGGAATTATCCAAAATTCACCACACTTGAGGAGAGCTTCATGACACCTAAAGAAATAGTATTGGGTGGATACCAATCTTTTGCCGATGGAGACATGGAAGGACTAGGCAAGATTTTTCATAAAGATGCGTTGATTAGGGTTAACGGGAGCCATGAATTATCTGGGGAGTACCATGGTTTTGGAGATTTTTTGGCTAATTTCCTGGCACAGATACCCGTTAAGTTTCCTAATTTCAATCTAGAAATATTAAACGTGACCGCCGAAGACGATAGAGTTCATGTGAGAGTGCATCTGAGTGCAGATAATTTAGATTCAGAGGCAATGCATTGTTTTGTGGTCAAAGATGGATTGGAAACGGAATTTGATATAATTGACGATTCTCAAAAAATCGCTTCGGCCTTAAGCAAGTAGAGCCAGGACCCTTTGTTTGCATGCCCTGCCCGACAAGCAAGACGAACTGGCCAGCGCGGTTGCTAAATTCACCGAAACCTGCCCGCCAGGGCATGTCGGCAAAGATAACATCACAATCCTTAAATTCCACAGGTAGAAAACCATTTGGAAGGGCCTGAAATGGGGATGTTCTTGAGGCCGAGTAGAGGACAAACAAGGAAGGGGCGGCTCAGATTTCTCGGGGCCGCCCCTTCCTTGTTTGTCCATGTTGCTAAAACGTTCCTAGTTGACCTTGAGCCCCTAGCCGCTGAGTTGTTCGGGGTATAGGGTCAGGGCGGCGCGGACCTTGGTAAGCACTGCCTTCCACTCATAGTTGCCCTGGATCAGGACACAGTAGGCGGACAGCTCTATTAGCCGCTCAATGAACAAGGATCAGACTGCCTCCATGTGGGGCGGCGACTAGCCGTCCCTGGAGAACCGGAAGCTGGGAACGGCAATCGCTTTTGCTCGAACCTGGCGGGTACCGCGTTGCTAGAATCTATCCGCACAGACAATCTGCAAAAATCACTCCCAATATCCGTACCCACAAAGGGCCCATCCATTAATATTGATGGCTGGAAATCTAGTATCTGGACCCAGAGGTAACCGTGCGCGCAGGACCACCACTCTCGGGCGATCATCCGGCCAACCCCTTCGTACTCCAATACAAATGGATGCTGCTGTTGATCGTCTGTTTCGGCGGCTTCTTATCGATCATGAATATGAACATGGTCAATATCGGAGCGCCGGACATGGTGGACGATTTCCAGACCGATGCCAGCATCATCGTCTGGGTGAACCTTGCTTTCGTGTTGGGGACCACCGTACCTCTCTTGCCGCTTTCACGAATCTCAGATGTCTTTGGCAGGAAGAGGCTGTACCTATGGGGAGCTGTAGTGGTGCCGGTCGGACTCGGTCTATCAGCGGTCTCCCAAGACCTAACCCAACTGATAGCGGCAAGGTTCCTTACAGCCATCGGGTCTTCAATGGTTCTGGCCAACGACAACGCATTGCTGACGCAGGCCTTCCCATCTTCGGAACGGGGAAAGGTCCAGGGAATCACCAACATGGCGTTCGGCCTTGGGATTGGGCTCAGTTTCTTTCTTGGCGGCGTTCTTATCGACGTATTCGACTGGCGGGCCCTCTTTTGGGCCCGTTTGCCCGCCCACGTGCTGCTGGCATTCCTAATTTGGAGGGTGGTAAGAAATGACGAAGAAGATCGGGCCGAAAAGCCATCCAGCTATAGCATCGACTATGCAGGGGTAGTGTTACTTACCGTCGTAATGGTCGGCGGCCTGGTCGGCATAAATCAAGCAGGCCGACTAGGATTTTCATCTCCCGTCGTTGTAATAGCGATATCTTTAGCCGCCATTGCGTTTCCGATTCTCCTGCTGTTTGAGAAACGCTCCAGATTCCCAGTGATTCGGTTGGACCTTTTCAAGAACCGCGTTTTCTCATCCGGAGTAGCAGCGCAAACACTCGTCCAAATGGCACACGGGGGTTGGAATTTCTTATCACCGTTCTTATTGATCACCGGGATGGGCTATTCTGCTTCGATAGCTGGGCTCATCGTATTGCCGTTCCACACCATTCGATTAGTGCTATCACCCATCAGCGGAATAATGTCCGACAGATTTGGAACAAGAATTACGTCGTTCATAGGTCATGTCACATTACTGGGTGGCTTACTAGGACTAATCTGGTTGGGGACTGATGCACCCATGTGGTTATTCATATTAATCATAACCATCGGGGGGGCAGGGCTATCGATCTTCTTGCCCGCCAACAACAGTGCCATCATGGGCTTTGTTCCCAGGGATTCACTGAGCAGCGCATCTGGGTTCTTGGCCACCAGCCGCTCGATCGGAAATTCAACTGGAATGGCTCTATCTGCAGCAATATACACAGGACTGATGGGGTCAAAACCTGGACTTAGTTCAGGGTTTTCTTCACAAAATGCCGTTGGTGCAGTTGGAGAAGCTTTAACAATCGTTCTAGCATTGTCATCCATCGCATTGGTGGCAATCGTATTGAGGGGCAGGGGATAGCCTGAGTCACGACTTCGAATTGCGCTTCAGTCAAAAGAACTCATCAATAACTTACCACATATGGTTTACTGTTAAGGATTTCAAAAAACTTCTCAGTCTCGCACACATCCCTACCGTATTAGAATACTAATCACTTGGAAGAACTGGTTAAAATCTCCGTCGTCATTACCGCTTCCCTAATAGGATTCACAATATCGGGAGTAGTTGGTATCGGAGGAGGTCTCGTAGCCTTACCTGCAATCATATGGGTACTTGGTGTCAAAGAAGCTGTACCACTATTGTCCATCGCACAGCTTATTGGATCCGCCTCCCGTGCTTACCTCCATAAAGACGGAATCGATTGGAATGTTGTCGGGTATTTCGCCATCGGATCCATCCCGGTGGCTATTGGAGCCAGCCTATTGTTCGTTTCTATAGATTCGGCGGTCATCGTGCGATTATTGGGTGTTCTCCTTATCCTAATGGCGTTATATACCAAGCTTCCCATGGGGCGTAACTTTCACATGCCGTTATGGGGATTTATGCCATTGGGTTCCGCTACCGGATTTATATCAGCGTTATTTGGCGTACCGGGTCCATTTGCAACCGTCTTTTATCTCTGTTTTGGATTAACCGCTAGTGCATATGTAGGCACATCTTCTGTGGGTTATGGATTCATACAGATTCCGAAGTTGATAGTTTTTGGGTTAGATGGGTTGTTAGACTCGCGACTAATTTTAATAGGCGCAGGGTTAAGTACACTTAGCGTATTGGGCGCATACCTCGGGAAACTACTCCTAGGACGTATACCTGAAAATACATTCGCCACGCTAATCACGATCATATTGGTAGCTGCCGGGATATCACTGATTCTAAAGAATTGATGATTAGTTATGCTTCAGCATCAACCGATTGTTCTGGACCACAGAAAAAGGTTTTATTTAAATACAACCCATCGGTTGGTCCATAAACCGGCGCGCAATATTGCAGCGCAAATCTTTCAGGTTCCCGATAGAATCAGAACTACAAACCTCACTCGAGTTTCTCACTCGCCGCGCACCGATCATCAAGATCCCTAATATTCTATAAAGCCACCTATCAGATCTGTATCTGCAATAACGACTATCATGTCATTTTTCAATTACTCCAGAATACTCCATTTAAAGAACAGATTAGCCGCGTTCGGCATTGCTTTAACCACACTCATCATTTTTCTCACCGCCTACGCCTCGGCTCAAAGCGGATCTATTCCCAATCTCGAAATCGATATCCATCCGATACCCTCTGGCGAACTTCCTCTGGACAAAATGATCAAGCATAAATTCAAGGCTACCAACACCGGGGAAACCAAACTAGAAGTAGATTTCTTCGTGGAGGTAATTGCTCCCTTCCAACAGGAGATCAGAACTGTCTCTCCTGAACCTCAGACACTTTTTCTAGAACCAGGGGACACCCAAGTCATCATGACCAAAATGGATGAGAAATGGGGGAAGATACCAGCCTATCTGCCTGGCGAGGTTAACGAACCTGGAAACGATAGCCGAACTTATCGTTGGACATTCTCAGAATCCAAAACCGGCCAGTCCCAAACGATAGACGTCCAGATTGACTATTCATTGGTCGACGACTCTCGACATACCAATGAGGCCAAACGAAACGATAATATCTCGGGTCCACTGGAAATCACTGCATCGATAACAAACCACCAAGGAGTAACCTTGGAGGACGCCTACGTAAAACTCACAACCGGTCATTGGGAGACGGTCACTAACAGCGATAGTACCGGCCAAGCCACATTCCGCGGAGTTCCTTGGCGAGAAGACTGGATCCTTGAAGCGCGTTCGAGCGAAGGGTCCACAATCTGCGCTCCTCCTCCCAAGCAATGCAACGACATAGATCCTTATTGGAAGGGTACTCCAGTCGCTCGAGACATGCGGTTCATCACTCAGATCGATTCTGACTACAATATACAGTTGAATAACCCATCCTGGAAAAGTAACTATTCCCTCACTAACACGATGCAAAATGGTATCGGTTTTTGGAAAGGTGCCGTCGATGAGGCCGGCACGAAGATATTGCTCGTTCAAGGTATGGAAAACTGGATTCAGTCCGAGGGTCGGGAATCAGAGTCTAAACTATTTCTTTACACGACCGATGGAGACCTACTTTGGTCTTATTCCATGGGTTGGGAAGCATGGGGAGCAGACCTGTCTGGAGACGGCAAATGGGCTGCATTCGTTACTTCTAATCCAACAAAGGACCTGGGTGTAATTGATGCCGTAACCGGAACACCTCTATGGGTAAAAACGGCTCAAGACGTGACAGAGACGACTCATCCCGAACTAGACAGCAAAGAAGTTAAGATATCCCATTCTAACGAGTACCTAGGTATCGGCGGAGTCGATGGGACTTTCCTCCTCGCGGACCTCATTACAGGGAAGATTTTATGGTCGAAGTTCTTAAACGGCCAGGTCCGTGGAATAGTGTTTGATCGAGCCGATGAGTACGTATACGTAGGATCTGGAGATGGTAAAGCCTATAAGCTTGATCTCCATGAAGGGACGTTGATTTGGTCTGGAGAAATAGGGTCTTGGCCATACGTAAACGGTTTCCAGTTGTCTCCTGATGAGACCACATTAGCTGCAGGAGGAAAGTACGGGGATCTGACCTTATTGAACTCCGCCACAGGCGAAACCATCTGGTACCACGACATGCGGGACATCGTGGCCTGGTTAGATTTTTCTCCAGATGGTAAACATCTGATAGCCGGTGGAGGAGGACAATACTCAACTCTCCTGATAGACGTTGAGACCGGTGAAAAAATATGGCAGATTCCTATGTACTCATTCCATGGGAAATTTGCGGAGAGCGGAGACCTGATATTGGTCGACAATTACCTATTCGACCTTGAAGGAAATGAGGTAGGTCATCTGGTACTGTCAGAAGCCGGATGTGTGCCAGGATGCCAAGGATTATTTGCTTACATCTCGGACGACATGACCAAGATTATACAAACCAGACGGGATATAGATCCCACAGCCATCAGTCTTTATTTTATAGAAGGAAGTGTTGAAGCAACTACTCCCTTGCCCGTTTCGACCATCAAAAGCACCACGGAGTCCACGGAGGATATACCTACGCAACAAACAGCGGAACCTCAAGAACCCAGCAACCAAGTCCCAATGGATATGGGAGTCGTGGAATGTCTTTTGGAGAGTATGGAGCTTAAGAGAGCTCTGGAACTTCTTAACAAGGTCCCGCCGCCACCAAACTCATTTGAAATTGATGTCCTCGCAGGATGTATGCGCATCCAGACTGAGGTCCCATCCCTGCCAGGAGCCCCAACTGACATTGACAACAATCCATTCATGAACAACGATCAAAATTTCGTTGATTGTATGTCTACAGCCTTAGATGAAGGCCGTTTTGAAGAATTAAGGGGGCAACCTCCATCTATCCCAACAGATGCCGAGATGGAAATAGCTATCCAATGCTCGACCCATTCAGAAATGCCAAATATGGCGCCCCCGAATCGAAATGAGATTTCTATGCCACCAAAGGATGGTAATCCTTTCCTGAGTGAAGACGAATATGTTGTAAATTGTTTAGTAGATATCTTTGGAGAAGAAAGATATAAGGAATTGCGAAGTGGACCTCCATACATACCTACAGAAACGGAAATCATGTCTGTAGGACGTTGTTTCCCATCTACAGGCACACTGGACAAATCGCAAGGAAAGCCTCTATTCCCGGACCCATCACCCACCAAAGGAGACACCAGAATCGATTCCATTGCAGATGAGGCGGTTGCAACACAAGAGCCATCTACCAGCTCTGGTGGGGGTTGCAGTTCACCGATTGAAGGAGGGAAGACCCCTTTAGGTACTATCGCACTCTTGTTGGGCGTAGTCTCCATAGGAAGCCGAAAATTTTTCTCGCTCCGGTAATCAGGTAGGACTCCCTGTCTACGTAAGAGAGCCAGTCTAAATTTTAACGAGAAATAGCGCCTTTAAAGAGTGGCAGTTCTAAATTCCAAACACCTTCAAAATAAATGCATATTCCA
>VFGZ01000012.1 GCA_009392215.1 SAR202 cluster bacterium | reverse complement strand
CGACAGTATGCCACAAAGTTGACCTACCGATACTCGCCGGGCATTAAGACAAATAGTTAGGTGGATCTCAGTGAGCTGAGCTAGCTTTAAGATATGCTTATCGCGAACTGAATCGATAGTGATCAATTAGATTTAACGAGGTGTTGGAGGAGACCAGGTCTCCCCGTTTTGCTCTCCTTCATACCAGTCATCCGCCGGAGAGCCACTATACGGTTCCCTTTCAAATCTACAGATATCCTCGACTATTCTTGGATCACCACGTTCCTTTAGAACAGTCAGCAGGGTATTGGATAAGCTTTCTTTTATCTCTTTGTAGTTGAAATCATACGCAACATTTTTTAGGTAATCTGGGTCGTTGTTAAGATCGTAAAGTTCTTCCTCTGGTCTTTTACCAAAAGCCAGATCAAACTTAGGCCTTACCTTTGGTGCATTACGATTAGCGAGCATCCAGTGCTTCGTTGGACCAGTGTCAATATCCCCGAAAGCATTATGAAATTTCCTGCGATCTTCCCAGCTAGAAGCTGCTTTAAGCATATCCTCGATATTGTCCGGATCGGACTCGGTATCCTCAAAACCTGACGGATCACCGATTGGCCACCGATCCGGTTCAAAGTTACGTATGTAGAGATGATCCTTAGTGCGTATCGCTCGCGAGGGGTAAGGTAAACCTCCGGATCTTGCAAACGCTATATGGCGTTCTCGTCCGAGGATGACATATTCTCCTTTATCATCGATCTCAGAGTCTGAATCTGATGTGAGTAATGGCAGAATACTATCGGTCATATTGTTTAGAGGTTGTTCACCAGCAGCATCAAGAAAAGTTGGGGCAAGACTCATAAGGCTGATTAATTCTTGGATCACTGTGCCTGCTTCGATCTTGCCGGGCCATCTCGCTGCAAGCGTTACTTGGCTGCCTATGTCGTATAGATTGCATTTGGCTCGTGGGAATCCAGGTATGCCATGATCTCCACTGACAACAACAAGGGTGTTGTCTAATTCACCTGCTTTTTCCAGTTCATCCAGGATGATGCCTATACCTGCATCTACTGCTTGAACCTCGCCAAGATAATCGTTAAAGTCTTCTCGAATTTCTGAAACGTCCGGTAGGAAACTAGGCATGCGTCCCTTCAGTTGGTCAGGGTCTAGTCCCCAGAGTTCGTATCCCGAACCTCGCTTCCATGGTCTATGGGTATTAACAGGTCCCCACCAATAGCAGAACGGATCTCCTTCCGGAACATCATCCAAAAACGAAACGAAATTATTTCGGGTTTCCTCAAAGAGTATTTCTTTGGCATTTTCAACACCCATTTCAGAAGCATCCTTAGTTGCTTCTTGAGAAAATATTCTCCAATTATTCCCTGCCGATTCGTACCTATTACGAGATCCGCCGTAAGGGGCATTTTCTGTTTTACCAGGAGACCAAACTTTGTACGTATAACCGATGTGATATCCATTTTTTTCCAGCATTAATGGATACGTCGGAATAGATTCATCCCATCTTGCACCTTCGAGAATTGCGCCAAGTCCGGTCTCCCAAAAATAGGTGCCGGTAAGTATTGAACTTCTACATGGTGTGCAGGAAGGTACTGGAACGTGGGCGTTAGTGAAAATTGCCCCTTCATTAGCTACTCTATCGAAGTTAGGAGTGCTTATGATTTGGTTGATTGAATTTTCGCCTTCGAATTCGGCGTAAGCACTTGCGTATCTTCCCCAATCGTCTGCGAATAGGAAAACAATGTTGGGTCTTTTATCTTGTTCAATCATGTTGGTTTCTGAATGCAAAGATTATGCCATAAATTGGAGTGCCGATAGATCCAAGGTGCTAATAGGAATCAGTAGCTAGATGTCAGAGGGCTGAGTTATAGTTTGAGAAATCCGACACCAGAACTTCTAGAGGAGATATTTCGATTACTGTGACGATGAACATAGAGGCTTTGGGTTTTTGGAAGTTAAGATAATTACATGTTGAAATTGCGTTTATTTGCTCTTATTTCGTTGTTACTAATAGTGGTCGGATCTGCTTGTGCGGATACAAATACCGAGAGTGCGGAAATTCCGGTTGAAGCTCAAGCTGGTACGTCGATATTCCACGCAGACCGAACATTTACCACGGACTCTTTTGTGGCAGCTGGCTGGAAAAAATCTAAAGAGTACGACACTGCAACTGTTCCAGAATCAACCGAGATTTGGTATGGGTTTTTTGAGCAGAAAGATATCGAGATAAGATTCTATCAATCGCATGATTCTGCGTTGGAACATGGAGTGCCGCTTGCTCAGGAATCGTTGCAAATGGATCCAGGTGCACGGATCGGTGGCGTTAATACGGTCAGGACGGGCTACAGTGCATACGCTGTGGTAGGAAACGTTGTAATGATGTGTGAGCTTGATTTGTCCTCATGTGAAACTCTTATCAAAGCGCTCGAAGCTAGTTGAACAACTTGACGTTAGGTTTCTAAACTTCTAGGGCAATTTATCCTTTACGAACTTGGAATCGTGTTTAGATTTGCTGTTGGGATTTCGCGGCCGCATGATTAGGGGACTTTACAATCTTGGCCTGTTATTTGTGGAAGGCCCAAACCCATATGATCGCGTCTATTACAAGGCAGTGAAGCGTAATTATCGATAGGCTTACGGTGCAGATAATCCGGTCAAAAACCGGGATCGATCCATTTGCTGAAAATGCATACATTCCAGTTAGGCTTAGCAGGGATAATGCCGTAATCCATAGTGCCCCGACTGTGAATATCCACCAAATATTATTTTCTGTATGCATGTAGAGAATTGCAGATGGCATCCAAAGCGTCGCTGATAGCAGGAATAAAGCTGTCAATAAGGTGATGGTCTGAGGACCCAGAATGAAATGAATCCCATAAGCGTCGATGTCTGCTCGAAATATTATGAAATAGCAGAATGTTAGGTACGCTGCGCCTGATAGCAACATCGAGGTTACTAAAACATTGCGCCATATCCCGTAGATTCCTCCCCAAAGTTCATTGCGATATTCGGGAAAATATCCTAGGCCAAAGGCGTAGCTTCCTAATACTGCTGCCCCTCCAATTAAATTCACTATTAGAAATATAGTTTGAGCGTTCACGTTATAGCGATCGAGGTAGAGTCCAAGTTTGGTTTTCCTGTTCTAAATATTTTATAAATACCCAGAGATGCGATACAGGTATTTCAATTTGAAGTGCGTTGAACGAATTTAGATTAAAAACAGGAGCCTTAGCTACTCACTATCGGTAGTGTTATATGCGACGGTCGTGCTGCATCATGAAATATTGTCTGGTATGCAATATCAATCATACTGTCCATGCCTTGCCTGTGACCAGTATTTGGATTTCGATCATACAAAGGGAAGTTGCTGCTGGTGATGTGGATTGCGATTTTATGACCTTTCAAAAATATATTGCTTGTGGGTAGCAATTCAATTTGATACTTGAATATCTCACCAGGCTTCAAAAGTTCAGGAGGATCATAGATCCCTTTCCTGAACCTCGTGCGGATTATGCCCTCTGTAAGATTCCAGTTTGTTCCGTCTGGTTCAACGTCGAGCAGCCTGACAATAAAATCTGTGTCTGGTGCAGACGTTGAAGCAAATACGGTGGCCATTATTGGTCCCGTTACTTCGGTGTTGGATTGTAAGGTGTCTGTCTCAAATACAAGAACATCTTCCCTATCTAAGTTTGAACGGTTATCTAGTACACCGACCCTGATGATTTCTGGATGATCTTGCGGACCTGAATGATTCCCGCCAAGTGTTGGGACAGGGTTATTTGGATCATAGGTGTATTTGGTTGGTGGTTCGTCCATGGGAAGTTGGGAGCTTAGTGATCCGTGTCTAGATTCCCCGGAGTTCCTGAGATAGAAATTCGTTAGCGTTGCGTTCTCCGGAGGCCATGTATTCGCAGTACGCCACCGGTTTACACCCATCGTGAAAAAAGTGATTGGCGGTTCGTCAGCGATACCGTTATCTTCTCCTTTTACTACATGATCCAGCCACCGAATCGCGATATCAAGTTGTTGCTGGAATGCATGTTCTCCGAACGGTCGATCGCCGACAACATCTCCCATGTGATCTGTTGGTCCCATATGGATTCTTAGTTCGTCAATTTCGCCGGCGTTCTGGAGTGTGCAAAACGCTTTGAAAAGCGCTCCAGGGTAGTTGTCGTACCAACCTCCGTGAAAATATGTAGGTACTTCTATTTGATCGATTTTCTCGTGGGTCGAAATGTCCGACCAGTATGGACCGTATTCTGAATGACTTACGTACTCTTGCCATAGATTGTTTGGTGCACCTACTACTGTGGTATCAAGTGTTATCAACGGTAGGTGCCGATAGAATGCGTCCCAACCGCCATATTCAGCGACCTTGTGGGTCATGTCATCATCGATTTTTGTCCGATATATACGCCTTGCAACATGTGAGAGTTGAAGGGCGCCATGATCCCAATAGCCCCTCTCCCATATCGAGGGATTGATGACCTGGGGGACTATTGCTCTGAGATTTGGATGGTGTTCGGGTGCAGTGAGAATTTGAGTGGCTGCCATGAACGACCGCCCGTACATCGCTATATCGCCGTTGCACCATGGTTGTTCGACAATCCAGTTCATACAGTCGTAGCCGTCTATGTTGTCCGTGCGGAACATTCCGCCCTGCAGATTGCCTCTGCATTGCTGTCCGACGTACGCATAGCCTGTCAGTACAAATCTTTCAGCGTGCCAGTCGATTCCTGGATCGTAACCCCGCTCCAGGATTACAGGAAACGGACCGGAGCCTTCGGGTTTCCACAATCTAGTATTAAGTTCTTCCCCATCTCGCATTGGGATCGTTAGTGAATCCGGTATAACCCTTCCAGTCATGTTGGTCCTTCTTTTGGGATCTATCTCATAATTTGGAAATCGCCAAGGATCTCTGCTATTTCAGACATGTCATTTGTAGAGAGTTGCCAGTCACCCGCATTTGCGTTGTGTTTGGCTTGTTCTGGTGTTTTCGCGCCTACTATGCAGCTTGTCACCGCTGGATGTGCCAGCGTCCAGGCTATTGCGAGTTGTGTGCCAGAATGTCCGTGGTCGGCCGCCCATGCAAGTAGTTTTTCGACAATCGTCATGGCGGGGACGAACACATCATCTTTAAATTCCGGCTTGCTTGTTCGTTCGTCGTCGCTGGCAAAAATGTGTCCCGGTCGATACTTGCCGGTGAGCATGGCCTTGGCAAGTGGCGAGTGGGGTATTACACCAATTCCTAGTTCGAGGCACGTGGGAAGAATATCTTCCTCTGGCACCCGATAAAGCATGTTGTATCGAGGTTGCGAACTGTGAATCATGCCAAATTTTGCCGCTTCACGGTGTTGATCGCCAGAAAAATTAGATACACCCAGATACCGGACCTTACCAGCGTCACGTAGTTTCTCCAGGTTCAGCATCGTTTCTTCAATTGGATTACCTGGTCGAGGACCGTGTAGTTGATAGAGATCCAAGTAATCGGTACCCAGTGACTTTAGACTGTTTTCAACTGCGGAGGTCATATGTTCTAGTGAGTGATCTCCCGAAAGCTTGGTCGCAATTATGACCTCATCACGTCGGCCCTTGATGGCCTTGCCTAAAACTGATTCACTGGTGCGATATCCTTCGGCGGTATCGATAAAGTTGGCTCCAGAGTCGATCGAAGCATGGACAGTGGCGATCGCCTGATCATCTGCGATAACTCCCATGCCACCGCCCAGAGGCCACGCCCCTAGGCAAATAACCGGTACTTCGGGTCCATCGATTCCTAGTTTTCTAGTTTGCATACTGTTCCAGTTTTCTAATGTTTATTTCCGTCGCTGAACTGTACATGCAATAAGTAAATAAACAAATAAATATCTCCTTTGATCCCGACAATATAAGCGATGGCTAGTATTCTTAGATGTCTGACCAATAAATGACATATATCTGCCTAAAAATATCAGCAGATTTTCCAAAAAGGAGACTTAAAATGCTAGGCGAAAAAATAGGATCAATGCAGCAAACCACGAGGGACAAACTCTTGCCAGGCAACGGTGCTTTGCCGAGGTTTGAAACGACAGCTCAGGGATCTGGCACCCTTGCAGGTACTGAGGTCCAGGGTATGGCAACTTACACCTCGGATATGAGAGCAGATGGAACCCTTTACGGAGAATGCCCTAACCAGGGATTAGTTATGGCTGCAGATGGGATAGCAACTTTCACAGCGACAGGTATCGGAACTTTCACAGAAGATGGCGGAGCGATTTTTAAAGGTGTAGTTTACTTCCAAGCTTCCGCTCCATCGCTATCAAGCTTGAACGGAAAGGCAGTAGTTTATGACTGGGTAGTAGACCCTGAGGGCAATGCTTCATGGGACCTGTGGGAATGGAAATAAA
>VFGZ01000011.1 GCA_009392215.1 SAR202 cluster bacterium | reverse complement strand
TCATCAATATTCACAGAATGTGCATGAGCCTTTTCCTGTCGTTGCGGGTTGATCGACGAGCCTTCATGCTGGATGAATTCCGTCCGTTCACCCAAAGATCCGTCATCATTTATCGGTAATACCGCAACGCTGCCGCCAGCATAATTGGTCGCAATCACCAGCGAGTCGCTTGCATCAACCATCAAGTGGCATGGACCGGGACCCCCAGTGGATTTTTGATTGATAGGTGTCAACTCACCAGTGGCCTGGTTAATGCTGAATGCAGCACAAGCTCCACCACCGTCTTGGTCTCCTATCTCGCATACAGCGTACAAATGCTCATTAGAAGGATCCAATGCGAGGAAGGAAGGATTCTCAATACCAGTTGCAAGTGATACTTGTTCAAGCTCGCCGGTATCCCCATTCATTTTAAGTGTGTAAATACCTTCGCTGCCAAGTCGAGTGTAGGTTCCAACAAATGCAAACAAATCATTAGCCATTGTCTATTCTCCTAAACATAATCATCAATTTTTCATAATCAGATCGGAATCGATCTCTATGCCGAGTCCGGGACCTTGAGGCAATGACATGAACCCATCTAAATCGATTTCGGGCGCGTTGGACATGATTGAAAACTTATTCCGGTAGTGTCCGACCGGGGGATCATGTAGCAGTTCCATGAAAGGAGCATGCCGCCATGACGCGACCAGATGCATGTGTGCAATCACTCCTATATTGCCTCCACCGTGATGCGGAACGATTTCTTTTCCATAAAGCTCCGCCAGAACGCCTATTTTCCTCAGGTTCGTCAGACCATTCATAACCATACTTTCAGGTTGTAACAAGCTGTATACACCCTGCTCACAAATCTGAACAAACTCGTTCACGCCAGGGTTATTCTCTCCACCAGCAATCGGAATTTCTAATTTGCTGCTAAGTTCCGCAAGCCCATCATAGTTGTACCTAGTTAAAGGCTCTTCAAGCCAGTAGACATTCATGTCCTGTAATTCTGAGGCTGTCTCGTAAGCGCGCTGGGCGTTCCATTGAACCCCAGGCTGCCAATCGCCACTGCTTTGTGCCTGGTTTCCATCTGCCATCAAGGTCATTTCGTCGCCAACAGCCTCCCGAATAGCTTCGATCGTACGAATATCCTCAGCAATAGTCTCATGATGCAAACGGACTTTCATCGCCTGCCAACCCTGTGCACTGAGAGAGCTAGCCTGAGCTGCACGTTCCTCGGGTGTAGAAAGTAATACCATGCTGGCATATGGAATAACCTTGTCTTTGTCGCCACCCCATAGCTTGTAAAGAGGCATTCCCGCTGCTTTTCCTACGATGTCCCAAAGGGCGATATCTACACCTGCAATCCCTTGGTATTTCAAATTAGGTACGTAGTAATTCAGTGCTGCAGCGTGCTGTTCTACCTGAAGCGCGCTTTTTCCGATTAAATATTCCTTTACTGAATCAAGAAGCATCGGGTGCATTCCCGGTCCGATACCGGTTATACCACCATCTGTACGAACCTCGGTAAACGATCCGCCGCCAATATCAAAAGACATCGTGGTTCCAGGGCTCCAAGCAGGCTCCAGGTCACCGACGTGTTTCGTGGTCCGAAGATTTAGGGTCTGAACATCGGTAACAGTGAGGTCTCCGGTCAATATTTTCTCCAGTCCTGAACTTCAAAGTGCCTGAAATCATACCCTCAAGCAAAACGAATAGTGGTGTATTGTTCACTGAGTTAAGCGCGTACACTGCGATCTATCGAACCAATATCCATTAAAACCAGGTTTTACATGACAAGTAACCATGGATCGAAAGATATGACAGTAGACGTACTAATCATCGGAGCAGGTGCATCCGGAGCTGCTGCTGCTGCATCTCTGTCTGAAGCAGGATTCAAGGTGAAATGCCTTGAACAGGGTTTTTGGCAGGATCCATCAAAATATGCGTCGGCGTCGGCTGATTACGACTTCGAGATGTTAACCAACTGGTCGGTGGACCCTAACAAACGACAGTTAGACGAAGATTACCCGATAAATATCGATAACTCGCCGGTCACCCCTGTGATGTTCAACGGCGTCGGTGGTTCGACAATTCTCTGGACTGCCCATACCCCAAGATTTCACCCCTCAGATTTTCGAGTAAAGACTCTCGATGGGGTCGCGGATGACTGGCCACTAACATATGAAGACATCGAGGATTATTACGACCGCAATGATGAGGTAATGGGCTGCTCAGGCATAAACGGTGACCCAGCTAACCCACCAAGAAAACCCCGGCAAATGCCACCACTGCCAATCGGTTCTGATGGCATGAGACTGATAAATGCATTTGAGAAATTAGACTGGCACTGGTGGCCCTCAGACAATTACATCAACTCAGAGCCATACGGTGAGGGTCGAGACGCCTGCAATTTCTGCGGACATGTCCACATGGGATGTTTCAAACGCGCGAAAGCGAGTACCGATCTAACGTATTGGCCACGGGCACTAAACAACGGAGCAGTAATAGAAACCGGTGCTCGTGTGCGACGTGTCACTACCAATTCTTCAGGCACTGCTACCGGAGCGGACTACGTTGATGCGAAAGGGGTTGAACGCCATCAGCCAGCCCGATCTGTAGTGATGGCTGCAAATGGGATTGGCACTGCTAGGCTGTTATTACTTTCAAAATCTGACTCACATCCCGATGGACTTGCCAATTCAAGTGGTCTAGTTGGTAAGAATCTTATGTTCCATCCTTTTGCCATGATCACCGGCGTGTTCCCGGAAAAAATGAATACATGGCAGGGTCCATTAAGTAATTTCGCAATGAGCCAGGAATTTTATGAGACCGATAAGTCACGTGGATTCGTTCGAGGTTACACCTATCAATTTCAACGAAGCTTGGGACCAGGCTGGGTGGCTAACGGTGGATTTACCAATGCTATCCCCTGGGGTGATAATCATCACGAAGAGTTGGAAAAGCGACTAGGCAGCATGATGGCCATAGCCGTGATCGGCGACGATCTACCAGAGCTTCACAACAGTGTCGACCTTGATCCTGACCTGACGGATTCAGATGGGATTCCAGCTCCCAGAATTACCTACACATTGAGCCAGAATTCCCGCGACTTGCTCGATCATGGCATAAAGAACGCAACAAAAGTATTTGAAACAGCCGGCGCAACGAATATCTACGTTGACCCATTAATGCGTCAGTCCGGCTGGCATTTGATGGGAACCGCACGTATGGGAGAAGACAGTTCAAACTCAGTAGTCGACAAGTGGGGGCAGGCACACGACGTCGATAACCTTTTTATCATCGACGGAAGCGTTTTTGTGACAGGGGCAGCCGTAAACCCCACTCCAACAATCCAGGCGCTCGCGTTGCGTACTGCGGATTACATAATTACCAACCGAAATGACCTGAGAGGCTAAAGGAGATGGCTTCACAACATTCAACACAAGAACAATTACTAGAAGCGATAATGGATCGAATGATCCCAGCAGTCGGAGACTTACCTTCAGCCGGTCAGATGGGCTTATTTGACGAGATAGTGCGACTTGCAGCTAAGCAGAAACGATTTGAAAATCTGTTCCATTCTGCAATGGCAGCATTTGAATCGAACATCCCGGATTTCTTAACTAGCTCCGAGTCAGTACAAGATGAAAACCTAAAGACATTTGAATTAAACAACCCCGAGCACTTCAACACAATAAGAACAATCGTGTACATCGTCTATTACAAGGATTCCAGGGTTCATAAGAGGATCGGATGGGACGGTAATCCGCCACAGCCGCAGGGGTATGAGATGGATCCTTGGGATGAATCCGTGCTAGTTAACGCAAGGAAAAGAGAACCGTTTTGGCGTAAGGTTTAGTTAAATCAAAATAATCAATCAATCTACTTTTAGTGTTCTGAACAGGAGTAACTCTTGGAACCGGTAATCAGAAATCAAAGCGATCATGGAAACCCTATTCTCGGCCCAGGTGATGGCGTGTCATCCTATGTAATGCTCTACGTAAAGCACGCTGTCGGCGAATCCAGCCCAGACCATGTTCATCCGTGGGAACATCAGGCATTCATCACCGAGGGTTCAGGAATTCTGGTTTGCGGCGGGAAGGAATACCCAATAAAGGCAGGAGATGCTGTACTTGTACCAGGCGGTATCAGGCACCAATTCACGAATACCGGGGATGTCCCGATGAACCGCGTAACCGTAAATCCAATTGAATCCGTTCAATAAGAACGATTGAACGACTTGATCAAATCCTTACATCCGTGAGCGTTATTTCACCATTTTCGACGGTGTAAACATGCGTTGCTATTTCTTCGACTATGGCAGGATCATGGCTCGCACAAACAATAGTCCCATCGTAATCGCCTAAGGCACTAAGCAACTCCCTACGGGTAGCTGCGTCCAAGTGATTGGTAGGTTCGTCTAGTAAGAGCACATTGTTCGGCTGAACAAGAAATTTGGCCAGGGCTACCCGACTTTTTTCTCCACCTGACAGCATCCTGACGGTCTTGAATACGTCATCATCCGAAAACAGAAAACGGCCGAGAATGCCGCGAAGAACACCGTCTGGTTGATTCTGTGCCGATTCCCTAACAGATTCGAGAACTGTTGCATCCAAAGACAGAGATTCATCTTGATGTTGGGCGTAATATCCCCTCTCGGCACGTTCAGCCCAATGGACCGAACCTTCAGAGGGATCAACTTCTCCTGCTAGGATTCGCAGGAGAGTACTCTTACCGCCTCCGTTGTGACCGATCAGTGCTATTTTCTGCCCCCGCTCAATCTCCAATGACACATCAAGCAGCACAGGAGAGTCTTCCCAGTCATGGGAGATACCTTCCGCCAATAAAACTTTATGCTCGACTCTGCCCGAGGATTCAATTTGGAATCTGGTCGCTTTTGATTCACTCATCCGGGAAACACGATCTATTTTCTCGAGTGATTTAATTCGACTTTGCACCTGTCGGGCTTTAGTTGCTTTAGATCGAAATCGATCGATGAATTGCTCCTGCCTTGCAATTTCTTTTTCCTGCCGTCCAGCCTCCGCATCCAATTGCTCCTGGCGAACCTTCTTCCCCTCAACATATTGGGTGAAGGTTCCAGGGTATGACATCACCGAACCATGTTCGACATTTAGGACCCGGGTTACAACCTGCTCAAGGAATTCGCCGTCGTGCGTGACCATGAGAACTGCTCCAGGATAATCGCCAAGTTCACGGGCAAGCCAGCGTTTCGATGCTTTATCCAGGTGGTTTGTCGGCTCGTCTAGAAGTAAATGTTCATCACGCTTCAACAATATCTTTGCCAATGAAATTCTCATTCTCCAGCCACCAGAAAAATCTCCACATGGCTTTTTCAGATCGGCATGAGAGAAACCCAGGCCGCTGGTAACCCTAGCTATGGAAGCGTCAACACTCGTGCCTCCGAGAACACGAAAACGCTCATGTGCACGATTCAAGTCAGCGGCGAGGGATTCTGCATTAAGTTCCTCGAGAATCAAATCAACTTCTATCTGATCGATACGATTTTTCAGGCTGTTTAACTCAGGAAGTGCCGTCCACATTTCATCATTGAGGGATCTCTCAAGTTCGACATCAGCTTCCTGATGCAGATAGGCCAGTTGCCCGCCTGTGAGACTCACCTGTCCATTACTGAGCGGTTCATCACCTGCAATCATCTTTAATAGTGTTGTTTTTCCAGAACCATTAGGTCCGACCACGCCAATTTTTTCGCCTGCTGACACAGTGAAAGAAACCGTCGAAAACAAGTCGCGACCTGCAAATTGTTTGGTTAAATTTTCTACAACGATCATTAAAAAGAAAACCGATTATCTAATAGCTAGACTGTGCGCCTTTCTTAATAGAAGCTACCCAAGCCTCACTAAGGGAATCGACAGAAACCCCTTTAGCTTGTGCTGCAGCAATCACGATGGCCTCCTGTTCTGCGAGCGCTTCAGCTGCAGCAGGAAGGCGTTCAGCGGCATCAAGAGGAATCTGTATCACCCCATGCAAGTCAGCCGCAATCAGATCACTGGGCTGTACATATACCCCGCCCACATCCACAGGAACGTTGTAGGCCACTGCATGTACATATCCATGCGACACGAGTACTTCCTTGGCCCAGAAAGGAAATCCCATTTCTTCTGCTTCCTTAAGATCACGAACACCGCCATCAGTCAC
>VFGZ01000010.1 GCA_009392215.1 SAR202 cluster bacterium | reverse complement strand
CGGTTGGCGGGATTAAAACGATTCCTGAAGTCCGCACTTATGTCAGTGTCGATGGTGGCATGGGCGACAATATCAGACCTGCGTTGTATGAATCAGAATACGCAGTTGTACCCGTTGATAGGCCTTTAGCTGAACGTAATCACACAGTTACCGTGGCTGGAAAATTCTGTGAGTCGGGCGATGTTCTTGCCCGCGATGTGGATTTGCCTGAACCTGAGACTGGAGAGTTACTTGCTCTGCCGGCTTCGGGCGCATACTGCTTGATGATGGCAAGTAACTACAACATGCAGACACGTCCCGCTGTTGTTTTAGTCAATCAGGGTACCTCTCGCTTGATTCGTAGACGTGAAACTTATAAAGACCTGCTTGCGTCGAGTATTGATTTTGACTGATTCATCTCTGTCCGTTGCAAAACACACGTCCGTCATTGGGTGGAAAACTTTTGGTCACACGGGCGCTATTAGGCTTCTGACTAAATCATTTGAGACTAACCGACTGGCCCATGCCTATTTGATTACCGGACCGGAGAAAGTCGGTAAACGTACGCTGGCTTTGGACATCGCATGCATGGTGAACACAGAACCGGTTACGGATATGTTCGGGCAAAGTACTGATATCGATCTTTCGAAGTCACATCAGGCTGATCGTATTCGTGCAGGAATACATTCAGATGTGGAGGTTATAGATCCTACTACTGAGGTTCCGGCTCCAACAAGAGAAAGTTCCAAAACTACTATTTCAATCGAACACATACGGCAGATCGTAATTTCTGGTTCATCGACTAAGCCTTTTGAAGGGATGAAGAAGGCATTCATCCTCGACGGTGCTCATCGGATGGATCCTCGAGCAGAATCTTCGCTTTTGAAAATTCTCGAAGAGGCGCCGGATCATGTGCTTATCGTGCTGACGTCTCCAACTACTGAAGCATTATCTCAAACAGTTGTGTCGAGGTGTCAACACTTAGAACTCAGACCTGTTGAGTCGCAAGTGATCGAGTCGAAATTAATCGAGCAGTTCGGAACTGACGAGGCACAGGCTAGATTGCTTTCGAGGCTTGCAAGAGGATCTCCAGGCTGGGCGATTGATGCGATAAATGACCCCACGATAATTGATGCTCATAACCAGGCGATACTTCGATTTGCTGAGATAGTTACCGGAAGCATAGAGTCTAGGTTTAGATACGCTCGTCAGACTGCAGGTCAGTTTTGGCGAGATCGCATGGCTGTGTTTTATGAGATAGAGCGCTGGATTGAGTGGTGGCGTGACGTAGCTATGATGCGTCATAAATTAATCGACAACATAATCAATGTAGAGTGGGTTGATCTGTTCTCCCAAATAGCGACTGAGATTACTGAAGAGCAGATATCGGCAGCTGTAACGGCAATCGAGAACGCGCGTCATGCCTTGGAAGCTAATGCGGTACCACAACTGACACTGGAAGTAATGATGCTTGATTTACCGTGGGCCGACCCTGCAAAAATTCCATCTTTGAATCCTGAATCGGGTGATGGAAGTTAACTGTTTGCCTAAGGGTGATTTTTGGCCCTGTGGCCTATTCCTAATGATCGTTGTTTCTTTTTAACTGACCAATGGGTTCGATTCTGGAAGAAGCCATGGAACGAACTTTAACCATGTGTTTTTAAGGGATTCAGGCTTGAGAAAGGAATATGGGTTTGGTCGTGGTTCATAGGGCTTATTGCGTAATCGCATTCCGGCTTCCTGAGGTGTCCGACCTGCTTTACGGTGATTGCAATTCTTACATGCAGTTACGACGTTCATCCAAGTGTATTCACCGCCTTTGCATCTCGGGCGAATATGATCAATTGTCATGTCGCGCTCTCTCGTTCCACAGTATTGGCATGTTTGATTGTCACGCGTGAATATTTCATTGCGTGACATCTTTCTGCGTTGGAGTGGTCGCTTGACCATATAAACAAGTCGAATTACGTCTGGACGTTCAAAAATGTCCGTGACCGTATGAACATACTCACCAGTATCCTGAACTGATTCAGCCTTTCCTTTGCCCACAAGTTTCACTGCTCTGCGAATATCGCAAATGTTCAGTGGCTGATAGTTCTGATTTAGCACCAACACTGGTGCTCTTGTGCTTTGACTCATCCGGTTTGACGACTTCAGATTCTATTGTTAGACCATCGATCTGATTGTTCAGTCTCACTAGTTGTCAAATACCTGCATTGCCAATACGGTTTTCGAGAATGTCCAGCGAAATGCCGAAATCATCAGGAGCGAACTCGATTACAAATCCACGCAAATTCAACAGTGAGGGAACTATTTGAGATTCTATCAGCCATACATCCAGCTTTTCACGGATACTACCTTCGACGTAACTTCTGGCGGCAGTTTCGACCATTGACTGGATGTTGTCTGAGGATTGATTTGATGTGCTCTGCGGCAAGAAGTATGTGTATCTCGCGGTAGCGGTCATCAGTCCGCCGGCGATGAGTATGCCGGCGATAAGCCCGATCAAAATACCGCCTAACTTGTTACCCCAACCCATCTGAGATGAAATCGGCTTTGTTACTTTGTTGACTATCGATATGGCTATGCGGCTTACCAAGAACACGCTGACGAAGATGATTACGTATCCAATAGCAGTGGAAATCGCCTCGCTTTGAACACCATTCCATATCAAAGAGAGAATTCTTCCTGCGAATAATCCGCTGAAGAATAATCCTGCATAGATTGCAACTGCGTTCACTAATAGGTTCACCAGCCCGGCTTTGTAGCCCCATAAAGCGGCGAGGACGAATATTCCTGAAAATATCCAGTCTAGTAAGTTCATGCTGGGGATTCTCCATTTGAGGTAAATCGGTACATTTAGTCACGCTTACCCATAATTTTAGTTAGCCGATGGTTACACAAATGTTTATCAAAGTGCACTTACAATGTCGGGATAGTAACAGTATGCGGTTATCCTATTCGTAATGGCAATTTCGCTATTACGATATGGGTATTGAATAACTTTGATAATGAATGGAGATCATTTGCATTCACCGAATAGCGTCCGTCCGGCTATAGCGATTGACGGACCAGCTGCATCCGGAAAATCATCGGCTGGAAAAATGTTTGCATCTCAACTTGGTTATAGATTTCTCGATACTGGTCTTATGTATCGAGCTGCCACCTGGGATGTGATGAATAATGGGATCGATATCAATGAATCCGAAGCCGTTTCTCGTGTAGTTGGAAAGATGGAATTCTCAGTTATTGACGGTGAATCTGGTGAAAATCTCATTTTGGTGAATGGACAAGACGTAACTCGGTTCCTTCATTCAACAGCAGTGGATATTTCTGTCTCACCAGTATCAGCTATAACGGCAGTCAGGAAAATCATGGTTGCCGAGCAACGTCGTATAGCGGCTACTGGCAGTATTGTTATGGTTGGGCGGGATATTGGGACGGTCGTTATTCCAAACGCACCCTTGAAGATTTTTTTGACTGCTTCAGCCGAGACCAGAGCAAACA
>VFGZ01000009.1 GCA_009392215.1 SAR202 cluster bacterium | reverse complement strand
GCGTTGCTTGGTAGTAGGTCACCATCAGCTTTTGGGGAGATGGCAGAGCGTGCAGCGGCTATGGGATTTATGACAGTGAAGTGCGCACCGTTTGACGAGGTTAATCGGCAACTCTCGGTTGATGAGAGCTTGCAAGCCTCTGATCTAGGTTTGGCTCGTGTCGCCGCGGTCAGAAGTGCTATTGGTGATCAAATTGACCTGCTAGTTGATTGTCACAGCCGATTCTTACCAGAAGTGGCTGGGTCTGTAGCAAATCGATTGGCTGAACTGAATATTGGTTGGTTTGAAGAACCATTCCAACCTAAAACCGATGCGGACAGGCTAAGTGAACTTTCAAAAAATATATCAGTTACTCTAGCCGGGGCTGAAGGTATTTACGGTAAGAATGCTTTTGTTGATTTAGTGGAACAAGGTTCAGTCAGCGTGATAATGCCAGATGTCAAACACTGTGGAGGCATCTCTGAGGCTGTCGCGGCTGGTAGGGCATCGATTGCTTTGGGTGCCGATGTGTCTCTTCACAGTCCATCAGGCCCAGTTTCACAACTAGAGAGTGCGCATGTCACTGCTGCTATTCCCGGAGAAAGGCCGCTCGAACATGCAATCGGAGAATCGGAGTGGCGATCAGAACTATTAGAACCTGCAGAACGAATAAGCAATGGGTATTTCCATCTTCCAGAGGGTGATGGTCTCGGAGCCGAACTCAATTTAGATGCGATAAGGCGCCATGGCGGGGAAATTAGAGGCCAGTGAGATACTGGCATCGATTAGAAAGTGCGAAGCATAATCCGTCCACGGTGATTTGTGGGGGGATGTTTGGCTTACTGATCGCTTTAACGTTAAACGTGGCGGAGCATGGACACTGGGAGTCACCCGTATACCCATCTACCGGTATTTACCTAACCGTAACGCTGCTTGGCTTTCTCATCGGATCGGTGATCGTATTATTCTTGGTGCCCGGACCATCGGATTCTAGATTTTGGCCACGTGGGCCACTCAGTTGGATACTGCGTGGTCTTCTATTTGGCTTGGGATTCCCGTTTTTATATGGTGGCACATTGCCTTTGGTTTCTTGGTTTACCGCTGTTAGAGTTTCAGTTTTTTCAGTTGAGGAAATCATCAACATTGGTTTTAACTCATTGTTCCAGATCCCTGGTTCGATGATAGTTAACTTGTTTTTGGGTGTTCCGACGGCTTTGTTATCAATTCCTGTTTTCGCAATTTTAGGTTGGGCAATGGATCGCGTTAATAGCTCTACCAATATGCGTCTCGTTTGGGTTTCCAATGTTTCTGTTGTAGTGATTTTCGCCCTAACAATTGCTGCTGTATTAACGACAGTGGAAGCTGAAAAACTGGCAACTTTTGGATGGAACTAGTGCTGTAAATCCGTCATCAATGACATCGTGATTCTTGCTTTGATGGATTCATAGATTGTTTTTTAGTGTATTGGCTACTCAACGTAGGTCCATGACGGATCCATGTCCCAGCGATACTGATCTTCTGGCGGGCAATTTTCCGCCCATTTTCTTATCAAATCGGTGTCGCGTTTTTTTTCTTTGAGCCTTTGTTGCACATGATCAGGATCCCATCCGTCAGCGAACACCAAGGCTGATAATTCAGACACGACCTCTGCGCAATCTGAATCTTGTGATCGGTCATTAAGTTCGTTTGGGTCTGCTGAAAGGTCGAATAGTTGTGCGGGCTCTCCATGGTGGTAAATAAATTTCCACTTGTTTTTTCTTACCATTCGCTGGATTGAACCTTCTTGTATCGCGTATTCGGATATTGCAACATCATCCCAGTTGTCATCTTCCCCTCGCAACATGGGTATAGCGTTTCTTCCATGTGATCCAGGAAGTTCGGGAGCGCCGAGGGCTGAAAGTATGGTCGCATTAAGATCCGCAACACTCATTACTCGATCACATTGCATCCCCTGTGGAATTACTCCTGGCCATGAAATTATTGCAGGTACTTTGACGGAGGGCTCATAGAAGCATCTTTTCATCCAAAGCTCGCGTTCACCAACCATATCTCCGTGATCAGTGCTGTAAACGATAATGGTGTTTTCATCCAATCCGTTGGCTCGAAGTGCTTCGAGAATAAGCCCTATGTTTGTGTCGAGCCTTTCAACTAAAGCCCAGTAAGCTGCTCTTGCTTTCATAACGTCCTCTTCGGGAGGATCCACGAGGTTTACGTGGTCGCGCCACCATTTATCAAAGGGGTGATCAAGATCAGAAAATGGCAGTCTAACGGTAGGTGGTTTCACCCGCCCGGCATATCGTTCATAATCCTCCCTTCTAGCTATATATGGAGAATGTGGAAGGATGTATCCGACCGTTAAGTTGAAAGGTTCCTCTTCATCGCCTGCTCTTTTCCTCACAGCAAATCGGTTCAGCCATTCCACTGCAACAGCTGTGGTATCTTCGTCGATTACCTGGTATCCGCTTCCGCCTGGACCCGACTCATGAATATCTTCGAGAAAGTTAAAGCTCGCATCTCCTGTTCCTGGCACAAGAGAACTATGATCACCTATTATCCGGTCACTATAACCGTGCAGTTGGTCTGGTCCTAGGAAATGCATTCGTCCTGCCAGAACAGGGTTATATCCCGCAGCACCCATAGAGTGAGCTAACGTCGGAACAGCTGAATCCATGATGTGGCTGTTTGTCCATGTGTCAATTTCGTGGGGATAACGCCCGGACAGCATGGACATACGAGCAGGGACACAAACGGGTGATGGAGTATAAACATCGGTAGCTAACACTCCCTTCGCTGCCAAAGAGTCCAGGTTGGGTGTTGCTACAACCGGATCGCCGGCACAACCCATGACATAAGGATTATGTTGGTCAGAGTAAATGAAAAGTAGATTAGGTCTTGTTGTCAATTTTTTTACCTGAGTTTGAATATGTCATTACAAAAAGTTGCCGACTTCAGCGACATTGTAATGGTTCTTTAATATCTTTACTTATTGTTGCTTAGTAAGTATTTGACCGCTGAGTATAATGCTGGTCAAAATGTGAGAACGATTTGATAGATAGGCCTTGTTGGGGGTGTTGATTTGTTTGTCGCTACCCTGAAATCAACCATTGGAGATGGTTCTTAATGATTAGTGAAATTCAATCGCGTACGCATAAATCAGAAGAGACCAAATATCCGGAATTACTTCGCATGGGCCACCGCTTCGAAACTTCTGTTGGGCAAAGGCAAGCGGTATACGCTTTCAAGGCGCCGATGGATTTTGCATTCGGTGGCGATGGATTGCTTTACGTCTTGAACCGTCAGTGGTACCCAGGATATGCCGTCCCGAGAATTCGTATAGTAGTGTTAAATTCAGATGACGAGTTTCAACGAAACATAGAACCATCCCGTAATGCGGTATCCGATGCATCTGTGGATCAAAATTACAGTTCTCCGGTGTTTTGTGATTCAGATCTCCTGGGGAACTTTTTTTTCACCGATGAACGAGCTAACAAGGTAGTCACAATCGCGACTGATAGCGGAGATTTTATTGGGGACTGGGGAGAAGCGGGAGATGCACCAGGTCAACTCAATGCCCCTGCGGGAATAACTCGTCTCTCTGATGGTACTTTTTGGGTAGTGAGTTCGAGATCTTCACGCGTGCAGCATTTCACTAGCGATGGAACATATATCGGTGGCTTTGGAGAGGTTGGTTCTGGACCAGGGCAGATGTCTTATCCGTGGGGTGTGGCAGTTGATCCGATCGATGGTTCAGTTGTTGTAGCCGATTGGCGGAATAATAGGGTGCAGAGATTTTCACCCGAGGGTGAGTTATTGCAGGTGCTGGATGAACTGGGCAGAGACGCAGGGAGCTTGAACAGACCGAGTGATGTTGCAGTCGATGCCCATGGTGATTTGTACGTTTGTGACCGTGGTAATGATCGACTGCTTCAATTCAATAGAGCAGGACTGTTTATAGAAGCCATGCGTGGTGATGCAGTTATGACGGAGCGTGGGGCCGATAGACTGATGGGCAACCCCGACATGCTTAGGTGGCGTGATCACATAACCGACCTTGGACGGGAGAAGCTTTTCTGGAAGCCTACGGCTGTTAAGGTCGACGCTGACTTCCGGGTTCATGTGATCGATTCAGGTCGCTTTAGGATGCAGATATATCGAAAGACTTTTAGAGAGTTGAGTGAGGGACAGATAGATCCCGCACATACTTATGTCGATCCCAAGATCAACTGAACCTTTCAAATAGATTGATGGATTGCGTCATTAGGCAGGTTCGATACTTTCGCGGATCGCGTTAGAAAATGCTTTAGCTATTTCTGAGTTGGGTTTTCGCAGTATCGTGGTGTTGATGTGTATTAATGGGACTGGCCAATCATTTTTTGTTTCAGGAATCACGATATCGAAATTGAGTAGATTGTTGATTAGTTGGTCGGTGTTGATGTTCTTAGTTAATAAAAGCTCGAATATATTGGAGCCGTTTTGGAACTTTCGGATTTCGATATCGGGAAGTTTGTTGATTATCTTGAAAAGGGCTTTTGCCTTGTTGAATGATTCATCAAATCGATCGGGAAATCCATTCATCCCCTCCAACGCTAGTGCGGCGGATAAATAGGAAGAGGGCAGACCACCGCCGAACATACGACGGTCATGGAACATGTTTTCGATGAATTGATGCGGTCCAGCCAGTATCGCCCCGAATGGTGCTCCAAAATACTTGTACAAGGAAACGTAAACACTATCGAACAGGCTTGCGTATTTTTTTACATTTATGCCTGTAGCAGCAGACATCATATACAGTCTTGCTGCATCCAGATGTACGGGAATTCCTTGGTCGTGACAGAGTTTGGTTATTGACTGCATTTCGTTCCATGGCACCACCTGACCAGCCTGTCGTCTGACCGGGCTTTCAATCGATACAGCCCCTACGTGGTTAAGCACACGCCCGCTGGTTGCCTCTTTGAGTGCCTGGCGTAGTTCATTTACTGAGAAGTAAGGTCGTCCGTAAGCTAAAGGGATCGCATTTAATCCACTTAACTTTACGAGCGCATCACCCTCGTCGTGGTATATGTGACTTTGTTCCTGCAGGACAATTCTGGATTTGGTTCCACAGTGATGACGTAAAGCAATTTGATTTGCGAGGGTGCCAGTGGGCATCCATATAGCAGCTTCCATGCCCAATTCCTGAGCAATCCTGCTCTCCAGTATTTCCACGCTGCCACCGATTGAATAGGTATCAGGCTGAAGTTTGTCGGACCGCAGAAGACCTGTGATCCGCGCCACCACTGATTGCGGGATTTGTGGTTCGCCATCTCCAGCAAAAACCACAGCATTTGGGTTGTTGCGTTGATCGGTTGCTTTATCGGCTAAGCCTGGTTTCTTGATCATACAAAATAACCTGTCATTTCGATCCACATTGGTTGATTTCCGACGGGTTGGGTACAGAGGTGAGTCAATTGACCGCTTTGCTCAATTCGGTAGGTTGCGAGGAGACCGTCATCAAGGCCACCTACCAACATGAAATGATCAGTTGGATCTATAGCGAATGCCCGAGGTGTATGTAGCGTTTGATGTTGGCCGAGTGGCTTCAACATTCCCGTAGTGCTGCTGACAGCGAAAATAGCGACGCTATCATGGCCACGGTTTGTGGCGTACAAGAAGTTTCCTGATGACGTCATGTGAATTTGGGCACATGAATTCTCTCCTGACCAATTTTCGGGGAGGGTTGAGATGTTTTGGAATGGTGAGAGGGTGCCTTTATCGGGGTCTAGGCGATAAGCAGTGACACTGCATCCTTGTTCGTTATCGAAATATACAAATTTATTATTTGGGTGGTAGGCATAATGTCGCGGGCCGTTACCTGGCGGCGGCTCGATAATGGGTGGGGTGTTGGGTGTTAAGGAGCCATTTTTGGCATCGAATTTATACTGAAAAATAGCGTTCGAGTCGTCTACATGTGGCAGGAAAACGAACTGGTTCGTGTCATCTGTGATTGCACAATGCGCCCTGTGACGGGTGTTAATCCGTTCGATCTCCACTGATCCGATAGCGCCGTCGTCGTTTATAGGGTGAACTGCGATTTGACCAGCTGCGTAATAGGCTGAAAGTAGATATCTTCCGGTGTTATCTACTGAAATATGGCATGGGTCTGAATTAAGGTCTGCTGTGCCAGTTGTA
>VFGZ01000008.1 GCA_009392215.1 SAR202 cluster bacterium | reverse complement strand
TGAAGGTTCACTAAGCGGTTATACCCCAAAATTTGATCAGGCAAAAGTTGATGAGGAACTAAGGAAAATCGTTAAAGGAGCGAGCAAAGCCGGTATGGCACTTGCCTTAGGAACTTGTTATGTCGAGCCTGACGACAAAAAATGTTACAATCAGCTTAGATTCTATGACGGTACGGGAAAGTTCCTGGGTTTTCACAGCAAGACATTGCTATGCGGGAGTTTTTCTGATCCTCCACAGGGTGAAATCAATGATTATGCAATCCGCCCACTGCGTACCTTTGAAATAAAAGGAATTCGAGTTGGAGGACTTATTTGCAATGATATGTGGGCTAATCCCCAATGTACGCCCATGCCAGATCCGCATTTGAGTCAAAAGTTATCAAAAGCCGGGGCTGTAATTATCTTCTTGGCGATCCATGTAGGGCGAGATGGAGGATCTTGGTCGAAAGAAGTTAACTGGCCTTTCCATGAAGTGAATATGCGGATGAGAGCTGCAGCAGGCAGGGTTTGGGTAGTTAGCGCTGATAATTCTTTTCCACATACAGTTCCATGCTCGGCCCCCTCTGGAGTGCTAAAACCTAATGGCCAATGGGCAATGCAGGTTCCCAGAAAAGGGGAGCACATAAAGGTTCACACGATTGAGTTGGCACGAAAACCTTAAATTGAAATTTGAAATGTATGTGAATAAAAAAGATCTGTTCATGAAATTCTTTACCTGTTTCTTGGTTTTGTTTGCAATTTCTTTTTCAAACAAATTGTTAGCTGATTGGCCTCAGTTCAGAGGGCCCACCGGTGATGGTCGTGTCAGTGTAATTAGCCATCCGAAAAAATGGTCTACGAAAGAGAATTTGGCATGGAGTCAGTCTATTTCAGGGGGTGGATGGTCCTCTCCAATTATACTGCGCAAACAAGTGTTTTTGACAACTGCAATCGATTCTAAGAATACCAAACCACTTGGGCATGCAGGAGGTGTCAGAAATATGCGAGGCAAGAAGCCCACTGAGCCGTTCGACTTTAAGCTAATTTGCCTAAATCTTGAAGATGGCTCTTTGAATTGGCAGAAAACTATAACAAAAAAACAACCCAAGTTTTCAATACATCCCTCCAATACTTACGCAACTGAATCTCCTGTCACTGATGGTAAGCATGTTTTTTGTTACTTTGCGGCGATTGGTAAAGTTGCGGCGGTGGATTTTGAAGGGCAATTGGTTTGGAATGTTGATGTTGGGGCTTATCCAAGTGGTAACGGATTTGGAACAGGTAGTTCTTTAACACTTACCAGAGGCAAATTGTATATTCAGTGTGATAATGATCAAGACTCCTTTATTCTGGCGCTGGATGTGACTAATGGTAAAGAGGTCTGGAAAACAAAACGCTCATCAAGAACTAGTTGGTCCTCTCCATTCTTATGGAAAAATAAAAAAAGAACTGATCTTGTAGTTTGCGGTTCAGGGACGGTCACTGGTTATGACCCAGTCACGGGAAAAACAAACTGGCGGATTACCAATACCCGCTCCGCCTTTACTGCATCACCAGCGTCAGATGGGGGGTATATTTTTCTCGGCAATAGTGGTCCGATGAGTCAGGGCCCACTTTTTGCTATAGGCCCGGAGATAAGTGAGGAATCAAAACTTGATATAAGCAAATTACCCAAAGGCGTTAAATGGGCAATTCAAAGAGGAGGGCCGGGCATGGCTTCTCCAGTAGTTAGTGGGGAATATCTATACGTCTGCAGCAGGGGCTTTCTTTCTTGCTATAGCACAAATTCAGGAAAACGAATTTATAAATCCCGATTACCTAGTTCTAAATCTATTGCGGCAAGTATGTGGGCTGATGATGATTATGTATTTCTTATGGATGAATCAGGTAAGACCTTTGTTGTGAAATCTGGGAAAGAGTTTGAGATCTTGGCGGAAAATCAATTGGACGACTTATTCTGGTCTACTCCTGCAATATCAAATGGAAATTTATTGTTGCGTGGTTCAAAAAAACTCTATTGCATTCGGAAAATAAGCGGTATTGAGAAATAATCGCGTTTAGCAACCAATTTGCTAATCTGAGGAGGATAGAAGCCAGAACAGACGGAGGGTTCTGGCAATAGGCGGCGCGCTCGAAGGGCACAGTACAAGATGCAATCAACCGGTTTGCCTCATGTGCCTATAATATAATTTAAACCTTTATAGATTTTCACCCATCGTCATTTCATCCAACTGCATGGTTTTCAACATGGCTGATAACTATCAGCATCACTCATCCTAGACATACCTACAAAAAACCCGCGCCAGCATAGCCGACGAGGGTGAGTAAATTGGGTTCGTTTACACGTCCTTCCAGGCGCGGTCCTTTGCGGATGAGAGGACGGCGTCGCATACCTTGGCAGTCTCGAGGGCGTCGCGGAAGGTCGGGTTGCACGGGGTGCCTTCATCTAGGCTCTTTAGGAAGTCGGCCACTTGATGGACGAAGGTGTGCTCATAGCCAATGCAGAGGCCGGGCACCCACCACTTGTCCATGTAAGGCATGTCGCCGTCAGTGATGTGCACGCTGCGCCAGCCGCGGGTGGTTGATTCGTCACGGTGATCGAAGTACTCAAGGCGATTGAGGTCGTGTAAATCCCAGCGGATCGAGGCGTCGGAGCCGTTGATCTCCAGCGTGTACAGGGCCTTGTGGCCGCGGGCGTAACGGGTGGATTCAAACAGGCCAAGCGAGCCGTTGCCAAAGTGGCAATGGAAGATGCAGGCGTCATCAATCGTGACTTCCTGCTTCTCGCCGGTCGCGGTGTGCACGCGCTCCTTGATGAATGTCTCGGTGACCGCAGACACGTCGCTGATGCTTCCATTGAGCCAGATGGCAGTGTCAATGCAGTGGGCGAGCAAGTCGCCGGTCACGCCACTACCGGCCGCGGCGGCATCCAGGCGCCAGAGGCCTTCACCACCCTGCGGGAGATCGGCGCTGATGGTCCAGTCCTGCAGGAAGTTGGCGCGGTAATGAAAAATCTGGCCAAGCTTGCCGCTCTCGACAATTTGCTTGGCGAGGGTGACGGCGGGCACGCGGCGGTAGTTGTACCACACGGTGTTGGCCACGCCGGCTTTCTCGACGGCGTCGACCATCGGCGCGCTTTCCTCGGC
>VFGZ01000007.1 GCA_009392215.1 SAR202 cluster bacterium | reverse complement strand
ATTCATTAGAGTTTTGAGTGTGCAGAGGGTTCGATTCCCTTCACTCTCATCTTCTAATAATTATTTTAATCGAATATGCGATTTGAACATTTAATAATCTCAATAGTTGTCTTTTGTAGCGCCTGTGTAACACCTAACGAACATAATTCATCAGTTGCTACAGATCTCAACGATCTTGGAATCAATTACAGACAAATAGAGTTAACTGACCCAACCCCAAATAAAATACATATAGTGAGTATCAACTTAGCTTTGAATAGAGTTAAACCTAAAGTGGTTCTTGGAAAAGATTCTGACGGTGATGGACCGGTTGAGGCAGCACTGACTGATCCCAGAAAACTGACTTCAAACTCATCTGTAGTGGCTTTTGTAAACACCAACCCTTGGGATAGTTTTCCCGACGATCAAGGCAGAAGGAACAGAAACTGGTACTCAGGCCAAATGGTAGACATTCATGGCCTTTCAGGATCTAGCGGTAAAATGCGAAGCAGTATTCCCGCAAATAACGCATCCATATGGTTTGACCACGAGGGCAATGTGAATTTTGGGCATCAACCTGATGATGACCCCAAAGAATCCACAACAGGCTTTCAGCTAATTCTTTCTAAAGGCAAGGCAACAGTAAATAGTGCCGGTACTCGGCATCCCAGAACAGCAATTGGCACCAACAAAAAAGGAGAAATTCTTTGGCTAGTTGTGGTTGATGGACGGCAACAACACTATAGCGAAGGCATGAACCTCTATGAACTTGCAAATCTCATGAAAAAAATAGGCTGCTGGAAAGCCACCAATATGGATGGGGGTGGAAGCAGCATAATGGGCCTCTTGGATAAAAACGGCAAAATAAAGATTATGAATAGTCCGTCTGACCGGGTATTTGGCAGGGTAAAAATCCGCCCTTTAGCAATGATCCTCGCTATTAATAAATCAATCCATCATGTGAGATAAGTAATGACTTTGTTGTTTGTGTAATAAGCAAAAAAGCTAAAATTCGAGTTTGTTTGTTATGTAATCAATCCATTCAGGCGTTATCGTTTCCTTGTCAATCACTGTATACCATAAATCTTCACGTTCACACACATACTTTCTCAAATTTTCAAGTGACTCTATAAGTGTTTGAAGTTTAATCCCCATATTCTTGGGTTGGTATTTAAGCCCCATTCTATCCATAACATTAGTAATGATCTCGTGTTTATTGTTTTGCAAATGGCTCATGATATAAATCCCCAAGCCTATGATATGCCCATGAACATAAGCTTTGCCAGTTCTCGCTTCTAATTCATAAAAAAGATAGTGCTCAGATCCCTCTTCTATTCGATAGTGGCCTAATGGAAGACAGACACGATTAACATCCATATAGCCGTTTATAATGGCGTCAATGCCTTGATTTGTTAGATTGCGGATATCTTCGGCGCGATCGATTATGGAATTTAATATCTTATAAGCTTGATCGACTGTTTTTTGGTGGAATTGGTATTGGTTTTGATCATTCTTAGCAGCTAAGGTCCAATCATAAACGGCAGTGTGGATTGAAAGCAGATCGCCTACACCAGCGATGTTCAAATGATTCGGTGCCGTTCGAATTAAATCGTAATCAATAACCAGCGGGTTTGGTGAACTGTTGCCGATATATTCAATTTTTTGGTTAATTCTTATAGCTGCTGCCGATGTAACAAATGCGTCTACACTTATCACAGTAGGAATGGTGATCAAACGGGCTTGACGTTTCCACGAAAAATATTTTCCTAAGTCAATCGCTTGTCCGCCTCCAATAGCTACAACACAATCAAATTCAGGCAATTCCTCAAGTTGTTGCTCAACCCTATCTTGCTCCATTGAATCCACAAAAACAATTTTTGCCGGTGCTCCACCTATACGCTGCTTAGCAAGATCCCAAGGTATTGGCATGGTGGTTACGATAAATGATTTTAGATCTCCACATAAATGTCGAGAAACACCATTGCCTGACAATAATGAAGTTACATTCGTAAGTGGATCGGTTTGTTCAATCATGTTTAAGCCCTTTTCTCATTTTAACCGTTTAATAAAATTAATACATCAACTGACTGAAGGCAGTGTGAGATTCATTGAAATCTGTTGATAGACAGTTGGATTTGCAGTGCTATAGAATATCTACTGGGCTTTGATTTGGAAGAGGTTTTAACTCCCTCCCGCTGGTTCAGTTCATTTTCCTGTGGCAGAGGTCCGGCTTCGAACAACCATCAACGCCTGAAGACAGTCTTCACGGAATTCAGGGCGCCACATTTGCCCCATATGACCACCATTCTGGGCCACCCTTAACCGCTTACCGAGTGTCTGTCTCAGCCACATCATATGTTCTGTCTGCAGCAGAAAATCATTCGAAGTCAGGAACACTCGGATCTCATCTGCGACACGCTTGAGTCCTGCGGTGCGATGTCGCAAATCGCCCGCTTGGGCCAAAGTTTCGGTTCCTAAGCGCCGCTTGGCCAAGTTCGGTAATAGTATCAACTTATAATAATCTTCGTAACTGTAGGTGTGCGCCTGAATGTACTCCTGATCGTTTGGACGTGAGATGCCCTGAAGGGACAGAAGCGTCTTGGCCAAAATGGAGCGGAATTTAAGCCCCACCATATAGGCCGCCTCCACGTCGCTGAAAGGAATCTTAAGGGCAAACTCCGGCTTGGCCTGCTGCAAAGCCAGCATCTTCAACATGGATGACTGCTGAATCACCTCCAGATCTTCCCGCCCGAGCGGCTTGCGGTACAATCTATCCAGAGTCGTCAGACCGTGCTCCAGAACGATTGGTGGGTTGATCGCCAACACGCGGCCGTAGGTTCCCGGCGGCGAGGTAGAGGCGAGGTTCAGGGTATACCATCCCCCCATCGACATCCCAATTTGAGCGGATGCGCCAGTCACCTTTTCCTCGCCCAGTTCGTATTTGATGTCCGAGGCAATATTGTCCTGCACTCTCCGAATCAATTCCAGGTCATCGTCCGTGAAGCCAGGCAGCCAGCCGACCGGGGCACATTGGATGAATTCCCAGTTGAAGGGACTGCTAAAAACTGCAACATGATAACCTGCCTGATACGCAATCTCTGCCATTGCAATGCAGCGTCCGCTGATTCTGTGCGTACCCAGCCCCGGCATGACGAATGCAACTGGAGACGGCGATGGTTGCGACCAATAAGTAAACGACAGCGGTTTATTGAAGCCGTACGGATGACAAGATCGCTCGCGTCCACGCCGGTAAAACTGCGAATCCTCCGGGCGAAAAAGCATTGCCATGATGGTCTGTGTCGCCGGGGTGTTCTCTGCGAGGTCCAACGGCGGCACACCTGCCACCTCTGCCGCGCGGCGTTGCGTGACATACAGTTTACTGAGCGTGTAGGGGTCGTATTCCGATGCAGCCAGGCCAAGCATCGATCTCACGCTGAACGAAAGTTCGTTGAACTTGAGAAACATCTTGGAGCTAGGCGCATACGTCACCGGGTCGACTAGGGCGTCACCCGCAAGCCCCACCAGATCCCGTTCCGATCGCCCTCCGAGAACCGGCACATGCAGGTACATCTGTGACGACCATCCCCATGTGCCAAGCGTTTGGCCAAAATCCTCGTTCGAGGCGGTCAGTCCAAACCTTGCCGTAGCCGGATCGCTAAATCCGAGCACCCCGATCGAACTGTTGATGAAAAACCGTTTCGTCTCCACGCCAGCGCCAGACCAATTGGCCTGCAAAAGATTGTTCGCTAGCCTTCTCGGATAAAAAAGGTTCCGCCGAAAATACCGGAGCGCCATCTTGGCATGCTTTGGGATGATACTGTTGTATCCGCGCGCCACCGGTTCCAAAAAGCCCGCAAGCAACGCCGTATCGAGGCGGAAAGCCAAACGGTTTACCGGCTCCAGCGGATCGGACAGCATAGCAGGCATTAGGACTGCATCTTCCGGGCGAGATGGCTTGGGCATAAACTCGCCACGCATGACAGGCACTGCCAGCAGTCCTTCACGCCCGATCAATGTGCCTGAAACCGTGGGTTGACTAGCCCCGATCACGTTCGCAGCCATATTGGCGTTTAATCCCCAAATCATAACTATCAGGCAGAGGAATATTAAAGGGGATTTTATGCAATTATAAATCATGATTGAAGTCAGATGAAGGAGTTCTTTACCCGCATTACCGAATGAAATCCAAGAAAATCATCATAACTGAAATTGTGTGAGATTCATTGAGGTAAAGGAGATGCATTATTCGCTTGCTTGTTTTTTGAGCTTTACCCTTATTCTTCAATAATATCGTTGTTCTTTGGGCCCTACGATCAAGTTTAATTTAACGTAGCGAGGTAGGCAACCAGATCGCGAACTTGTCTTAGGCTCAGTATAGCTTTGAGGTCAGGCATTGTGCCAACCGGCTTCGAAAGAGATTTGATTTCAGAGGCGACAAAATATTTCAAAGAGTTGTCTGGAAGCTTGATGGTAATTCTATTTTCCTCCTTGCTTATCAAGGTGCCGTTGACTATCCGATCATCATTTAGTTTTGCTGTGACAATCCCGTACCCCAGAGTGATTTCGGCCTGTGGGTCGACGATGGACTGCAATAGAAATTCACGTGAATGGCGCCTGGCGATGCCCTCTAAGCTTGGCCCAATTTGTCTATCGATTTGTTTTAACGCATGACACTTCGAGCATTGGGCCTGTGCATGCCCAAAAAATATACCTTTTCCTTTTTCGGCGTTACCTCCCTTCAGGGCAACCTCATAGCGCGTCATAACGCCCTGCTTGTTAATAAAATGATTATAATTATCCATTAGCATTCTGATGTCTGGGTAGTCGCGCGCGATAGTTGTAGCCTCTTCGAGGACTTCCAGTTGGATCTCCGGGGCAATTCTCCCGTCGATCATTTCTTTGACGAGTTTTTCAATGATATACTTCTTTGAGTTCAGCCTTGGAATGATCTTGATCGCCCGCTGTAACTCAACCGTATCACTGGAATTATTAAGTGTTGCAAGCAGGTAGTTATCCACTGCAGAGCCACCAAGCTCGGCTTCTGTCAACTCTTCTGCAGCAACCGCACGAAGTTCAGGAGACTTCGAGTTTAAGACTTGGGTGCCGACCGAAGTGAACAAAATGAGGTCCCATTTACGTAACCAACGAAGCCATTCCTTTCGTAAATCGCTCCGTTGCTTTTCGTCTAATATTAACTCAGATACTTGATCGAGTTTTGCTTTGTCCGGATTGATACTCTGTAATACTGCAATAGCTTGTCGCGAAATGTTGTCGTCAGCGTCATTTGCCAAAGCCCAGATTTCTGGTCCAATAGCTGCATTGAGCGCGTCCATGTCACCGGCTAGAACCGGAAAGTAACGCCCGTCTATTGGATCTAGTTGGGATGCTCTCGGCCAAGATTCGAGAGCGTAAAGCGCTTGAATACGAAGAGTATGACTCAGATTCGGATTCGCTAGGAAAGTGGAAATGCGCTTTGCAGAAGCAAAGGTTCCGAGTCGACGATTAGCCGCAATTGCGCGAAAGTTAACCGCCGGCGGATGTTGCGGGTCGAGTGCTTCTGCAATTCCGGAAAGGCTTTTTGGGTGATCTAAAAAAGTTTGAGTTTCGGCTTCATCGTAGATCGCTCGAACAGCATCGCTCATAACTTGTGGTGAATCATCCTTTATAAATTTCGTCAATTCCTTGATGCCTCCTAGACGCCTGAGGGCGACGACCGCGGCAATACGCATGGCTTCCGAAGGGTGCCCAACGAAGGATTCCAGTTCCCTCAATGTAGCAACTCCGACTAAGCCGGTGACACCGGCATGGCGCAAAATAGGATCTTTGTTTTCAGCTGAAACGATCAGTTCTTCAAGGGCACCTAATGAATTCTTGCTTTTGAGCTTGCCGCATGCGATGCCGGCCATCAGTCGCACGCGCGGAGACGGATCACGAAGCATGACAGGTATTCGATTTTCGGGATCAAAGCCAAGCTCGCCTGCCCAGCGTGCGGCTTGAGCACGCAGCTCATCGCTGTCGTCGGCACACAGAACTGCAAGCAAATCCGAATCCTTATGCTTTAACTGCCCTAGCCCCCACAA
>VFGZ01000006.1 GCA_009392215.1 SAR202 cluster bacterium | reverse complement strand
AATCCAAATCCCATCATCATGAGGGATGACATTGCTAGTCCCATTACCCTGCCACGCATTTCGTCAGCAACTGCCATTTGCAACAGGGCGAATACAGATGTCATCCATATCCCGCCTGCTGCGCCGGAAACGAATATGGCAATCAACGAAATAGAATAATTTGTTGAAGCTGCAAATACAGAGTGTCCGATAGCCATGACGAACACTGACAAAATCGACATAAGACCTTTTTTGGGCATTCCGCCAAGGACAAAAACTGCTAGTGCTGCAACTAGAGCTCCTGCCCCCCATGCAGCGGATATGAACCCGAAACCGCTAGCCCCTACTTCCAATATGTCACGAGCGTAGATTGGCAATACTGGTTGTAAAATTCCCCAAAAAATGACTCCCATAGTCATTATCAATAGCCATCGAATCTGGCTGGTGTTCCAGGAATATCTCATCCCTTGGGACATCTGCTCGAATCCTGATCTCCAGCCACCTTGAACGCTGGGGGTTATTTTGGTTTTTACGCCGATGAAACCTATTGAACCGACAGTGTATATGCCAGCTATCAGCCAAAAAACCGAAGCGTTTCCATATGCCGCTACCAGAATGCCTCCAATCGCTGGTCCAATCATGTTCCCTAGATTGCTTACGGTTGTATTCAATGATTGAGCTGCGACCATTCTCTCTCGCCCAACAACATCCATAACTATTGTTTGACTAGCTGGGTTACTCAACGCAAATGCTATTCCGATCAGAACTCCGGTAACCATTAAGTGCCACCACTCTATCGTTCCAGAACCGACCAAAAATGCTACAAAATAAGAAATTATTGCAACGATCAATCGGCCGTATAGAGCTACCAAGCGTCGGTCGTACCTGTCAGCGATTACCCCCCCGATAGGACTCAAAACTAACAGTGCCATAGCTGGCATAGCGTTCACTAATCCCACGAGAAACGATGAATCTGTTAGCTCAAGAACTAACCAAGACTGTCCCATGTTGCGGACCTGAAATCCCATGAAGGCAGCAGCATTTGCAATTAGTAGGAACGGGAATCCTTGGATTGCAAAAATTTCTAATGATGCTTTTATAGATGAGGACTTTGGTTTATTTTCTGTGTTGGATGTAGATTCGATTTTGTTTGCCAAGTAGTGCCTAACCTCGTACGATCTCTTGATATGAGCCTCACTGAGACCGCATACCTCATCCCCAGACAAAGCGAACAGACTAACCTGAAACCATCTTCCCAATCGCCCAAGCTATTGCCAGAACAATCCATATAACAACGAAACGTTTGAGGTAGTTTTTCATATTGGTGATTATCTATTTATTTTGGTCGAAATGTATAACTTAGTATCAATATTTGATCGTTACCATTTAGTTAAACCAGATATATCAAGAATAGTTACCGTTAATGTATTTTGATCTACGCCTATGGGCATTGACACGCGGGTTCAGGCTAAGAATTGCGTTCGCCGTGTTATATGGAATTCTCACCGCTGCTGCAGGTATTGCCCGCTTGGTACTACTGGGTGTTCTACTGGGAGAAATTCTTAAAGGAGAACGGCTAGAAGATCTTTTACTGTTAATTTTGGGCTCAGGAGGGATGGTATTACTTAGAGCGATTCTGCAATACAACAAAGAGATGATCGCCCATCGGACTGCAGCTTCTATACAGCTATCTATCCGTGAATCATTGCAAAATCAGGTTATCTCCCTCGGTCCGGCATATTTTGCACAGCAACGCACTGGTGATGCGATGCTTTCGATTGTTGACGGAGTCGAACAGCTGGAGACCTTTTTCGGCCAATATCTGCCCCAGCTCTTCACAGCGATTTTGACGCCGATAGGTATCTTCTTTTACCTGATGTATCTAGATCTGCCGATGGCACTGATAGCTTTGGGATTTTCGATATTTACGATATTTGCCCCTGCCGCTTTTCATCGTTGGAATAAGAACGCATCTATATACAGAAGGGAAGCATACGGTGATTTTGCAGCCGAGTTTCTAGATGCTGTTCAAGGATTATTCACCTTGAAATCTTTTGGACAGAGTAACGCTAAAGCAAATGTTCTGGCAGAAAAAGCACATGCGGTTTTCAAGTCAACGATGTGGGTTCTGGCAACCAATGCAGGATCATTAGGTGTAACCATCGCAGGGGTGGCAATAGGAGCAGCCATAATGCTAGTGGTTGGTGCTAATCGCGTGGACTCAGGCGAGATGCGGTTCGAGGAACTGTTGATCATTCTGATGCTCGGGATAGAGCTTTTTAGGCCGTTTCGTGAACTCAGCCAGCTATTCCACCAGGGACTTAACGGTCTCTCAGCCGCACATGGTGTCTTCTCATTCCTTGATACCAATCCGAGTGTTACTGATAATCAATCCGATGACATCGAACCAGAAACTACGGGCCTGTCTTTCCAAGATGTGTCATTCAGTTATCCCGGTAGCCGACAGCCGGCATTAAAGAATTTCGATCTCGAAGTTTTACCGGGCCAGACCGCCGCGATTGTAGGCGAAAGCGGTGCTGGAAAAAGTTCCGTAATACGCTTGCTTTTAAAATTTTTCAACGCGGACAATGGATCAATTCTGATAAGTGACAAACAGGTTAATGATCTCAGTCGTAAACGATTATCAAGTCTCCTTGCGGTCGTATCACAGGACACCTATCTCTTCCATGGGACCGTTGCTGAGAATCTCAGGTTTGGTAATCAATCCGCTAGTCTAAAAGACCTCGAAAAAGCAGCTGACCTCGCCAACGCATCCGAATTCATAAATCGGTTGCCGAATGGTTACGAAACATTAATCGGAGAGAGAGGTATTAAACTTTCGGGAGGACAACGCCAGAGGATAGCCATAGCAAGAGCACTGTTAAAAGACGCACCAGTGCTCGTCCTTGATGAAGCACTTTCAGCGGTTGACTCTGAAAACGAACACGTGATACAAGACGCACTCGATCGCCTGATGAAGGGTCGAACTGTTTTAGTAATAGCACACCGTCTTTCAAGCGTAAAAAACGCTGATCAAATTCACGTTATGCGGACAGGGACGGTGGTTGAATCGGGAAGTCACGACGAATTATTAAACAAAAATGGTGAATACGCTCGTTTGATGGCTGCACAGGAGGCAGCCGAATCTGAGTCAACGAATCACCAGTTCTCAGGGATCGAGAGAAAAACCGAAGTTGCGCCTGTTCGCACCGGTCAAATAGATGATCGAGTTAACATGGAACCTACTGATGCCATTCTAAGAGCTGAAGGTATGGGTTGGATTCAAACCTTCGGGGTTTTAATGGGATTAATACGCCCCTGGTGGAAAAAGTTATCCCTTAGTTTCTTCCTTGGGCTGGCACGTTTCGTCACATTAATTGGTGTCGGAATAACCAGTGGACTAATCGTAGCTGCCGTAAGGTCAGGTGATCCGCGTGAAAACCTGGTACTTGTACTTCTGGTGATGGCCCCGATTACGGCGATACTTCATTGGGCCGAGTCCTGGGTTTCTCACGACGTGGCTTTCAGGTTGCTCTCAGAGATGCGTATTTCACTTTTCAGAAAACTTGACCACCTAGCACCTGCTTACCTTGTTCGAAGACGAACCGGGGATCTCGTAAGTATGGCTACTCAGGACGTTGAGACAGTCGAGTATTTTTTCGCTCATATCGTCGCTCCCGCATTCGTGGCAGTAGCCGTGCCTGCTGCGGTCCTTGTGACGCTTGGAATATACGGCTGGCCTCTTGCGATGGTTGCTGCACCGTTCCTGATACTGACGGCAATCAGCCCGCTGATAGCGAGAAATCGCGTTGATAGGCTAGGAGGTAGGTCCAGAGAGAAACTCGGTGAAATGAATTCGCATAGCGTCGATACCGTTCAGGGCCTGCATGAGGTTTCTGCATTCAACATGGGAGAACATAGACGCAATGAATTCATGCGTATGGCACAGGAATACGTCGGAGTTAGGATTCCTTTTTTCAGGGAGCTTACACTTCAGAAAATTTATTTGGAGTTAATCACGGGATTAGGTGGTTTGGCGGTTGCCATAGTTGGAGCATATCTCGTTTCACAAGGGTCTCTGGATGCGGGATTATTACCGTTATTAACGATAATTACGATGTCTGCTTTTTTGCCGATCTCAGAAATATCCACAGTGGGAAGATTACTTGCAGATACCATAGGTTCTACCCGAAGGATTTACGCGGTGCAACTGGAACCTGTACTAGTATCGGACGGAGATGAACGCGATCTTGTAGATACAAAAATCCATTTGGAAGATGTAGGCTTCAGCTATGATTTCACTGACTTCAAAGCGCTCGACCAAGTCGAATTCTCTATAACCCAAGGCCAGACAGTGGCTATTGTCGGACCTTCCGGTGCTGGCAAAACAACGGCTGCACACCTGATAATGCGATTTTGGGATCCACAGTCTGGCGAAGTCAGTATTGGTGGTAAGGATCTGCGCAATTACGTCCTTTCAAAACTTAGGGAAAGCCTGGCGCTTGTAGCCCAAGATACTTACCTTTTCAATACGTCGTTGCGTGAGAATTTTTTGATCGCTAATCCGTCTGCTACGGACGATGAGGTAACTACTGCAGTCGCGATGGCAGGGCTAAGTGATTTCGTTAAAACGCTTCCAGAAGGGCTAGATACGGTTGTAGGCGAAAGAGGATCTCAGTTATCAGGTGGTCAGAGACAAAGAGTCTCAATTGGAAGGGCTTTCCTGAAAGATGCTCCAATACTCGTGCTGGATGAAGCAACATCTCACCTTGATGCAGTTAATGAGTACGCAGTAAGGACTGCGCTCGATAAATTGGCCTCAAACAGGACGACGCTGGTTATAGCCCACAGATTATCCACCGTTATGACCGCAGATTTAATAGTAGTGATGAACGAGGGTAAAGTCGTTGAATACGGGACACATGAGGAGTTGTTGGAACGAGG
>VFGZ01000005.1 GCA_009392215.1 SAR202 cluster bacterium | reverse complement strand
GTGTAACAGAACAAACGTGAATTTTCCATTTAAAAGTACCTGGTCAGCAATCATCACTCTTTTGATTTGGGTTGCCATAATCATCACTCTAGCGTCCGTTTCTCCTCCGATGTCCGAAGTGACCACTAACGAGCAAGAAGAATTTCTCCCTGTCGGAGTGGAATCGGTTCGAGCGTTAGAGATACTAAGAGAGAAATATCCTATGGATGATGGTATACCAGCAATAGCAGTGTTCCATGCTCAAGATGGGTTCAATGAACGCCAAGTGATAGCAATCGAAGAATTTACAAATTTCCTAAGCTCTGACGTGTTGCCTGGAGTCGTATTCGAACCATTACCGACACAAGGTGGAACCAGTCAAGTTGAATCCTTTAAATCTCCTGGCGGAACTACCTTGGCAATACCGTTTAAAGTCACGGGTTCCCCCGCAGACCCGGCTTTTGCCCAAGCAATCGATACGGCTGTTGAAGAAGCACATCGAATTGGAGGACAACTCGAAATTGAAGCAAAATTGACCGGACCGGCGACTATCCTTCGTGACGCTGTAAAGATATTTCAATCAATTGATATTCGGATCACATTAGTAACGGTCTTGGTAGTCCTTGTGATTATGTTTGTCATATATCGATCGCCAGGACTTGTATTCATACCCCTGCTTATCCTGGTCTCGGCATTAATGGTTGCCCGATTTGTGGCAGCGCTTGTCGTGGACTCAACAGGTCTGCCCCTAAATGACCAAGTGACCTCAATCATGTCCGTCTTGTTGTTTGGTGTCGGAACTAACTACGTCCTCTTTATCGTATCCCGATACCGGGAGGAAATAACTGGCACCAATAACCGATTTCAAGCGATGACCTTAGCTATGCGCAGAGTAGGGCCGTCTATATTCGGCTCGTCAATGACAACTGTAGTGGCTATGTTTCTTCTAGTATTTTCGATGCTTGGGTCCTTTAAGACGATGGGACCTATGTTGGCGATTACAGTCACAATAATGTTAATTGTAGCTTTGACCGTCTTGCCGGCTGCCATAGTTTTGATGTCCCGGTTCGCGTTCTGGCCTAACAAAATCGTGCATAACAACCAAAGTCGAACGAGCATACCAAGTTGGCAATCTATCGGGCGATTTGTTGTTCAACGGCCGAAAACCGTGTTCTGCGTGACGACAGCTGTTTTGATAATCGCCATATTACCCAGTTTTCGGATGATACCTAGCTTTAATTTTATCGATGGGTTTCCAAATGACGTGGAATCTAAAGCTGGTTATGAATTACTGAAAAAAGGTTTTGCGCCTGGGGATTTATCCCTGACGACTGTTTTTGTCTCCAGCCCAGGGCGTGACGTGTTGGATCATGCAGGATTTATAGAGGACTTGGCGCAGAAAATCGAAGCGCATCCTGGCGTAAACCAAGTCAGAGGAATAACTAGACCATATGGCGTTAATGTCAGCCAAAAAATAGATCCTGCTTCTTTGAAAATGTACAACTCCCTAGACGGCTCTGTTAGCCGATTAGACGTCTCGTTAATTGGAGACCCCTATTCGGTAACTGGGCTAACCGTAATCGATGAAATCCGAACGATCATTGAATCTAAAATGAATCCAAGTCCCAATCGCGGGATAGAGGTACTTGTCGGAGGTGACACGGCGGTACAACTTGATACGAAAACGGTCATCGACCAAGACACTAGGCGGCTAGCGCCTTTAATATTGCTCGCTATTCTTATCGTTCTCATCCTAATACAAAGAGCACTTATAGCGCCTTTGTATTTACTATTCAGCGTGATTATTTCCTATGCAGCCACTTATGGGATATCGATCTTTATTTTTCAAGACGTTCTTAACCAAACCGGAGTCGCATATTCCAATGGGATTTGGATATTTGTCTTTTTGGTCGCGTTAGGAGCTGATTACAACATATTCGTGATTGCCCGGATTAAAGAAGAGACCGAACGCCTAGGTTATATCGATGGCGTAGCAGAAGCCGTTGGCAAGACTGGAGGGGTAGTTACTTCAGCTGGGATAATACTCGCTAGCACTTTTGCGGTCCTTACGACATTACCGCTGAGAGATGTGTTTCAACTCGGAATGGCGGTTATGCTCGGCGTTCTAATTGATACGTTTGTTGTTCGTACTTTGTTAGTACCGAGTATGGCATCGATCTTAAAGAACTATAGTTGGTGGCCGTTTATGGGATCCAAACGCACCATTTCCAGAATAGTTTGAATCTCATTAGAAAGATGATCGGCTCAATAATCCAATACTGCTGTGCATGGAATCCACGCTGAGAGATAGGAAATTGGGTCGTCGAGTTAGTCTCTTGCAAGGGAACATTCTTGATGGTTTATCTCTTCGTTCCTCATCACTCCACCTCATCACTTGCTTTAATATAATCCAAGAAGTCTCGACAAAGGCTCTACCTGAGCTACTGAGGGAAATGGAGCGCATACTCTTTCCCGGAGGCGAGATCAAAGCGGTTATACCTTGTATGATCGAGGGCAATGTGCCTTCAAGAACCTTCGTCCGATTGGCCCGGGAGCAGGGTGCCATTAATTTTGAATATGTAAATGACCTGAAAGACGTTCTTGAGAATGGCTCTGGTCTGCATAACAAGAAATACGATTTGAAACCTAGCCCCGCTGCTGCTGTAGCAAGCAGGGGTAGAACCCGATTCGATTTTTTCACCAAGCTACAGCAACAGATCAGAGATATGGGGCTGGGCCCAAGCGAGATCCAACAGGGGGTCGTTTTCTTTTAAGGGAACCCGGGCAAAGTCTAACATCCTATTCCGGAAGCCATGATTGAAAAGGGATTTGCCCCAAGCTTTTTCCTCACTCCCCACCGTCAACAGTACCCCACCCCGTTGCCTTTCCGATGGGGGTGTCGCAGAAACGAGAAGATCCCCCTCATTCGAGGGGGATCTGAATACCTGCCAGATCTTGCTGCAAAAGGAAGCGAGGCCCGCGTCGTTCTTGCAATATAGGCGCTATAAACCCTGCCAATATCGTCTACCTTCTTGCAATACGACGCGTCCAAATCCCGTACTATGGCATATGGCCACAATAGCGTTTTCAGCTTGAGCGCGATCCAACATTCGATTCCTGGATTGAACCGCCATATCCGGGTCAGCATCGAAGGCGAAAACCCAGCTCGGCTCGCTGACTTGAGCGGGCCCGTGGAACACATCGCCCATGACAAGGGCTTTCTCTCCTCCTGAGTTAATGGCCAAACTCATGGACCCAGGAGTGTGTCCCGGTGTGAGAATAGCAGTTATCTCGGAGGTAATTGCTTGTTCCCCAGATAAAGGTTGCGTGACGCCTGCGGATTCCAAAGGAGCAAGTGTTTCTTCCCAAAAAGTTAATCCAAATACCTCGCTATCTTTAGGTGGCCGAAAAGCCTCCCAGTCATCTTGGTGAAAAATATATTTAGCGTTTGGAAAAGCTGGCACAGGCGACGGCCCGTCATTGTTGACGTTCCACCCTACGTGATCAGGATGTAAATGAGTGAAGAAGACAGTGTCTATATCAGCTACGTTGACCCCTGCCTCCTGGATATCCAGTAAAAGCCTACCATCGACTCCTCCCGCAAATGCAGTAACAGTCCCAGGGTTAGTTGCCATACTCCCTGCCCCGGTATCCACCAGTATTGTCTGTCCTTCGGAGCGAACAACATAACAATCAAAATGTGCAGCAAAGATTTCATTGTTGTCCCCTTTGAAGCACTCGGGATACCTTTCTTGATATGGTGCCCATAATTCAGCGTCTACCCCCGGAAACACCATGGCCAATGGCAAAGCACCTTCATTGTCGTGTACCGCTGTGATTTGGACGTTCCCGACATTAATAGTCGCACCAGGCATAACACCTCCCCCTTATTGACCGGTTGGAACATTTGAATCTTATCAGATTACTGACTGGCGCCGGCGGTATCTACGTAACTATGCGAAGTCCATTTGATAATATGATGTGGCTATCGGAACGACGAGGTCGAAGGTATGATGAGCGGATCCGAGATTGCATCCTACGACTTTTGGTTCACTAAACCCGGTTCCAAGAAAGGTCACTACACCAATGAAAAGGGTGATGCTACCACTATGACCGGAGTCGCTAACTACAAACAATTGGGCAAAATGTTGGCACAGCAATGCCGGGCGCAGCTACATGCCACCACAAAAGCAGGCGTTGTTTCGGCGTGATCACGCTAGATAGATCCTGAATCAAGGTATGAAAGCCGCTTCAATCGAAGGGGCTTTCATAATTCACAATTGTGCGTGTTCCAAGCCTACCTGTCCTTCTACCACGCTGGTACCTTCCTCAAGCCCCTTAGCGTTCTCCACCAACAGCCTTAGCGTCTCGTCAGACAAACGCTCCAGTGGCCTATCAGTGACGCTATGGGCTATGTCTAGTTGCTGTGGAAACTTGCCAAAGCAACGGTCTAACAGCATCTCTATAGCTTTTAGCTGGTCTGCTGGCCGCACCTGCTGGTCCTTCCTGGGCCTAGAGCCTTCTGCACAGCTACGTTAGGCATGACACCCCTAGCAATGGACACCAGGGCATCTATCAACTCCTTGCCACCATCAGTCATCTCAAGTACATAGCCAGCTAGGTCTCTAGTAC
>VFGZ01000004.1 GCA_009392215.1 SAR202 cluster bacterium | reverse complement strand
GCCCTCTAATCACTAGGATGTCCATCTGCAAATACATGGGGGACTCGAGCCCGAAAATCTTGCAGCGGAAGATGGCAAGTTGTTACCATCCGTTATTATGGAAAATTCAGACGCAATATTATCTCTACTGCCAACTCGTCTAAAAGAGGCACGACGGGCTAAGGGGTTGTCAATTGAAGCTGTGGCCAAGTTGTCGGGCGTTTCACGCAGCATGGTAAGCCAGATTGAGCGAGGTGTATCGTCTCCGACAATCTCGACGCTATGGAACTTGACAAAGGCGCTTAAGGTCGATTTCGCGGGACTTCTTGAGGATGATTTACAAAGTCGCGTTGAGGTAATACGCAGTAATGATGTTCCCGAGATCGAAAATCATGGAAATGGTTGCTTGATCCGTATTATTTCCCCCCCTGAAGATGCCGGTCGGCATGAGGTCTACGAATTGCGGTTTAGACAAAATGGCAAGCTGGATAGCCCTCCGCATGCAAAAGGAGTACGAGAACATTTGACTGTTATTGAAGGCGACCTGATTGTGACAAGTGGTGAATATGTTGAGAAATTAAAAACAGGAGATACTGCGCGTTATCCTGCAGATGTTGCGCATAAGATAGAGGCTGATGGGCCTACTCGTGCAATTTTGGTCGTGAACTGTGTCTAGATAAATTCCACCATTACAGATTATATTCCACTTCAGTAAATATCCGTTATTGCAGATATATATGCGTTATGTTAGCTTTCTGAAATGGAGGACGCTATGACCAAAGCATTTTTTAATAACATGACCGATACGCTTGAGCAAATTGATGCTGAGCAGATGACTAAGCGTGAACGTCTTATCTCTTCCGCGCAAGCGGGACAGATCATCGCGGATGGTAAGTCCGTTATTAACCTGTGTGCCAATAATTACCTTGGGTTGGCAAATCACCCTGACCTGATTGAGGCCGCGGCAAGTGCTATGCGAACTAAGGGTTTTGGTATGGCTTCGGTCCGGTTCATTTGTGGCACCCAGGATCTGCATCGTGACCTTGAAACACGTCTGGCCAGTTTCTTGGGCAAAGACGATTCTATCCTATTTGCTACATGCTTTGATGCGAACGGTGGTTTGTTTGAACCACTCCTTGGGCCGGATGATGCGATAATTTCGGATTCACTAAACCATGCATCGATCATTGATGGCATCCGGTTGTGTAAGGCTAAGTGCTATCGATTTACAAATTCCGATATGAGTGATCTTGAAATGCAATTGAAGGCGGCGAAAGCCAATGGTGCGCGTTTCATCATGATCGCCACAGATGGCGTTTTTAGCATGGATGGCTATCTCGCTAATCTTCCTGAGATCACCAAACTGGCAAACACGTACGACGCCTTGGTCATGGTTGATGATTGCCATTCCACTGGTTTTATGGGCCCAAATGGCAAGGGCACGCCTGCACATTTTGGTGTGGATGTTGACATCATGACAGGCACTTTCGGAAAGGCACTTGGTGGGACTATAGGCGGTTATATTGCCGGACCTCAACCCGTGATTGACCTTCTGCGCCAGCGTGCGCGACCCTACCTGTTTTCAAATTCCTTGCCGCCATCCATAGTGGCCGCCGGGATCGAGGCTATTCGGTTAGTTGAGCAAGGGGAAGCACTACGTTTCCAATTGTTTGAGAACGCCGCATACTGGCGAGCTGGTTTGACCTATTTAGGCTTTGATTTGTTACCTGGTGAGCACCCAATTATCCCAGTTATGCTTGGCGAAGCTCATCTGGCACAAGATATGGCTACGCTTTTGTTTGACGAAGGTGTCTATGTCAGTGGATTCTTTTTTCCAGTCGTGCCACGCGGTCAGGCCCGCATTCGAACACAAATGAATGCTTCTTTAACCAAAGCCGATCTGGATCGTGCTTTGGCTGCATTTGAGATCGCAGGCAAGGCCGTTGGAGTACTAAAATGAACAATGAAATGAAAGCGCTGGTTAAAGCACACGCAAGGGAGGGTCTTTGGTTGCAAATAGAGCCTGTGCCAGAGACAGGGCCGGATGATGTGCTAATACGCATTAATAAAACAGGCATTTGTGGTACAGATATCCATATATGGAATTGGGATAAATGGGCCAAGAAGACAGTCCCTCTACCGTTGATCACAGGTCACGAATTCGCAGGTGAAATTGTTGAGCTTGGACGAAATGTAGAGGGTCTTAAATTGGGGCAAAGGTGTAGCGGTGAAGGTCACCTTATCGGTAAAAAATCACGTCAGAGCCGAGCAGGTAAATTTCATCTAGATCCCGAAACACGGGGCATTGGTGTGAACGAACAAGGAGCGTTTGCTGAATATTTAAGGCTACCTGCTTTCAATGTAGTAGCTTTGCCAGATGAGATCAGTGACGATATCGGTGCGATCCTAGATCCCTTGGGTAATGCAGTTCACACAGCCCTATCGTTTGACCTTGTTGGTGAAGATGTCTTGATTACAGGCGCAGGCCCTATCGGCATTATGGCAGCAGCTGTTGCACGGCACGCAGGCGCTCGCAATGTGGTGATCACAGATATAAACCAAGATCGCCTTGATCTGGCGACAAAGGTTTCTGACATAACGCCGGTTAATGTAACAAAAGACGAGCTTGCAGATGTTCAGGCTCGCTTAAAAATCACGCAAGGCTTCGATGTTGGGTTGGAAATGTCCGGTAATGAGATCGCACTCGATCAAATGATTGAGTCCATGGTGATGGGTGGGCGCATCGCTTTGCTTGGTATCCCACCATGTAAAAAACCTATCGATTGGAGCCGGATTGTGTTTAAAGCCATCACTTTAAAAGGCATTTACGGTCGCGAGATTTTTGAGACCTGGTACAAGATGATCGCCATGTTACAAAACGGATTGAACGTTTCAAACATTATAACCCACCACTTTAATTTTGGAGATTTTAAACATGGTTTTGAAGCAATGAAGGCAGGTTCTGCAGGAAAGGTAATCCTCGACTGGACGCAGATTTGAATAATGGAAGAATATGAACCTATTTATTCAGAACCACAACCTCATTACCGCCAAGGAATTCAAGGAGATGATTTAAGAGAAGTCCAATTTGAGATGCAGGAGCTGGATGCTCCGGGATAATAATCTCTCTAAAAAATTTATCAAATGATTGGTTATTCAGCAGTAGAATAGGATTTTGGAACAAAAAAAATATTAGAAATACATTATAGATTCTATGCATTAATCAAATCATTAAAAATCTATAAGTAGATAAAAATTACCAATGAAGGAAGAAAGATGATAATAAGATATCATCCAAAATTATTAGTATGTTTAAATCCATAGATATAGGAGTAAAGTAATTGCTAAATCAGTTAAATCTTTATTTAGTGTTTAGATTTTAAACAAAAAAGAACGAATCCTGTTAGGTGATAGATCAGAAGAATTGACTCCGAGTGATTGAATTTCATCTGGAATATTATTTCTTAAAACCAGTTCTGCT
>VFGZ01000003.1 GCA_009392215.1 SAR202 cluster bacterium | reverse complement strand
ATCGCACCGAGAACCTAGCGACTAAGAGTCAGCCGGTTTTTGTAAAGGGGTTACACATCAGTTCACAGTAGGCAATTGTCTGATGCTAAACGTCAAGATCGTACCTACAATACAGAAATGAATTTGCTACATAGTCCTTATATCTTCCTGACACCTAACCGAACAATTCGATGCTTAGGTAGTATGAATTATGAAAATCTTAATTACTGGTGGAACCGGTCTGATCGGTAGATCACTAGTAGACCGCTTACTAGCAAGGAATGACTCGTTAACGGTCCTTTCCCGACGGCCTTCACACGCTCGAACCATCCTTCCATCAACCGTGTCTATTTATGAATGGCGCGCCGAAACAGGCCTACCTCCGTTGGAATCTCTCGAAGGCATAGATGCTGTCGTAAATCTGGCTGGGGCACCTATACAGGGTAGATGGACCCGTAAAAAAAAATTAAACATCCTCCAGAGTAGGACCGCTGCTTCCCGTAATCTTTCTGAAGCACTCACTTCACTTCGTCATCCTCCAAGCCAGTTAGTTTCAGCCAGTGCTGTGGGTTATTACGGTGACCGAGGTGATGAAGTATTAACGGAAGACTCGGACCCTGGTCAAGGATTCTTGCCTAATGTGGTCCAAGAGTGGGAAAGAGGCTGGGAGCCTCTTATAGCTGCTGGTTCTAGAGTTTACCCAATCCGTTTCGGATTGGTACTGAGTCCACATGGAGGAGTACTCAAGAATCTCCTCCCTGCCTGGCGACTCGGGTTAGGGGTCAAAATTGGTACCGGATCACAGTGGTGGCCGTGGGTTCATATAGAAGACGCACTAGATTTAATCGAAACTTTAGTGGACGGAGACGTGGCAAGTGGACCGGTGGTTGCAGCTGCACCGGGGGAAGTGACTCAGGCTCAATTTGCCGACGTTCTAGCAAAAGTTTTGCACCGCCCTCGTTTTTTACGCGTACCGGAATTTGCAATCAACACTATTCTTGGGGAGATGGCCTTTGAATTAACGGCAAGTCGACGTGCGACAAGCTCACTTGACTTTCATTCATATCGGTTTCCAGAGCTCAGGCTAGCATTGGAAGATTTGGGTTTCACTCGTGAAAGGAGGAAAAAACACGCTCATCGATATCAAACCGAGACCGAGGTAAACGCTCCCATAGACGAAGTTTTCAAATTTTTCTCCAACCCGGATAATCTTGAGACGTTAACCCCGCCATGGTTGCATTTCAAGATAGTCACTCAACAGCCTTTAGAAATCAAGACTGGAACCACCATCGATTATCGTTTACGGATTCACCGGGTACCAGTCAGTTGGCAGTCGAAAATTACTGAGTGGAGCCCCCCTTTCAGGTTTATTGATATACAGACCAAAGGCCCTTACCGGTCATGGTCCCACATCCATGAATTCGAAGAGTTACCCGGGCGGACTTTGGTCCGAGACACGATTGATTACGAAGTCCCGGGTGGTTTCATAGTCGATCGATTGTTCGTCAGGAATGACATAGAACGAATTTTCAACTATCGTCAGAATAAACTTCATGAATTCTTCAACAAATGAACGAATTAGCAGCACATTGGGCGAGGGTGCGAAAAGCTTCAGATACAACCGAGCACGTAGGATGATGTCACGTTTAGTACAGCTATCCAGAACGCCTTAGTTCTAATATCCGACTCTAAAGCCGTATGGACGTATGAACTAGATTACCATTCAGGTATCGAAAAATGCCGGTACATTAGTCATATATGAATCTGTAATTACATCCACTCAGGGTAAAAAACATCCAATGAACGTCGAAGTAGAAATCACTCCTGTTTCGCCCATTCATCAAACACTTGAACAAGTTGAATTGATCGAAGATTTTTCAGCGACACGTCTTGGTATATCTGATGTTGTTTTGTTCAGGGACGTTTATTCAACTATGGCGATTTGTGCGCAAAACACTAACCAGATTTTGATCGGCCCTTTGGTCACTAATCCATATCTAAGACACCCTGTCTCCACAGCAGCTAGTTTTGCGACTCTGAACGAGATATCGACAGGAAGAATGTTTCTTGGTATTGGTGTAGGTTCTGGAATATCACAGCTAGGGTTCTCCAAAGCGAACCCTGCGAAGATATTGGAAGAATTTCTTTTGATATTCAAAAGGCTCCTCATTGGAGAAGCAGTCGAATTTCATGGAAATTATTTTACGATTGACAAGGTAGCACTTCCCCAAGAGCTGACCGCAGAAATCCCAATTGTCATTGGGACTAGGAGCGAGCAGGTTTGCAAACTAGCTGGGAATTTAGCTGATGGAGTTGTAATTGGGGCTAGAGAAATTTCAAGGCATGCACTTTCTCAGTACGTAAGTTGGATTGAAGAAGGTGCAGGAAACGCAGGCCGTAAGTTAGATGAAATAGAAATCTCACCGAGGGTTACCGTATGCATCTCTAATGATCGAGAAGCGGCTCTTAGAAGTGTAGTACTTTATACCGCTCATTATTCAACCCTCGGAAGCTATGATGAATCGACTATGCCCAGGGAGGAGTACGAATCAATCAGACACCTCGCGAACCAAGCAAGCGGCTGGTATTTCGAATCCAATGTTGTCTATCCTGAAGAATTGAACACCCTGATTACTCCTAAACTTATCGACAAATTCGCTATCGCAGGTACTCCGAGTGATTGCCTAAAAAAGTTTCAAATGATAAAGGATATAGGGTTTGACAGCGTCAGCATCAATATAGCGGCTGTGCGAAGACCCACGGCCGGCATCCATGAAGGTACGATGGAAACCCTTGAAGGATTACAAACCATCATGCCCGAGATACTGGCCATCTAGGCTCATTAATAACATTCATCATGCCAGGAGAAGGGAACTAGACAATTGGGGTAAGAGTTATTTGTCCAAGTAACTACGACAAAGGAAGTCCTCAGATGATGTTCTGAGGGGCATTTGGGTTTGTCTGTTGGCCCTGGTTATTCAACTGAATGAGTTAGTTTCAAATTGGAATATGTAACGGAGTATGAAACATCTCGCGATGACTTGTTGATCTTGCACCGGAGATTATCGCTACATTGTTGCAGGGTGTCCCGCCCTCTAGACCGTCGTATGGAGTAAGTGTCAAAAAATTGGTGGCATGGACGTCGATACGGAGGAGGCTATGGATGATTTCAACAAAATCATTTGGGATGTCTTCGATAAATTTAAAATCGCGCTTCATACGTGGGCTCCACCGTAGAAATCATGCTGGAATTATCATGCTGGGATTATAAGGTAGTCTTCCCGTCACCGGAGGCCTTAGACAAACTTAATGCTGTGGTTTAGTTAGGTTATGGGTAGCAAGGGGACCGGGAGACCGAAAGGAGAAGTTTTTTATGCTCAGACATGTCGGTGTCAATGTGCGTGATCTAGCACAAGCCAAAGCT
>VFGZ01000002.1 GCA_009392215.1 SAR202 cluster bacterium | reverse complement strand
CACCATAAGGATTTGCGGACTCGACGGTAGTGTCTTACCTTACGGTCTGGTTTATAGCTGCGAACAGTCAAATTCACCAGAAAGTTAAAATCTATGGCTTCATTCGAAATAGACTCACCCGAAACCTTGCAGGACTGGGTCTTCCCTTGGCCTACTTTCGAGATTAACTGGAGTCGAACCGCGCTATGTGTGATCGACATACAGAACTATCTGGCAGATACCAATTCAGGGCTTATTGAAATGCTCAATAAGCGGATTCCAGAAACCGGAGGTTATTACGACCATCGTGTTCAGGAGATAATGATTCCAAATGCCCGTCGACTTATAAACTCATTTCGAAAGCATAACCTTGAAGTCATTTATACACGTCACGGAGCTCTTCTGCCTGATGGTAGGGACATGATAAAACGTCGCCAACGACGTGACGCTGATGCAGAGGACACTACCGGTCGTCCAGCTATGTGGAGTGCCGGAAGTTTTGAGCATCAAATAGTTGACCGACTCGCACCTTTGCCACACGAATTGGTTATCGACAAGAATTCCTCTAGTCCATTCAACGGAACTGGTATTGACCAACTCTTAAACAATTTAAATTTGGAAACGCTTGTGATAACCGGAGCAGCAACTGACATGTGTGTAGAGACTACCGGTCGAGATGCAGCCGATCGCGGTTATAACGTGATAGTAGTCGAGGACGCCACAGCTACATTCCAAGAGGAACACCACATAGCCGCCCTTTCTGGATTAGCGCGTGTATACACCCAGGTTTGGAAAACGGAACAAGTGCTTGGCAGCCTCGGAGACTCTTTCGATTCGAAGGGATGAAAAGAGTATTTTGTTAAAACCGTTTCATACTCAAACTTGAAATCAGGAAAAATATTTTTCAGAAGGCTCAGTTTTCAATGGGAACTCATCGCCTACAAATAAGAGTTGTCTCCACATCTCGTAAACCACTAGCGCAACTGCATTAGATAGGTTGATGCTCCTATTTGACGGCATCATCGGAATTCTGATGCACTTTTCTGGGTTGAACTTCGAAGTAATGCTGACTGGCAGACCCCTGCTTTCTGAGCCGAATATTACCGTATCTTCCTCCTGATAATTGATCTCATGATAGGGAATCTTTCCATCCAGAGTCGCAGCAAAGATGCGAGTAGGATCAATCGAATCCAGTAATCCATCAAAGGTCTTGTGGACAGTTACATCTGCCAGGTCGGCATAATCTAGTGATGCCCGGCGTAAGCCTCTCTCACTCAAGTTAAACCCGAGTGGCTCTACAAGGTGCAATCTAGAACCGGAATTCGCACATAAACGAATAATGTTGCCAGTGTTCTGTGGGATTTCTGGTTCAGCAAGCGCTACATTCAGAGGCATTCGTTAATCCATTTCCATATAAATCGATTTAATAGTTTACTGAGTGATCGCTTTTTGCTTGCACCTGCTACCCAAGACCTACACATATAAAAGTTCACATAAAGTTCAAATCTATTAATCAAGGTTGAAATAAATGACTCATATAACACTAGAAGAATCTAAGCCTATTTGTGAAGCGGCGATAAACAAGGCGCAGGAGTTGGGGATAAAGATTGCGGTTTCTGTCGTAGATTCCGGATTAAATCTGGTGACTATGCAGAAAATGGATGGTGCGTTAATACTGGCTATTGATGGAAGCAAAGGTAAAGCTGTGGCATCGGTGATATTTGGCCAGCCTACGGGCGAATTGGAGGAAAGATCTAAAAGACCCACATTCCGAGCCCTTGAAATACAGTGGGGAGGGCGATTCGTTATGGGCCAAGGCGCTCTTCCTATCATCAGAGATGGCGAAGTGATAGGGGCCTGTGGCGTAGGAGGCGGTACTCCTGAAGAAGATGAAACCTGCGCAGCAAGTGGAATATCAACTTTGAAATCAACTATTTAGTTGCCAACAATGAAAATCTTTATGTAATTGGAGGTGAAATATAACCGTGATCAATGAGCACATCACAGAAAACAAAATCATCATCACAAAACCGCAAAACCGTGAAATAGAAATCAAGTCAGGAGCTATGAACCGACTCGCTGGAGTATCGGAACTACTTACAGGTTCAACCGGAATACATATGGCAATTGCAACCGTTCCGCCGGGTCGATGTTCCAATGCCCATTACCATGTTAATTGTGAATCAGCGATTTACGTTTTAAGCGGACACGGTGTTTTCTTGTCTGGGTCAAACCTTGAAAAAGAGGAACAAATCACTGCTGGTGATTTCATCTTCGTTCCACCAGATGCCAATCACCAACCAGTAAACACATCTGAAACGGAAAACCTTATTTTGATCGTGGCCCGTAACTCTCCAGTTGAAATTGTTGTCGATTTGGAGGGAATCGGTCGCCAAGATTGTTGAAACATAGTCTCGAGAAAAATACGGCAAGTAGAAACGTCATAGGTTTGACTTGGAATGAAGGGCAGGGAGGTAGCCAAACAAGAAGATAACATGACCTATAAACGCATCACATGGAACACCTTCAAATGAAGTATTACAAACAAACAGATTCCAGCAATATTTCTCAAATTCCCGCATACCACGATGGCGAAGGGACTTTTGATGTTTGCCAATTATTCGAAAAACAATTTCAACTGCCTATCAAAGCAGCTATTTGGGTATTGAACCCTGGCGCCAGTGAAGGAATGCATCGACATGGTGACAACCAGGAACTAGAAGAGTTTTATTACTTTGTGGAAGGTGAAGCCGTTATGTACGCGGAAGATGAAAAAATCTTAGTGACGGCAGGAGATTCTGTTTTGGTACCGCACGGTGTTGATCACGGATTCAAAAACATCGGTAGTAGCAAATTAAAAGTCCTCATTATTTGGGGGTCGCCCAAACCTACACAACCGGAGTGATCTAGCAACTTCAGGAAATGCCACAATAAGTTTGAGCAACCGGGTGAAGACGATCACCGAGTTCAATTTCAGATGGAGCCAACGGGCAGGATTGAACTGCCGACCTGCTGTTTACGAAACAGCTGCTCTACCACTGAGCTACGTTGGCATACTGAGTTGAAGTC
>VFGZ01000001.1 GCA_009392215.1 SAR202 cluster bacterium | reverse complement strand
CCAAACGCACCCTTGAAGATTTTTTTGACTGCTTCAGCCGAGACCAGAGCAAACAGACGGTACAGCGAATTCATAGCAGACGGCACTGAAGTGGATTTGGCAGATATTTTATCTTCGATTGAGAACCGCGATCGAATTGATTCGTCTCGACAAGATTCTCCTTTGAAGCCTGCGAGCGATGCTCACATGTTGGATACTGATGATCTTTCATTGAACGAGGTGGTTGCTCATATGGTTGAGTTATCAATGGGAATTATCTGATGGGGCAGTGGTTGTTTCCTCCGTGTAATTTTGGATTCAAACTTACTCTTCGCTGGTTTTCAGATTTCACTGTTGAGGGACAGGAGAACATACCCAAATGCGGACCGCTCCTAGTTGCATCAAATCATCTTTCGAATCTTGATCCTGCAATAGTGGCTGCGGTGCTACCACGACCTCCGGTTTTCCTTGCAAAACAGGAGTTGTTCAAGTACCGGATTGGATCGACCCTTATGAGAGGATACGGAGCTTTTCCCGTAAATAGACGACGTGCTGATATTAGGGCGCTCAATTGGATAACCCATCAATTGTTACGTGAAAGTAGAATAGCCATTATCTTTCCAGAAGGTACCCGAAGTAAGAGCGGTGGATTACTGCGGGCACAACATGGTCTTGCTCGTATAGCAATATCAACTGGGGTTCCAGTTGTTCCGGTCTCGTTGACTGGTTCAGAAAACCTCCAAAACCCTTTGAAGGTTTTGAAGCCAACTGCAACCCTTAAATTGAAAATTGGCAAGCCGTTTGTTGCGACCGGTTCAGATGTTGGAACTCCGAGAAGTATAGCTGCAGATGTTACAACCGAAATTATGTCCAGAATTTCAAGGATGCTTCCGGAGGCTCAACGCGGTGAATACGCAGATGTGACCGATATGAATACACCTAACACTTTGGATTACGTACATAGTATTGATAAGGGAGTTGCCTAGTTGTGCGGACTATTTGCATATGCGGGTAGTGTGAATGCCGTTTCCATTTTGTTGGATGGGCTTCGTTCAGTTGAGTATCGTGGTTACGATTCTGCGGGAATTTCCGTTATTACCGAGTCTGGCAGCATAGAGACACGAAAGCGCGGAGATCACAAGGCTTCTTTAAATAATCTTCATAGCGCTGTTACTGATGATCAGCTTTTCGGGTTGGTTGGAATTGGTCACACAAGATGGGCTACTCATGGTGTGGTTAATCATGCTAATTCTCACCCCCATTCGTCCGTTGATGGTTCTATTTCAATCGCTCATAACGGGATTATCGAGAATTTTCTTGATATTAGAGATGAATTACTTGATTCTGGTGTAGAGCTTAGTTCTGAGACTGACTCCGAAGTTATTGCCCATTTAGCCGGCAACTACCTTGCAGCCGGACATAGTCTTCGTGATTCTCTTGTTAAGACAGTTGGTCATCTCAAAGGCAATACTGTTGTAATCGCTGTAGCTACCTCGGAGCCTAGCAAGGTCGTCGGTTTGAGACTTGGTAATGCTGGTGGAATCGTGGTCGGTAAAAACGAAGATTCAGCCTTTATGGCCTCGGACACTGTAGCCCTTCTTTCACACACCGCAGAAGTCGTATATCTCGAATCTGGTCATGTGGTTGAGATCGAAAGAGGATCTTTCAGATTATTTGATTTTAACGGTAAATCTATCGAGGGGAAACCAGTTAAAACCAACCAGAGTTTCGAGGCTGCTCAGAAGGGGATATATGCGGATTTTATGTCAAAGGAGATTGCTGAACAGCCTGAAGCTATCCAGGGGGCAATTGGGGGCAGGGTCAACTTGGTTTCGGGCGAGTTAGAAATGCCCGAAATTACACTTTCTGCCAACCAGATTAGATCAATCGACAGAGTTTTAATCACAGGTATGGGAACTTCTCTGCATGCTGGTATGTTTGGTGCTTCCATGATCGAATCGTTGGCACGGATTCCAGCAAGCGCGGAGAATTCAAGCGAACTTAGATATCGTAACCCGGTTATTGGTTCGAACACTCTCATTATCGCGGTGACGCAATCAGGTGAAACGGCAGACACTCTTGCTGCGATGGAATATGCAAGTCAACAAGGATCTTCCCAGATAGTGGTTCTTGAACAGGAGGGTTCTCAGGCTGCGAGGATTGCCGATTTCGCCTTGCCTATACACGCCGGTCAAGAGATAGGTGTGGCGTCAACGAAGACGATGATTGCGAGCATGACGACTTTACTGGAGGTATCGATATTTCTTGCCAGAGTTCGATCGGCAATTGATGCTGACCGTGTCAAACAACTCGTTGAACAAATATCTACATTACCCTCTTTGGTTGCTTCTACCCTTGATCGAAATGGTGAGACATCAGACGTTGCTAAGCATTTAGCCAAATTTACTGATCTTTTGTACCTCGGGCGTGGTTCACAACTTCCCATTGCACTTGAAGGTGCACTAAAGATGAAAGAACTTGCATATATTCATGCCGAAGGCTATCCCGCAGGAGAAATGAAGCATGGTGTGAACGCGTTATTGGGTGCCGATATGCCCACAGTAGTATGCGCACCTAATAACCATCTTTACGAGAAAATGCTGTCGAATA